>JAPYOP010000069.1:6342-18483 GCA_029938115.1 Colwellia sp. | reverse complement strand
TCTATGTGGTAGTAGTTAGCCTTTCAAATTCAGGCAACAATGTCGGCTTATGGCTAGCTGAAGAACTCTCAGATGATCACTGGCTTAATGCTAACAAAGATACGAATATAGACCTTACCAAATGACTTTATTGCGTTAAATACCAAGAAAATTTATTGAAGTTAAAGGGATAAATTCAAACAAGCATCAATTAATTAATAAAGTGAGACTGAATAATAATGCTGTAAACATAGCCGTTTGATTAAACCAGTGAGTGGCAAAATGCCTAATAGGAACTTGATAAGAAAACTTAATTGCCCCCTTGTTACCAGTCAACGGAACGAAGTCGAAAATAGTGCCACTTTGTGTACGATATGATCCCTTTACAAAGGTTGATCTGCCCTTGACAAGCGTCACAGGTTTCAATATCTATGTTGAATACTCGCTTTAGCCTTTTTGCCCAGGTCATTGAGTGACGTTTTCCTTTTACAGTTTTATCCCCCTTGTCTTCCGTTGTTCTGGGTTTTGCCTTTTTTTCTTGAATTATTGCCAACCTAATCTGGCGAAACTGAATTAACAGATCCCCGAAAAATCCCCTATAGTTAAAGCAAGCGTGAAAATGTAATTTTAATATAGAAGGTTATATATGAACAAACGCTACCGATGCTCAAAAAGATGAAAGCCTCTAAGTTAAGACAATTAGCTGTATTTGGATTTATCGCAATAACTCACTCTATAGTTAATGGAGAGGAATTACCTATAGATAATTTACTTTCAATGTCACTTGCAGAATTAATGAAGGTGGAAGTTCTACAGGTTACGGGTTCGCGAATTCAGCGGAGTACCACCTCAACGCCTATTCCGGTAATCTCGATTGGTGAAGGCGCAACTAAGTTTAATGGTATCACCCGGGTGTCTGACCTGATCAACAAGATGCCCTCGGTCCGGACAACGCAGTCTGACGCAAATACCAATATCGGCGCCGAGCAAGAAGCAGGAACGGCTTTTATCGATTTGCGCGGTCTTGGCATTGATCGTACGTTAGTGTTGGTCAATGGCCGTCGCCAGGTTGGCGGCAGGCCTGGCTCAGCTGCCGTTGATACCAATACGATTCCCATTGCACTCTTGCAGCGTGTGGAAGTGATTACGGGTGGTGCATCGGCTGTTTATGGTGCTGATGCTGTGTCAGGTGTGGTGAATATCATCCTTAAGGAAAATTTTGAAGGTCTGGTATTCGATGGCCAGGCTGGCCTTGCTGATGAAGGTGATGGTGAGCGTATTGCGCTTAGTTTGACAGGTGGCTCAAACTTTGGTGATGGTCGAGGTAACGCTTATTTCAATGTAAGTTATGAGGATTCGGGTAAAATAATCGGTCAGGACCGCGATTACGCTAACCAGAGATTAAGGTTTGCTGCAAATCCCGATGATACTGGGCCGAACGATGGTAATCCTGACCAGATTCTGTTCGCGAATACCGGGTTTATCACAACACCGCCCGGCGGACGCGTGCAATTCAGAGATGGTGCTGGAACCACGGTCGGGAGCGAACTCGGTGGGCCATTTACATTTGATGCGAGTGGGAACCTGGTTGAGCAAAATGAAGGGCAGCTTGTCATGCCCTTCCTTTCGGTGGGTGGCGATGATGCGACAGATCTTTCCCGGTTTGATCTCCTGCAAATTCCGGTTGAGCGCTTATTGATGACGGCAGGTGGCTTTTACAAAATTGGCAAAAATGCAAAATTTTTTGGAAGTATTAAATACGCACAGACAAAGGCAGAAACAGCTGAGCAAACTTCCTTTAGTTTGCCTAATTTGGCACCAATTATCATTCGGACAGACAATCCATTTGTTCCAGATGCCCTAAGGTCACTACTTGCTGACCGGGGTGATGATGACTTTTTTGTTTCACGGACCAACATTGATCACGGTCAAAGGCAGTCTGCGTCAGAGCGCGAAACGCTTCAGTTTGTGGCTGGCTTGAAGGGTGAGTTCTCGTCAAACCTGGATTATTCTGTTCATTATCAATATGGCATAACAAAAATCGAAACGACTTTTATCAATAGGCAAATTGCCTCGCGGTTTGCCCAGGCATTGGATGCAGTTGTTGATCCCGCAAGTTCACAAATTGTGTGCCGGGATCAATCTAGTGGATGTGTACCTATTAATGTTCTGGGCCCAAATACCGCTACTCTTGAAGCTTTGGAGTTCATCACTGAAGATTTTCAGACGTTTGGCGAGCTAACCCAACAGGTAGTGAATGCTACATTTACCGGAAATACAGGCGGTTTGATTGACCTTCAAGGAGGCGATATTGGTTTCGCATTTGGCGGAGAATATCGCAAAGAGAGCACCAGTAGTATTGAAGGCTTCTTCAGAAATACTGGCGATCTGTTCAATGCCCAACCTCTGGAAGATACTTCGGGCAGGTTTGATGTAATTGAGGCTTATGCGGAAGTTACTGTTCCCATCCTGAGTGATCTGCCTTTTGTAAAATCGATGAACCTTGATGCAGCTGTCCGAGTGAGCGATTATTCCACAATCGGATCCACCCTGTCCTGGAAAATTGGTGGTGACTGGGCGCCCACTTCCGATGTTCGCTTCCGCGTAAATGTATCAACCGCTGTGCGGGCTCCAAACATTGGTGAGCTCTTTGCGCCGAATGATACTTCTCTCCAGTTCCTGTTAGATCCTTGCGACGTAAACAATCTGGATTCTGGTTCCGCTACGCGTCGCGCTAATTGTGCAGCTGCAGGCGTGCCTGCTGACTTTGAATCCCAATCGCAAAATGCGAATGTGACTATTCTCACTGGTGGTAACCCCAACTTGCTGGAAGAAGACGCAGACTCCCTGACCTTCGGTATTGTGCTGACACCAGGTTTTGCACCCAACTTTACCCTGTCTGTGGATTATTTTGATATCGAAATATCGCATGCAGTTAACGGCTTTCCTGCACAAGATATTGTCAATAACTGTTACGATTCGGAGTCATTGAGTAATCCATTTTGTGCGCTTGTGGCGCGTCAAAGCAACAGTCAGTTCAACCAGATTAGCAGTACTTTGATCAATGTAGCGTCCTTCGAAGTATCGGGTATCGATATTGACGCACGTTACACTTTCTCTATGGCAGACCTTGCCTCAGCTCTGTCGGGCGATATGTCCCTCGAGTTCAATGGCACCTATGCAGACAAGTTAACTTTCTTTGGTACGCCAGGAGGTGAAGGAAACGAAAAGGCGGGTGAACTAGGTGATCCAAAACTTTCTTTTATCCTGAGAGCGACTTATGTTTTGAACAAGTTTGCATTCAGCATTGAAGAGCGCTTTTTAGGCAATCAGGTGTTTAATAATACCGAGCCAGCAGAAGCCCGCTCCCCGAATGATACTGGCAGTGAATGGTACACCGATATTCATCTTAGGTACCGTATGAACGATACTGTGGAGTTTTATGTAGGCATAGACAATGTTTTCGATAATGCGCCGCCAAAAATTGCTCAGATTCCAGAAATTCGCAGCTTTACTGGTGATTCCATCGTGTACAACCAAATTGGTAGATTTGTTCGTGCAGGTATTAGAGTGAATTTCTAAAGAAAAATTTGGTTGGAAAGATTTTGGGGGCTGAGCAAAGTGCCGGGTATCGCCAAATTAACTTTTCTGACTATAGAATTTCTATCCAATTCTGCACTTAAACCGCCACTGCATTTTTCCAAGACGCAAAGGATCGCAATCTAAAGGGCTCTGTCAACTTAACTTCTGTGTCCCGTCCGAACGTCCGATGACATGATGGGTTTCACTATTTAAAACGATTTTTGATAAAAGATTTCTTTATGAGGTTTCTTAGCCGATTTCTTTTTACCTGTTATTACTTCTAGGGGAGTTTGCCCGTTAAGATAATCATGCAGCCTGAGGCAAGAAAGAAATCCATTCTATGTATTTCCTGTGCAGTTAGGATTCACTGGAAATGCAACAATAGCAGTCATTTGTAATCACGGGTTAACCTCTAATAGTCGATAACCCTGTTGTGCCTCGCATTTAATAGATCGTGCAGATCTCATGCGGCTTTCGACCATTCATATCGATGATGAAGTCCACCTAGGCGAGGCAACTCAACTATCTGTGTAGCTTGTGATTTTCGCTTCGAGATAGGACGCCCAACAGGCAGATCTTTGTCAAGACCAAGGTGAGTTCTATCTTCATGATAATATTTTAAATAAGCTCGAAGCGTTTTGCCAAGGACTGCGAAAGGCTGTTAGCACTTCTTCTATTCCCATCGATTGGACACGTTGTCGAAAAGTATTTCCAAAAATACTATCGCGATCTCTTAGGATATATTTGGGTGCGGTGTCCCAGAGAAACGCTTCAGCTATCTGCCTAGCGGTCCATTCAGCAGTAGGATTTGTGGTCACATTAAAGTGAACAACCTCGCGTCTGGCATGACTCAGGATAATAAAAACATGCAACACTTTAAATCGAATAGTCGGCACGACAAGAAAATCCACTGCTACCATATCCTTCATATGATTATTGATGAAGGTTCGTCAAGTCTGGGATGGTGGTTTTCGTGGGCGTCGGTCTAACAGGCTAGATATCGTTCGCTCTGATATTTCTATTCCAAGTTTAAGCAATTCTCCATGGATTTTGGGAGCACCCCAGAGTGGATTAGCATTAAGCATTTTAATTACAAGATTCTTAATGTCAGGATCAATTGATGGCCTGCCGCACCTGCCTCGCTGAGATTTACGCCGCCAATAAGTGAAGTTGAGTAATTACAATTAGGTACTTTGCATAATACTCTACTTTAAATCCTCAAATAAGAACTTCATCTATGCACAAAGTGAGCACAGCAACACTGCTTGTTTACTATTGTTTTCGGGTTAAAAACATCAAGTGATGGAAGGCCAACGGCAGCTTTGAGCTTAAACCAGCCCCACAAACAAGCAGCAAAATATGGTTGAAATTATCTAGGATTTGATCGTGGGTTCACAAAAACTAACTTCCGCTTTTAGCTAACTCAAGAAGTCACAGGCTCAATGTTAACAAAGATACGATATAGTCCTTTCAGTCTGAATAAATCTATAATTAGGGTGTTCAGATCATGTGCTTATTTCATACGAATATTGATGATTGGGCCTCGACGATTGCCTTCGCAGTTGGTTTTAATTCTATATCGACATTCAACAAGGCGTTCAAAAAATCAACCGATGTAATCCCCACAACAGCTTTAGCAAGCAGCTAAAAATGCAATTTTTTGGGAATAATTGAAAAAACAGGCTCGAATAGGCCCATTCAAACGACGATACGACTCAATTGGGGTACAAAACCTAATACCACCTGTACAATTAGTAGTAAAAGCTAATGTCAGTTCTTTGCAAGCTGAAAAACTCTCTGATGATCACTGACTTAATGTTAACAAAGATACGATAGCTGACGTTTCACTAATGCGTATTAATGACTTTTACCTGAAGTCTATTAGCTAATCGTAGATTTTACACCAATAATCAAACTAATACTTGATAGCTCGTTTATAGATTACTCGATGAGATTCTTTACTATTTTTTTAATATATGTTGGTTTTACTAATGCGGAGGAATATCACTTTGTCTCTATCAATGAATTAATTGAGCAGGAAACTGACATTAGCCTTACTTATCAAGTGACAAGTGATCTACCAGTAATGACAATTGGACACATAGCACCATAGATATATTTTTTGAACTTTATTTCATGAAATAACATGTATTCAATAAAAGGAATAAACTATCCATCACCCCCCCCCCTCTTTTTATGGCTTTTGAACGTTAATATAATACATTTTATTCAAGCAATAAAATGTAATCTCAATACAATCTTCTACACAAAGTACTAAAGCTGGTAAAAAGCCCTATTTATCAATTCAACTCTATCTAGTTGTTTTTTTTAATTATTCATTGCAATTATTAAAGGGCCATAATAAATCCATAATAAAAAAACATAAATATTTCACTAAAACCAACAAGGAACTCAACTTAACTAACTATACGATTCATCTCGATTTACGAACTATACAACATTAACAAATAATTAAAGGATTAAAGATGAAACTATTAAAATCTAGCTTATTCATTATGGCAACGGCAATATCTTTTTCTTCTGTAGCAGAAAATTATAAATTTGAAGCAGCTGATTCCACTTTAGCTACTCAGCTTTGTGTTCAAGCGGGAAACAATAATAAATCAGGTATAAAAAGTGTGATGCGAAAAATGTATGGCAGTTCCTCCTCTGCATATGCTATCAATACCATTCGTTGTAATAACCTTTCCATTGCTAAGTTCTCATTTAAATATGGTGCAAAAAACACTTTTAAATATTTAAACGTTAGAAGTTTTGGTGAAAATAAAGTTATACCTACAACGAGTATAACGGATGTAGCACTGTTACCTAATGATGAAAATAAAGCACTAACTACCGTTTATGTCTTAGCTAAACTGTAATTGTTTGTCTAAGCGAGTAAAGATACTTTTATTCGCTTAGCATGTTTATTTCTTCCCAACCTCCACCTTAAATATGTTAAAAAAAACACCAATGTAATTTAATTGTAAAAAATAGAAAGTGGTATATACTTTTCTTCATGGGAAAAGAAAAGATAATGAATGGATTTCAGTTATATGATGTTACTGTTTATCCCACAAGAAATGTCATAGTAAAACCTGATGGTGAAATACGTATTGAACCAAAAGCCATGCGTGTTCTGCTATTTTTAGCATCAAAACCTAATCAAGTTGTTACCCGTCAGGAAATACTTGATGAAGTTTGGTCTGATACTTATACAGGAGAATTAGCCTTATCTCGTTGTATATCACTTTTACGAAAAGCCCTAAATGAGAATAAACAAAGTCCCCCTTTTATAGAGACAATTCCTAAAACGGGCTACCGATTAATTGCACCCGTTTCAAATATTGATGAAGTTGAAAACACAGAATTACAACAAAATCTATCGATTACTATGATAGATAATATTTCGGAGCAAAATGATAATTCCGTAGCTATGTTATTACCCACTAAAAAATTATGGCACGTAATAATAGTGATATTTTTTGTCATAATAGCTTTGGCCTATTTAGTTCTTTTGCAAGCAGAGAGTTCTCAAAAGCAATCCGGTATAACAACATATGATTATGAGAATGTAGAGGCGGTCATACCATTAGCGGTCTTACCCTTTATAAATATTAGCAATGAGAAGGATCAGGACGTTTTCGTCGATGGTCTTACAGAAGAACTGCTAAACAGTCTAACTAAGATCAAAGGGCTAAAAGTTACCAAGAGGAAATCGAGTTTTGAGTTTAAAGAACAAAATTATGAACTTAGAGATATTGGTACAACACTAAACGTTGAATATGTGCTAAAAGGTAGTGTGCGAAAAAGTGGTGAAAATATTCGTATTACTGTTCAGTTGGTTGAAGCTATTACAGGTTCCCATATTCTCTCTAAAACCTTTGATCGTAAACTTATAAAAGTATTTCAACTTCAGGAAGAAATTAGCAATCAAATAGCCGCAGCCTTGAATCTTACTTTGATATTGAAGGATGATCAATACAGCTCAGCTTTACCTACCTTAGACTATATTGCGGTTGAGCAATTGGTCAAGATGCGAGCTCAAACAAGGAAATGGAAAGAGTCTGCAGCGTTGAAAGCCTATAATATTCTTCTTGATATGGATAAGCAATATCCCAATACTCCAGAAATAATTGGCTTATTAGCGCATGTAACCCACATCCTATATTGGGTGGGAGATGATATTGAACTCAGTCTATTAGATGTAGCTGAACATGCAAAAAAAGCGTTGAAACTTGACCCGCAAAATATTGATTCCTTATTAAAACTTAGTACCTTTTATAATAGCAGCCCCCAATATGCTCATCTTGCGAAAAATGTTCATCAGGACATGATTAAGTACTATCCAAGTAAAGTATTCCCTTATCAGGCTATGTTGGACTACTTATTAAAATCAAAGGGTAATTGCGAAGATATAAAAGCTTTTTTAGACACGGTACCTGAAGGTATATTTTCAACTGATGAAATAGCTCAAAATGAATTTTTGGTGAGCATGTGTTTAGCACCTACATTGGCTAATAAAAAGATAGCTTTAAGATACAACTTTACAGTTAATAGTATTGCTTTTAAATTCAATACCTATACCAGTGGAGAATTCGAATATCTTAAGTATTCTAAGATGATGGACGAGGGTGATCAATCATTTATTGGTAAATTGTTTATGAATTTTCTTAGAATGGGAGCCTTTGAGTCTGCTGTTAAAATTTCAACACAAATTAATAACTTGCCACCGTCCTCATACTTGATATATGTATATGACTCATATTTGTATGAAATTGAATTACCTGTTAAACCCTTGGATATGATAACGGAATTAGAAAAAAAACATTTAAACGCCACTAAAACTTGGCATATTGTTCAAATGGTTAAACAAGCTGACGCAGAAGGCAAAGTTAATGAACTTAAACGATATCTTAACAATGTACCTGAATTTAAAATTGGAATGAGAACTGTTGATGCTTCTTTAGGTTTGTCTATACTGCAATATTTTAGTGGGGATGAAGACTTAAGTCGACAAACAGCGTTAAAAATATTTAATGTTTTAACTGAGTATAAAGCTAAACACTCTGAATCTTTTACCTATTGGGGGCAATATAGAAATTATCTTGCCTTGGCCTTCTACAGTGGAAATGAAGAGATGGCGGCTAAAATTCTCAAGGAAGATTTTCCTAATAAACATGAATATTGGAAGTTTGGTTATGAACGTGATGAATTTATCTATCTCCCTTGGAAAGATCATCCTGTCGTTGTCGAATATTTGAGAAGGATTAAACAGAATCAGCAAGGTATACTAGCTAAATATCAGCTGAAATAGTTCATCAAATAGACGTTTCTTATGTCAGGTTATGGCTATTAGTGAACATTATTAACCTCAATCACATTTAGTAACTAATATTATCACCTGTTAACGCTATTATATTTTTTATGACACCCATACAAATCACGTATCCGCCCTAAGACAATGAATGCAAATAATCCTAAAAAACAAATACTGCCACCAGATTTTTCAGACTGCTCATTACTCTGTTCGCTAGATGGTTTATTGTAGTTTATTGAATATAAGGTCTGTTCATTTCCGTTTGCTACTAAATCAAAGACAGAGTTTTCAAGTAAGGTAACGCTCACTTTCCCATAGGCACTTGCCCTAACATTTACGGTCCATTGCTTATCATTAATTTTTGTAAAATTTGTTAAGGTAGCGTTTTCAGCTATTAAATCACCTTGCTCAAAATTTAAAACCACTTCGTCAAAATCAAAGGATAAGGAAAAAGTCGCTTCAGTAGTATTAATTCCTAAAGGTCCTGATATTGTCGCAAGGGGGGCTTTAGTATCATCTTGATCCGTTACTTGCTCAAATATGATAGAAAATTCTGATTCAATATTGCCATTATCACTACTATCGAAAACGGTATCAGCATTTAATATAAGCGCTGTCAGACCATATTGATCAGGCATCAAAGTTAGACTCCATTGCATATCAGAAACCTTGACTAAATCACTAATAATTCCATTAGTAACGGTAAAATCATCAAGGGACAATCCGCTAATCACTTTACTAAAGTTTACTGCAATAATTAGTGATTGCTGAAATGTTGTTTCCAAAACAAGAGAGCTTAGGATTACAGTGGGTTTAACAGAAGCATCCAAGGGAGATATTGCGCCAATATGCGCATTACCACTTATTCGATTACCTAAAATATCTTCACTAACTATAAAGCCCGGTATTAAACCAATGGGATCATCTGCAATAGCTGTAATTTCAATGCCTTTATTGGCAACAAGTTCTTTGTTGGTTGGAACGTAATCGGTAATTAAAGAGCCGCCTTTATTAACAAATATGGGATTACCAATTACTGCCTCTGTACTTGCTGCTAATAACGTTGAAGGCCAGTTACTTGCCTTTAAAAACAAATTATTTTTAACCATAATATCTTGGGTTGGATTAGCACCATCAACTAAATGATACTTAGCTTGGTCAATATGTTGGCTGTCTCCTTCTATCATAAAAATATTATTGGCAACAACCAAACCGTCAGTTTTATTCTGAACGGCAAATTGTGCTAGTTGGTCACCTTTCACGTAGATTGTATTGTTATAGATATAATTATTTTTAGGCGCTATTTCTGCTTTATCCTTACCTGAAAAACCGCTTATCCATAATGTTTTTCCTTCTTGGCCAGCACCATCAACACCTTTTCTTCGATATCCATCGTTAATGCTAACGTTATAGCGATAACTATTGTTTTCGTTATCACCCAAAATCTCAATAAAACCTCCGGCATTGTTTTTACTTAAATTATACTGAACAATCACATTGGTACAGTGAAAGTCGATGTGAAAGCCAGCCGAATCAGCTGGCCCTTTTGCATCGGTAAATTCATTGTGTTCAATTAATAAATCTCTGCTCGCCCATGGCCACATGCCACTGCCACGATTCCATTTGCGTAAATCACTACCGCTGCCGGTTCTATGAACACGGTTATAACCAACATAGCTATCATTAACGCCACTAAACTGTATACCCGGCCCGCCAATATCATGCAGATAGTTATTATTGAAGTCTATGTTATAGATTCCTCCCCAACGACGTTGACTAAGATCTCGATTAGAATTCGAGGTCGCTTTAAAGCCAGTATGGGCCACATCGGCAATTTCTGAGTTTTTAAAGGTGATATTGGTCAGTATAGTCTCATTGTTATTACTGTTATAAAGACGAACACCCCAACCATAAGCTTGCGTACCATTACTGGTGTTTACATCGCCTCCCCTACCTGCAAAGTCCGAATTTTCATGGTAAATATCATGAATATACATGTTATCAAAATTGATATACCCATATTCTTTACCGCTGCCATCATTGACGTCAACTAAAATACCTAAACGCATTTTAGCGCCAGTTCGTAATTTTTTAGCCGTACCACCACTCGCCTCAATTTCGATATTACTAATATTTAAGTAACTGGCATTAACAATATTGATACCCGCTAATTCATTTTTAGCATTAATTTTGGCACGTTCTGTTGAATCACCATAACTAGAAATAGTGATAGGTGACTGCGAGCTACCCGCTTCGTTTGCAATTTTCAGCGTGCCAATAAATTCTTGTCCTGACGCCAGATAAACACTGTCTCCAGCGGTAAGTGACAGCGCATTGATTTTTGCTAGCGTTTTAAATGCGCTTTGTGTGGTAAAGCCATCATTAGTATCACTACCGTTATTATTAACATAATAATCTTGCGCTTGGCTCGATAGCGATATTAGTGAAAAACTAGCAGTAATTATAAATGTGAATTTTATCGACAGTGATTTAATTGTTATAAACATAATTTGAACTCAATAATCTTTTCGGAATACATAAAGAAAACGCCACTAAGTGGGTGGCGTTAAAGAATATAAGTATTAAGATTTCTTTTTATTCTTCTTATTCTTATTCTTCTTCTTTTTATTGGCTTCGTACTCTTCAAAGCTAATTTTACTATCTTTATTAGTATCAATTTTATTGAAACCATTTTGATTTAATTTGGTGCGTTGAGCTTGGTCTTGAATGTCCTTTTTGTCCATCCAGCCTTTGGTGTTTTGTTTGAATTCTTCAACATCAATTGTGCCGTTTTGATCAACATCAAGTTTATTGAAATACCACTGATTAGCACAAGCTAATGAACTAAGAGATAAAAGTGCGGTTAAGGTTATTAATTTAAGTTTCATTTTATTGTCCTATTTTATTTTTGTTTTTTTGTTATTTTTATTCTGACTTGTGTTTTGATTAGAGTAGTCCCAACTGCCTAAACGTGGAAAAGCAGGATCTTGTAATTCATCGTTCCATTGTTGGTATTGTGACCGTTGTTTTTTATATTGCTTCTCATAAAGGCCATTATTTTGATGAATTAAGTTTTTCTGCTCGCCTTTGTCATTCTCTAAATCAAACAACATTGCTTTATCACGTGTTTTGATCATTTTAGAATTATTGGTAAGAGATGCTGACCAGCCTGTATCGAAGCTTCGCCAAAACAAAACATCATGGGGTTGACCTTTATTTTCACCGGTTAAATAGGGAATAAGATTCACGCCATCTAATGG
>JAPYOP010000069.1:0-6242 GCA_029938115.1 Colwellia sp. | reverse complement strand
TAGCGATCTAAATATTTTTTGCTTGCTTGTAATGGCGTATGAGGAGCATTGTAAGCAACATATAAAAAGAATGGTTTGTCTTTTTCACGTTTTATAAAGTCAACTGCTTCATTTGACAATTCATCGGTAAGGTACTCTGTAGTATCTACCCGTTTGTTATTTCTTAATAAACGCGTGCGATACCACTCCCACTTTTTAGTCACTTCGGATAAATCATTAATGGTTAAATCTTTTGCAAAATATTGATGTCCACCGGATAAAAAGCCATAAAAATGATCAAAGCCACGTTTATTGGGATGTAAATCTGGGTGAGTGCCCATGTGCCATTTACCCAGTATTCCTGAGGTATAACCTGCAGGTTTTAATACTTCGGCAATATTTTTTTCTGTTTTTGGAATACCTGCATTATCAACGGCTGGATCAATGGTAGGATTGCCAACAAAACCAAAGCGATCTTGATATCTACCAGTAAGTAATCCCGCACGACTTGGACCACAGACAGGGTAGGAAACATAGCCTTGAGTAAATCGAGCCCCCTCTTTAGCTATTATATCTATATTCGGAGTAAATATATCTTTAGAGCCATTAAAACCTACATCAGCATAACCTTGGTCATCCGTTAAAATAACAATCAAGTTTGGTTTCTTTAAAATATCTTTGCTTGAGGCAAACGCTTCAGTGGCGCTTGCAGTCAAAAGAATTATTACCAAAAACGTAAAAATATTTTTCAATTTCTTTCCCTATGTACATTTTCTGCTTTGAATCATCTTTTAATATATTACTGTCAAAGCTTCAAAAAAACAACACGAACTATGACAACGTTCCCTCAAAACATAAAAACCACCGAAACACCTTGATTCATGACGAAATCACTACACCAAATTGCCTCAACCGACAAAAAAGCTAAATAATAATAATTTACATGGGAACGATACCACTTTACTTGCATTCCTTATATATTGCTGTAAATTTATAAATATGGTCGTCATAAAAAGTAATAATTATTACAAAGCATCAGCAAACAGCCTGACCATGATTGAACTATCAATAGATAAGCAATAAAACTGAGATAGCGATGAATAAAAATAACCAACAGACCTCACGAAGAAAATTTATCAAGAAAATCACTCAATACTCTATCGGTGGTGCGGCAATTAATGCCTTTGGCTTAACGAGTATGCTAAGTGCACAACAAGCATTAGCTGACGAACAAGACTATAAAGCATTAGTTTATGTTTTTTTAGCTGGGGGTAATGATTCATTCAATATGTTAGCGCCCAAGGGAGCTAGCCCGTTACGAACAAATTATGAAACAGGCCGAAGAAACATTTCGCTAAGTAGTGAGACTTTGCATGAATTGCAATTACAACAAACGGCAAAGGTATATAACGATTTATCTCATCAAGGTTTTGGACTTCACCCTGCTTGCGGTGACCTAGCAGACATGTTTAATAACCAAGAACTGGCTTTTATTTGTAATATTGGCAACCTTGTTAAACCAACAACTCGACAAGCTATATTGGATAAAAGTGCTGAGCTACCGCCACAGTTATATTCTCATAGTGATCAGCAACTTCAATTTCAAAGTGAACCAGTAAAACCTTTTAGGTTTGGTTGGGGCGGCCGAATGGCAGAACTATTAACTGACTTTAACCAAAGTACAACTGTGTCACCGTTAATTTCAGTTGCTGGGCTAAACTCATTTCAAGTGAGCCTTGGCAACCAGTTATCGACTTACGCCATGGGCATGGATGGTGCAGCTTCACTTAGTGGTTTTAACGGAAGCCGTAAAACAATACTTAATAATGGCTTATCAAGTGTTGATAATACATCACATCTAATGATTCAGAAATACCGTGATATTTTTAATTCGGCAAAACAAGCTGAGGTTGTTGTTAAAGATTCTTTTACTGCCGCTGAAAGCTTAGGTGTTAATTACAATGATGCATTTGAAGAAGCGGGTGTCGCGGCAAGTAAAATAGGCCGACAATTAAAAAGTGTTGCTAAAATGATCGCAGGACGGCAATCAACGGGAAATAATCGCCCGATCTTTTTCGTGAAAATGGGTGGTTTTGATGGCCACCAAAATTTACTAACTAGTCACCAATCATTGCTCGCTGAACTCAATGGTGCATTAAAAGCCTTTAGAAATGTACTTGTTGAACAAGGCGATTTTGACAAAACATTAACCTTTGTCGGCTCTGAGTTTGGCAGAACATTAACACCAAATGGCGACGGGGAAGACGCAGGAACAGGCACAGACCATGCGTGGGGTGGACATGCTATAGCATTGGGAGGCATGATAAACGGTGGACAATTGTTTGGCACTCACCCTGATTTAGCACTAAACCAAGGGCTCGATGCCAGTAAAGGAAGAGGTCGATGGATCCCAACGACTGCAACGAGTCAAGTAAACTCCGTTATGGCACATTGGTTTGGCGTATCTAAGCAAAACATTCCTTTATTATTCCCAAGTATTAGTAATTTTGCTGATCCGTTCCAACAACAAGCAAATTTGAATTTTATCAAATAACAGGTAATTGACTATGTTAAGAAAATTAAAGCTTATTACAATAGTATTACCTTTACTTATTACTGCTTGTGGCGGCGATTCAGATAAGCCACCGACAGAAAAGGAAGAAGTAATAATACCCAACATTTCTATTGAAACACTTGTTGATATCGCAATAGAAAACAATACTCAAGTTGCTAAATTTCAAGTGACACGTGATAGCGGTAGTGAGGTACTTTTAATTGGTTATCTGTTATCAGGTAGCGAAGATGAAACACTCGGTTCAGCGAGTAGTAATGACTATCAGCTAAAATATGCTGACGGTAGTGATGTGGGTGACTCAATCACAATCAAGGCGAATAACAACTCGCGAATAATTGAACTTGTGCCTATAAAAGATGAGTTTAACGAAGTAGCAGAGACACTAAATTTATCGCTACAGACAAGCAGCAAATATATACTGGCTGATAGCAAAGCACAGGCTAAAATCATCGATGCACAAGATAACGCACAAAACAGAAAAGTTTTCTATGGAACATTTGGGCAGCAAGGTGACGCCCTCACCTCTGCATCAGGCGTGTTAAGTTTTATTCTTTCTGGAGATAATTCTTATGGTTTACTCAATTATTCATTTTCTAATTTAACTTCAGAGCAAACAGATCAACATATACATATGGCTCCTTCAGGGCAATCGATTAAAGATATTGAAATCAAAGGTAATTTACAAAATTGGCTATGGGAACTAGCTCCTGGTGGCATTTATAAAACCAAACAAGACATGCTAGATGCACTTTTTGCTGGCGTGTTCTTTGTCAATATCCACACCGCAAACTATTCTCATGGCGAAATATCAGCCCCATTAAAGTATGACGAAACAATATCGCCTCCAGAAATTCAACCGTTAACTGCAACCGATGTTGACCGCGATATTATTCGTTTTTTGAATCAAGCAACCTTTGGTGCTACCCCAAAAACTTATCAAACATTAAGAGCACAAATTTCAACTAATGGTGATAATCGCCTTCAAATTTACAACCAATGGATTGATGAGCAAATATCAATTGAGCCAAACTCAATGCTTGAGTTTACAGAAGCGGTGCTTGAACATTTCCCAGAAGAAGCTAGTTCGAGTGTCAGACGTGATACTTTTTGGAATTTAGCTGTTCATGGTAAAGATCAGCTCAGGCAACGTATGGCATCTGCGTTAAGCCAAATATTGGTGATTAGTGACGAATCAGCTACTATCCGCAAAGCACACAAAGGTGCTGCCTTATATTGGGATATGTTAGCCTCTCAAGCCTTTGGCAACTATAACAAGTTATTAAAAGACGTGTCATTAACCCCTATTATGGGACATTGGTTAAGTCATTTACGCAATCAAAAACAAGATGTAGAAAAAGGTTATTTCCCAGATGAAAATTACGCTAGGGAAATAATGCAATTATTCAGTTTTGGCTTAGTACATCGTAATCAAAATGGCACTATTATATTGGGTGAGGACAATTTACCTATGCCAACTTATGATAATGAAACCATAAAAAACCTCGCCAGAATTTTTACCGGTTTATCCTTTAGCTACAAATTAAAAGATGGGATAAAACAAGAGAATTACTGGTTTTTAACCTATGACAATGTTAACAACTCACAATACCGTTGGGTAGAGCCAATGAAGTTCTTTCCCGATTTTCATGACTTTGAAAGTAAAACCTTATTTACCGATCATCAAAGTACTATAGTTCTACCTGAAAACAGTGAACAAACGGCTGAGACAGCCATGCTTGAATTTGAAAAGGCTATCAATGCCATTGTTGCTCATCAAAGCACTGCTCCCTTTATTTCTCGTCAGCTAATTCAACGATTAGTAACTTCAAATCCAAGTCCTGAATACATTGCACGTGTGGCTTCAAAATTTAACTTACAAGGTGATTTAACTGCTGTTGTTAAAGCTATTTTACTTGATCCAGAAGCTCGCAATCCTAATGCACTTAAATCGAGCACTTTTGGAAAAATTAAAGAGCCTATTTTACAAATGACTGCAATATTACGATTATTTGAAGCTGCATCACAAGTACCATTAGGAACACAAAACAACGGTTTAAATATTGATATTAATGAAGGTTTTGAGTCACAAGCAAGTTTGCTAAGACTAGGAGATATAAATTTAGGCCAAAGAACATTAGGCGCTGAATCAGTTTTTAATTTCTACTCACCTAACTACGCTCCAACAGGTGAATTATCATCGCACTCGCTTGTTTCTCCTGAATTACAGCTATTTACAGAATCTCAACTTTATTCAATCATCAATCAATTCTATAAATTAGTCTATTCTGGCTTAGTCCGTGGTAATAGCAATAAATATAGTGTCAATACTAAAGCGCAGTTAACAGTACAATTGCAATATAATAATCTAAATACACTATGGAGTAACACCTCAGGTAACAACAAAGAAAAAGCAGAAGCGCTATTTGACTTTGTTGATTTTTATTTACTTGCTGGTCAGTTTAAAGCCAATAAAAACCAAAAAATTAAAGACATTATTGTTAATGAAATTGATGATTTGGATGAAAGCTCTCGTTATAAATTATTAATTTACAGTATCAATGCCAACCCAGAATTTACTATCCAGAAGTGAGTGATAAATTGAAAGCAACAAAACGCTGCACATCCTATTGTTTCATATTGCTTGCAGTATTTTTAAGTAGTAAATCAATTGCACTAGAGCTTGCTCCATTGTGGAATACTAGCGCAATACCAAATTACCAAGCATCACAGGAAAAAGAGTTCACTCCTGCTAGTGATATACTTTTCATCAAAAATGTTCAAATCCCTACCCTTGAGACTTTTCTTCCTTCAAAGAAAAGTGCTAATGGTATGGCCGTTTTAATACTACCTGGGGGTGGCTACAGCGGTATTGCCTATGATTGGGAAGGGACAGATTATGCAAAATGGTTTAACAGCCAAGGCATAGCCGCTTTTGTGTTGAAATATCGCATGCCGCAAGCACAGTCAGTGATAATGTCTTACAAAGCGCCAATTCAAGATGCACAGCGAGCGATTCGTTACATTCGATTTAATGCAAAAAAATTCAATATTGATAAAAACAAAGTCGGTGTTATCGGTTCATCGGCTGGTGGTCATTTAGCATCAACATTAGGAACACATCAAACAAGTTATTACCTTGCTAAAGATGTTATTGATAATGAAAGCACCTTGCCTAACTTTATGATGCTTATCTATCCAGTAATCAGTATGAAAAGCAGTGTCACTCACAAAGGATCTAGAAATAGCCTATTAGGAAAGTCCCCCTCAGGAAAATTAATCTCGCAATTCTCTAATGAAACAAGAGTAACCGAAAACACACCTCCGACGTTTATCATCCATTCTGGTAATGATAAAGCGGTATCTGTAGATAATTCTATTTTGATGTATCAAGCGTTAATAAAAGATAAAGTCAAAACTACTATGCATATTTTCCCTGAAGGGGGTCATGGCTATGGACTTGGAATAGATAGAAAAGAAACACCTAAATGGTCAACACTAGCCTTGCCATGGCTCAAGCGTTTATATCACAAATAATACTATGTTAATCAAATTGTATCAGTTCAAAGGATGAAATGTTTGCCCGAGAATTGACGCAGATTAGCCGAGACTAGTGACTTTAAAGAGGAATATAAAGCGCTATTAGTCTTGTGAACAAATAAACAAGTGTTCTCATTCCTTGATACTTATC
>JAPYOP010000177.1 GCA_029938115.1 Colwellia sp. | reverse complement strand
GAAGGTAAAAAAATTCGTGACTTATGGTCGTACAAAGTATTTGAGAAAAACAAAGTACATATCTTAGGTTTTGATTTAAACCCAAATATTATTTATATACGTGCAATACATAATGGTCGCGATGCAGTTTTTAAAGTAGATATTACTGATAAATCACTTAAACGGGAATTAGTTCTAGCCAAGAAAAAACGTGATGTTAAAGGCAATTTAATATATTCACCCAAAACACATGCGGTAGTGGGAATAAGTCAAGGGAGTGGCGACGATAACAAGACTTACTGGGATGAAGAGTATCTATCTTTTAAAAAATCGATAAATAAAGCACTTCCTAAAGCAAGTAACTCAATCATTAGCATGTCAAAAGATCTTAATAAGTACGTCTTATATTCAAGTTCAAAAACATCAGCCGGAAACTATTACATCGGGGATAGAGCATCAAAGCAATTATTACTCCTAGCAAGCCGTTATCCACAAATAAATGAAAGTAATTATGCCCGCCAGAAAAAAGTAAAATATAAAGCCCGTGACGGTAAAACTATCCATGGTTTTATCACCATACCTGTTGGAAAATTAAAGGGGAAAAAGTACCCTGCGATTGTTCTACCACATGGTGGACCAATGTCTCAAACTAAAGCAGGGTTTCATTATTGGGCGCAGTTATTCGCTAACCGTGGTTATGTGGTTTTTCAGCCAAACTTTCGAGGTTCTTCAGGTTATGGATATGATTTTGAAATGGCAGCAATTCAAGCTTGGGGCGAAGCGATGCAAGATGACTTGCAAGATGCGGCAAATTGGTTAATGAAAAGAAAGTTTGTAGATTCAGATAAAATTTGTATCGGCGGCGGTAGTTATGGTGGATACGCGGCATTAATGGCAGCAGTAAAACACGGAAAAACCTTTAAATGTGCTGCGAGTTTTGCTGGTGTTTCAGACCTAGAACTTATTATTTCAAGAGCACAAAACTTTTCCAACAGAGCCGTTATAGAGAAACAAATAGGCACTGACAGTGACAAACTAAAAGCTGTATCACCAGTAAATTTTGCTGAAGATATTAATATCCCTATTTTGTTAATACATGGAACAGAAGACCGTGTTGTCGACGTTGAACACAGCCGAGATATGGCACAAGAGCTTGAAGATTATGATAAAGACGTTAGATACGTAGAAATTGAAGGCGCTAATCATCACTTAAATATCCAAAGTCACCGAATACAAACCTTAGAAGAAATGGTTAAATTTTTTGATAAGCATTTAAAGTAATTATCGTCATGACATGTTCATTACGTGATATACAAATCAAGGGTTCAATCCCATGTATTTTCTCATATGAAAAGGGTAAGTGCTAAATAGGCAATAACAACTAATTGAGAGCAACAAAACTTTGGAGAACTAAATGTTTAGATCATTGAAAAGGAATATCACCTTATGTTTACCTATTAGCATATTGATTTTGCTACTTTCTGGTACAACATACGGACAAGATAAATTTTATACTTCACCGATTGTTAATAAGGATAATACAGTAACATTCTCTGTTTTTGCACCTCAAGCTAACAAAGTATCAATTGAGATGCTTAACAGCGGTATCACTAGTACCGGTAGTACTAAATTGGAGAAAGATAAAGATGGTTTATGGCAAGTCACATTAGGCCCTTTTGAACCAGAGATTTACTATTACTTATTTAATACCGATGGTAGTAAACATGCTGACTTGAAGAATAAAAACATCAAAAAATGGCTGAACTCAGTCAGTATTTTTGACATTCCAGGGCAAAAGCCATTATTACACGAACTGCAAACGGTTTCTCATGGTACCGTGCATCAACACTACTATGATTCAAAAGCAACATCGACTCAACGATCTGTCAATATTTATACTCCACCTAATTATACGTCAGATAAAAAATACCCCGTGCTGTTTTTGTTACATGGATTAGGTGACAGTAATTCAGGTTGGTTAGAATATGGAAAGATCCAAAATATTGTTGATAATCTAATATCTGAAAAGAAAGTTATTCCCATGATTATAGTGATGCCAGATGGTCACCCCGCTGGTAGAAAGTATGAAAAATCACCACTAAATTGGGAAAGTTATACAAGTTACATAAATCAAAACAACCCTATGTTAGAACAAGATATTAAAAACAGCTTATTACCTTTCGTCCAACAACATTACTCCACAGAAACTAAAGCAAGCAAACTTGCCATTGCAGGTCTGTCTATGGGGGGCCAACAGGCTATTGAGATAGGATTTTCTGAGCCAAACACTTTTGGTTCAATTATTTCACTAAGTGGTAGTTATTTCGACGATAAACAATATCAACATATTGATGTGCTGAATAAAAATGTAAAATCGACAAATGATAATACCCAGCTATTTTGGATAATGTACGGAAAGGGTGAAATGGAAAATAATGAATCACCCAAAAAGCTAAAAACATGGTTATCAAGTAAAGGCGTTGATTTTCAATGGACAGAAGAGGAAGGTGGCCATGAATGGGATACATGGCGAAGAAATTCCATAAGATTTTTACCCAAATTATTTAGATGACTATCAATATACCGTTATCAATCAAGATGCATGTTTTAAAGCACTTTTAATGGTAACGGGATATTTGTAAAGCACTGTAAATCAAATATTTATAAACAATATTATATTTTACGATACGGTTTAATCAATAAACATAAGAGCATAGAAATAATGAAACAGTTTTTTATATTACTGCGAACTACAATAACAATACTGCTAATTATTCCCTTATTTAGTTATGCTTCGCCAAGTAAGATAGAGACTCTGCTCATTGAACCATTAGATAAAACGCGAAATCGTTTAGTGCCTGTTAAGGTATATTTTTCCAAATCCGAGTATCCTCAACCGGTTATTTTGTTTTCTCATGGTTTAGGAGGCTCTCGAGAAAACAATGCTTATCTTGGTAATTTCTGGGCAGCTGCCGGTTATGTCGCTGTTTTTATGCAGCACAAAGGTAGTGATATTGAAGTTTGGAAATCAGCACCACTGGGTAAGCGAATGGGGGCACTTAAATCTGCCGCGAGTGCAGAAACTGCAATATTAAGATTTATGGATGTGCCTTTTGTAATAGACCAGCTTGAAAAGTGGAATACGCAAAGAGCCCATCAACTCAATAAACTATTAGACCTTGAACACATTGGTATGAGTGGTCATAGCT
>JAPYOP010000024.1:17448-68115 GCA_029938115.1 Colwellia sp. | reverse complement strand
TCGTAAACAATAACGGCAGCAGCGTTTGACAAATTCATACTGCGACTATCTTTTAACATCGGAATACGAATTTTATCTTCATCTGGAATTTGCACTCGTACGTCTTCAGGTAATCCCGCCGTTTCTGAGCCAAACAACAAATAATCACCCCGAGTGAAGGTGACATCCCCGTAGTAGTTATCGGTTTTCGTGGTAATGGCAAGTATGCGTTTAGGCTGCTCTTGCTCAACAAAAGCATTAAAACTTTTATGCCGTTTAACTGCGGTAAACTCGTGATAATCAAGCCCAGCACGGCGCAGCTTTTTATCATCAAAATCAAAACCTAAAGGCTCAATTAAATGTAAACGGAAGCCTGAATTGGCACATAAACGAATAATATTGCCAGTGTTTGGTGGAATTTGTGGCTGAAAAAGAACAACATCTAACATAATGATTTAATAACTCTAGATTGAGTACAGATAACAATTCTTGCTATTATAGCGATTATATTTACGTAAAGCCTATTTTTCATGTCAGAGAATAAAACAACAACTAGCGACACAAATAATTCAGTTAGCAGTAGTGAATATGCTTACTGGGTACGACTTGCTGCTATCAGCTCTTCTTCAGTGGCATTACTCTTAGTTATTATTAAGTTTTATGCTTGGTTAGCTAGCGACTCAAGTGCCATGCTAGCGTCTACCACGGATTCTATTTTAGATTTATTTGCGTCGATAATGAATATTGTTATTCTTAGATTTGCCTTAGCGCCGGCAGATGATGAGCATAAATTTGGTCATGGCAAAGCAGAAAGCTTAGCCGGTTTAGTACAAGCTGCCTTTGTTTTAGGCTCAGCGCTTTTACTTATTTTTAATGGTGTCGAGCGAGTAATTAATCCGCGAGTTATTGTGCAAAGTAATATCGCGATTGGCGTTACACTTGTTGCTATTGTGCTGACGCTTGTTTTAGTCATATTTCAGCGCTTTGTCATTAAGCGTACCGGTTCCATTGTGATAAATGCTGATGCGTTGCACTATCAATCTGATTTGTTTTTGAATGTAGGTGTATTGGCGGCAATCTTTTTGAGCCAAGGTATTTGGCTGCAAGCAGATGGCGCATTTACTATTTTAGTGGCTTTATATTTACTTTTTGGCGCAGGACAAATTATTTATCAAAGTGTTTATCAGTTAATGGACCATGAACTAAGTGATGAAGACTTAGCGCAAATAAAAAGCATTGTTTTAGCACATGACCATGCATTAGGTTTGCATGATCTACGCACCAGACAGTCAGGTGCTCAGCGCTTTATTCAGTTTCATTTAGAGCTAGAAGATACTTTGTCATTATTAGAAGCCCATAGCATAGGTGATGATATTGAGACTGAAATTTGCCAGGCCCTTGCACCATGTGAAGTATTTATTCATCAAGATCCAACATCAGTTGTGCCAGAAGAGTTAAGAGCTTCGAAGACAACCTCTGAAAAGTAGGTGTTTTCGCTATTCGATACTTCTTTTGCTCGTAACTTTATTTGTTCAAATTAATGCTGCTCAAACCAATCGACGACTGCGATTAAAGCTTGCTGTCGATAAATATCACTCTCAAAGAACAACTCATGATAGGCGTCTTTTACTACAAATGCTTTACCATTTGGGCATGATTGTGGTTGTAATTGATGCAATTGCCGACAAAAATCGTCTTGGGCTTGATTGTTAACAATCTTGTCACCGCCAGATTGAATCACTAATGTTGGTACCGTTATTTTCTCTATTTTTGTAAATATTGTTTCGAGCGCCGCTATAGATTCGGTCAGCCACTTTATGGTGATACCGCCAAGTTGAATGGCAGGTGTTTCTTTATACAATTGGTTGAATTGCTTAAAGCGAACCTCTGAATGCATTAAAGGATTACCCTCAAATTTATTTTGAGCATAATCTTTATGACCCAAAAAATACCATGGTGTATCATCAAACCACTGATTTAGCTGAACGGTGGTTTTTATCAGAGGCTCAGCAATAAACTCTGGAATACCGCCACTGTTAAATCCCAACATTGGCGAGGATAATACCGCTGCTTGAATCTTATCTGGATGGTCTTGTAAAAACCTTGTCGCAATAGCACCACCCATAGAATGGGCTAATAAATAGGGTTTATGAGTTGTTCCATCAACAATGCAGTGAGGGCTAACAATACTTTCTATAAATGTGGCCAAATCATCTATGTAATATTGAAAATTTTCAACGTAACCCTTATGAGGGTTTTCTAGTGCTCGTTCGGATAAGCCTTGGCCTCGATGATCAAGTAAAAAAACATTAAAGCCAAGATGGAACAGATCAAAAATAAGCTCTTTATATTTTAAATAGCTTTCGCTTCTACCTGCTGAAATAACCAAGCATTTATCAGGTGCACCAGAGTGAGGCTCTGTTTGACGGAAAATCGCATAATTAATTCGCGACTCTTTAACACCACTAAAATGAGAAAATTCACCCTGCTGCCAAAAATCAGCAATTTCAGTATTGTAACGACTGGCAAGTTGAGTTTCTGTGGTGAATCTATTGTCATCAGCTTTTGTCATCAATTCAACAACCTGTTTTGGTGTGTTAGTCACTAGAAAATTTTATTACTCGATACTTCCCTTACTTGCTTCTAATTCAGTTAAGCGTGCTTCAAGCTCTGTTAATTTTGCGCGTGTTTTAATCAACACTTGGGTTTGCACGTCAAACTCTTCACGCGTAACTACATCAAGTTGTGCCAACTTACGCTGCAACACTGTTTTAGTTTTATCTTCAAAGTCGCTAGCTAAAGTTTTTAAACCAGGTGGTATAGCATCAGTTACTTGCTTGGCGATTTCTTCAATTTTTTTGGCGTTTAACATAATATTTTCCGAATATTTAACTTAAGAACATTGTAACTGTTTTGCTGATGAGTAAAAACAGGTAAAATCAGCGACCTTGAAAAATTATTATTGATGTAACCATGAAACTTAACCCCGGCCAGAATGAAGCAGTAAAATATGTGAGTGGTCCATGCCTTGTATTGGCAGGCGCAGGCTCGGGCAAAACAGGGGTTATTTGTCAAAAAATCGCTTACTTAATTCAAAAGTGTGATTACAAAGCGCGAAATATTGCTGCGGTAACTTTTACCAATAAAGCAGCGCGCGAAATGAAAGAGCGTATTATCAAAATGCTCGGCAAAGATTTAACCCGCGGTTTAACCGTTTCAACCTTTCATTCTTTGGGTTTAGACATTGTCCGCCGAGAAATTAAAACTTTGGGCTATAAGCCGGGTTTCACCCTATTTGATGATCAAGACAGCTTATCTTTAATAAAAGAGTTAACCATTGATGAACTTGATGGCGATAAAGACTTACTTAGTAAATTACAGAGCATGATTTCAAATTGGAAAAATGAGTTGATGTTGCCTGATGCTGCGTTAAAAATGGCAAGCGACGCGGATACGATTGAATATGCTGAATTTTATCAGCGTTATCATCAGCACATGAAAGCGTATAATGCCCTAGATTTTGATGATCTTATTCTTATTCCAACGCTTTTATTGAAAAACTATGCGGAAGTGCGCGAACGCTGGCGCAATAAAATTCGTTATTTATTGGTGGATGAATACCAAGATACCAATGCCAGCCAATATGAATTAGTAAAATTAATAGCAGGTGAGCGAGGACGCTTAACTGTGGTAGGTGATGATGATCAGTCTATCTATTCTTGGCGTGGAGCAAAGCCAGAAAACTTAGTTTTGCTAGGTAAAGATTTTCCGCAATTAAAACTGATTAAATTAGAGCAAAATTATCGCTCCAGTGGTCGAATCTTAAAATGTGCCAATATATTAATTGCTAATAATCCTCACGTGTATGATAAAGCACTTTTCAGTGAACTCGCTTATGGTGTAGAGCTTCGTGTGGTACAAACTAAAAATGAAGAAGATGAAGTCTCACGCATCATTGGTGAGTTGATTGGTCATCGCTTTATGAATCGAAGTCGCTATAAAGACTACGCGATTTTATATCGTGGTAACCATCAGTCGCGCTTGCTTGAAAAAGCCTTAATGACTAACCGTATTCCTTATAAAATTAGTGGCGGCACCTCGTTTTTCTCTCGTGCAGAAATAAAAGATGTCATGGCATACTTACGTGTATTGGTTAACCCTGACGATGATAATGCTTTTTTACGTATTGTGAATGTGCCTAAACGTGAACTTGGACCGGCAACATTAGAAAAACTAGGTAACTATGCGAATATACGCCAAATAAGTATGTTTGCGGCCAGCTTTGAGTTGGGCCTAGAACAAACCTTAACGGGACGCGCGTTAATGAAAATGCGGGCGTTTACCCATTGGTTAGTTAATGTGGGCGATCAAACCGAACGTGGTGATACGGCAGCCGTGCTGCGTTCGATGATTCGTGAAATTAACTATGAAGATTTTCTCTACGATACTTCGCCAAGTGCAAAAGCGGCTGAAATGCGCATGAAAAATGTCACCGAGTTGTTTAGCTGGGTGACGCAAATGTTAGCAGGCTCAGATGATGAAGAGCCGATGACTTTACCGCAAATTGTCACTCGCTTAACCTTGCGAGATATGATGGAACGTAATGAAGAAGAAGATGACAGCGATCAAGTACAACTTATGACCTTGCACGCATCTAAAGGACTTGAGTTCCCTTATGTCTTCTTAATTGGTATGGAAGAAGGGTTGTTGCCTCATCAAACCAGTATTGACGAAGGCAGTGTCGAAGAAGAACGTCGTTTAGCTTATGTTGGCATTACTCGCGCCCAACGGGAGTTAATATTCACTTACGCCAGAGAGCGTCGCCAATTTGGTGAAGTCTCTCGCACAGAGGCTAGTCGCTTTTTACATGAGTTACCGCAAGATGATTTGAACTGGGAATTAGGACAAGTGAAAAAAACGGAGGCTCATAAAGAGAAGGCGACTAAACAAGGAATGGCAAGCTTGAGAGCGCAGCTAGCTAAAAAGAAAGCTACTTAAAAGTAAGAAACCTACTTAAAAGTAAGAAACCTAAATTAAGATTTTTCAATAGGCAGCGTGTCATCACTGCCCCAATCAGACCATGAGCCATCGTATAAAACAGTATGGTGATAACCTGCAACTTTTGCGGCCAACATAATAATGCATGCTGTTATTCCTGAGCCACAAGTAAAGACAATTTCATTGCTTTTATTTGGTAATAAGTTTGAAAAAATATCAGTTAACTGCTGTGAATTTTTAAAGCGATGATTCTCTAATGTTTCAGCAAAAGGTAAATTTAGCGAATTGGGAATATGACCGCTTTGAATACCTGCTCTGGGCTCAGCGGTACTCCCTGAAAACCTAGCAGCTGAGCGAGCATCAATGATAGCCAATTTGCCATTGGTTATATTTTCAAAAACATAGCTAGAATCACAGACCAAGTCAGCTTGGAATCTACCTTTAATATTTCCTTGCTCTGTTAAATCACTTGAAAGTTCAGATACGATTGCTCTATTTTCTAAACACCACTGCGGCAAACCACCATCAAGTACCACGGCATTTTTAAAACCCATCGCTTGAAAAACCCACCATGCACGTGGTGAGGAGTAAATACCTTGGTTGTCATAAAGCACAATAATACTGTCAGTATTGATACCTAGATTTCGTGCTGCTTGAGTAAATTTCGCTTGGGTAGGAAAGGCATTATTTTGTGCGGATGCCAAATTGCAAAAGGTATTCTCTAAGTCAAATCGTTTACTCAGGGGTATAAATACAGGCTTGCTGTATTCAATTGGCTTTTTTCCGACAACTTTACCCATGCTGGCATCGAGTATAATAACTTGTTTGTTATGTAAGTTATTTTCGAGCCAAGCGGTTGTTACAATTGGAGAACCCATCATCAATATTATCTTATAAAAGTAAACGTAAATTTAATTAGCTTGGAATGTTATCTCGTAATTTATTGCCAACATCAGTCATCACTTGCGTCTTAAATATCGTTGCATCAGTCATATTAAACTGCTGTTTGTATTTTAATAAATCTACAACTTCCAAGTTAGCCTTAATTTTCTTAAATAATTTTGGTAGCTTTTCGCCGGGCGCTTGTATGTGATGTAAGCCGCCACTGTAAACAAATAAAATTTGGCCATGGTTTAATTTCTGTAATATATCAACAAAGCCACTGCGAACGCTCATTGGTTGGCCATTTTTATCTAAACCATTTCGCCGTTTCATTCTACCTTCAGGTAAAATCGCCGTGATTTTTTCATGATCTACTAATGATAAGAAATGTTGCCAAGTATCATCTTTTTTACGGCTAATCGGAATGATGCCAGGTATTAAAGTATGTAATATTTTTCCAACGATGGGGCGTTCAAAGGTGATATCTGCGCCAGGTGCAATAAAGCGATCAGCTATTGCCCATAAACCTTTTATCGACGCTAATTGGATAAAAAGCACTTCGAATAAGCTGGTATGATTTAAAAAAATGATCAGCTTAACATTCTGCCAGTCTTGAATTTTTTCTGGCGACCACCTTGCTTTACATGGGTAAAATAAACGCGATAATGTTTTAAGTAATAACAGTAAAACGAAACGAACAACTCTTAAAAAGAACTTTAATGCAGAGCTAAAAAAGGGCATCGAGAATTACTTCTTCAATGCCAACAAGGTAAATAAGGCGCTCAAAGTCAAACCTGAGCCTGCGAATATCATCTGATTTTGACCAAATAATATTGCTGAGCCAATAAGCGCACCGGCAGCTAAAACACTGTATATTAGTCGCTGATTATTATTATTTTGCTGCTGTGTTAGTTGTGTCATTAATTGAAATTGTTGCTGCTGACTTTCTTTAGCAGACTTTAAATAGTCATAAATTAAATCAGGAATTTCTGGGAGTTTTTCATTCCAAAAAGGCAGGTTTTCTTTAATTTTAGTAAATACCGCTTTAACGCCCATTTGCTCTTTTACCCAATTTTCTAAGAAGGGTTTTGCGGTTTGCCATAAATCTAATTGAGGGTAAAGTTGGCGACCTAAACCTTCAATATACAATAAGGTTTTTTGCAATAATACCAGTTGTGGCTGCACTTCCATATTAAAACGTCGCGCGGTATTGAACAAATTCACTAATACTTGTCCAAACGAAATTTCTGATAGGGGCTTGTTAAATATCGGCTCGCATACGGTGCGAATGGCAAATTCAAATTCATCAACGCTAGTGTTCGCAGGCACCCAACCAGAATCAACATGTAGTTGTGCCACTTTGCGATAATCACGATTGAAAAAGGCCACGAAGTTTTCCGCTAAGTATCGTTTATCTTCACGATTTAATGTGCCAACAATACCGCAATCTATCGCGATCCATGTGGGATCTGCAGGGTTGTTAGCATTAACAAACACGTTGCCAGGGTGCATATCTGCATGAAAGAAGCTGTCGCGAAATACTTGCGTGAAGAACACTTCAACGCCACGTTCAGCCAATAATTTCATATCAACACCTAATGCATTTAAGGTGTCAATTTCAGCAACGCCAATGCCGTATATACGTTCCATCACTAGCACATTCACATGACTATATTCACTATGAATTTCAGGTACATAAAGTACTTTGTCGTATTCACTACCTTGCTCGAAATTTCGTTTTAATTGAATGGCGTTGGCTGCTTCGCGGTTCAGATCTAACTCATCTAAAATTGTTTTTTTGTATTCCGCTACTACTTCTACTGGGCGTAAGCGTTTTCCGTCAGGTAGCCAACGAGCAACTATAGCGGCAAAACGAGACATCACTTTTACATCAGCAAGAATAGTTTTGCCGATATTAGGGCGTAAAACTTTGATAACGACATTTTCTTGTTTTTCTGGTGATGAAATATCTTCAATTAAGGTCGCTGTATGTACTTGCGCGATTGAGGCGGAGGCAAGTGGCGTGGTATCGAAATCTTTAAAGTGTTGTTCAAAAACCTCAATACCCATGGCATCAATAATTAACTGTTTTGCTAGTTCACCATCAAAGGGTGTTACCTGATCTTGTAGTAAGGCTAATTCATCGGCAAAGTCAGGTGGTAATAAATCGCGACGAGTAGAAAGCATCTGTCCAAATTTAATAAAAACAGGGCCGAGCTCTTCAATAGCTAAACGAAAACGTTGCGCAACCGGTGTGTCTTTATGCTTATTCTGCAACCAGAATAATGAAAAACGAGCTAGTTTGGCATACCAAGGCAGCATTTTTTTCGGCACCATGTCATCCAAACCATAGTGGAGAAATGTTTTAACAATGCGATACAGTCGTGTGCTACTCACTTGTTTGAAAATCCTTTAATAATTTTATTGTTGGCTTAGGTTGGCAATACGCAGGGCAATATCATCAACTTGGTTGCTAATTTGGCTGACTTGTTGGTTAAAATGGTCAACTTGGCTTCGAGTAACCACTAAGCGTTTTTCGTGTACTATATATTCGCTGGCGTCAGCTTTAATTTGTTTAGCGGCGAATTGAAATTTATCAGTAACCATTTTACCCAGTTGAACTAACTTGTGCGTAGGTACATCGCCAATATGAGTTGCCAATTCACTTTGCCAATCTATATCAAGGTTTTCTGCAAGACTAGCAAATTGTTGTGCAACTTTAATGTCGCCAGACAAATCGAGTTTGCCTTGCTTAATTAACTCAGTTAACTGTTGTTCTGCTTTTAATTTCTGCAAGGTGTTGATACTGGTTTTTATCGTACAGTCTGCGCGCTCAGTTAATCCAGAAATTAATACATTACCATTATCAACACTAAGGCTGAGCGGAAAGTTCAATTCAGACAAGATCACTGTTAGTGTTTTTTGTTCTAATTTTTTAAGTTCAATATTACTAATATTTAGTGATAATGTTTTATTAATCAATAACTCTAGTGATGAAGTAAATGCTTGCTGCAACATTAAAGTAGCCTTGTTTAAAATTATTAATGTTCTCTGCTTAAAACTTATAACCTTTGTGTAAAGCAACAACGCCGCCGGTTAAGTTTTTAAAACTTGTTTGCTCAAAGCCAGCATCATCCATCATAGCTTTAAGTGTGTCTTGATCAGGATGCATACGAATTGATTCGGCAAGGTATTGATAACTGTCGCCATCTTTTGCTACTAGCTCACCTATTTTAGGTAAAATATTAAATGAATAAAAATCATAAGCTTTGTTAAGTAATTCATGCTCTGGTTTAGAAAATTCTAAAACCAACAAGCGACCACCGGGTTTTAATACTCTGTAAATAGAGCGTAGTGCCATGTCTTTATCAGTAACATTACGTAAACCAAAAGCGATAGTAACTATGTCGAAGGTGTTATCTTCAAAAGGTAAATATTGAGCATTGGCTTGCACATATTTAATATTCTGTACCAAACCTTTATCACGTAATTTATCTCGACCAACATTGAGCATAGAACTGTTGATGTCTGCCAGTATTACATTACCTTCCTTACCGACAAGTTGAGAAAATTTTGCGGTTAAATCACCTGTGCCGCCAGCTAAATCTAAAACGCTATTACCGGGGCGTACACCACTTGCATCAATAGTAAAGCGTTTCCATAAACGGTGAACACCAAATGACATTAAATCATTCATCACATCGTATTGCTTGGCAACCGAATGGAAAACTCCAGCAACCATAGATACTTTATCTTCTTTATCAATGGTTTTGTAACCAAAGTGAGTGGTGTTGTCTGAAGTTGTATTTTGACTGTCTGGAGATTGATTCTGTTCTTGAGCTGGCATCTTCTATTCACTGATAACGGAAATTGGCAATAGTTTACTGTATGTTCGAAGGATAACCAAATATGACTTGCTTTTAGTTGATTTTAAACAGTGATAAACCGCATAAGTAACTCGAATAGAATGCTCTCAATTCATATTAAGGAGAACACGGGGAGAAACAAAACAACAAAACTGTAATTTAATTACATGTCGAGCTTGATTTCTTAGAGCATGTACTCTATAATTCTTTTCGTTCCCTGCTCTTATATGAGTTGGACGCTTGTTGTAATAATTGAATATTCTAGCTTTCCTCATAGCTAATCCGCCGGTAGTTTTTCTACCGGTTTTTTTTGCCTGAAATTTAGCACCAACTTTAGTGTAATTAGATTAAATAACTTGCTCTAGCTCGCTAATAGCTTCATTTATATGATCAATTTTATTTGCTAGAATAGTTTGAGCATCAAATAACCCCTGATTATAATAGTGTCCAGCTAATTCTTTGGTTAAAAAGTCTAAGAAAAATTCTGTATCAAATTGACCTGCTTCACAATTTAGCTCTGTTTGTAAATAATGCTGTATTTTTGCAACTAAACGTTCTTTTTCATCGGTTGAAAGTTTACTTTTTTTCATACTAAAGTCTCTTATGCTTACTCGTTAAATTGTTCCGCTTAACTCCGCCATTCAGCAAGCATTGAAAAATCACCGCAATTCGTCAACAAGTTGATGCACAATCGATCTCGCTTGGGGAACGCGTTAACTTATTACACTCAATTAAATAAATACTTGTTAAATGTATCTGTCTTGAATGCTGAAATTAGTTCAGATGCGTTAGTCATTAAAGAAACTATCGCTTATTGTAACTTTTTACAAGGTAAAGAGGGGGAGGGGGATTGAAAGCGCTGTGGTCACACAAGATATGACGAGCACTTTTAAAGTTTAAACTTGAGTTTGAATGAGCTTAATCGGGGTTATTTGCTTTGATTCGGCTATTGCTTTGTTTTTAGGACAAATCGTAAAATTTTTAATAGTATAAAATGATTAAAAATTTTACGATCGCTTACTTTAAAAGGCGACCGTAAAGTTTGCTCTTATGAACATTATCGGATCACTGAAAATAGATCATCAGTTTATGTTTGTGTTAATAATGACTCAACTAGACGTTTTAGTTACCAACGTGCCACAATTTTTTGCATGCGTCTTTGCTGAGTTCGCTTCTATTTTAAGTAGATTAATAAAATCTACTGACTCTTCCATATCATCAGCTAGGTATACAGCTTCAGCATTTTCTAATATCGCTTCAGCGGTATAATACGCATCATCACATCCACAACTATCAGCCGCATTAATAATAGATTGAGCCTCATTCTTTAAGTCGATAGCAATATCACTGACTTGGTCAAAATCATCGGAACTGAGTGCGAAATTGGCCTTGGTAATGATTTGATTTATTGATGTTACCGCAAAGGCACAATCATTGGCTTTTACAGACGTAGTATAGAAAAAAAGAAAACTTGTAACAATTAGTGTGATTTTTAATAAATTTGATGTATTCATTATGCATTACCCCATGGTATTGGTTGCGTTATTTATTATTATTGTGTGCTTAAAAAACAATCTCTTACCTAATGTTTTAGCATAAGCATTACAAACTATCAAATTTATAAAATTTAATTGTCAACTATTTTAAATAAACAGATGTAACATAACGTAACAAATCAAAAGTTATCAGAAAGTTACAGCTTTGTAAAAAAAATAGCGTAGTCAGCGATAAATTTATTACTTTCACTCCATTTGCCTTGCCAATTCTATTTAAAAACATTCAAGAGAATATTATTATCAGAGCGGTAGTTTCACCAAACGAATTAAAATTTGTAAATAAAGGGAAACTAACCATAGAAGGTGTTGAAATAGAAAGTCAGTATGCACTTGAGGCAGTTTCACCTTTCAACATAATGAAAATTCTAAAGGCGTAAAAGGGACTGGCTTACAACCCGATAGGGTTTTTAAAGTAGGCTTAGGTTACTCTGATAATCTGCTTAATGAAGACGTTCATTTGCCAATATTAGCCGCAGAGCCACCACAATTTAATGCTCGACCAGCTTTAGCAGGACAGTTTTTTATGCTTACGGTCAATAAAAGCTTTTAATGGTGTTATACCATTTGGATTGAAAGCAATGATGTTATTGGATGTTTAGGCCACTTGAAAATGATCACTTAGTTAGTGCAATTGGTATTAGTTAAGCGTTCGGTAAATCACATCTAAACAAAAAGTCGAGTTGTGATAACAACCAAGTAGAATAGATCAAGGAGGAGGTACCCGTAGTGCCTTTTTAATTAATGCACCACGGGTTTAATAAATATAATAAGTGTCATTGTCTGCTCAGAGAATTATGACTCAGTAAACGTTACATTTATTTTTTCAATAGCGGCTACATCAGTAATACTAACCTCACCAATACTTTGTTGTAATTCAGCAGCTGTTCTTGTTGCGCCATTTTTTTCTGCAAAAGTAATAATATCAACACCATTACACATAACTTTTAAGGCAACAGTTTTATCCTGCAAACGGTAAGATTTTATTGCAGATTTCAATTTGAATACTTTGTTACTTTGAGCGGCTTTACACACTTCAACTAATGCTGTGTCCACATATGAGATAGTAGTTGCTTGACTTGTTAAGCTGAAAGCTAATGCAGGAACAGCTGTAGCTAATGCGATAAGAGTAGTTTTAATTGTAGTCATGGTATTCTCCAAATGTTTTAGTTTACGAAACACTATTGCTTCGCTCGTAATTATCGTTATTTTCTTTTTGTTATTAGACTATTACAAGTGCTGTGCCAATCTTAAAATTATATTTATCTTACTGATAACTAAGTTGTTTATTTGAAGTTAAGATAAAATGCATTATTAAAGAATCAAATACCATTCGACAAAGTGGTTTAATTGACCATTGCTTTGGTTAAATTGACGTCGAGGTGGTTAAATTAACCTGGGTTGTTTTAGAGGCTACAAATACTTTAATGTTGGAGTGTTAAAGTCTGTGAAATTGGAGCATTCACTAGTTCAGAAGTATCTAATTTAAATATAATGTACCATTTGCTTTAATTATTTCTAACCATTGTTCAGACATTGCGAATGCATTAGCAAGTTCCTCGGACGTTAACTGCGGGTGCAGCCTTTGTTGAAACCACGAATACCTGTTATATATTTCATTGCTCTGAGTAAGTTCAAGAATTAATTGGTTAAATGCAAAAGTCTTCATATAACCATTTTCACCAAATTTTTGTGAATGGCTCATACGGGCAAGTCTAGTTAATGCTTTGATACTACCGTTTTGAGCCGCTTGCTCCAAAAATTCGATTTTCTGCTTAATAAAGTTGTCGCGCATAATTATATAGGCGTCTCGTTCAAGGTTGTCATAACCCTGAGACGCCATGAAGAACTCAGGAGTAATGCTAGCAATAACTTCCTGTGCAGCAACGTACCCGTTGCTTGCTGCAGCTTTGGAGTAACTATAAAACTGGTTACGTTGTTTTTGCTCAATGCCAGAACAATACTCGTATCTTTTTGTAATATTCTCTACAGCTAGTTCGTTATCGCTATATTCGTAAGCTTGTTCTAGCTTCTTCTCAAGTGCAATGTCATCGGCGGGACTGTAATAACAATATCTAAGATTCATAGCAAGAATATAGCCGGCCTCATTATCTCCCTTTGCAGCGGCACTTTTAAGCTTTTCGAGCTGAACAATTAAATTTCCATCAAACTTCCAGTCAGGTCTGAGCATGACCACCATTTGACCATTTTGCGGACCCGTTTCTTTTAGAATGCTTTTGGTATTTGAAATGTTTGTAACAGTAGTAGTGACTTTTTCAGTTTCAACTGTAGATTTTAGAGTTTGAGTATTTGAGGGCGTAAATTCAATATTCGCAGAATCTGCTACTGATTCGCCATCAATCAAGTTTAAGATAAATGTGGTTAAGCAAGCGATAAAAATTATGGATAAAATAGATAACTTAATTCTGCGTTGAGTCATGAGAATATTGTGTCCTTGCATCCGTTGCGTGTTTAAGTCTAAGTTTCTAGCAAAATTATAATTTTGGTATTTTACAATGGGAAAGTTTAAAATAAAATATGAGTACATACAATATTGATGATGCTTTTGAACCTTGAACACTCAGAAGCAGGCTTTCTTGAGATGATTACTTTGTTTGCATTGAAGACCTTAAACCTTCATTTTTTCCGTGTATATTCTAATGTATTTCTTTTACCGTGGACGATAAATATAGACTATTTGATTATTAGTTTTTTTAGAAATAGCTTTAGATATGGCCTTTACATATTGATTAATACTAAAGCCAGGTGCTTTTTGTTCAAGATTTTCCATAACATTTAAACAAAACTCCTTAGAGATAACGTCATCATTTAGCTCACCATTCACTCTTTGATATTCTTCACATGCAATTTCTGTTGCTGCTGTTTCTAAAAGCTTCATGTAATTTCCTTATAAGCGTACAAAATTATCCCTTTATATAATAATTTATACAATAAGCTGAAAAAACAATCAATAGATAACAAGAAGACCTCCCCAAAAGGGTGGTATTTGAAATCGTTGGTATTTTATTTTCCGTAATTCAAAGCATTAAGCTGGTTGAACTTAAGAGTTTAATAAACTACATGCCTATGTAGGTTGGACTTCAGTCCGACAAAAGGGCAATAAATTACCCCCTACAGTGAATATAATACTTTTCCTGAGCCAACTGCATAGCCATGATAAACCATATCTTTATCAATCAGTTTAGATCGTACTTTTTAGATGTTGTCTTTGGCTATTTTTTGGGTAAAATGCTAATTAGTGTATTTTTAACAGGGCTAATATTCAGCCAATAGGGTTTAAATCATGTCACAAGTAAATGAAAATAAAGCGAAAGAATCAACAGAGGCGCTGATGACCGCGCGACTACAACAATGGCACCGTGTTGTTAGTGATAAAGACTTTAAATTGCTGCACGACATCCTAGCTGATGATGTTGAGTTTCATTCGCCAACAGTGTGGCAGCCCAAGCAAGGCAAGCAAATCACCGCATATATTTTAAAAACTGTTATTGGTATTTTTGAAAATTTCACATATCACCGCCAGTTTATTAATAACGACAGTGTCGCACTGGAGTTTTCAGCTAAGGTCGGTGATAAAAAAATCAAAGGCATGGATTTGATTCACTGGAACGACAAGGGACAAATTGATCACTTTGAGGTACTAATACGCCCCCTAAATGGCCTGAAACTGATGCTCGAATTGATGACGGAAGAATTGCAAAAAGCGGGTTTTGTGGGTAAAGAATAATAGTTAGCAATCAATTTAGAAATATTTATGAAAAATAACAGATTACTAAAGACTTTTTAGTACAATCAGTTAGTTATTAACTAACTGATTACTATCATTTTATGGTATTGACTAGCGTTTTGAGATGAAACGCCACAGGCAGCTTTGAGCTTGAAGTTCACAATGGACTCATTACATATAATAACAGCCGTAGGATCAAAAGCGATCCATATTGTCGTTAATGACAATAGGCTTTTATCAAGCAGCTGAGCTACAGTTTGAGCACATCTTCTTCGTACATCACAATAGCTGAAAGCTCCTTAGTAGTGAGTTCAATGTATTTTTGTTCTATAACATTTCTCTTGATTTTCATGCTGGGCGTCAGCAAATTATTTTCAACACTCCAAGCGTCTTTGCAGATAAATAAGCAGTCGATTTTTTGATGGCTTTCTAGCTCAGCATTAACCTTACTTAATGTACTTTTTAAGCGTTTGACTATCTCTATATCTCGTTTATTGGCCATTGCCGTTAATACAATTAATGCTATTGGTTGTTTCATGCCGGAGCCTATTAAACAGACTTGCTCAATATCAATATTAGTACACAGTAAACTTTCGATAGGTACCGGCGCCACATATTTACCTTTGCTGGTTTTAAATTTATCTTTAATGCGACCAATAATAGTATATTCACCTTGTTCATTTACCACAGCACAATCACCAGTGCGGAACCAGCCATTGGCAAATGATGCATCGGTGGATTGAGGATCTAAGTAGTATTCATTAAATACCGCATCGCCACAAATGAGAATTTCACCTTCTTCGGACAATGTCATTTCTACACAAGATAAAGGTTTTCCAATAGTGCCTGAGCTTAATGTGGAGTAAGGATAATTTAAGCAAGAAGCCCCAGATGTCTCGGTCATTCCCCAACCTTCGCTGATCGGTATGTTTAATTTTTCATACCAACGAAGCAAAGACAAGGCGATTGGTGCTGTACCTGATACAAACCACTGTGCATTGTCTAACCCTAATGCTTTACGAATTTTTTTGGCGAACCAGTCACCGACCAAAGGAATGCTTAATAATAATGCTAACTTATTCTGTGATATTTTATTAAGTACGTTGCCTTGAAAAATTGTCCATAAGCGTGGTACAGAAATAAATCCTGTAGGTTGTGCGTATTGCAAATCATCAATAAAAGTATCTAGTGATTCAACAAAAAACACTTCAAGACCCGCATAGAGAGCTACATGCTCATTACTCCGCTCCACTATGTGCGCTAATGGTAAATAAGATATTGACCTGAAATCGCTAGAAACCTTATAAAGTTCAACTAAATTTTGGGCTACAGAAGCCATATTTTTGTGGCTTAATACTACGCCTTTTGGACATCCAGTCGACCCTGAGGTATAAGCGATAGTTGCTATATCATCAATAGTAATTTGGTGTGTTTTCACCAAAGGAGCAAACTCAGTTAACCAGTTGGAAAATTGTACAGTTGTGGGTGGAGCCGGATAAGGAAAGCCAATAGTCAATAAATCAGCATTTATAGCAACTTGTGCCTCTTCGGGATTATCAAGTTTTCCGATAAAAATAGCTTTTAAATCAGCATGCTTAATAATATGGCTGATATTAGTTCGCTTAGCAGTCGGGTAAATTGGGACGCTGATCATGCCTGCCATCATGATGGCTAAATCAGCAATAAGCCAATGAGCACAATTTTTAGAAAGAATACCGATCTTGGCACCAACTTCAAAACCTTGAATTTTAAGGGCACTTGCAATGCAACGAGCTTGATGATCAACATCAGCCCAGCTATATTCTTGCCACTGTCGATTTACTGGTTGGTGAAGAAAGATTTTATTTGGATGAAGGCTGACATTTTTTTGCAAATTTTGCAAAGGGGTAAAATATTCCATTTAGCATTTTCCTTTTTTATGATAATGATGAGTATAGAACTTACCTCCCACTAATCAACTGTCAATTAATACGCTATATTTCTCCATACACTTCAAAAAATTTAACGATAGCTATGGACATGAATTTGGTGATTATGTTTTAGAGAGCTTTTGTAACCACATAAAAAAAATGATAACTTCCATATCTTTTTTTTCTCGTATTGGAGGGGAGGAATTTTGTCTTATTCAAGATAAAAGTGATATAGAAGAGAGTACAGGAAATATTCAACAAATTCTGGAATCAATAAAGAAAATGCAATTAGAAACCCCCACTGAAAAAACCGTTAACATTTCATTTAGTGCAGGCGTGTCTGAGTATGGGGTAGATGGAACTACTATTGATGTATTACTTAATAATGCAGATAAAGCGCTATATTACGCTAAACAAAATGGACGGTCATGCGTGATCCCTTATTCTACAGAGTTATTTGAGAAAAGAGACGATATACTTTGTGTTAAAAATACTGCTAGAAAAATCAGATAAAATTAAGCCTGATAAGACATTGTTATCTATTATTTATGACACCTCTACACTATTTTTGTATGATATCTGAACAAATTATTAGTGCAAGTTAATACTTATACTTTGGTTTTCTATACCGGCAAGATGCTATTACATTTACTCGCTTTCTTTGATGTGTTTTTTATCGTTCTGACAACATTACTGACATTTATTTCCCTAATTACTGTCTCCCAGACACAACTTAGCCGTTGCTCATTGTTCAACTTGTAACGATCACTTTGTGCGCACAGGAAAAGTAATGTCATCGTTTTACTTAAGGTCTGCTTCAGGCTCAATAGTTGAAGTGATAACAGAACCGTAGTTTTTGTCATTTTTTGTATAGTTTTATTGATCAAATGACTTGACCCCTTCTTGAGACTCTGCATTATTAAGAAGGGAAAAGGCTTTAACTGAAAATGTAATTTTATTATCGAGTTAATTGTGCAAATAAAGAATTTGGCTAATTAACAGATGAACATCACTCAAATCCAGAATAATCTATTTGATCTAGAATTCATCTTATCGATACTATTTAATTTTGATTTTTCTAAAAAAGTGTTTAATTAAATTAGCCTCACATTAAAATAACAGATTCATAAAACATGATAATTTATAACTTATTGATTTATAATGACTGTCATGTACTTGTCAGCTAAGTGTCAGAACGTAAGCTGTAATTTTGATAGATGATATTAGTTCACGGCAGTAGGACAAATAGATGAATGTAAAAACATTAAGAACGGATAAACATTGGTCTCAAGAGCAACTCGCTCATTTTAGTGGCTTAAGTATTCGTACCATTCAGCGAATTGAAAATAATGAAAAAGTGGCGTTAGAGTCACTAAAATCTATTGCTGCTGTTTTTGAAATATCACTAACCGAATTAAAACAGGAGAAAAACATGACCACTGATACTTTGAATACAGTGAATGAGGAAATTGGTGCTAAAGCATTAACAGAAGAACAACATGCTAATGCAAAGGAACATGTTGCTGAAGTTAAGGGCTTCTACCAATCGTTGATTTTTTATGCCTGCACATGGTTGTTTTTTCCATTTGCAGCTTTGGTGGATGAATCAACGAATAATGAAATGTGGTGGTACTCGCTTTATATGGCCTGCTTTTATCTTTTTCTTATTGCTATTCATGCTAACAGTGTTTTTAAGCCTTTTGGTGAAAAGTGGCAAAAAAAGCAAGAACAAAAATTTCACGATGAGCAATAAATATAGAAAATACAATCATTAAATAATAAAAAAAATCTTAAGGTACTTTTTATGTACGAAATATACGGTATGTCGCAGTGCCATGGACAGCTAATAAAATCTAATCGCTTGAAAGTCTTCTGAGCCTTCAAGCCGATCTACACACACAATTCTTTAAGCAGTTTGATCCAGATCAAAATAAATAGAGTATTTATACTATTTGTGCTTTACATTTATAGAGTGGATACTCTATAATGGCTTTGTTCCTAACGGACACTTATTGTAATAATTTTATTCTAGCTTCCCCATAGCTTACCTATGCCAGTAGCCTTGCTACTGGTTTTTTTTGCCTGAAGGTTTAGTTTGCTTTTAATGCAATTCACTACTGAGATGATTTTTCCTGAGGGGTAACATTATCTACGGCTCAATACCTGCTGAAAACCAATCGCAAATAACAGTATTTGCTTGTTCAACACCGGTACGTTTTAGGGACGAAAAGGCTTGAACTCTAATATCACCATTTAGCTCAGCGAGCACTTTTTTAACTTTTAATACTTCAGCGCTACGCTTTCCTTGAGACAGTTTATCTGCTTTGGTCAATAGTGCTAAGACTGGCAATTCGCTATCTACGGCCCATTCTATTAAGTCCATGTCTAAGTCTTTCAATGGGTGTCTAATATCCATTAATACGACTAAGCCTTTTAAACTTTCACGTTTTTCTAAGTATTCACCGAGTGCCTTTTGCCATTTTTTTTTCATTTCTAGTGGTACTTTGGCAAAACCGTAGCCGGGTAAGTCAATAAGACGATTATTGTTACCAATTTCAAAAACATTAATGAGCTGTGTTCGACCTGGAGTTTTACTGATGCGAGCTAAACCTCTTTGGTTGGTCAGTGTGTTTAACGCACTTGATTTACCCGCATTAGAGCGACCAGCGAAAGCTACTTCAATACCACTGTCTTCTGGTAATTTTCGAATGTCGGGTGCACTAAGGGTAAAAGTGGCTTTGGTTAAATGTATAGTTGTTGAAGACAAGGGCTTAACTCAGTTAATTTAAAATAAAATAAAGCAGCATTATAACGTTTTCTATTACTTTTTTGATTAAAAAAATAAATAAATTGGTGAAATACTGTGTTTTTCAAGGAATTTTTTGTGTGTTGCTGTTACACAACGTCTATATTAGTGTAAAATGCCGTCACTTTTATTCATGAATTTAAATCATTTACGATAAGCAGAGAGCAACTTGATGAAAAAAATAATATTTTCACTATTGTTAACAGTGGGCGCTATGAGTACTGCAATTGCAGTAGAGGGCGATGTTGAAGCCGGTAAAGCAAAAGCTGGTATGTGTGGTGCTTGTCATGGGGCTACGGGAGTTAATCCTAATCCAACGTATCCAGATCTTGCAGGTCAGCATGAAGCGTATATTGCTAAACAATTAGCCGATTTTAAATCAGGTGCACGTACTGACATGATGATGGCACCTATGGCAGCTAGTTTATCAGAACAAGATATGGCTGATTTAGGGGCTTTCTTTGCAAGTCAAAAACGTGCTAGTGAGCGAACTGCGTCTGTTGAAGATAGTTCAACTCCTACTGCTACTACCGCATCAACTGGCGATGTAGAAATTGTTACTTCAACTTCTGCTAAAGCTATTTATGCTGGCGATGTTAAAGCAGGTCAAGAAAAATCAGCAATGTGTGCATCTTGTCATGGCGTTGATGGTAATAGTTTAATCTCTATTTATCCTAAATTAGCAGGTCAAAGTGCGAATTATATCGCTAAGCAATTAGCTGATTTTAAATCAGGTGAGCGTAAAGACCCAGTGATGGTTGGTATGGTTGCCGCTTTATCTGAAAAAGATATGAATGATTTAGCTGCTTACTATGCGGTACAAGCATCTACTGCAGGCGCTGGTGAAACGAGTACTGCGGGTCATAAATTATATTTTGGTGGTGACGCTCAAAAAGGCATTACTGCATGTGTTGCCTGTCATGGTGTGAAAGGTAAAGGAATGGCGCAAGCTGGTTTTCCTGCGCTTGCTGGTCAAAATGCTGATTACTTGAAAAAACAAATTGCAAGTTTCCGCGATGGTAGTCGTGGTAATGATAGAAATGAAATGATGCGTAATATTGCTATTAAATTATCAGACAGTGATGTTGATGCACTAGTTAAATATATGTCTGCACTTAAATAGTAGATAAATATTTACAAGTTATCGAATGAAAGCAGCGATTATCGCTGCTTTTTTTGTTTATATTCAAGGTTAAAGCTTGCGAATTCTTTGTTATATCTCCTAAAATACTAGCTATGATTTTCTTTTTATTTGAGTGGAAGACTTGGGTACCAGTATAGATACCAAACAGTTCATTGCTTGCGAGCAATGTGATGCTCTATATGAGAAGCCTGACTTGATACAAGGCCAAAGGGCAAAGTGTGTTCGTTGTGGCAATATTATGGCAGAACGAAAAGTTGACTCAATTGAGCGCAGCTTTAATTGGTCATTGGCGGGTATCTTGTTATTACTACCGGCTATTTTATTGCCAATTATGGGCGTGACTTTAGCGGGGCAATATCACCATGCTTCATTACTTGATTGCATAGTGGCGCTTATTGAACGTGGCTTTTTGATGATCGCCATTTTAGTCTTTTTGTTTGCTATTGCTGTGCCTGTGGTTCGTTTGTTTGGCGCCTTTTATATAACCTATACATTTAAATTTAATAAATTAAAACCTTCTTTACTGCCATTTTTCAAAGCATTTCATCATTTAGACAGTTGGGCAATGCTTAACGTTTTTATGTTAGGAATAGTTGTATCTATGTATAAGTTACTCGATGATACTGAATTATCTGTCAATATGGGCTTACTCGCTTTTATTCTTTGGCTCATCAGTTCAACAATGGCGGCTATTGCGCTAGACCAAGATTATATTTGGCAGAGGTTGGAGGATGAGTTTGTTAATTAATACAGCTAAGGCAAATAATCTAGCTCTGTGTCCTCAATGTCATAAACTTAATAATCTGAGAAGTGAAGCAGCCAATCAGGAAAAAATACAGTGTGTGCGTTGTCATGGTTTATTTTATCAACGTAAAGCTCATAGTTTACAATATACTTTAGCGTGGAACCTCGCGGCACTAATAGCTTTTATTCCGGCAAACCTTTACCCTATTATGATTATATATTCGTTGGGTATTGGTGACCCATCAACCATACTTTCGGGTATTGGTCAGTTTATCGACCAAGGGTTATATCCAATAGCGGTAATTATTTTTACGGCGAGTATTATTGTGCCATTAATCAAAATAATAGGGTTGTTTTTATTGGTTTATCGAGTACATACAGGGGTACGACTACGACCAGATAAGCACAGTAAATTCTATCATGCGCTCGAATTTTTAGGGCCTTGGTCAATGCTTGATGTTTTTGTTGTAGCCTTATTGGTTGCGGTTGTGGAACTGGGTTTTGTTACTTCCGTTGCAGCAGGTCCAGCAATTAACTATTTTACCTTAACGGTAATTTTCACCATGATAGCGGCAAATAGCTTTGACCCAAGACTCTTGTGGGATAAAAATCAAGATAGAGAGACATTTAAGGAAGAAAATGACAACTGATAAATTGGTTACTAAATACGATAGGCGAAAAGCAACGCCTGAAATTGTGCCGCGTCAAGGGATCTCTATTATTTGGTTTATTCCTTTTATTGCGCTGATCTTTGGTGGTTGGTTGGCGATTAAAGCGATATCAGAGCAGGGCGTTTTTATTACTATTGAGTTTAATAGTGGTTCAGGGATTGTTCCGAAAAAAACAGAAATACGTTATAAAGGCCTTGTCACGGGCATTGTTACTAAAGTGGTGCCATCAGATGATTTACAGTCGGTTATTGCAGAAATAGAGATGACAAAATCTTTTTCAAATTACCTTACTGAAAATACGCAATTTTGGTTAGTGAGTGCTGATATTTCATTACAAGGTGTTTCGGGATTAGATACTTTATTATCAGGTAGTTATATCAATATTATTCCAGATACTAATGAAGAATCGAAAGCCCAAAGTCATTTTGTTGCCTTAGATGAAGCACCGCAATTGGATATGACAACACCGGGGTTACACCTGACATTACAAACCAATGTATTGGGCTCTGTTAGTGAAAATTCACCTATTACCTTTAAGCAAATTCCTATTGGCTATGTCACCGGCTATCAATATGTAGAAGAAAGCCAATCAATTAATATTAATATTTTTATTGAACAAGAATATGCCTACCTAGTAAAAAAGAACTCACTTTTTTGGAATACTAGCGGTGTGCAAGTTACCGCATCAATATCAGGAGGCCTTAAAGTAAATACTGATTCTTTGGCTTCAATTATTGGTGGTGGAATTGCTGTTGATACGCTGAGTTATCAAGATAAATTAGCACCAGCTAAAAATGGTGATATTTATTCTTTGCATGCTGACTTTCAGGCCGCTGAAATGGGTCATGAAATTGAGCTGACATTAGATTGGAATTCAGGCATTAATCATAATGCTGCAATTTTATATCAAGGGTTAACCATAGGTACTATCGATTCTTTTAGTAAAATAGATCCTAAAACTCGAAAAATTACCGCTACAGCAAAAGTTAACCCGCGTATCGTTCCTTATTTAACCCAGAAGTCTCAATTTTATGTTGTATCACCGCATATTGATTTAACCGGAATATCAAATGCTAAAACCTTGCTGTCTGGTACTTACATTAGTATTCGTCCCTCTTTACAAGGCGAGCCAACCAGCAATTTTTCTGTTTTTAATGCTAAGCCACCCTATAGATATACTGAACCTGGTTTACACCTAATAATTGCTGCAAATGACCGACATTCATTGAGAGTAGGTAGCAATATATATTTTAAACAACAAACTGTTGGTAGCGTGCAAGCGGTTGAAACTATTGGTGCAGAGCAACATTTGATTCATATACATATTCAAAAAGAGTTCCAACATTATGTTAGTTCAACGAGTCACTTTTATAACAATTCAGGATTGAAAATAAGGGCTAATTTTCAAGGTGTAGATATAGAGGCGCAATCGCTACAAAGCATTTTAACCGGCGGTATTTCATTTGTTAATATTGACAACAAAGGCGTTAATGAGACTGTTGTAAATGGAGATAAATTTAGTTTGTTTGCAAATCAAAAATTAGCAAAACAGCGTACTAGTTTTACTTTACTTATCTCAGCGAATGAGCAGGTAAATACCAATACCCGCGTTTTACATCGAGGCGTGGAAATTGGTGCGATTCACGATATAGAAGTTCAAGGTGATAAAAGTAAATTGTACTTAGGTTTGTTACCTGAATACGAAGCCATTTTGCGCGAGGGTACCCAGTTTTGGCTAGCAAAACCTAATTTGAGTTTATCGGGTGCTACTGATACTAATGCTTTATTTGGCGGGGCTTATATAACCTTCAATCTTGATAAAGAAAATCAAGCCGCTAAAACTGATTTTGAGCTATTAACATCACCACCAGCTAAGCATGCTAGCGCATCGGGTTTGCAACTGAGTTTAGTAACAGACAGTGCCAGTGTTGCAACGGCGGGCAGTAGTGTAAGTTACCGCGGCGTTGTTGTTGGGCAAGTTGATAATGTCACTTTAGACAAGGAAGCTGATAAAGTGCGCGTTAATGTAACTATTGATGATGAGCATAAGTCATTAATACAAGCGAATACGCGATTTTATAATGCCAGTGGTCTCACCTTTAGTGGCGGTCTGGGGGATTTTGTTGTTAAAACTGAGTCGTTAGACGCTATTTTACGGGGCGGTATTAGTTTTTATAGCCCGATAATGGTTGAACATTCACAAATTTCGGTTAATGAATTAGACAGTTTTGAGTTATTTGAAAACTTTGAGCAAGCTGAAAGAGCCGGTTTGCCTATCAGTATTCACTTTAATAGTTATGCTGGTTTGAAAAGCAGTACAAAAATTGTCTATCAAGAACAAAATATAGGCTCAGTAACTAGGTTAGTTTTTAACGATGATGAAGTCGGTGTTACGGCTTTAGTGTTGTTAAATGATCTCGGTGCAAAATATGCGAAGCAAGGAACTCAGTTCTGGGTGGTCGAGCCTGAAATTGGTTTGGTCGGTTCAAAAAATGTTGCGTCACTACTTAATGGCGCTTTTATTGGTGTATTACCGAGCGCACAAAATAGTGAGCAGCAAACCAACTTTGAAGCGCTTGATCTTGCGCCAACAGTTAAGCAATTGTCTTTTGGCTTAAATATCAAATTAACAACCACACGACTTGGTTCGGTACGCGTTGGTAATCCAGTACTTTATCGTCAGGTGAAAGTGGGTGAAGTGATCGGTATTGATTTATCTAATACGGCCGATACTGTTGATGTTTTTATCAATATTGCTAAGCGTTACGCACCTCTGGTAAATAGCGGTAGTAAGTTTTGGAATACGAGTGGCATTAATATTGAGGCCGGTATTTTCTCCGGAGTAAATATTGACTCTGAATCTATCGAAACACTAATTGCAGGGGGCATTGCTTTTGCAACGCCCACGCTAGATGAGATAGGCAGCCAGAATAAAAAAGCAGAATTTACCTTGTATCAAAATGCTGATACTGATTGGTTAGAATGGCAAACAAAAATATCTATCGGCCAGTAAAAATTATTAAGAATTCATTATGTTAAATATTATTAGTCCCAAAGACTTTAAAACCATCCCGTGGAAAAATGGCCTAGGAGAAACTACAGAGCTAGCCATTAATGAACATGCTAATTTAGACAACTTTATCTGGCGTTTAAGTATTGCTAGTGTTGTTAACGATGGTGTGTTTTCTGATTTTAGTGGCTATCATCGCAACCTTGTGTTGATTGAAGGCAAAGGAATAGGCCTGCAATATGACGGGAAAAACACCGATCATCTGGTAAATGCACTTGATGTCGCTAGTTTTGATGGCGGTAGTAACACACAAGGTCAGCTCGTTAATGGCGCAATAAAAGATTTTAATATTATTACCGCTCACGGCAAAGTATCACCTCATGTGCATTGCTATGTTGAACCTCAAAAGGTTGTGCTTAACATAGCTAAAAGCAGCTTATGTTTTGCTTACAGTTTGTCAGGCGAAATATCAGTAGAAACTTTTCAAAGTGAAACTAGCACCGTAAGTGTTGGTAGTTTAGCCAAGCTCTCATTCAACGCTAAAGAATTAAAGGGGAATCTCACGCATGTAACCATTACAGGTGAAAATATGATTATTGTGCAGTTGGAGTTAAAAAACATTGAGCTCTAAATTGATCATCTCTTCAAAAATAATTTTATTATTTACTGTTCTTGCGGGTATGTTTGTTTTATCAACATTGGCAAAGCCTTATCCTTTAAGCTGGGCGATAAAATTATTGCCAATGTTGCTGTTAATAGGATTAGCAATTCAAAAGTTAGGTTTTACAAAAGAAAGCAGATACTTCGTTCTTGGGTTAGTTTTCTCTGTTGGCGGTGATTTCATTCTGGATTATGACCGCCAAAATTGGTTTATCTTTGGCTTAGGTGCATTTTTTATTGCACATCTTTTTTATTTGGCTAGTTTAAAGCCTTATATCAAGCACTTATTTCAGAGTAAATATTTAACAATAAGTTTGCTTTATATTGTTTACGGCACAGTGATGTTACTTTTATTGGCTGACGGTTTAGGTGAGATGTTTGTTCCTGTTGTTGCCTATATGAGTATATTGTTGCTGATGGCTCTTGCTACGATATTAAGTGAAAAATCAAATGCTTGGTTGATTGTTGGCGGTATCAGTTTTGTTTTATCTGACTCATTAATTGGCTTTGATAAGTTTTATATGCCTATAGAAAACGTGAGCTTTGCTATTATGATTAGTTATTATTTTGCTCAGTTCTCCCTATTAAAAGGATTTCTTGAGGCTCAAAATTTGCTAATAAAAAAGGCAGTATAGTCTCACTATTCTGCCTGTCATATGTTGTTAACTTGGTTAAAGTAATTATGCTTCTGTTTCTTCAGCTTTCTTTTCAGTTGATTGTTCAACTGCTTGCTCTTGTTCTTTCTTCTCTTGATGCTCTTCGCCACCACAACCACCACAACAGCCCATAATTTTCTCCAAATAAAAATAATGTAGTTTGATTGAGTAAATAGTATCCGAGAGAATTACTCAGGTACTTGATCAAGATCAGTTTTTAATCGCTTTGACGAATAATTAACGATTTTCTAAGCGATTAAAATCTAACAAGCCAGCTGAGTCAGGCTGATTTTTTCTATACCAGTTATGCAGTTTATCTGCATATCGCCAAAAGTTTGGATTAGTGCGGCGTATGGCAAATTTATCTTTAAGCTGACCATAGTCTTGTTCTGTTTGTACCTGCTCTAGTGCGCTAATAAATTCACCTACTTGTTGTTCGTTTATCTGGAAAAAGGCATTAGGATATGTACCAACAATTCCAGCAAGTATAGTTAAATTATCCTCTTCTGGGATACGTCGATCATTTTCTGAAAATAAGTGAGCTACATTGGTATGCGCACTATTATTAATCAAACTATAAACCAAATCGCCGTGTGTTGTGTTTACCACCAGATAACTTACCTGCGGTAGAATGGCGACAGCCTTTCCTGTGATATTATTAAGTCGCATTAATTTATAATCGTTAATATTGTGACTTTTATTATTGGTTAAGTTGTAGTTAGTACTGACCAGGTTATTGTTAGTATGCTTAGCAATTTGTTGTAATAATTCTTTCTTAGCGTTGGGTGTTTTATAAGTAATATTGCTTTGTGGTAATTGATAAAATTCATCTGAAAAAATATAGTCTTTTATAGTTTTATCCGTATTTCTGTACCAATGTTCATGCTCTCTTTTACGATCCTTTTTGGGTAGTAAAGCAATAAAGTTACTTTCTGCTTCCATGCGTAAAAAGTCCATGTACAAACGCGTTTTTAATTGGTGACCAACATTGCCATAAACATCAAAACCAGCAACTAATAAGTAATGAATACGTTCAAGTAAAGGGTAGGTAATAAACCATGCCGTTTTTGGTGTTTGACCGATAAAGCCTTGTAGCACTGAGGCACTATCAAAGTGCCTAAATATGGTTAACGTCGCATTTGGATTGTCATCGCCAGACCAAATTAAATCGAGATCTAAATCACTTTGTCTAAAATCGATTTTTTCCATGTAGCTAAGTTTATTTTTTATATATTCTTTCTCTTTTTTAGCATAAGAACGCCAATATAATAGTGATAAAGCTTTGTCGCTAGTTGCTGCGGGTAATTGTAATAAATCACTATTTTCGTCAATAAAGCTATCGCTATGATAATTATCAATATAACTTGGCTCAGCAAAAAACACCCAAAAGTGATCTTCGATAACATTCAGAGCTAACTGACCTCGACAAACGGGGCCTTTAATAAAGTTCATAATTGAAAATTGGGCCTGCTCTAATAAAAACCTATAACGTGATTTTGTTGGTAATGCTTCAAAGGTGATAAACGGATTTGATGCTTCCTTTAATCGGTAACTTGGCAATTGTTTTACTTGGTATGTGGGGGTAATAAATAGCTCGTTTAGATATTTTAATTTTTTCAAGCCAAACTGATAAGGCATGTGACGCTTAGCAATAATGGTGTCATTATTTTTTAGTAAACGATAATAAACTTGCTGTGGTATTGATTTAGTCGCGTTTTGATTATCAGTAAAAGGGGCATCAAACGGCCTACGGGTATTTATAATAGCAACACCACTTCCTGGGGGGGTGCTAGATCGTACAAGTTTAAAATAATGACTGCTACCGGATTCAAAATATAAATTAGCGAGATATAAGTGCTCGAATAAGTAACGAGATACGAGCTGCTGTTTGTTATCAGTGTTATTTAACCAAGTTTCCCATTGCTCTATAATCGTCAGTTCTTTTACTGTCGCAGGTGTAGATTTTGGAAATTTTGCGCCATCTTTTAACCAAGTACTAAGCTGTTGATGCTGAGTTGCATTTAATGCAGGTAGGGCATATGGCATACCTCCAAGAGGTTGGTCATTTTTATATTGATCAAATTCTTCTATGGTAGGGCATTGCTGACTTCTATTTAGCGAGATATCAAAATTATCGTCAAGTAGCGGGGTGTCGGGTAACGGATGTTGCTGTTTTAATTGCAACATTTGATACATTAAGCCTGCATTTGCGTTAGCAATAGGGGTTTGCTGGCGTTCATTTAATATGGAAAAGAAACCGTCTTGACGCAAAGATTGTAATTGATTTTTATCAAAAGACGTTAAAGTACTCAAACTATAATTCTGCTTAGCGGTAAGTAGTCGTTCACCGTTATAAACAGAGGTTTTATTTGCTCCTCGCTCTAACCCCGTTTGATTTTCCATTTTTAACTGACATGGTGCATCAAAACAGCCATGGCAAACTACGCAACGATTCTCAATAATAGGTTTAATTATTTTATTGTAGTGCACGCCTTGTTCGGCTGTGATGTTCTTAACGGATAAGCGATTTTCTACCTGACTAATGCCATAGTGTTTATCATATTCCATTATGCCTAAAGTGGCACAGCCAGATAACAATATTAGTAGCAATATCCAATGATGTTGGCGCATAAAAATCCTTTATTAAGCTTTAAATTCTATGTTTATGTAGCTAACTCTGGCTTGAATTGTAGGTCGATGCTTGCCTCGACAAAACATTTTTTCCTGAGCTAGTGCATAGGCAAGTTAAATTTTATGCGCGTTCGTTCCATCTGTAAAGTTAGAGTTTGTTATCCCCTCTATTCGTAGTGATTTCTATTGTCGGGTAAATCACTATAATATTGTACAAATTCAACTTCGTAGCCGTTTGGATCTACATAGTAAACATTACTGCGGTATTCATCTTTTGCACCTTCTTTATCTACGCTGAACCCTGCTTGGGCTAAACGCTCAATAATGCCCTTTATGTCACTGGTAACAAATGCAAAATGGGCTAATCCTATTTGATGACCGGATAAATCTCTATTTTCGCCAATACCATCATCATTGAAAGCAAGGTATTGATAATCATCGCCAAAATGAACCCAGTTTCTTGGTTTTCCGTACCACTCACTTGCACCGCCGCCACGGATTGTCCAATGAGGAAAAGCCGCTTTGTAAAAGGTTAGTGTTGTGTTTATATCGCTAACGACTAGATTTACATGTTCTAAAGTAATCATATTGTTCTCCTATTTTTCTGTTTTACATGGCATAAGAATATTGTTCTTCGTTTTCATAGGGCTGAATCAGTAACGCTGCCCGCATTGTTTTTAATGCCTTACTATATTTACTCAAAGTGTGCAGACTGTATCCTATGCGGTGACGCATTTGATCATCGGCTTTGGATAACAGTGATGTGCTATCTTTTTGATAATTAAGTATCTCTTCAACATTTCTGATAATAAGGTGGTCTGGAATCGCAACTAATTTGTTATTTTTAAGCGCGTTCATGCGTAATTCGGCAATTGGATAAACACCACTAATACCACTAGAAATAGCGACCAATAATACTGGTTTGTGAGCAGTGTCTTGACTTGAACACATCATTAAGAAATTTTTCAATAAAGGTGATGCCATGCCACTCCATTCTGGTGTGATAACAATTACGGCATCAGCTTCCTTTAAATGTCCATTTATCATCAACCAATCACTACGCTTTGCTAATTTGCTTTGTTGTTCACCGTCCCATAATGGTAATTGATATTGGCATAACTCAAAGTGCATTATTTGTTCATAACCCGTTGAAACTTCTGATAGATACTGAGCGACTTTAACGCTTTGCGATTGCTTTCTTTGACTTGCGCTGATAATAACTAAATTCATATTTAGCCCTCTTTTATATAAAATGATTTGTTTACTTAATGTTATATAAACTAAATGTTTTACTTAATATTGTCAATACCCAAAGATAAATAAAATAAATTAAAAAGTTTACATAATGTGATTTTGGGGGATAATGCCATAACAGAAAAATTGGAGGCGCTATGAAAACTCATAATAAGATAATAGAGCTGTTAAAAACTCAAGGCTCTTTAACGGCTAAAACCTTAGCCAGTGAATTAAGTTTGACTACTATGGGCATTCGTCAACATATGCTTGCGCTTGAAGAGTCTGGCGAAGTTACTTTTAAAGATGAAAAAGCTTTAAGAGGTAGACCAACTCGTTATTGGTCGTTAACGGAAAAAACCAATAGCCACTTTGCTGATCGTCATGATGAATTAACGGTACAGCTAATTGATTCAGTTATCGCGGTATTTGGTGATGATGGCTTAGACAAGCTCATTAGCAACAGAGAAGCAGTATCAATGCGTACCTATCGTTTAGCGTTAGCTGATAAATATGGCGTGGAAGAAAAGTTAGTTACATTAGCAAAGTTACGTAGCGATGAAGGCTATATGGCAACAGTAACTAAAGAAGAAGACGTGTTCTGGCTGCTAGAAAATCATTGTCCAATATGTGCAGCTGCAACTAAATGCGTAAACTTTTGTCGAAGTGAGTTACACCTATTTCAAAGCTTACTCGAAGATGTCGCTTTAGTGACTAGAACAGAGCATATTGTTGAAGGTGCTAGGCGTTGTGCTTATAAGGTCATGCTGATTTAGATTTTATTTATTTGCAAATTTTTTCTTACAAATAAAAATGTTATTTACTAGATAATTCCGATGCATATTGTTCTACTTCGTTTCAGGTTTATTTTGCAGACAAAGCTGAACGGGCTGATATTTTTGTAAAACCTACCAAATAAAAAGAAATTTCATCAAAGAAGGACTGATATGTACAATCGACTACTATTGAGTTTGCTATCCTGTATTTTATTTACAACAAGCTCACTAACTTTTGCCAACACTAATAAGCTTGCAGGCACTAAACTAACTTTTGAGCGTTATCAAATTACCGTACCTTTTAAAATCAGCTTGCCTGTTATTGTGCAAGATGTCCTTATTAATGAACAATATCCTGCGGATGAGCTTATTGTTATTGGTGAAGATGAACAGAAACAAACATGGCTGGCGGTGTATGTTCTTCATGAAAAAACCAATAGTTTTATTATGTTAGATAAATTAAAGTTAGCCGATAAATACTTTGCTTTTGATGTTAGTGAAAACCAGCAAGGTTTATACTTTTTATCTAAAAATGAAGTGGTTAGTCTTAAATACAATAGTGATATAAATGAGTTGGATGCTGCTAAATCAGGTTTATACCTCCAACATAATCAAAGTGTTAATTCTATTTTTTTGTTAAATCAATCAAACTTTATTAGTAAGCAAGATTTTATTCAAGATGTTAATAACGATGGTTTTGACGACATTATTTTGCCTGATTTTGAGCAAACTAATTTATGGCTTAAGCTAGATAATTCTCTGTCGTATTTTCATCAATCTTTACCTATTAATACTAGAGTAGAGTTGCGTAGAGGTGGTGTTTATTTTGATCCGATTACTATATTTTTTGCCGACTTTAATTTAGATCAGCGTCAAGATATTGCTTGGATTTCGAAAGGAAATATAAATTATTTTAGTCAAATCGATGATGGAAAATTTTCACTATCTCAAGAAAAGCTTGCTTTGGCGGAAAGTATTCATGGTTTAGATTGGTGGCAAATAAGAGAATCAGATGGCCAAAACCGTGATCAAAGTGATTTAACACACCGTTTTGTCGAGCAAATAAAAGATACCAATGGCGACGGTATAGTCGATGTTATTGTTCGTTATACCCAAAGCTCAGGTGTGTTAGACCGAGTTAATGATTATGAATTTTATATGGGTTTAACTAATAACAAAGGACAACTCGAATTTGCCAAAACGCCTAGCACGGTAATTCAGGCCGAAGGTACATTAACTGGTTTGAAAATTATTGACGTTAATGATGATGGTAAATTAGAAGTCTTGTTATCCTCGTTTGAGCTAAGTATTAGTAATATTATTGGTGCTTTAATGTCAGGGGGTATAGATCAAAATGTTTTACTTTTTGCTCTAAATGACAAAGATGTTTTTTCAAGCGATGCAATTATCAGCAAAGAAGTTGAACTGAGCTTTAGTTTGAGCTCGGGTAAAAGTGGTCAGCCTATAGTATTGCTTAGTGATGTTAATGGCGATAATTTACAAGATTTGATTCTATCTTCAGGCGAAGACGAACTGAAAATATTTTTAGGCAAAAACAATTCAAAGCTCTTTAATCGCAGAGCCAGCAAGCATGAAATTTCACTACCAAAGGATGGTGCTTTATTTGAGCACTACGACATTAATCATGATGGTAAAGAAGATTTTATCATGCGCTATGGCCGCTTAGATGATGAGAGTATGGCTAATAAAATAACCATACTCATGGTGAAGTAACTTAATAAATAGTATTTAAAAGTAATCAGCAGCGTTATTATTTTTCTTAAACTCTTGTTTATGGTAATGACGCAAAGCTTGCTCTTTTTGTCTGGCTTGACTAAATGCGGTAACACGTTTTAAATAGCCAATGACACGAGTGCCATGATCTATGTCCTGACTGCCACAACTTGAACAATGATTAAGTGTCCGCTTATCAATTTTTTCACAGTTATTGCAAATAGTAATTTTTACGTTAATGCAAAAATAATTACAACCTGTTGCTGCGGCTACATTGAATAACTTCATATAAGCTGTCGTAGATAAGGCCTCATCAAGATTTAAATGTAACGCCGAGCCACCATCTAAATATTGGATTATTTCTTGGCCATGTAAAACAAATTTATCTAAATGGTTAGTATCATCGTCTTCAACTAAATAAAAGTATGAGTTGTAACAATCGCGGTTGACTTGATAGCCGTCTTTTCGATCCCATTTTGCATTTTTAACTCCTAAATTTTCAGCCGGTACAAATTCAGTATTAAACATGTAACCAAACTCCTTTTTCGCCGCTTGGTTAGCGTTATAAATCACTTGAAGGTTGCTGCTGACAAAATCTTTGTAAGCTTGGTTGTTACCAACAGTAATATTAGAAAATTCAGCCGCTTCGACCATGCCATTAATACCGATAGTTAGAAATTGTTTATCAAGGGAAATAAAGCCAGCATCGTAAACAGATAAGGCTCCTTGTGCCTTATAATCTTCCATTAATTTACGGTAAGCGACTTGATATTTTTGAATTTTCTCAATCTCTTCTTGTAGATCACGACCATCTTGCACCAAGCGATTCATGTTTAAGGTGATGACGTTAATAGAGCCAGTAGCAACACCGCCAGCACCTAAAGTGTAAGAGAAGGTATTATCAGAAATCTCATTGCGTAATCGACAACAAGAGGCTAGGGAGTCTGCGCTGTCGGACAAGTAGATAAAAAAGGAGTTTCCTTCAGCCTTTTGTTCAGCGAGTTTTCGTGCAAATTTTTGATCCTTACATTGACCATTTTCAGTAAGCATTGCTGCGGTTATTACTGGAAAAGTAAGTACTGATTTTTCACGTTCTTTATTTATCCAGCTTAAAAAGAATTGTTGCAATGTGTCTACTGTTTGCCAGATAGGTTTAGAGAAATCAGGAAAAACAAATTCACCAAACATAGAAGAAAAATAGTGTTGATCGAATAATGATATATTCCAAAAAACACTTTGATAACCGCGTGCAGCAGCAGGTTGATTAATAGCATAAACTACATGCTGTAAATGATTTTCTACGGACTTCTTATTAGTGGTTAAATAGTTATCTCCGTATTCACGGCGAGCAAAATAATCGAAATAAGTTAAAAATTCAACAGTTGCTACCGCACCAGCAAACTGTGCTGAAATAGCAAAGATAAGATTAACGAATGAGCCACAAAAAGATTCTAAATGCTTAGGTGCTTTCGACTCTCCGCCTAGCTTGGTTAAACCATCAAGGAGAAAAGGATACATACTTATAGAAGTGCAATAAGGCTTTAAACTTGTTTCATCGTGCACATAAATTTCATGATCTTCAATTTGTCTTAAGTATTCATCGGCAAGCGTATCATCAAAAGTTTCACGAATTTTATCTTGCACTAAGGCACGGTTTATTTGCACAAAACAATCTTTCAATAATTCAGCTTCTAAAGTGGCAATGTTTTTGTGACTTACGTTAGCATTAGCATCCATTTTTGAAGCATCAGCTGCATTTTTCGCCAAGAAATAATTTTGTATAAAATTTTTCTTATTATTAATCTGTTCTTCATTAAGCCGCAACATTGTGGATTCCTTTTGATAAGTTATCATGATTTTTTATGAATAAATGATTAAGCCTTTCACCTGTTTGTACATTGCGAAAAACTTGATTAGTAATCGGGCTTTCTAATCCGCCAAGTTTGGCTTGCCATGCACCAGTTTTTAAAAAATCAAGGTGCTGAGATATCTGTATGTCTATGTGCTTTTCTCCGGATTCTTGACCAGAGTAAAGGCAAGTTTTCAGACCAAAGTTTTTGGCAATAAGCAGTTTTTCAATCAAGGCATTTGCTTGCCATTCGCCGCCGAAAAAAACGACACAGCTAATTAGGTGTTGATATTTTTTCAGCCAAGTGATGAAACTTTTATTTGTTAGAGAGGTTCCGTAATTTTCATTCCATAACTCGGTACTGTGACAACCTTTGCAAGCAACCTTGCAGCCAGTAATACTGAAGCACAGGCTAATTTCGTCAGGTACTTCTTGAAATACAATGGTAGGGACTAAACAGTTGAATTCCATGTGACAACCTATATATAGTGTTTTTATTTTTGTTAAACACAATATATAGTACTTTGTAATGTTTGATAGTTGATCGAGATCAACTTTTTGTGAAAGTGAATCTATATATAGTAGTAATTTTTTTGCTGAGCACAACATGTGGTATTTGGAGTGAGGAACTATTTATTTTCTGCATGCGCTTTAAATTGATAAATGAAACAAGCACCGTCGCTGTTTTTATCAATAAAAATTTTACCATTGAGTTTTTGAGTAATTAAGTTATATACAATTGACATGCCTAAGCCAACCCCGCCACTCTTTCTAGCCGTGGTGTAAAAGGGATCAAATACATGTATTTTTGCTTCATCAGACAAGCCAATGCCGTTGTCTTTATAACGCACTTCTGTGGTATCTTCTTGCTGAGAAATATTTATAACAATTATATTATCTTTAATATCAAGAAACCCATGGCGAACACTGTTGGTGATTAAATTAGTTAATATTTGGGCATGCACCCCAGGATAGGTTGCTAAATTGATAGCATCATCTGCTATTATTTTTAAAGATACTTTTTTGGTTTTTAAAATAGAGTTTAAAGTGGAAACTATCTTGCTGTAATAGTCTTTTATATTGATGGTTTCGACGGCTAAATGATGTTGATCGACTGCTGTTTTTTTGAAATTTTCAATTAATTTCTTCGCACGTATTAAATTATCCCCTTGCATCATAAGGGCAGTGTCTACTGATTGGCAGTAATTCACCATGTCTTTCATACTAAGCTGTTCATTGGTTATTTTTTTGTTTAGCTGTTTATGCTCATCCACAATAATACTATGAGTAGTTATGGCAATACCTAGCGGTGTATTCACTTCGTGCGCAATACCGGCCACTAATCCTCCCAAAGCTGCCATTTTTTCAGATTCAACTAATTGTTGCTGTGCTTGTTGTAATTTATCGACTGTTGTTGAAAGCTCTAGAGTGCGAGATAGAACTTTTTCTTCTAGCGAGGCTTCGTAGTCTCGACGCTCTAATTCAGCAGCAATACGACCAGAAAATATTTCAAAAAGTGTGAGTGTTTCAGTGTCATCTACGAGTGGTTTTTCATATAAAGCGACGATTAATCCCATGACATTTTTCTTAGAATCATGTAAAGGTGTACCAATATATGCTTCTATCTTCATATCAATTAGCAGCTGATCTTTAGGGAAAGCAGTACAAACTTTATTGGGGTAATAACAAACGGAATCTTCTGAAACATTAGCGCAAGGTGTATCGGTGAGCGAATATTCAATATTTTCCACAATGCTACCTTTGGCAACTAAAGCAATTGTTTTTGAAACAAAAGCATCCTTATCAATGACAGCAATAAACGTATAATCAGCATCAATATTGTCATGCAAAGCTAGGGTGATTGCATTGAAAAAATCATCACCATAAGTATTTGAAACTGCTTCAATAACTTTTCTAACATCACTTTGCATTTTATTGCCTTAACAACTTGCGGAGAAATCATTGTTTTTCATGTTTTAACTATGGCATAAAATGGTGCTTTTGCGAGTTTAAGAAGCTTTTTTTAACCGTTGTGAACTAGAATTTTAAATAACCATCTAGTGAGTAGGAATTATGGAATTCATAAGTAAGCGATGTTATTTATTGGCTATATTCTTGGATGTTTTTTTTAATATTTCTATCTGTGCGCAAACTCAGCCAGTAATGAAAAGTATGCACATTACTATACCGCTATCAGATAAATGGAGTTATCTATTTAAAAAAGTTGATATTTTTCAAACAGAAAGTTACCATTATATTCATAAAAAACATGAAAAATTGTTACCAAAATTAACTAAAGCACTGCAATTAGCAATTGAAAAATATGGTCCGTTGGTTAAACCGGAGTATGACCTAAATAAATTATCATCCTTCTTTTTTAGCTTGAAAGAATAACTCAACGAAAAATTCAAGAATGGCGATATTTTTATCATCTTTCTTTTGCTGATTTCTTATTTTATTTTTATCATCCATACATTTTGCATATATGCCATCCATTGATTGAATGTCTATATTTTTATTGCCGTAACTTAAAGCACTGCAAGTTCTGGTGTCGGTAGAGGTTTTTGATGATGCAGTGGAGCTTGAACAGGCAGAAATGTTTGAAAAAAGCATTAACATTATTATAAGTTTGAATGGCATAAGATCTTAAGTTAAATTATTCTGTTAAAAATTGAGACAGCTAAACTAATGCGGTGTTCAATAAAAAGGCCGGTAAGACAAAAAAAGATGAATATAGCATTGAACCAGTAACGACGATTGCACAGCTATTTTAAAGAGCGCTACCGAATAGTAGCGCTGAAAGAGTAGATTATTTTTCCTTCATATTCCACAAAATCCCTTGATCACTCCCCATAACGGTAGTTGGCAATTTACCATCCCATTGCTGAGCTTTTACATACTCAACTAACGTCTTGTTGGTTTTAATTGCTTGGGCTTTTTTCGTCATAGCTTCTGCTTCTGCTAAGCCTTTAACTCTAATAGCTTCTGCTTCTGCCTTAGCTTCAATTTCAATAGCATAAGCGCTACCGTCAGCACGTGCCTTTTCTGCATCACGCTTAGCTTCGGCTGTATTTACTTCTCGTTGCGCTTCAAGTTTTTGTCTCTCTAAGCGATGTTTTTCAGCTGCGGCTAAGTTTTTTTCGGTTTGCTTGGTTTCAATACTTTGTAAATACTTTGCTGGTAAAATTAAGTTTTCAATTTGAACGCTATCTAATTTCACTGGAAAATCTGACATAGCGGCTAATAACGTTTCTTCAATTTTTTGAATTACCTTGCCTCGGTTTTGAATAATTTGCTCTGCTTTGAAACGTGCTAACGCATCTTTAGTGGCAGAACGTAAACGGGGATCAAGGATACGACTCTCGAATTGGTCTAAACCACCGTAACCTTTGTATAATTCAAAAGCTTCGGCTCGAATTACTGTCCAGTTAACCGACACTTCTGCTTGCACAGGCATTTGCTCAAAAGTAGATGCTTTCATATTCTCAGTATTTTTACGGGTACGAATCTCTAACTCTTCAATCGTCTCGGCAAAGGGAATTTTGGTATGTAATCCCGGATTAACTTGCGTTGTTGCTTCACCAAATCGTTTCACTATGCCTACATGACCTTCGTCGATGGTGTAGGGTACTTGCCACAAAATAGCACCAACAACGATAGCGACGGCTATTTTACTAAATTTTTTTGTGACTGCACTGATATCGATTTCAGCAGTTTGGGTTGTTAAACCTTTGTTTGACATAAATCTTCCTTAATACCTTTTGGTATATTTTTTATTTTTAATCGTCATACAAAGTAAAGCCCATGACATAATATGTCAAGGGCTTTTGGTTTTTACACAAACATCGCTAGAATTATTAGTTGAGAAATTTTTGATAGGCGAGGTTATCTGTCGCCTCTTGGAATTGATAACCTAACGCGTTTAAATGCTGAAAGAATTCACCTTCTTTTTCTTTATTTACTTCAAAACCAGCGAGAACTTGACCAAAAGCAGCGCCATGGTTTCGGTAATGAAACAGGGTGATATTAAATAGCTCGCCCATGGCATCTAAAAATTTTTCTAGGGCACCAGGATGTTCTGGAAACTCAAAACTAAATATTCGTTCATTGATGTTTTTAATGCTATTTTTGCCACCAATCATATAGCGAACATGTAGTTTAGCTAATTCATTATCGGTAAAATCATTAACTTGGTAGTTGGCACTTGCTAACTCGCTAAGTAACTGTTCACGTTCTTCTGTACTACCACCCAAACGTACACCAACAAAAACATTAGCATTGGGCTCTCCGACATAACGATAGTTAAATTCAGTAATTGCTCTGTTACCGATAGTTTGACAAAAACGCTTAAAGCTGCCTTTTTCCTCGGGAATTGTAACCGCTAAAACAGCTTCTTTTTTCTCGCCTAATTCACAACGCTCAGACACATAACGTAAACTATGAAAGTTCATATTAGCGCCTGATAATATCGCCACAAGCGACTGATCACTTTTCTCAGTAGCAGCACAATATTTTTGTAATCCGGCTAAGGACAAAGCACCTGCTGGTTCGGCAATAACACGAGTTTGCTCGAAAATATCTTTGATCGAAGCGCAAATTTCATCGGTAGTAACAGTGATGACTTCATCACAATAGCGCTGAATTAAGCCAAAAGTGCGTTCACCAATACGTTTTACTGCCACACCATCAGCAAATAAACCAACCTGTTCTAAATCTACTGGTTTGCCTGCTTTTAACGCTGCTTTTAAGCAAGCGGAGTCTTCAGCTTCAACACCAATAACTTTAGTGTTTGGACTGAGTTGTTTTAAATAGACCGACATACCAGCAAGTAAACCGCCACCGCCAACAGGAATAAATACCACATCTGCATTGGGTTGTTGTTGTAATAACTCTTTTGCAACCGTGCCTTGACCAACAATAACGTCATCATCGTCAAAAGGATGAACCAGTGTTTTATTCTCATCCTTTGCATATTCAACAGCAGCCGTTTGTGCTTCATTAAAACTGTTGCCCACTAAACGTACTTCGCCGCCAAAGCGCCTGACATTATCAACTTTTATATCCGGTGTTGTTTTTGGCATAACGATAGTGGCTTTAATGCCAAGTTTGTTAGCGGCTAAAGCCAAACCCTGCGCATGGTTTCCGGCCGATGCAGCAATAACACCATGGATACAGTCTTCTTCACTTAACGTTGATAATTTATTGTAAGCACCACGGAGTTTGAAAGAATGCACGGGTTGTTGATCTTCACGCTTTAAATAAATTTGATTATTTAACCGAGCAGATAACTTAGTTAAATGCGTTAGCTCAGTTTCCACTACCACATCATAAATGGGCGCAAGCAATATGCGCCTAAGGTAGTCGAGTTGTTCAGTTTGTTGAGCTAGTAGCTGTGATTCTGTCATGGGATACCTACATTACGGGTTTACAATTTACCATCGAGTAAGTCACGGTTACGTACAGCGCCTTTGTCAGCACTGGTGGCTAACATAGCGTAATTTTTTAAAGCATAACTAATAGGGCGAACTCGATCTTTTGGCTGCCATGCTTGTTTGCCTTTAGCTTTCATAGCCGCTTTGCGTGAAGCAATTTCTTCATCGCTAACTTCAAAACTAATGCGACGGTTTGGAATATCAATATGGATAATATCGCCTTGTTCAACTAAGGCAATAGCGCCGCCATCAGCGGCTTCTGGTGAAACGTGGCCAATAGATAAACCAGAAGTACCACCCGAGAATCGACCATCAGTAATTAAAGCACAAGCTTTACCTAAGCCCATTGATTTAAGGTAAGTGGTTGGATAAAGCATTTCTTGCATGCCGGGTCCACCTTTAGGGCCTTCATAACGAATAACAACTACTTCACCGGCAACAACTTTGCCATCTAAAATACTGGCGACAGCATCATCTTGGCTTTCAAAAATATGCGCAGGGCCAGTAAAGCTTAAGTTATCATCACTGACACCGGCGGTTTTAACCACACAGCCGTCAAGGGCAATATTACCGGAAAGTATCGCTAAACCACCGTCTTTTGAAAAAGCATGCTCAAGGCTACGAATACAACCATTTGCTCTATCATCATCTAAGCTATCCCAACGACAATCTTGGCTAAAGGCCTTAGTAGTACGAATGCCAGCAGGGCCCGCGCGATAGAATTTTTTGATCTCTTCGTCATCTGTTACTGCGATATCATATTTAGCGATCATTTCCGCCAAACTGGTTCCCAAAACATTATGTACGTCGGTGTTAAGTAAGTTAGCACGGGCTAATTCACCTAAAATAGCAATAACACCGCCAGCGCGATGTACATCTTCCATGTGATATTTTGGTGTTGATGGTGCTACTTTACATAACTGCGGCACAAGGCGAGATAATCTATCCATATCCGCCATGGTGAAATTTATTTCAGCTTCTTGCGCGGTCGCTATTAAATGCAATACTGTATTGGTTGAACCACCCATGGCGATATCTAAACACATGGCATTTTCAAAAGCGGCTTTATTGGCAATATTACGTGGCAATGCTGTTTCATCATCTTGCTGATAATAACGTTTACATAATTCAACAATTTGTGCACCAGCTTGTAGGAATAACTGTTCTCGGTCGGCATGAGTCGCTAGCATTGAACCATTACCCGGTAAGGCTAAACCAAGTGCTTCGGCTAAACAGTTCATAGAATTGGCAGTAAACATACCTGAGCATGAACCGCATGTTGGACACGCCGAACGCTCTATTTGGTCACTTTGTTCATCGCTTACTTTTGGATCGGCACCTTGGATCATCGCATCAACCAGATCTAGTTTAATTATTTGATCTGAAAGTTTGGTTTTACCCGCTTCCATTGGACCACCAGAAACAAAAATCACCGGAATGTTCAGGCGCATAGCCGCCATCATCATGCCGGGTGTGATCTTGTCACAATTGGAAATACAGACCATGGCATCGGCACAATGAGCATTAACCATATATTCAACAGAATCAGCAATTAAATCACGTGATGGTAAGCTATAAAGCATGCCGCTATGACCCATGGCTATACCATCGTCTACAGCAATAGTATTAAATTCTTTGGCAACACCACCTGCTTTTTCAATCGCGCCAGCAACAAGTTGTCCCATGTCTTTTAAATGCACATGACCCGGTACAAACTGGGTAAACGAGTTAACGACAGCAATAATAGGCTTACCAAAGTCGCCGTCGGTCATGCCTGTTGCGCGCCAAAGGGCACGAGCGCCAGCCATGTTTCGGCCTTGAGTTGAAGTTGCTGAACGTAGTTTTGCCATGATATTGAGTTCCGTTTGAAAATCTGAGATAAATTTTATTTTGAAAACACCCTCATTGAAGGTATTTTTAAAATAGGAATTTTTTGTTTTGTATAATAGGTTGCTACTCAACTCGCGGTCAGTTGGTGCTGTAGCAAAAAGAAAACACGGAGCTTATGAATATAAGTGAGTATTTTCGATGCCGCTACAGTGCCAAATGACAATGAGGAGAGTAGATACTAAGTTATTTTATTGGGTCTAACCAATTATCTGGAATTTCGGTTGAACCATCAAAAATACCGAAAAAAGCTTCTTGAAGTGCTTTTGTTATAGGGCCTCTTGAGCCATTGCCAACAGGAAGGCCGTCAACGGACTTAACCGGTACCACTTCAGTTGCTGTTCCACACATAAAGAATTCATCGGCAAGATATAAAGATTCACGAGAAATAGCTTCTTCACGGACTTCATAACCTAATTGCTTAGCAAGAACGAATACCGTATCGCGCGTTAAACCTTGTAAAATAGAGGCTGTTCCTGGTGGTGTATAAATAATACCTTTGCGAATTAAGAACAAGTTTTGACCGGCACCTTCACTAACCATGTTATTCACATCTAAAGCAACACCTTCGGCATAACCGTGACGAGCAGCTTCGGTAGAAATAAGTTGCGAAGAAAGGTAGTTTCCACCTGCTTTCGCTGCCGTTGGCATAGTGTTCGGTGCTAATCGGTTCCAACTTGATACACCTACTTCAACACCATTTTCGATAGCATCAGCACCTAAATAGGCTTCCCAACTAAATGCAGCAATCATTACATCGGCTTTAGCATCAATAGGTGGACGTAAGCCCATACCAATATCACCCAAAAAGGCTAATGGACGTAAATATGCTGATTTTAAGTTATTCTCTTCTACCGCATCTTTACACGCTTGCATTATTTCCTCAGGCGTAAAGGGAATATTCATTCGGTAAATTTTTGCTGAATCGAACAAACGACTAATGTGCTCTTCTAAACGAAAAATACAAGTGCCTTTATGCGTGTTATAAGCGCGAATTCCTTCGAACACTGACGAACCATAATGTAATGCGTGGCTCATAACATGAACTGTGGCGTCTTTCCAAGGCATGAGTTTACCGTTGAACCAAATTAGATCTGCATTTACTTTTGCCATTTTCTTTTCCTAAATTTGTTGTGTTGCTGTAGGTCGGCACGAGCTAAATCAGACATTTGTCGAGGCAAGCATCGACCTACATATTGTATATTAAGCACTACATTCTTTAGCTCTATACTCAAACGTCCCCGAAGGACTGGTTTAGAAACGTTTTATGCTGCGTTATTGATTTTGACAAGGGAATAACCATTATCTTCAATCAATGCCTTACCTAAGAACGTTTCTAATTCCAGCTGAATCCGTCCCTTGAGGTGGTTTGGGTATTGCTAGCTGTGACGCGCTATTGTCTACCTTGACACTCTTGATGTCGACCAGTTTATTAATTTGATCCGTTAAAAGAGAAATAGGACGATCGCTACTGACGAATAATTCAATGGTCGCTATATTAGTACCAGTATTGACTTTGGCGGTCATACCATTGATTAAATAGCCACGGTAACGAGTAACTTGTAAAATTCTTTCTAGCACAACCTGTTTGTCATCGGTCATGATGATTAATGTGTAGTTGTTTAAAGTAAGCGTATTCATACTAAGCGCTCTCCATCATTTCATTGTTAGCACTGTTTGGTGGTACTAGCGGCCAAACATTGTCTTTTGCATCGATTTTAACTTGCAGTAAATAAGGACCATCGTGATCTAACATTTCATTGATTGCCGCGGTTACTTCACTCTTCTTCGTTATTAGTTTAGCCTTTATATCAAAAGCGGTCGCTAACATGATGAAATCAGGGTTATCAGCTAAGTCGGTTTCACTTAAGCGGCCATCGAAGAATAAATCCTGCCATTGGCGTACCATGCCTAATTTTTCATTATCAATTAACACTACTTTTACTGGAATTTGATAGCGTTTGATCGTTGCTAATTCTTGCACATTCATCATGATTGAACCATCACCCGAAACGGTAATGACGGTGTCATGTGGTCGGCTAATTTGTGCGCCAATTGCAGCAGGTAAACCAAATCCCATTGTACCCATGCTACCACTCGTTAAAAAATTACTTGGATCATCAAAACTCATGTGCTGTGCTGCCCACATTTGGTGTTGGCCAACATCAGTCGTTACACAAGTGTTTTCTGGCATCAAATCACTGACTTCTTTTAACACCGCAGGGGCAAATATTTGTTCACCAGGATGATCATATCGCCATGCACAATCGCGCTTCATTTGTTGCGTTTTTTCTTGCCAGTTTTTGATGTTAAGTGACAATGTCAATAAAGGTAAGTTCTCTTTTAAGTCACCTAAAATAGGCGCGTCAGCTATTCTGCGTTTATTAATTTCAGAAATATCAATATCAAAATGAATTACTTTAGCATCAGGGGCAAATTGATCTAATTTACCCGTAACTCGGTCATCAAAACGTGCGCCTACAGCAATGAGTAAATCGCAATCATGGACCGCTAAATTTGCTGCTTTGGTGCCATGCATTCCGAGCATACCTAAATAGTTTTTATCACTGGTATTTAAAGCCCCTAAACCTTTTAATGTTGAGACCGACGGTAAGCCAGTTTTGCTTGCAAAAGTTCTAACTTCTTCAATGGCATTTGCCATGCCAACACCACCGCCAACATATAAAATGGGTTGCTTGGCGTGAGTAAGTAAATCGAGCGCTTTACTGATATCAGCAAGCGGTAATTTCACCTTATTTTTCAGTGGTGAAGCCGTTTTGAAAGTTTGTTCAATACTAGCCATTTGTATATCTTTTGGAATATCGACAAGCACAGGACCTTGACGTCCTTCTAATGCAATTTCAAAGGCTTGATGTAATACTTTTTCTAACTCATCAATATGACTCACTTGGAAAGAATGCTTAGTACAAGCGAGTGATAAGCCAAAAATATCAATTTCCTGAAAAGCATCACTACCCATGGCTGCCGTAGGCACTTGACCTGTAATAGCAACAAGTGGAATTGAATCAGCAAGTGCATCAGCCAGACCGGTAATTAGGTTAGTTGCACCTGGCCCTGAAGTTGCCATGCAAACACCAACTTTACCTGAGGCTCGTGCATAACCAACCGCTGAAAATGCTGCACCTTGCTCGTGTCGACAGAGAAAGTGCTGTACTTCGCTGTCATATAAGGCGTCGTAAATGGGCATGATTGCGCCACCAGGATAGCCAAAAACATGGTTTACGCCATGTTGTTCAAGCACTTTAAATAATAATCCGCCGCCGGTTAACGGCTTGCTGTCAGTCATGATATTTCCAAAAATTGTAGTGTTGTTTAACTCGTTTTAATTTTTCCCAGAAAAAACAAAACCCTCGGTTCTTTCGAAGCGAGGGTTTGTATTTCTGTTTTGCTATTCTTTAGCTCAACGAAAACCCTCGAGATGATTTAATAATCACCACGACGAGAATGTTAATAATAATAGAGCTCAAGTTTTGCATTGTTGTTTGGTTCACTTTCTAAATAAAATCTAATTCGATTTAAGACTGACAATTTATAGTTTTGTGAAGATTTTTTAATGTACAGTTTTCATCTCTATTTAAATTAGTATCATAGCTCTAATGTTTTGAGCAAGCTTTTTATTTAGAGTTTTTTCTTGTTGCTAAAGAAGTAAAAGTTATAACAAGCACATTTGGCATAATATATTTTTGTTGAAAGTCGAAAAAATCCTAATATTTTCCTACACTAATAAAAATGGAATTAAATAAATGGAATTATTATGTCGCTTGCCTGTGTTTTCAGTCGTGCCCGTGTTGGTTTAGAATCCCCTCTTGTTACTGTTGAAGTTCACTTAGCTAACGGTTTGCCTGCTTTTCATATTGTTGGTTTACCCGAAGCTTCCGTGAAAGAATCTAAAGATCGTGTTCGTAGTGCAATTATTAATTGTGGCTACGAATTTCCCGCCAAGCGAATCACCGTTAACCTTGCTCCGGCAGATTTACCCAAAGAAGGTGGTCGTTTTGACTTACCCATTGCTGTTGGTATTTTAGCGGCTTCAGAGCAGTTACCTAAAGTTGATTTAGCTGAATATGAGTTTGCAGGAGAATTAGCATTATCAGGCGAACTTAGGGCGATTATAGGTGAAATCCCTATGGCAATGTCTTGTTGTGAAAGTAAAAGAACTCTAGTCTTACCATTGAAAAATAGTGAACAAGCCAGTTGGGTTAAGCAAGCTAAAATTTATGCAATAGAGCATTTGAGCCAACTTTACCCTCACTTTGCAAGGCAGACGTCTTTGCCTTTGGTCGCGGAAAGAACGATTGAGCAATTTAGCGATATCAATGAGTTAGACATTAGTGATGTGATTGGTCAACCGCTAGCTAAGCGCGCTTTAGAAATAGCGGCTAGTGGTAATCACAATTTACTTTTTATTGGCCCACCGGGTACAGGCAAGACTATGTTGGCGAGCCGCTTAGCTGGAATTCTACCAAGAATGACCGAGACGGAAGCGCTTGAAGTTGCTTCAATTCAGTCAATAAGTAATCAAAATATTAATATAAATTCATGGCTTACTCGACCTTTTAGATCGCCGCATCACACCGCATCGTCAGCTGCATTGGTAGGAGGTGGTAGCCAACCAAAACCAGGTGAAATTTCTTTAGCCCATAATGGCGTGCTTTTTTTAGATGAACTACCTGAATTTGAACGTAAGGTGCTTGATGTTTTGCGCGAACCGATGGAATCAGGCGAAGTCACCATTTCCCGTGCTATGCACAAGCAAAGTTTTCCCGCTCGTTTTCAATTAATTGCCGCCATGAATCCAAGTCCGACGGGATTTTATAATGATAATCGCAGCACGCCAGAGCAAGTGCTACGTTATTTAAACCGTTTGTCAGGCCCTTTTTTAGACAGAATTGACATTCAAATTGAAGTTGCTCGTTTGCCTCGAGGAACGTGGGCGTCTGATACAGAGCAAAATGAAACGAGTGAAAAAGTTCAGCAGCGAGTACAGGCGTGCCGGGTAAGGCAATTAGAACGCCAAGGCAAAGCCAATGCTCACATTGGTACTAGCGACCTGAAAAGTTATTGCCATTTATCTGTAGATGATAATGAATTTCTTGAGCTTGCCGTGGAAAAGTTAGGCTTGTCTACTCGTGCCCATCATAAAATATTAAAAATTGCTCGTACCTTGGCAGATATGGAATCGGTGGAATATATTGAGCATAAACACTTAATCGAGGCTTTATCTTATCGTGCTATGGACAGACTGCTGCGCCATTTGACTCAATCAGTTGCTGTATAATCAGTCACGGGATTAACTCAATAAACTTGATACTAAGTGATCGCATCGAAGAACGCTTTGATTAGTGGTTGTGCCTTGCTTTGATTTAAACAACACACGCCCAATTCAAAAGGTTCTATCTCGCCAACACCGTGCAAGTACTGAACACGGTCTTTCACGGGGCTATTTTCCACAACGACTTGCGGAACTATGCCAACGCCACAGCCTAAGGCGACCATGCTCACTAAGGCTTCATGACCGGAAACGGTAGCGTAGATATTGGCTTTACCTTGCTGCTTTTTACGATACCAAAGCTCAAAACGTTTTCGAGCAGGGCCGTGCTCAGGTAAAATTATTGGAATTTCAGACCAACTCAAAACATCGGATTGAAATTGTTGTTGAACTTTACAAACCATCGTTGGGGCGATCACGGCGAGCGGAATAGTGGCTAGGTGCTGAAAATAAACACTGCGCGGCAAACTTTCAGGGTTGGCCGCAATAGCAAAATCAACAGATTTATTTTGCACTTGCTCTAGAGCATCACTTGCATCACCGGTGGTTAACATGATTTCTACTAATGGATGCTGTTGGCGAAAACGCTCTAGCAAGGGCGGTAAATGACTGTAGGCGGCAGTAACCGAGCAGTAAACACTGAGCTTGCCTGTAAGTACTTGCTGATTCTCATCTAAAGATTGCTTGAATACTTGCCACTGGTCAATTTGTTGTTGAGCATATTGCTGAAACTTTTTTCCTGCCTCGGTTAGCACAACACTGCGATTGTCGCGCAATAATAATTCGCTGCCAACACTTTGTTCAATGCGCTGTATGGCACGACTTAATGTTGATGGACTCATATGAAAAGCTTGCGCTGTTTTGCCAAAATGTAAGGTTTGGCTTAAATGCACAAACATATTAAATGATTTTTGATCCATAAAGACTTCCATAATTTGACTGTTGTTGCGTAAATCGCAATGCATCGATGCGAATATATCACTTTTTGCAACGGTATGGCTAGGGTATGATACTTTCATTGTAAAAAGCATCGTCAGAAAAGCTGACACTTTTATCCACCAGATTACTTATTTAAAATTATAGTAGGAAAGACCATGAGCAATTATTTCAATACTTTAAGCTTACGTGAAAAGCTTGGCCAATTAGGCAAATGTCGTTTTATGAAACGTGAAGAATTCAGCGATGGTTGTAACTTCATCAAAGATTGGAACATTGTAATTGTTGGTTGTGGCGCACAAGGTTTGAACCAAGGTTTGAACATGCGCGATTCTGGTTTAAATATTTCTTACGCTTTACGTGATGCAGCAATCGCTGAAAAACGTCAGTCTTACCAATGGGCGAGCGAAAATGGTTTTACGGTGGGTAACTATGCTGACTTAATTCCTCAAGCTGATTTAGTATTAAACCTTACGCCAGATAAGCAGCATACGTCTGCTGTTACGGCGGTAATGCCTTTGATGAAGCAAGGCGCTACGCTTTCTTACTCACATGGTTTCAACATTGTTGAAGAAGGCATGCAAGTACGTTCTGATATCACGGTTGTTATGGTTGCTCCTAAATGTCCAGGCACTGAAGTACGAGAAGAATACAAACGTGGTTTTGGTGTACCAACGCTTATCGCAGTTCATCCAGAAAACGATCCTCAAGGTAACGGTTTAGCTATTGCTAAAGCTTACGCAAGTGCTACCGGTGGTGATAGAGCGGGTGTGCTTGAATCATCTTTCATTGCTGAAGTTAAATCTGACTTAATGGGCGAGCAAACTATTCTTTGTGGTATGTTGCAAACTGCTGCAGTACTTGGCCACAAGCAATTACTTGCTCAAGGTATAAACGCAGCTTACGCACGTAAATTATTACAATACGGTTTAGAGACTACTACTGAAGGTCTTAAACACGGTGGCATCACTAATATGATGGACCGTTTATCAAACCCTGCGAAAATCAAAGCATTTGATATGTCTGAAGAATTGAAAGTAATTTTACGTCCATTATTTGAAAAGCATATGGATGACATCATCGAAGGTCGTTTCTCTGAAACTATGATGGCTGATTGGGCAAATGATGATGTTAACTTATTAACATGGCGTGCAGAAACAGCTGAATCTACGTTTGAATTAGCGGCTGATTGTGACACTGAAATTACTGAGCAAGAATATTACGATAAAGGCATTTTTGTTGTTGCCATGATCAAAGCCGGTGTTGAACTTGCATTTGAAGCGATGGTTGCTGCCGGTATTATTGAAGAATCAGCTTACTATGAGTCACTTCATGAAACACCATTAATTGCTAACTGTATTGCGCGTAACAAGTTATACGAAATGAACGTAGTAATTTCAGATACTGCAGAGTACGGTAATTACTTATTTACTCATGCTGCGGTACCATTACTTGAAGAATACACGGCTAACTTAAGCTTAGAGCAATTAGGTGAAGGCTTAAAAGAGTCTTCAAATAACGTTGATAATGCGCGTTTAATTGAAGTAAATGAAGCAATTCGCAGTCATGGCGTTGAAGTGATTGGTAAAGAGCTTCGTGGTTACATGAAAGATATGAAAAAGATTGCTAGCGCTACATAAAGCTGTTGCCTAGCGTTATGTGTGCCGCTGTTAGGTATGCATAGCTAATAAATATATAAAATGCCGCAATAATGTTGTGGCATTTTTTTTGAAAGAAGGACAATAAATATGACTACTTTTAACAATGTAGAAATAGAAAAAGCGGCTAGCGCTTATTTTGATGGCAAAGTCACTAGCCGTAAAGTTACTTTTGCTGATGGCAGTTTTAAAACGTTAGGTATTATGATGCCGGGTGATTATAAATTTGGTACTGCTGAAAAAGAGTTAATGGAGATCACCGCGGGCGATTGTGAAATTCTTTTACCAAAAACGACCAAATGGCAATCGATTAAAGGCGGAGAGTCTTTTTATGTGCCGGCGAATAGTGAATTTGAAATCAAAGCCAAAACATTAGTAGATTACTGCTGTAGTTATATTGAAGAATAAAATTCAGCTATTAAAAAGTTAGACACAAAAACTGCTTCCCGCGAAATTACGCAGATTAGCGCATTTAAAGACTTTCTGTTTAGTGTGCATAATCTGTGAAAATCCGCGTTAATTCGCGGTGAAAACCTCCCTGTATTTTGTTTTTATTACCCTTCCTCGTAATTATATTTACTTATTTACTTATTTACTTATTTACTTATTTACTT
>JAPYOP010000024.1:0-17348 GCA_029938115.1 Colwellia sp. | reverse complement strand
CTTCCTCGTAATTATATTTACTTATTTACTTATTTACTTATTTACTTATTTACTTATTTACTTATTTACTTTTATCCAAAGCCGCTTATCTTTTAGTAACTCTTTCGTTTGCTTAGAAAGCAGAGGGTTTTGTAACTCGAATACGGTGCGACTGTTGACCTTTGCTTTAGTTAAAATTCCGGCAGTAATTGAATGATTAATAAAAAATTGTTCAAACTTTCCTGAATCAAGTAATTTACTTAGGCCAGATTCTAACCTTTGCTGTAAATGTTTATTTTTTTTGTTAACAAAAAAGAACATTGGGGCAGGGTACTTAATCATCAAATTTTTCTCAACAGCCAGATCTGGCTTGTTGATAATTTCAAGCCAAGGCTCGTGTAGACCTCTTGGATAGAAATCAAAACGACCTTTTTTTAACATTTCTAAAAAATAAATATGATAACCCTTAATGACAGTAAAACCATTAGCAAGCAAAATATCAGAATCTGGCCAGTTATGTCCTTGTCCTAAATGTATTTTTTTTAATGTTTCTATAGATAAATTTTTAGTGAAACGGCTCTGCTCGTTTTTACGAATAATGAATATTCTATGTCCCATCAATCCCTTTAAAAGAGGAAAGTAAATAGCCTGTAATTTTTGCTCTAATTCTTTTGAAGTCATCCGCCAAGTTATGTCAACTAACTCATCTCGCTCTATCATCAATGATGTTCTTCCTTGCGCCATTTCAATTGCGACAGACTGTAATTTGAAGTCGCCATATTCAGCTTTAGTAGTATCTAAGGTCAAAGTTAACAAATCGACAAAATAGCTTTGTTGTGGGTCTGGGTATTCTTTAGATTTAATATAACGAATGATCTCAGTCGCATTAGCAAAATTAATGCAAACGAGTAATGAAATTAGTAATATTTGGCGATATATAAAACACATCATCAATTCAATTAAGTTGGTTTGTAGTGTTAATTATTAGTATAGCCGAATTGTTCTGTTTGTATATTTCCCATGAGTTCAACGGCTGCGCTTTAATACATTAATACCTAAAACCGCTTTATCCATACCATCGAATACGGGTAAACCATGACGTTCAAACACCTGCTTATATTTTTGAAAAGGAATGCCTGCATCAATCACTATACCAATGAGTTTTCCTGACTTAGCGACTAACTCTTGCAAGTTTTTAGCAAAGACTTTGGCAACATCAAGTTCTTGAGTATCAAGCTGATTAGATAACGGCACTAAACCTAACATAACTACACCTGCACCAAAGTCGATCATCGACTTAACACAATCAAAATAGACTGCTTCATCTGCCATTGGGGTTAAGTCGAGTGGATTCACGGGTGCAACGAGTTCATTGAGCTTGTGTTTTATTAATACGTTACTGAGTTGTTGTGCATTGTCACTGCTAATAGTAAACAATGTTTTGGCATCATTATCACCAAGGGTGTCGACACTGCCTACGGTTTCATAACCAGCGTTGGTAACTATAGCCATTTGACCAAGGTTTTTCGTTTCAGGGTAAGCAGTCATCCATTTGAATACCGCGTTAAATTGGTTGAAGGTTTCAACCACAATAGCGCCTGCTTTACCTAGTAAGCGTTTTTGTTGTTGATAATCTCCTGTCATTGCGCCTGTGTGACCTTCAGCCGCGGCTTGACCTAATTCAGAGCGGCCACCTTTATAGATAATGACATGACGATCTTCTGCTCTAAATTGTTTGACCAGTTTTGCAACCGTGCAGGCATCACCATCAACAAAACCTTCGACATAAAGTGCTAAAACACGAATACTTTTATCTCGCTGCATTAATGCCATAAAGTCTGATAACTTCATGTCTAATTGATTTCCGATAGAAAATCCGTACTTTAAGCTGAGGCTATCGTGGCGAGATAAACGAGTGATCAAGAAAGCGCCACTTTGGCTAATCAGTGCTACTTGAGAATTTGTATCAAAGTTAATATTTAGCTTATCTTGAGGAATAAATAGACTGTTTAATTCTAAGGGGGATAATATCATGCCCAATCCATTAGGGCCGACAATGGCAGGGCACCATTGATTATTAGCGCGTCTGTTTTGTAGCAGCTGTGTTAAGTTGTTGCCATAACCATGTTGATCCGCACCATCACCAAGGCCGCCAGCTACAATATAGACCACGTTGGCTCCACTTCCTTGTTCACATAATTTATTAATCATTTCAACACATGCCTTGGCGGGTAATGCTAAAATGAGTATATCAACTGGGGTAGTGAGTAGCGCCGTAATATCAGGTAAACATTGAATGCCATTAATTGAGTTAAAGCCTGGTTTTATTACAGATAAATCATCTTCTAGCAAGCTGGATTTGAGTACATTATCTAAAATCATACTGCCAACGTTGCCTGTTTTTTCGGAAACGCCAGCAAGTGCAATACGTTGTGGATTAAGGAAGCTGTCATCAGAAAATAGGATAGGGCATGGCGCTTGGTGATCGTCTGTAGCGTACAAGCCAACGCCGTCAAGCGCGATCAAATCACCTGTGTTATCAACTACAAAAGGATTGATTTCAAGTAAGCCGATATTTTCTTGCCCCATAATTGCATCAAGCTTCCAAATGTTTTTTAGAAACTCAGCTAGTTTTTCTCTACTGATCAAGGCTTCTTGTTGGCGTACTTTACCTAGCAATATGCGTCCTAACCAATGTTCCTCTAATTCAATTAATGCTTCAGCAGCACTATATACTGATGTTGGCCATATCAATAAAGAGTCGTTTAACTCCTTTGCCCATTCTTCAGTTAATAAGCCGCCAAAACCTAGGGTAATAATAGCGCCACAGCACTTATCTCGCTGTAGACTAACAAACAGTTCACTTGGTGCACCTTTAGCTGATTTAAACGATACTTTTTCAGTGACTAAAGTGCCGAGCCAAGGAAATGCCTTTCCTACTGTTTGCGACATATTCGCATGTCTTTTTTTAAGATCACTTTCTGAAAAATCACAAAACTCCAATGCACCGTTGTCAGATTTATGCCAAAGGTCAGTCGCCATGCCTTTTAAAACAACAGCTTGACCTTCTTTAAAGGAAGTAGTTAAGCAATCAGAGTCTTGTTGAATAAAATCGAATTGAGGCGTTTTAATATCGGCTTGTTCGAGTAATTTATAGACTTCGAATTCAGGAATGAATGAGTTTGACACACTAACCTCGTAGTAATAATGGGCTAAAAAATAATAGTGTAATTAAAACTGTTTTGAAGTTGTTAAGCTGTGACTTAGATCAAGCCTTTATGTGAAACATCTAATACATTGTTTTTTTCATATCCAAGTTCAAATAAAGATTAAAAACTTTAGTGTCTAATTCTTTGAAGTTATGTGATATTAATGTCAATTAAATAAAAATTATGGGGCGAACATTACTGAGAAGTCCCCCTAAGAAGCGGTTAAACCTACTCGGAGATTTCAGTGGTAAGTGTTAGAGAAGCTGCATTATCAGATATTGATATTGTGCATGATTTGATTATTGCTATCGCAAAGCATCATAATCAAGAACAATATGTTGTAACTACCAAAGATGAATTAATTAATTCTGGATTTGGAAGTACCCCTTCATTCGGCGTGCTCTTAGCAGAAGTCGATGGTGAAGTGGCAGGATACTGTTCTTACACATGGAACTATTCAATTTGGCTTGGTTCAACCTATATGAACATTGATGATGTATTCGTATGGGAAAAATCCAGAGGTAAGCAGATAGGCGAATCGTTGATGCTTAAAGCTAAAGAAGTATGCTTAGCTAAGGGAGCCAGCCGAATCAAATGGGAAGTTGAACAAGACAACCATGGTGCAATAAAATTTTATGAGCGTTTAGGAGCCAACATCGATATCAAAGGTCTTTTCCGATGGGATGTAGCATCCTAGGCTTTATAATAAATGGGGTCAGATGAAAATTAAATTCAGCCGATATATTTAAAGTTGTTCTGCCCTATATTAATTCATACCTCAATTAATATAGGCGTTAGGTGTTTCGGAGAATTCCGTGAATTGGAAGCAAGTTGGCATTTTTAGCCTTATTCTTTTCTTTGTTTTAGTTACTTCGGGTATTCCTTTTGGTTTAGTTGTCTTTATTGCAATGGTTGTTAAATACCCGGTTAAACCTTATGTTCATGCTTTTTATATCTCAATTTTTGTCACAATAGTTTCAACTATATTTGAGCTTATTATCATTCAGCATATTGTATTTACTGTTTTTATAATTAATACTGTTTTATTATTGTTAGCCTTGTTATCAGGGGTATTTATAGGTAATTATTTTTCTAAATAATAAATGGAGTCAGATGAAAATTGGCATAAAGTTGTTCTGACCCCAATTACCAATTAATTTTTTAAAGTCTGCGGAGACCAATTTGAAATCATTCCTATTTCCCTTGTTATTGTTGATTAATTTTCCCCTTTATGCAGCGAAAAATCCTGAAGTGGATATTGTAATCACCAAGTCTATAGAGAACATTTGGACGCTCACATATCAAATGGATAGACCTGCTAATAGACTTGGTTTTGTCCGTAACCCAGACAATTCTCGCATTGAACGTTGGAAGCCTGTTTCTTCAGATTTTGAAATCGTTTTTGTTGAAGGTAAAGAATATTTAAATAGAAAAGACGGCAGTCTCTTTGAGCATGTTGAACTTACTTTAACACCAACTTATAAACATCTCTCTAAAGATTATGCACCTTTTTCTCCTTATTCAGATGGTGGGGTTTTGATCCATACGGGGCGCTTATTTTCTTGCATTAATAAGTGCGCAGATGATGCTAATGACTGGCAGATATCAATGAATATTCCTCAAGACGAACACTTGATCGTCAATGGTAAGGTTTATACAAAATCAGCCAGTTGGGTTGATAGCGACGATGGAATGAATGTATATGTCGGTCGCCAAAAACCGATAGAAACTGATAGTGTTATTGCTGTTATCGATAGTGGTTTACCGGAAAAAATTCAATCGTCGTTAAACGCTGACATACCTAAGCTGATGGTTTACTTTCAAGAGAGGTTAGGAAAGCTCAGTGGGGTTAAACCGACCTTATACGCGTCATATGCTAAAGTTGATGATCGCTCGTCACAAGGAGGTACGCTACCTAATCAAATCTTTATGCATTGGAATTTAAATGACCTTAACAAAAAAATTAAAGACGCGAAGTTCATTAATCAGACGACCTGGTTCTTTGCCCATGAAGTTGCACACTTGTATCAAAGAAGCAAAGTCGGAGCATTAAATGGTGAGTCAAATCAGTCTTGGTTGCACGAAGGTAATGCGGACTGGCTGGCTGCACTCGCTTTATTAGACTTGTATCCTAATACTGAAGCATATGTCACTGAAAAAATAGACAGATTCAAAGATCATTGTGTGAAAGGTTTAACAGGACTTACGTTAATAGAGGCGGCCAATAAAGGTCAGTTTGGGTTGTATTATACCTGTGGCTTATTAATACATCAGGCTATTGACCATGCAGTACAAAAGAAAAGCAATGGCAGAAAAAACATTTACTTTTTGTGGAATGAATTTCGTCAAAGGGTCGAGCAGGGTGATGAAAAAGGGCCTGAGACGTTCTTAGCGTTAGTCGAACAATATGCTTCAAAGGAATTGGTGGTTCGCATTAAAGTTCTGGTTGAAACCAAGCTTACTAATCCTGAAGATACTTTAAGCCAGTTAATAGTCGATAAGTAAGAATAAATAGGGTCAGATGAAAGTTAAATTTAGCTGATATATTTAAAGTTGTTCTGACCCCAATTAATTGAAATCGTTACACAGAGGATGAATCATGCAATTAACACCTTTTCACATAGCAATTCAAGTTCGTGATATTGATGAGGCTAGAGACTTCTATGGAGTTAAAATGGGGCTTTCTGAGGGTAGAAGTACGGAAAGCTGGATTGATTTTAATATGTTTGGTCATCAGTTTGTAACGCATATCAATCCACAATTAGGAAAAACTGGAAAAGTCACCAACATTTCAAATCCAGTAGACGGGCATGGAGTGCCAGTCCCTCATTATGGAGTCGTTATGAATTTTGACGATTGGGAGGCTTTCGCTAAAAAAGTTAGCATGTTCATCGATGATTTTATCATTGAGCCTTACGTGCGCTTTAAAGGAGAGCTAGGAGAACAAGGCACTATGTTTTTTTCAGATCCTTCTGGAAATGCGCTAGAGTTTAAGGCATTTAGAAATATTGAGTTGGAGTTATTCGCAAAGTAAAGACAGTGTAACAGAGTAATCAGCAGGACAATAAACATAACAATCATATTAACATGGGAATTTTTTCTGTTGCAAAATTTCGATTATGTGAGCCGTTATTTATACAAAGTTTAATCCGATTCCATTAAATATGATCAGCATTAAATCAAGTTTGAGCTGGTTACTCCCATTCATCTTCTAATTCATTTTCCATATGTTGCAAGTGACGATCAAGTTTATTTAATAAGTGATGTAAATTTGATAATTCTTCGTATGTGAAACAATTGTCGATCATTTTTCCGGTTTCGATACGTTTAGGGGTAATTTTATCATAAAGCTTAGCGCCGGATTCTGTTAGATAAATCAGAACTTTACGTCTATCTTTTTTTGAATTTAAGGTGTCAATTAAGTTTGAGTTTTTCAAAACCTTAACGGCACGAGAAACCGTAGCTGCATCGGTTTTTAGTGCGTTAGCAACATTACCATTAGTTAAGCCGCCATAGGCTCCTAAAATTGAAATAACACGCCACTCTCTTTCTCCAATCACTATGTCGGTATCATTTAATAGTTCAGGTAAGTCATTGCCCGCGTGCGCCATCTGCGCAGCTAAACAATACATTCTGTAAGGGAGGAAGGTTTGCAAATCTAGGTTTGAATTGACTTTACCAACAGGCTGTTTCGCTTTTTTTCTAAGCTTTTCGCCTTTTTCCGTCACTATTTTTTTTTCAGACATAGTTAGCCTTTATTTCTATAAGTAATGGATTTAATAGCATAATAACGTTCTTTATTTAGCAATGAAAGCTTAAGCGCTCAATTGACTCAACGACAGATAACTTCAGAAGATAATACTACACGGACGAGTATTAATAATAGCTATACCATATCAAACTATTGTAAAAGAACTCATTTAATTTCATAACCACCCTGTTTGTTGTAATTACAACTACTTATTTGTATACTCATTGTAATTGTCAGCTTGTGCCTTGTCTTTTTTTAAACCTTACTTGAATTAAGTAGAGTTAAAAAATTAGGTCAGCCGCTATAAAATCTCCAAGGAATACTTGAATGAATATTGATGCAATCCATCCAGAGCAGCTTACAAATTCAAACATCACCGAGCAGCCAAAGCTTGATTGGAACAGAATAAGTTATTTATTACTGTTGTCTCGTGCTATGGATGATGTTGAAGAAAATGAGTTAGTACCGGCAAAGTTGGTGTTCAATCAGTTTTCAGCTCGTGGTCATGATTTTGCTCAAATATTACTAGGCACGCAATTAACCCATCCCCATGACGGTGCTACCGGTTACTATCGTTCTCGCCCGTTTGTTTTGTCACTAGGTTTAGATATAGACGAAGCCGTTGCCTCGCCCATGGCAAAATCTGGCGGTTACAGTGATGGCCGTGATATTGGTGTGGTATGTAATTACCCCAATATTGAGCGTACGGGTGCTATGTTATTCCCTATGTGTGGTGGTGTTGGCGCACAATATTCTCCTATTGCCGGTTGGGCACAATCTATTGTTTATCACCGAGATGAACTCAAAGATGACGCTTATAAAGGAGCATTAGGTTTATCAATGGGTGGCGATTCATCCATGTCGACCAGTGGTTTTTGGGCATCACTTAATATATCGACCACAAATAACTTACCGCATCTCTTTTATATTGAAGATAACGGTTACGGCATCTCTGTTCCTCAAACGGTACAAACACCCGGTGGCGATCAAGTAGCGAACCTAGCCGCTTATAAAAACCTAAAAATTATTGATGGTGATGGTACCGATCCAATTCTTACCCCTAAGCTTATTCAAGAAGCCGTAGATTATGTACGTAGTGGCAAAGGTACATGTTTATTGCGATTAAAAGTGCCACGTTTATGTGGCCATACTTTCCAAGATACACAAACTTATAAACCAGAAGCGATGATCAAAAGTGAACAAGCCAATGATCCATTGCCAAAATTAAAAAATTATTTAGCAAAAGAGAACATAATTTCACCGCAGCAATGGCAAGACCTTGAAGAAAAAGCTTATCAAGATATTCGCGAAAGTGTTGAACGTGCTAAACAGCGCCCAGAGCCAAATATCGATAATTTAACGCGTTATGTTTTTGCGGAGAAAGATGAAAACGGTCAAAGCGATGTTCAACTTCGCGGTGGTTTACATGGCGGCTTACCTAACGAAAGGTATCAATTTCCAGCAGTAAGCGAGATAGCGAAACCTGAAGGTCAACGCTTGAATATGCAAACCGCTATTCGAAAAGTGTTAAATCATGAATTAGAGACAAATCCAAAAGTATTAGTTTTTGGTGAAGATGTTGGTCCTAAAGGTGGCGTTCATGGCGCAACGTTAGGACTTAACGAGAAATTTGGCGATCTCCGAGTCTTTGATACTAGCCTTTCTGAAGAAGGCATTATTGGTCGTGCTGTTGGAATGGCACTCGCTGGCTTAATGCCGGTCCCTGAAATTCAATTTCGAAAATATGCCGAGCCTGCCGCAGAGCAAATTACCGATACGGGCATTATGCGCTGGCGTACGAACAACCAATTTGCTGCTCCTATGGTTATTCGCATTCCCGGTGGTTTTGCTGGCCGTGGCGATCCGTGGCATTCCATGAGTGATGAAGTTGAGTGGGCGCATAAAACAGGTTGGCAAGTGGTTATGCCGTCAAATGCCGAAGATGCCGCCGGACTTTTACGCTACGCATTGCGCGATAACAACCCAACGATATTTTTTGAGCATAGATCATTACTTGATAATCGCTGGGCACGTCGTCCTTATCCCGGAGATGACTTTATCATTCCTTTTGGTAAGGCAAACATCTTATGTAAAGGTGACAAACTAACTTTAGTTACTTGGGGTGCTATGGTTGAGCGCTGCGAAGCGGCTATTGAAGAGCTGAAAAAAGAACATACTCCAGACAGTATTGAACTGATTGATTTACGCACCATAGTGCCTTGGGATAAAGAAGCTGTATTAGCCAGCGTCAAGAAAACAGGCCGTTGCTTAATTGTGCACGAAGATAACATGACCGCAGGTTTTGGCGCAGAAATCGCAGCCGTTGTCGCCAAAGATGGCTTTTTTGATTTAGACGCACCGATTGAGCGTTTAACCATGCCAGATACACCCAATCCACATAATATTCATTTATTAAACGCAGCAGTACCTACGGTTGAGCGAATAGTTCAAACCATCATCGACACAGTTGAATTTTAACCAAAGCGACTATTATTAAAGGTGTAAACAAAGATGAGTACAATTGATATCACACTTCCAGCCGCACAGTTAGAAGGCACTTCCGCTACTTTATCCAAGTGGTTAGTTAAAATTGGTCAGCAAGTTAAAGCGGGTGAGCCGTTAATCGAGTTGGAAACCGATAAAGTATCGATGGAAATATGCGCGCCAGAAACCGGTAGTTTGCGCGATATTATTGCTTGTGAAGGTGAAGAAATTGCTGTCGATACTGTGTTAGGGCATATAGATACTGATAGTTCTTCGGTAGTGTCTCATGCTAAAGCGGTTAATGAAGCTATCGATAGTGTTATAAATAAAACAGCAGATACTGACTCGAACTCAAAACGTGAAAACGATGATGATTTTAGCGCCCATGATCTTATTGGTCCAGCAGCACGTCGTTTATTAAAAAGCCATCACCTAGATCACAGCCTTATTTGTGGCTCAGGTCGTCGCGGCCGAGTGACTAGAAATGACGTGCGTGCTTATATTACTAACATGCCACCCGAGACAATGGTTCCAAATAGCCCAATGTCGGGACAAATAAATACCGCCAGAGCCTTAAAAGGCACTATGGTGCCACATACTAATATGCGAAAAGCTATTGCTAATCATATGGTCAGTAGCCTTTTAGAAACCTCTCCTCATGTCACCAGTATTTTTGAAATGGATATGAGCAATATTATCGAACATAGAAAATGGCATAAAAAAGAGTACGCCGAATGTGATGTTAAACTAACGTTCACCGCTTATTTTTTAGCCGCAGTAGTAAAAGCAGTGCAAGCAGTGCCACAAGTTAATGCCCGTTTTCATGAAGATGCGCTAGAGTTATTTAGTGACATAAATATTGGTGTCGGCACTGCGCTTGGAGATGCCGGTTTAGTTGTTCCTGTTGTGCAACAAGTGCAATCTCTTAACCTGTTTAGTATCGCCAAAGCATTGAGTGCGCAAACCGAAAAAGCTCGCAACGGTAAACTTACGCCCAGTGATATGAAAAATGGTACTTTCACCATTTCAAACCATGGTGTAAGTGGCAGCTTAATCGCTACACCGATAATTATTAATCAACCCGAAGTCGCTATTTTAGGTGTTGGTAAATTAGAGAAACGTGTGGTTGTTGAAGAAGTTAATGGTGTAGATACTATGGTTATTAAACCTAAATGTTATGTTTCACTAAGTATTGATCATCGTGCATTAGATGCGCATCAAACCAACCTGTTTTTGGCTGAATTTGTTGATTTGATTGAGAACTGGGGATAATTTAGGCGTTATGAGCAATTAAAAAGATATTAATAAACGTAAGGTAGCGTATAAATAATATTTTGAATTGCTAGGTAGCGAAATATCTTGATTTAACTCGACCACTCCTTTAGCTTACTATTTCTATTGGTCATAACTCATTGCCATAATGGATAAAACTAAAAGGAATATAGTGTCATGTTCGAACTTCAAGATTTACTCACTAGCCCGGTACTTTGGCTCACCCTCGTTATTTTATATACTTTAAAAAAGGGTGTATATTTTGTTCCGCAAAACCGTGGTTACGTTATCTATACTTTAGGTAAATATAGTAAAACACTGGGTGCCGGCTTAAACTTTATTATTCCTTACGTACAATCTGTTGCGGCTGATCGTAATCTAAAAGAGCAATCATTAGAAATAATCTCTCAACCGGCAATTACCAAAGATAATATTACCTTAGAGATTGATGGTATTTTATTTATGAAAGTTACTGATGCGGCGGCGGCTACTAACAATATTAGCGATTATAAGTTATCTGTAACTCAGCTTGCCATGACCACCATGCGTAATGCCATAGGTTCAATGGAGCTTGATGAATGTTTCCAAAATCGTGATGCAATCAATGCACAAATATTAAGTTCCATGACTGAAGCTACTGCACCGTGGGGCGTTATGGTGACTCGTTATGAGATTAAAGATATTACGCCACCGCAAACTATTCGTGAAGACATGGAAAAGCAAATGACGGCAGAGCGTGAAAAACGTTCGGTTATTTTAACTGCCGAGGGTGTTAAAACTGCTGCTATTACGGAAGCTGAAGGGCAAAAACAAGCAAGAGTATTAGACGCTGAAGCAGCAAAGGCTGAACAAGTATTGGCCGCTGAAGCATCAAAGGAATCTCAGATCCTCAACGCGACAGGTAAAGCAGAGGCAATTCGCCTAGTCGCGACAGCTGATGCCAACGCGTTAGAGGTCGTTGGTAATGTCGCAAATACAGAGCAAGGGCAGTCTGCAGTGAGCTTGACCTTAGCGCAAGATGCCATTGCCGCTCATCAAGCCATTGCTAATGATAGTACTGTGGTGCTGACCGATGGTAAAACAGGCGATAATATTGCTAATACCGTTGCCCAAGCTATTGCCGTTTCAAGTAGTTTAAAAATGTCTTAAACTTAGTACAAATAGCAATTTTTTGGAGGAAATATGGATTACTTTTTACAGCATCATGATCATCTATGGTTTTTAATCGCCGGCTTAAGTTTTATTATTGAGCTTAGTATTATGGGGCTAAGTGGCCCATTATTGTTTTTTGCTATTGCGAGCTTAGTTACTGGTGTTTTGGTTAATATAGGTGTGATTGAGGGATGGCAAACAGAAATTTTGGCTGTTGGATTACTTTCAGCCATAACTGCCGCTATTTTATGGAATCCATTGAAAAAATTACAAAACAGTAAAGATAATACCGATGACTCTAGCGATATGATTGGGCTAAAAGTTCCCGCTAGCAGTGATATTAATAAAGTTAGTGGTACGATTCGTTATTCGGGTATTAACTGGCAAGCACGTATAGCCGAAGATGTAGACGTTGATAGCATTACTGATGGCGAGCAATGCCAAATCATCGCCATTACGGGTAATACAATGTTAGTTAAACCTATTTAGTTTTATTTAAGCTCAATCCACAGCCTTTTATCTTCAAGAAGTGTTTTTGTTTGTTCTGAAAGTAGTGGGTTTTTTAACACAAAAACAGTTCGCTTATCTACCTTTGCTTTAGTTAAAATTTCTGAGGTTACTGGATGATTCAAGAAAAATTTTTCGAATTCTCCTGAAACAAGTAATTTTGTTAACCCCAATGTTAGCCTTTGTTCTAAGCGTTTATTTTGCTTATTAACAAAAAAGAAAATTGGAGCAGGGTATTTAAGCATTAAATTTTCTTCAACGGCTAGTTTTGACTCGTTAATAATTTCAGGCCAAGGCTCGTGTAGCGCTCTTGGATAGAAAATAAAGCGACCTTTTTTTAACATATCTAGTAAGTGGTTGTCGTAACCTTTTGCCACACTAAAGCCGTTGGCAAGTAAAATATCAGTGTCTGGCCAGTTATACCCTTGACCAAGGGCTATGTTCTGTAATTTTTGTAAAGGCGTTTCCTTTGTAAAAATATGCTGTTTATTTTTTAGAATGATAAAAATCCTATATCCCATCAATCCTTTTAAAATGGGAAAATAAACAGCTTGTAAATTTTTCTCTAACGTTTTTGATGTCATGCGCCACGTTAAGTCAACTAACTCATTCCGCTCTAGCATCAATGATGTTCTTCCTTGGGCCATTTCAATTGCAACGGGTTGCAATTGATAATCACCATACTCTTTTCTACTTGCTTCCAAAGCCAACGTTAACAAGTCAGTAAAGTAGCTTTGATTGGGATCAGGGTACTTTTTAGACTCAACATAACGGATGAGATCAGTTGCATGAACCAAGTTAATACTAGTAAGTAATGTGAGCAATAATATTTTTCGAAATATATAAAAGGTCATTAAAAACTGCTAATTGATATCTAGTGTTAGTTCTTAGTATAGCCAAATAGTTTTATTTGTATATTTTCTCAGCCCAGCGCGCTAACCCTGAGGTGACACTGCCAAAATGGTCGCCAATGACTACCGGAATATTAGGCATTTGCTGTTGAATAAAATCACTAATTACCGGTGATTTTGCTGTGCCACCAGTAACAAATATTACTTCAGGTTGAGATTGAGCTTGTTGTACGGCTGACTTCATTAACTCGCCAATGCTATCTAAAGTTCGTTTATTAGCAGAACGTAAAGTGTCAGTGGTTACTATGGTACTAAGATCGGTATCAATATCATTTAAGTTAATCGTTTGATGATTTTGTTCAGACAAAGCAATTTTAGCCTGTTCAGCAGAGTTTACTAATTGATAGCTAAGTTTATGATCATGAACAGTAATTAAACGTTCAACCATAGCTGTTTCTTTAGCATCACGTGATAGCAGTATTAAATCACGTCTATTTTTGGCGCTGTAAAATTCAGTTTGTTCATTAATATTGTTAATGGCGACGGCTTGATAGAAACTGGCTGTCGGTATAGGTTTCCCTGTCTTTAGCAACCCATTCATACCCAAGTTTGGCATAATGCCTTGCAAAGCCAGTTGAATATCAAAATCGTTACCCGCAATACGAACGCCACTATGAGCGAGCAGGTGTTGAGTTCGATCATCGCTATGACTTAACGCTGGTCCCATCAATAACATCGAACAGTCACTCGTACCGCCGCCAATATCAACCACCAATACTTTAGTTTCCTTGCTTAAGCTGGCTTCAAACTCAAAGCCTGCTGCAACAGGCTCATATTGAAATTCAACCTCTTTAAAGCCTACTCGTTTGGCGGCATTGGTTAAGACACTAATGGCTTGTTGATTACTTTCTTCGCCATGTAAGCCTTGAAAGTTAATGGGCCTACCTATGACTGTTTTGGTTACTTCCTTGCCTAATTTTGCTTCAGTTAACGTTTTTATATTACTCATCATGGCAGCAACAATGTCTTCAAATAATTGTATTTGCATTGGCGCTAAACCACTGGCACCTAAAAATGATTTGGGTGATTTGATGTAATAACCCTCTTCAGGATCTTCTAGATATTTTCCCAATGCAGCTTGACCAAAAACTAGCTCGCTATTAATGCCATCAAATGCTAATTCTCGTAGTGCTCTTTGTGCTTTTTGTAATTGTGTAACGCGTACAGTTTTAAAAGCGTTTTGTTGTTCATTTGAAAGTTGTTGATATAACCAGTGGCTGATAATATCGCGATCTGGCGCATATAAATTTGAGGCGATAGTCTTGTGGTTATTAGCAAGGGGTATTATTTTTGGCTGACCATTAGCCATAATAGCAACACTACAATTTGAGGTGCCATAATCAAAACCTATCATTTTTTTTACCGTTTTAATGTCGAAGAAAGGTAGTGAATATTAAAATTACCCTTAAAGTTGAGGGTGATATTATACCAAACCTTTTAAACGACTTTCCACAGTACGACATTAAAAAATAGCTTAGAAACGCTTTGATTATTGCTAATTGATAAGAGGGGACTTCTTCGATGCTATTATTTGTACTATAAGTCTAATATTCATACTCAATAAACATTAAGGCTTGAGTTGAGCAATAGAGTCACGAGAAATCAGTGTCGGCTCAAAAGAGTGTTTAATCTCAATATCTTTTTGTTTATAGACATTTTTTAATACTAGTTTTGCTGCCATATGACCCATTTCATATACTGGGTTATCAATCGTCGTTAACTTAGGGTAAATATGGCGTGAAAAAATAATGTTATCATAGCCTATAATCGACAAATCATTCGGTAGGGCAATTCCGTGTTCGCGTGCATAAGTCATTGCGCCAGATGCCATTTCATCATTAGCACAAACCAGAGCTGTAAAAGGTTTTGGGTTACTCAGTAATTGTTTGATACCATCTCTACCGCCAGTTTCTTTAAAATCACCTATAAAATATAAATTTTCATCAAATGGTAAGTTATATTCTGCTAAAGCGCGCTTATGCCCAGTTAATCTGTCTTGCGAGTCAGGCTTAAATTGTGGGCCTGCTATATAAGCAATATTAGTATGCCCTTGTTCAATAACAGTTTTTGTAGCTAGGTATCCACCGAGTTCATTATTTAGATATATACAGCTATCTTCTAACCCTTCAATTAAACGACTGGTGAAATAGATTGGCGTATCACTTTGTGCTAACACTTTCAACTCGTCATCGGGTATCGCTTCAACGTGAACAATAAGCGCGTCGCAATTACGAGAAATCAAAAAGTCTATTCCAGCATGTTCTTTTTCTTCTTCACTATGGCCTGTGGTGATGATGACATGTTTGCCTGCGGCCCTAAGTTCTGCTTCAATACCCGCCATCATTTGACCAAAGAATGCCCCATTTAGCTCAGATACCATAATACCGACGCTATTAGTGCGATTGGATGCTAGTGATTGTGCAATTGAATTAGGTCTGTAACCTAACTCATTCATTGCCGTTTCAACCTTTAGACGAGTTCTGTCACTAACACGAGTGTTATTGTTAATTACTCGAGAAACGGTTGCTAGAGATACTCCAGCAAGTTTTGATACTTCGTATATTGTCGCCATACTATTCCTAAAGGCCAAATTTACTATTAAAGCTAAGAAGTCAAAAAGAAAAATTCTATCATAAAAAACATGAACCTAACTAGCAGAGAATTTTAACTTACTTTGTAAATCTAATACTTGCTTGTCAGTTAGGGTATATTTTCGCATTAGCCAGGCAACGATTAATGATCCCACCGCTGGAAGTAACGAAAATGACAATAACAATCCGTCTTTGGTTGCTTGAGATTGTTCAACGTCAGGCTGATAGTCATAATATGATAGTAGCCAACCTGCTAGTGCACCACCTAAAGCGACACCTAGTTTAATAAAAAAGATAATGCTTGAATATACTAAACCAGTAACGCGAACGCCTGTTTTGTGATGGCCATAATCTATTGTATCAGCCATTTTAGCCCATAAAAGAGGTGTAGCCATATCGAGGAAAAACTTCCAAGCAATAAAGGCTGCAAATGCTAAAACAATTTGATCACTGCTGATAAAAAAGCTTGCAGCACATAAAGTTGCGGCAATGAGTTGTAGAGAAATATAGGCTTTTATTTTGCAAACTCTCTTTGCTAACGGTTGGGCAATGGCGCAGCCTATCATGCTAGCGACAACTCCTGAGGTTAAAAAGGGAGTAATTAAGTCTTCACGACCAAGAAAGTACTTCACATAATAAATAGCTAAAGTAAATTTCAGTACCTGGCCCGTCAATAAAAACAAACCAGAAAGACATAATATACGCCATTGATCATTTTGCCATAATGATTCAAAGCTCTTTTTATAAGAGGGTACTTGATCGTCTGACAGTGTAATACGCTCTTTTGTACCAAGAAAACATAGTAAGAATAGCACTAAACCTAAAACGCTCATAAACGTCATAGTGAGTTGATATCCTTTTGCATTATCTCCTTGGCCTAACCATTGCACCATAGGCATAGTGGCAGCAGCAACAATAACTCCACCTAACATACCAAAAACAAAGCGATACGACTGCACACTAACGCGTTCTTTGGCATCTGCTGTTAATACCCCACCTAACGCACAGTAAGGGATATTAATCGCGGTGTAGGCTAACATTAATAAAGTGTAAGTTGAGAAAGCATAAATTATCTTACTTGTGCCTGTTAAATCTGGCGTGGTAAAAGCTAAAATGCTGATAATGGCAAAAGGCAATGATAACCAAAGTAAGTAGGGACGAAACCTTCCCCATCGACTTTGGGTTCTGTCAGTTATAGCACCCATTAGAGGGTCAGTTACGGCATCTATTATGCGCACAGCTAAAAACATAGTGCCAACAACGGCGGGAGATAAACCAACAACATCAGTATAGAATAACAGTAAGAACATCATCACTGTTTGAAAAACTATATTACTAGCAGTATCACCTAAGCCATAGGCTATCTTTTCTTTCATTGTGAGCATGTAATTATCACCCTTATTTTAGTTGTTAGTTTAGGCATTTGATGCTTAATAGTTTATTTATTTATTTATTTATTTATTTATTTATATTTCTGTTACTGATTAAATTT
>JAPYOP010000176.1 GCA_029938115.1 Colwellia sp. | reverse complement strand
AGCACAACCGAGAGCACCAGTACAGCCGAGAGTACCAGCACATCCGAGAGCACCGATACATCCGGCAGTAGTAACGAGGCGTCTATTCAGGTGGATCTATCCAGTCGTGCCAGTAAAATGCAAAAACTTAATGAAGAGTTTTTCCCTGGTGGGCCCAAAACCGTCACCATTACCCCTGAATTTATACAAAGACTCAGCGAATACGGGTTAATTAGTTCTGAAGAGGCGGCAAAGTTAGACACCACCGCCAGCGATACCCAGCACGCCCAAGAACCGTTGGATCAAATATCCAACTTCATTGATGACTTAACGGACAAAACCTTACAGCAAGATCCACAAAGTAGCCTGATCGATACTTTAGCAAAAGCCAAGGCCGTGATTGATGGATTTGGCATAAGTGCCGCTGCCATGAATACCGACATTAAAACCATCATTGCTGAACTTAATCAGTTTAAGCAGTCCGAACAGGGACTATTATTAAGTAATGAAGATAAATCCAACCTAGAAAAATTAGATATGGCCTTACAGATTGCCGATCAAATGAATCCCAATAATAATTCATCCCAACAATTATCAAGTTATGTTGAAATATATAACCAAGCTCAAGAATAATCTGCTGACTCGGCTATGAGGCTGATTAAACCTAGCGATAGTTCATGGCGACTGTTTATTCATCTGTACGCGGTTAAAGTTACGCCCCAAACTCTTCAATAGACATGACGAAGCAGTGATGTGTATTCAATTTAAAATAATGATCGTTAACATCCGTTATGGCATTTCAACGACATTACATTTTGCGCCTAGATAATACGCTAGACCTAACTCCCACCTAGATGCCCCCTTGCATCACATTTATTATTGTTGTCTATACTCTGATAGCCCCTATCTATTTTGAGTACACACATTGAGCCGATGTAATGAAAAGCATTAATAACCTTTTTTTAACACTTATTCTAATAAGCTTGGGCTTAGCGGCCAATGCCACAGAAAAGATTATATCTTTAACGTCTAACGAATTCCCTCCTTACCACGCAAAAAGCCTAATGAATCACGGACCTGTTACTGAGCTAATTATCACCGCTTTTGAGCGCGTAGGTTACCGTGTTGAGGTGGCCTACTTTCCGTGGGCCCGTGGAGAATATCTAGCCCGTAAAGGCCAGCAATATCATGGCGTAATATCAATGTGGAAAAATAAAGAACGAGAAAAGAAATACCTTTACTCGGATGCGTACATGGATAACGAAATTGGATTATATAAACGTAAATCTAACATTATTCAGTATAGCTCCTACCAAGATTTGAAAAACTACACGATAGGAACCGTGATCGCTTATGCAAATCCGCCAGGATTTGACGCCGCCAAGTTGAATGTGAAGCCCATGGTCACGGATGAACTTAACATTGCAAAATTATGCGAAGAAAGGATAGATTTAGTTTTAATTGATAAATTGATGGCCAAGTATTTAATGTCTAAAACACGTAACACATGCCATAACAAAATCAATTGGATGTCACCCGCATTAGAGATAAAACCCATGTATTTGGCTATATCAAGAAATACAAAAAATGGACTTCAAAAAATAAACGATTTTAACCGTGGATTAAAAATAATAAAAAGCGACGGAACATTAAAATCTATACTTAAAAAACATGATTTTTAGTCTAGTATAAAATTCGCTTATTTGTGGAAAGTTGATTGAATTTAAATACAAGGCGCCAGTAGTTCAGACCTTGCCCCATGAATTTAACAATAAACGACCTGCCCCCTAACACCTAAAATACAACGTTGCTTTAAACAGCATATTTAGTTTGAAAAGAAGATACATGTGAAATTACCGACTAAGCTTTCTAAATCGCAGACTATTATTAAAGTTGATGAAAAGCATCATGAAAGTTTTGTTTTTATACCTAATACACCTACTACTTTCACCACTTTATTTCATCGCTCTGCCCCAGGGCTTATGGCTTAAAAAAAATGCATTACGCATGCCTGAAGCTGCTGGTCCTAGAAAAATGTCATTGGGCAAGAAAGAAGGTTCACGGCTTAATTTGCTTTACTTGGGAGAGTCCCCTGCCGCGGGTGTGGGCATTCAAGATATTAACGATGCGGTATCAGCACGTGTGGCTCACAACCTAACCGAAATCAGCCAAATTGATTGGCAATTATTGGCTCAGAACGGCATTACGGTTAAAGAATTATTAATAAAATTACAAAACACCAAGACGCATACACCTGATATTAGCATTATCACTATGGGGGTTAACGACTGCACCAACCTTACGTCCTGCAAAGAGTGGCAAATACACATAAATGGTTTGATAAATGAATTAAAATACAGAGGCAGCAGGCATATATTTTTTACGGCGGTGCCTCCCTTACAGCACTTCCCCTTGTTGCCTGCACCACTGAACTGGCTGATGGGACACAGGGCTAATATATTAAATACCCTGCTAAAAAAAATCTCGCATCAACATCAAATTATATTCTTGCCGTTTTCAGCACAACTAACACCTGATTTGATTGGCATTGATGGTTATCACCCCAACGAAAAGGGGGCCGAATTATGGGCAAATTCAATAAGCCGACAAATAATCCCTATTATCAAATGAGTTTGTCACAGTAAGTGATTGATGAACCGTGATAATACTCTGGGATACTCAAGATAGTGAAAAGGCACAAATAAGACACTATCCTAGTGTAATTTTGTACCTTTTATTGCCCCCACAGAAAAGTGATGGGCGGTGCTATTCACATAGCTAATGGCATGGTTTTGTTAAGCTTGTATACCTTGTAAAAATTTTTCAAGGGTATCGTCTCTACACTCTTTATAATGTTTATTACCAGGCTTGCGGAAAAACGCGCTGACTTCATGTTTACTGAAATAAACATCAGAAACTTCAAAAACATTTAAAATATCTTCTGCTTTTAAATTAAGCGCAATTCGCAGCTTTTGGAATATCATGTTGTTATTTAAATGCGCTTCCGGCGTTGGCTGGTCCCCTTCACGCTTGCCACGCTTAAGGTTAATAAAACCATTAAGAAACACGGCTAATTCTGTATCACTAAGCTTAACAAACGCCGGATCACCGTTGGTTTTTAGCCAAGCAGTCACTTGTTCTTGGCTTGCATTGAAATCAGCCAAAGCAAAAATTTCAATCACGGCTTGTTCATTTAAATCAAATGTCGTCAGTATTAGCTGAAAAATATCATTATTGGTCAAAATAGATCCTAGTCTTAGGTAA
>JAPYOP010000068.1 GCA_029938115.1 Colwellia sp. | reverse complement strand
GTTAAGCATACGAGAAAATTCTACTTTTGACTTCGATTATTTTTCGGGGGGATTAGCGAAGAAGTACAAAAAGCAGAAGCTCAACTTTCTGCTGGTTTAGGTATATCTAATTTAGATGCCCGCGCTCAAGTTTTGAAAAATATAAAAAATTGAAAGTAGTTTGGTCGCCATTAGCATTAGATAAATTAGAGGCGATAGCCAAATTTATCGCTTTTGATAAGCCATCTGCCGCTGATAAATGGGTGAATGATGTATTTGATCATACAGATTCACTTGAATTTCAACCTGAAATAGGTCGTGCGGTTCCTGAGCTATTAGGTTCTAGTTATCGAGAAATCATATTTGGTAGCTATCGTATTATCTATAAAATCGAAAACAATGTTAACATTCTAATATTACGGAATAGTCGTCAGTTGTTAAGTTCAGGGGATATTGAGTTATAACAAGCCAATAAAGCAGGACAAAAAACAGTTGGTTTTTGCTTGTGCCTCGCTTATTTTAACCAACTATCATTGGCCTCTTATTGTGGCGTTAGGCTTATAGTCTATAATGAGTAAGATTTTCAACTGGAGAAATAAAATGGATTCAAATTTGAAAGTTAGTAAAAATGAGAACATTCCAATATTAATGCTTAGTTATGGTTTATCTGTCGGAACTGGGCTAGGAATTTCACTAGGTGTAGCTTATAACAATATTTCCGTTGGTATATCTATTGGTGCAGGCGCTGGGATATCAATTGGCATGGTTCTTTATCAATACTTCAACTCTAGAACTTGTTGCCACAAAGCAAAATAGTGCAGTAAAAGCCTAGCAAGGCAATCAAGCAGGAAAATTTACAGTTGGCTGTTTTCACTGCGTTCAACATTTTAGCCAACCATTATTTTCCGCTTATTTAAGCGTTAGGCGTGCATCATGCAAAGAACCACACTTGAGACATCATTACTCGTATTTTTGATTTTTCAGATGGTAGTTACAATTTTTATACTATCATCTTCTAGTTCGGAGTTTACCCTATATGGTGAGGCTTTTGAGGCATATGCTGTTTTTGTATCCTTGCTTCTATTAAATTGTTATTTAATTTATAAAATGTTTAAACCCAATGTAATTGCATTACTTTTAGGTGTCATTTTATACGGCATATATATTTTCGAACTCACATGGTCAACAGGGCTATTTGCTTTTAATTTAGGCATTGAAATTAGCTTTTATTTATTTGAGTTTAACGATATAGGCGTGAACCTTAACTTAGGTAATTTATTGTTACTCATTATGTTTGCTATAGCGTTGCAAGAGCGATTAAGTGTTAACAAATCTAGTGAGTGTAAACTCGCCTAACAAGCCAATAAAGCAGGACTGCTAACAGTTTGCCCGGTTCCGCTTCGCTACACATTTTAGCAAACAATTTTTAGCCTGTTATTTGGGCGTTATGTATATCTCTAAATTGGAGTTAAATTTGAATCTACATGGTCAACTCTCTTTTTCGTGGAGTGGTGATTTACTCACTATTATAGTAGAAGGGCCTTTCAATGAAGTAGGCCTTAGGTATTGGTTTGCAGAGATGCAAAAACAAGTTGAGACAAAAGGTCTTACTAGTTGGAGAAGATTTGAAATATGGGATGATGAATCACTATCGTCACCTGAAGGTTTGAGTGTTGTAAAACAACTTTACGAATGGTATGAAATTAAAGGATGTGTATTATCTGTTTTTGTTGTCAAAAATAGCATGCAAGAATATATTATTAGAGATGTTTCAAAGATTAAACCTGAAATATTTTATGATCTTGAACACGCTAAAAAATGGATGGCATCATATGCATAGCAAGCCATTCAAGCAGGACAATTAACAGTGGGTTGTTGTTCATTCCTTACACGTTTTATCCCACAGTTAATTACCGCTAAAAATGGCGGTAGATACTATCAATGAGAGACACTATGATTTCACCAGCAGACATACTAGAAGCTAAAAAGCGAATTGACCCTTACATAATAGAAACACCCATCGAATATTCTGATGAACTCTCAAAAGTAATTGGTGCGAATGTCTACTTTAAGCTAGAAAACCTTCAACTATCTGGCAGTTTTAAACCAAGAGGTGGGCTAAATAAAATTTTAAAAACACATATAAACACCCCTCAAGCAGAATTTATAGCACCCACTGCAGGAGGGCACGGTGTCGGATTGTCATTTGCTGGAAAAGTACTTGATGCAAAAATTCACATTATGATGCCCGATTCAGCAGATCCAGACAGAATTAGGGATATACAAAAAAATGGTGCTTCTATTCAATACTTTGAGTCAGTACCAGAGGCAAGGGAAGCAGCTTTAAAGTCAAGTAAGGATAATGGGTATACTTTTGTATCCGCTTTCAATGATATAGAAATGATAGAGGGAGGCGGAACAATTGCTGTTGAATTATTGGATCAGATACCAAATATAGATTGTTTGGTTTGTGGTGTCGGGGGTGGTGGCTACATTTCCGGTATGGCAATAATATTAAAGGCAATTAATCCCAATATAAAAATAATTGCGGTTCAGCAAGACACGACTCCTCTTGTTTATAACTGGTTTAAAACAGGACACTACAACATGTTGCCGTTTAAGCCTTCTATTGCTGAAGGAATTGGAGCATTAGTAGAGGAGGAGTCAATAACTCTTCCTCTTATCAATAAATATGTAGATGATTTCTTAATCGTAAGTGATGATGAGATTAAGGAAGCATTGTTTTGGATGTTACAGCATCATAAACACTATGTTGAACCTTCTGCCGTAGTAGGTTTGGCTGCAATTAGAAAATATCCAGATATTTTCAAGTCTCAACAAAATATACTTACAGTCATAACAGGGCGAAACCTCTCTTACAAAAGATTTAGAAAGCTTGTTCTATAACCATATCGAATAAGGGGTTGAAAGTCGGACAAATTCCAGTTACTTTTTGTTCGTGCCTCACTTATTCTAGCCAGCTGCAATTTCCCACTTAAAACGGCGTTATGTACAGGTAGAATATGGATGTATCCCTAGCAAGATTAGAACACCTAAATTCTTATGAGTACTTTCTTATTGAGTGCTTAAAGCCAATGAAAAGTATGTTATGTTTGTATGTGTTAACCTCCAGTTTATATGGTTTAACACATATATTATGGCTTTGGTTTTACTAATCCACGAATCTGGAGGCTAACACCTCGTGGGAGTCATTATGTCTATACACATGGAGAATTAATAACTTATGGAAATATCTGCAAAAACAATTTCAAAAAAATCACTATTCAATATCCTATTTAAAAGTATTGGTTTAGGCCTATTGCTTTTTAGCCTTCTTATGGGCATTTTATCAATTTTCGGCTTTGAAACTGTCACTTGGAATGAGGAACATATAACCGGAATTATGGGGCTTGTGACGTCTATTTTCATCGGCTTATTTTTATCTGTATTCTTTACTGCTTTCATGTGGCTTCTTGGTGTATTAGGCTTATGGGTCAACTCCAAATTTAGCAGTGTTACTATTGTTTTCAAACAAGTAACAAAAACTGAAAACTAAAAACTAAAAACTAAAAACTAAAAACTAAAAACTAAAAACTAAAAACTAAATATAACAAGCTAATAAAGCAGGAGTTTTTTGTAGTTCTGTCCTTTTATTTAAGAACTTTACGCTTATTTCGTTTCTTTTTTGTGGTAAGTTTTAGCGTAGTAAAATTGGTTTAGTATTTTTGACAACGCAGTTTTCGCCTAAGTTTTTCTGTGACGGGGTTTAATTGAGCCTACCAACCCAGATAAGGGATAATATTCTTAACTGGAGAAAATGAAATTATACGTAAAAAGAAGTATTCAAAAAAATTTAAGTTTGATGCCATCAACTTAGTTCTTGAGTAAAATTATACTAAGCAGCGGTAGTTAGAAGCTTTGATGTTAATCCTAGTCTTTTAGGTCGTTGTGCTAATAAATTTAAAGAAAATGATGATATTCAATGTTACACAACAACACATAAAATAGAGTGACACTATGAACCAGCCGACAATTCTTTGGCACGATTATGAAACATGGGGAATCGCCCCTAAATTTGACAAGCCTTCTCAGTTTGCAGGTATTCGTACCGATTTGGATCTCAACATTATTGGCGAGCCTCAAATGTTTTATTGCCAACCGCCCGTTGATTATTTGCCTAATCCAGAAGCCTGTTTAGTGACGGGGATTACACCACAAAAAGCGCAGCAGGAAGGTTTAACTGAGGCGGAGTTTGCTAAGCGTATTAACGACTTATTTAGTACTCCTAATACTTGTGTGGCAGGTTACAACAATATTCGCTTTGATGATGAAGTATCTCGCTATCTTTTTTATCGTAATTTCTATGATCCCTACGCTCGAGAATGGCAAAATGGTAACAGTCGTTGGGATATTATAGATATGATCCGCGCTTGTTATGCCTTGCGCCCTGAAGGAATTAACTGGCCAACCGTTGAACGTGACGGCGAAGATGTTGTAAGCTTTAGACTTGAACTACTCACTAAAGCCAATGGCATCAACCATGAAACAGCTCACGATGCTATGAGTGACGTTTATGCAACTATTGCTATGGCAAAGCTTATAAAAGACAAGCAACCAAAGTTGTATGACTTTATCTTTAACTTAAAACGTAAAAAGCAAGTAGCCGAGCTGCTTAATGTTGCTGATATGACACCTGTTGTTCATACCTCATCTAAAATATCATCAGCTCATGGCTGTACTAGTTGGTTTGCGCCTGTTAGTTATCATCCGGTTAATAAAAATGCTGTTATTTGTGTGGATTTAGCACAAGATATTGAACCATTACTTTCACTAACCAGTGATGAAATAAAAGCACGATTGTATACTCGGCACGATGATCTAGCGCCAGATGAAAAACCTATTCCGTTAAAACTAATTCATATAAACAAATGTCCTGTAGTATCGCCAGCAAAAACGTTATTGCCTGAAAATGCTAAGCGTTTGAACATACCTCGCGATTTTTGTTTAGAAAACCTCGCAACGTTAAAGCAGCATAGTGAACTTAGAGATAAGCTTAGTGATGTATTCGTTCCAGAGCCCTTTGACAATGAAAATATCGATGCCGAACAAGCGCTTTATGGTGGGAGTTTCTTTAGTCATAGTGATAAAGCTCAAATGGATATTTTACGCGGGTTATCACCTGAACAGCTTTGCAATCATCCGTTTCAATTTCAAGATGAACGCTTACCTGTACTTTTATTTAGATACCGAGCTAGAAATTATCCTCATACATTAACGAGTGAAGAGCAGCAAAAATGGCAGCAGCATTGTCAAAATAAATTGCAATATGGTGGCAAAGGCATTTTAAGCATGGATGAGTTTATGATAACAATTGAAAATTTAGCCCATGAATATGAAGAGAACAAGCGTAAAATGTCGATACTAAAATCACTATATGAATATGTGCAGGGTGGATAGTTATTTTCCACTAAATCAATATATTTTATAAAAACTCGCAATGCACATGTTTTTTCCTACACTTAATTTTATATATATAAATTAAATGTAGGAAAAACATGGCTACTGTTTATAAAGATAAACTTAGTACTCGATTATTTTCACCATTGATCATCATTTTCATACTAATTTTCATTGTTTTAAGTTTCTACGTTCCAAGTATAACTAAAGATAATGCCATAAAGTCAGCAATAATCTCAGCTGAGTCACCGTTAAACAATACAAGGCTATTAGGGGGTATTACACTAAAAATGTTATAAAAAAGATATTACCTATTGCAAATATCAGCCCTGATTTCCAACATAAAAACGATCCTAACAAAATCCCCTTGCCTGCTACATTTATCCACGAAATTAGCGAGGAGTTTACCAAAAAAGGCATAATGACGTTGAAGTTATATAGTCCTTACCCTTTTCCTAATCGAAATAGTAGGAAATTAGACCGCTTCGGTAAAGAAGCTTGGCAAGCTCTAAACAAAAACACTCAATTAACTTTTGCTAAAGTAGAAACCATAAATAAGAAAGAAGTGGTGCGCGTTGCTCTAGCAGATACGATGACTCAACAAGGATGTGTTGATTGCCATAATTCTCACCCAGACACCCCAAAAAATGATTGGCGCTTAAATGATGTTCGAGGTGTACTTGAGGTGCAGGTGCCCATTGAGCAACAGTTAGAGAGCGCTGGCACACTAAACACAAGTATAGTGATTATCATGCTCGCCGCACTTACAGCAACAATAGCCTTACTTTTTATCACCTTCAGAAAGCTTATATCAGAACGTTTACGCAAAGTATCAAATGCACTAGAAGATATAGCCCAAGGCGAAGGGGATTTAAGTCAGCGTTTAGATGAAACGCCTAAAGATGAAATTGGCAATGTTGCTAGTGCTTTTAATCTTTTTATTGCTCAATTAGAAACAACATTACTCGGAATTAATAAGCAAGTTGAACAACTTGGTCAAACAACACAATCAATGGAAACAGTCACCCATGAAACTCAAGAAGGCGCTATAGAGCAGAAAAGCCTTGCTGATCAAGTCGCTTCAGCTATGAATGATATGAAGTCTTCTACTCAAGAAATGGCAGAAATTGCAGCAAGTACCACTGAAAACTCACAACAAGCTCAACAAAAATCGACTCAAAGTAAAACTGTTATTTCTGAAAGTATGGCCTCTGTTGATCAGCTATCAAATATGATGCATCAAACTTCTGATGCTGTTCGCCAACTAGAGGCTGATAGTCGGAACATTGGCGGTGTGCTTGATGTCATTCGTGGTATTGCTGAGCAAACTAATTTACTCGCCCTAAATGCTGCCATAGAAGCAGCTCGAGCGGGTGAGCAAGGTCGAGGCTTTGCTGTTGTAGCAGATGAAGTACGTACTTTAGCCAGTAGAACACAGCAATCAACAGAAGAAATTAATACTATGATTGTACAGCTACAAAATGGTGCTAAATCTGCTGTGAATGCAATAATGCAAGGAGACCAAAGTATTGAAAGTAGTAATAGTAAAGCTAACGAAACTAATACTATAATTAATGAAATGAGCGAAGTTATAAATAATATTCAAGCACAGAATTTACAACTTGCCACAGCTGCAGAACAGCAAGCGGTTGTCAGTAATGAAATTAATACTAACATCGATACCATTAAGGATGTCTCAACCAGTACCACAGGAAGTAGTCAGCAGTTATTAACAATGGCTGAAGAAATTAACAACGTTGTAAATGCGATTAATAAACAACTACAGCGTTTTACTAAAAAATAGAAAAAACTGCGACTAATGGAGCTTTTGACTCATTAGTCGCAGCTAGTAAATCATTTTGTTTTAAACCTTGAAATAAGACTAGAAGTATCCCAACGGTTACCACCATTTTCTTGAATTTCTTGATAAAAGCCATCAACCATTTGTGTCATGGGCAATGGCGCATTGTTTTTCTTAGCCTCATCAAAAGCAATAGCAAGATCTTTACGCATCCAGTCAACGGCAAAGCCAAACTCATATTCACCTGCAAACATGGTTTTATAACGATTTTCCATTTGCCAAGATCCCGCAGCACCTTTAGAAATAGTTTCAACTAAAGCATTAGCGTCTAACCCTACTTTTTCAGCAAAATTAAATGCTTCGGCTAAGCCTTGCACAACACCGGCAATACAAATTTGATTGGCCATTTTTGCTAATTGTCCGCTACCAACATCGCCCATCAGTTGACTAAAGCGCGCATAAGCATCCATCACGGGTTGCGCTTTATCAAATACATCGAGCTGACCACCCACCATTACAGTTAACATGCCGTTTTCAGCGCCTGCTTGCCCACCTGATACTGGCGCATCAAGAAAATGTTTGTCCTGTTTTGAGGCTATCTCGCTTATCTCTCGGGCAATATTTGCTGACGCTGTTGTATGGTCAACTAAAATACTGCCTTCTGACATACCGACTAAAACACCTTGCTCCCCTAACACAACTTGACGAACATCATCATCATTACCAACACAGCAAAAAACCATTTCACAACCCTTAGCTGCTAACGCAGGAGTTTCGGCTAAACGGCCCGAAAATTCAGTTTGCCATTTTTTAGCTTTTTCATGACTACGGTTGTAAACGCAAACGTCGTGGCCCGATTTTTGAAGATGTCCAGCCATGGGATATCCCATTACGCCTAAACCGATAAATGCTACTTTCATTGAACTAACTCCTTATATGAAAATGTGTTTTTAGTTATTGACCGGTACTAAAGCGACTGATTTAAACTCAATCCCCTGCCAGCCAGTTATAATAATATTTCGAATATTAGCGTGATCTTTACCCTCAGGATTAGCTAAAACATCATCTCGATAATAATGACCAAAACAAGCTAGCGTTTGCTGAATGCTTAAATTATTTAGTTGAGCGAAATAAAATATTTTACAAGTGCCTTCGTTAGTTCCTGCTTCATTAACTAATTCACCGTTAATGAAAGTCGAGGGTTGATAATGATAGTTATCTTTAATAACTTGCATCACTTGCTCAAATTCTATATTTTTTTCTTGTTGTTTAATTTGTGCAAGTAAATCAGCAAGACTGCCTACTTTATTATCTATCATCGCTTTATTATAAGCCTTCTTTTAATTTAGATTTCGCCGCCTCAACTTTGGAAAAATCTAATCCTAACTCTTCCACCGCTTCTTTAATGAGCGCAGGTTGAGTCATCACTAATCCCATGATAGCTTGCAGTTTCTCTGGTGGAATACCAAGTTGCTGAATAACGCCCATCGCCATTAAAGGGTTGCCTGTTAAGGCTTGAAAAAGCTCATTGATTTTTTCTTCGCTAATATTTTGCTCTTTTAACATTTGAATAATTGGATTCATTTTCATCTCGTCTCTATGGTTATTTTCGTAATTTAAATTTAATAATGCAAGTTTACCTTTTTTTGCAATTAAAATAAAAACAATGTAAGATTTGCAAAATCAAATTGTGCACAACTTAAATAAAATAAACACGAGAGGAATAACAATGAACAATGATATTTATCAATTCTCAGCTGAAGATAGTGCTGGTGAAACCATTGAATTAGCAAATTATAAAGACAAAGTGATGCTAATAGTAAATACCGCTAGTGGTTGTGGTTTTACGCCGCAATATAAAGGGCTACAAGATCTTTATCAGAAACACCAAGTCCAAGGGCTAGAAGTACTTGCTTTTCCATGTAATCAATTTAAGCAACAAGAAAAAGGCAGTAATGAAGAAATAAAACAGTTTTGTGATTTACGCTTTAATATTAAATTCCCATTATTTAGCAAAATTGATGTTAATGGTGATAACGCCCACCCTTTATTTAGTTTCTTAAAAACTAAAGCGCCAGGCATACTTGGCTCTAAAGGCATAAAGTGGAATTTCACTAAATTTTTGGTAAATAAGCAAGGTCATGTTATTAAACGCTACGCTCCAACCACAAAGCCTGAAGCTATTGAAGCTGACATTGAAAAACTTTTATAAGTGATAAGTTATTAATAATGAATAACGATGAAAGTTTAAAACTTGAAAGCCAACTGTGCTTTCGACTTTATAGCCTAACAAAGTTGATGAATCGTCATTATAGCCCGGTATTGAAAAAGTTAGGCTTGACCTATTCACAATATTTAGTGATGTTGGTGTTATGGGAAAACAATAACACCACGTCAGTGATTTCAGTTAAGCAGTTAGGCGAAAAACTTGATTTAGACTCTGGCACCTTGTCACCCTTATTAAAACGATTAGAGAAACAAGCATTCGTTAGTCGAGTTCGTAATAGCGAAGATGAGCGCAGTGTTGAAGTAAAACTAACAACCTTGGGTTGCCAGTTAAAAGCACAAGCTCAAAATATTCCTCAAGAGATGTTCTCAATCACAGGCATGTCAGTTGATGAGTTACACAACCTAAACAGTCAATTAGATAGCTTATTAGTAACCATGAAAACAAAATAACCAAGAGAAATTAATTTCTCTTGGTTTAGCAATATTAAACAAATAGCTCACTATGCAACTTTTCTACAACATGGTTAGCGTCTTTTTCAGACACTAAAAAACATAAATTGTTCGCGCTTGCTCCATGACAAATCAAACGAATATTAATGTCATTGATGGCTTGAAAAATACTTTGACCAATACCTTTAGCGCAATCTAAGCCGTTACCAATAACAGCCACTAGCGATAAACCATGCTCTACTGTTACCTCACAAAGTTGCTCTAATTCTTGTACCACGGTTGATGTTAGTAATGCTTGCGTTGAACCACTGGGATTATCAAAGGTTAGTGCTACACTAATTTCACTAGTAGTGATTAAATCAACACTGAGCTCATGTTTAGCTAAAATACCGAATACTTTGGCTAAGAAGCCACTAGCATGTAACATTGCCGGACTTTTTACAGTAACTAAGGTTTGCTCTCTTCGAAGTGCGATTGAACGATAGGTTGGATTTGATGCCACCGACTGCTTGATTTGGGTGCCGCCCTTTTCAGGCTCTTTACTTGATCCAACAAAAACAGGAATATTGTGACGCATTGCCGGAATTAACGTAGCTGGGTGTAATATTTTTGCGCCGAAAGTCGCCATTTCAGCCGCCTCACCAAAGCTAATTTCTTTAATCGCACGAGCTTGTTCGGTAATGCGAGGGTCTGTAGTAAAAATACCAACCACGTCGGTCCAAATGGCTAAATCACTGGCATTTAGCGCTTCAGCAAGTAATGCTGCACTATAATCTGAACCTCCGCGCCCTAACGTGGTAGTTTCACCTAAACCATCTTGACCAATAAAACCTTGGGTTACTATAACTTGCTGTGATAGTTTTGGTGCTAAAAATGCAGTGCAAGCTTTTGATAATTGTTCAATATCAACAACAGCCTTCCCATATAAACTGTTGGTTTTCATCACTTGTTGAACGTTAAAATAAGCACCGTTTACATCAATTGATTGTAATACTTGTGCAAAAACACGAGAGCTAAACTGTTCACCAAAACTAAGAATAGCATCAACTTGTTTAACACTATATTGCTGCGACTGTATTAACGCGTGGCTAGATAACTGCTCAAGCAAGACTTCAATTTCAGAATTTAAGGCTTGCTCTACATCAGCTGCTAAGTGCTGAGTAATGTTGAGTTGAATAGTTCGAATATTAGCAATAATATCTTTTTGTTCTTGAATCGATATATTTTCTTGGCTTAAACGAACTAAATAATTTGTAACGCCTGCACTTGCTGAAACTACGACTAATCGGTTGCTAGTATCTTTTTTAATAATATGCGCACAGCGTAACATCGCTTGAAAATCAGCAACACTAGTGCCACCAAATTTGGCTACGGTAAGAGGTGAGTTGTTTTGTTCTAAGTCTAATGTAGACATTTTCTATCTTCCTAAATGCAATGTTTACTATGTCATTGCGAATAAATACAGGAAGAGCATGACTGAGCAGTTTGATAGGCTAACGTATTAAGTAAGTGTTCATACGCGCAATGTAACTTTTTCAGCCAGAAGCTCTCCACCTTTGCCTTTTCAGACAATAAAATACAGGTGACAATCCTAAGGATTCAACCTTAGTGACCGAGCATTAACAACCACAAATACTAATACTCTCGGCGATAAACTCCCTCAACAACGCTTTTTGGAATGTGGTTCCTAATATCTTTCGATATAGCGTTATCTACCTAGTTATCGCTCCTCTTCTGGTGTTGTTTCAACTTTATAAACAATAATTGAGCAACTGCTCTATTAGACCTTAAATGACAAACAAATGCAATAGACTTTTAGATGGCCATTAAAATCAAATGATTATTTTACTAATAATTAGTCTTCTATCGCCATCATGAATTGGGACACTCGCCTCCCCTCTATTTTTAATATAACGTTGTTCGGAATTAGGTAACCCTTCAAAACTTTAACGATAAGTATTTCAACTTCTTGTTGTTTGATAAAAATATAGTGGTAAGACCAAAGTTTAACGGAATTAGTTTCCAACAGAAGTAACATATTTATAACAACTTTTGTTATAGTTTATTATAATCACTTTTCTTATCTTGAATGTGCTGAACTTTATGGATTTGTTTTTACTTAAAAAAATTATTTCAACTTTTATTATGCCAATCAATATTGTGATAATTTTATTAATACTCTCTATTTTATATTTTCAAAAGCGCCCCAGTACCAGCTTTAAATGTTTAATTTCTGCATTCCTATTATTAGTGCTTTCATCTATGCCTGTTGTGTCTGATCATTTAATGGTGAGTATTGAAGACAATTATGAGGCTTTTACCCGTTCTAGCAAGCCTGTCGATTACATTATCGTTTTAGGTGGTTGGCACCAAAGAAATGATACACTTCCCGTAACTAACCAACTCAGTGTAGATTCTTTACAAAGATTGGTAGAAGTTATTCGAATTTATAAATTACACCCTGAAGCTAAAATAATAACATCAGGTCACCACAACACAGATACGGTGTCTAACGCCCAAAAAATGAAAATGGCATTGGTACTTTTAGGCCTGCCCGAGCAAAAAATCATTACTGAGAATTTTCCTAAAGACACAGAAGAAGAAGCACAGTTAATTAGCCCTAGAGTTCTCGGCAGCAATGTTGTTTTAGTTACTAATGCTGATCATATGCCAAGGGCTATAAAATACTTTCAAACTCAAGGTGTTGAACCAATACCTGCACCAACAGGGCATTGGGTTAAAAACATTAACAGCCCTAAAAGTTGGAATTATTATATTCCAAGCAGTAAAAAGCTTCAGCAAACCACTGTTGCTTGGTATGAGAATTTAGGTCGATTTGTTCAATGGCTAAAAGGATTAATGTTGTAGCGGTTCTTCAGACATAAAAAAACCAGAGTGCCATCAGCAAAGCTCTGGTTTTTAAGTTTACTACAATGAATTACATATGTTCGATTATACAATCGCCAAACTGCGAACAGGTCACTAGCGTAGCGTCATCCATTAAACGTTCAAAATCATAAGTAACTGTTTTTGCGCCAATAGCACCTGACATTCCTTTCAACAGTAAATCAGCTGCGTCAACCCAGCCCATATGCCTTAACATCATTTCGGCTGATAAAATAACAGAACCAGGGTTTACCTTATTTTTGCCTGCATACTTAGGAGCCGTTCCGTGAGTAGCTTCAAAAATAGCAACATCGTCATTCAAGTTTGCGCCCGGAGCAATACCAATACCACCCACTTGTGCAGCTAAGGCATCAGATAAATAGTCACCATTTAAATTAAGCGTAGCGATAACACTATATTCAGCTGGACGAAGTAATATTTGCTGTAACATTGCATCCGCAATAACATCTTTAATAATGATTTCTTTACCGGTTTTAGGGTGCTTAATAGAACACCAAGGACCACCATCAATTAACTCTGCGCCAAACTCTTCACACGCTAATTGATAACCCCAATCCTTAAAGGCACCTTCAGTAAACTTCATAATATTGCCTTTATGCACTAAAGTTACTGAGTCTCTATTATGATCAATGGCGTACTGAATAGCTTTACGAACTAAACGTTGAGTTCCTTCTTTAGAAACAGGCTTGATACCAATACCACAATTTTCGGTAAAACGTATTTTAGTAACGCCCATTTCTTCCTGTAAAAAAGAGATAACTTTTTCAGCCGCTTTTGTGCCCGCTTGATATTCAATACCGGCATAAATATCTTCAGTATTCTCACGAAAAATGACCATATCAACTTCGAACGGTTTTTTAACAGGACTTGGAACACCCGTAAACCATTGCACAGGACGCTGACAAACGTATAAATCTAAAATTTGACGTAACGCAACATTTAACGAACGCATACCACCGCCAACAGGTGTAGTTAACGGTCCTTTAATTCCCACTTTATATTCTTTAAACATCTCTAATGTTTCATCGGGCAACCAAGTTTCAGAATCATAGACTTGCGTTGCTTTCTCACCCGCATACACTTCCATCCATGCAATTTTTTTATCATTGCCATAAGCTTTATTAACCGCTGCATCAACAACTTTGATCATAGGAGGAGTGACATCAATACCAATACCATCACCTTCAATAAAAGGAATGATAGGATTATTCGGTACTAATAATTTACCATTAGATATCGTGATTTTATCACCTGAACTGGGAATTGAGATTTTACTTGTCATAAAGCGCTCTCCTAATTGGAAGAATGGACATTAAATAATGTCTATAAAATATATAAAAGAAACAAAACGATAAATCAATTAATATTCAAAATAAATACTAATTTTATTAACTTAGCTTATTTTTCTTTAGACAATAATTTAAGCCTTGATTTGACTTAAAGTAAAGTAAAAAGAGTAATGAAACTAACCATTTATCAGTTATGTTGAATATTAAACTAATGAATAATGGTATTTAACAAAATTCCAGCCTGCTTATTATCAATAATTAATCGCTTTATTACTTTAAAATCAGGCTAAATAACTATCTAAATATCGCTACTAGGCACACTAGTAGGGCTGATATGTTCTATAGGGTAACAACCTAATACTTTAATGAAATTAGTGTGTTCGGTAATTTCATTAATAGCTTCTTGTAGAGCAAAGCTTTTCAAGTTAGCTTCAACATCAATATAAAACATCTCTTCCCATGGGCGACCTTGAATCGGGCGAGACTCTAATTTACACATGTTAATGCCTTTTTCTTTCAGCACTAACAAACACTCAACTAAAGCGCCTGCTTTTTGACCTGTTGATAAAATAATGGCCGTTTTAGCTGGGATTTGCTCGGCGACACCAATAGCCTCTCTAGCGACAAGAATAAATCGGGAGTGATTTTCATTTTGATTAGCAATTGACTTTTCAAGTGCTTGCAACTGATAAAGCTGTCCACCTTCCTCACTACCAATCACAGCAATAGTTTCATCTTGCTGTTCAGAGACTCGTACCATAGCGTCGGCAGTACTATCGCAATATTCTATGCGTATATCATTTTGCTTATCTAAAAAATTGCTGCATTGAGAGAAAGGTTGGCCATGAGCATAGATAGTTTTTATTTTATCCAAATTTGTATTCATAGCAGTTAACAAACAATGTTCTATTGGTTGTGTAATCTCACCTACAATAAATAGATTAGTATGTTGTAATAAATCATAGACTTGGTTTATGCTACCTGAGCTAGTATTCTCAATTGGCAACATTCCGTAATCTACTTGACCAGACTCAACTTGTTGTAGAATGTCACTGAAGTTTTGACAACCCGACTCGATGATTTTTTCAGCTCGTCTCGAAAAATATCGATGGCTGGCTAAATAACTGTATGAGCCTTTATCACCTAGAAAGGCAACACTAACTGTTGGCGTTTTAATACTAGGGTTAGCTAACGTTTGTAAATACGCTTGTTGATTTAATACAGAATCTTCGATGATACTTTGAAAAACACTGGTAACATAATGAGCATCTAACCCTAGCTCTTTACCCTGTTTAATTAAACGAATTAACAACGCTTGTTCACGTTGTTGATCTCGAATTGGACGAACTTGCTGTACTTTGCTTTTGGCCACGTTAAGGGTGAGCGCACGGCGTTTAGCAAATAAAATCAGTAACTCTTTATCTAAACTTGTTATTTCTTTACGTATTTCGTTTAAATCTAATTTTTCGCTCACTTTATTTTCCTACTTTGCTATTTGCATTTTCTACTCAAGAAAAAACCTTCAAAGTAGAAGGTTTTAATATACTTTTGAGTGAGCACTTCACTAAAACGTTCACTCTATCTGGCTTGACTAAATTCTGTCAATAGTTTCTTTAGACCATTTTTTGTTACAAACTCACTTTACGGGATAGACTGCCACATTATGCTAAAGCTGCTTATTGTCGCAACAAACCATACGAGAGTGCGCAGCTTGTCAATATTGACTAAATATAAAATGTTATACGCCACACGAGCACAGACATGCATCACAGCAAGTAAGACTATATTCTCCCCTGTGTTTTGTGTTGCTATGGCTAATAAGACAGCTGGAGCAAATATCATTAACGATTCAAAAGCATTTTGGTGTGCTGCTAATGCGCGAGCACCAAAGCCTGTAAGTTTACTTTGTTGTTCTCTGGGATGATTGTTATTATAGCCACCAAGTTTGTTCATTGCATAAGCTACAGGGCCTTTTGCAACTAGTGGAAGTAAGGCTGCGATGAATAAACACCAAGTTAAAATTATCATTATTTTTCTCTATTTATTATTGTTATAAGTACACTTAATAGCTAAGTAACGTTAGTTTATACTTGGTTTTACCCGGCAAAAACGGCGATGGTTTTCCTTGTTCCCAGTCTTTATGACCTATCCCATAATATGGACTCCAGGGGTGTCCGGCTTGGCTTGTTGGCATATGGAAAATAGCAGTTTCTTCATGTCCTGGTGATACAACCATACGCTCTGATGCACCAAAGGCTTTACCTTGTACTTTAGGCATATAACTATCTCCCGACAATGCATTAGCTGGCATATCTAACCACTTACCAATAAAAGGAACCGCTTTGCTTAAGGGATGTTTGATCGTTGTCGTGTTTTGCTGCCCCCATGTTGCAGCAGTTAAGTCCTGCTTTTCGCCTGAGTCTAATGTTCTCATATCATCAATAGTTTGTTGCAAAGCTTGGTTAAAAACATCCTGCCAGCTATTTAATGGTCTCATAAGAAAATTATTCGGTTGTTGAGTTATTAACTGCCATAATGGTGTTTCAACTTGATGACGAATACTACGAAATTTATAAGCATCATCCAAAGCTTTGAAAGTACTATTCAATTCACTGAAAACTAAATCTCGAACATTAATACGGAAGTTTCTGACAATACGGTAGCTGACCGAGTTGATACTCGCTTGCAATGATTTATCTTTAGATAAAATGTTTTTTACTTCCTTGAAATCATTATTGGTAATTAATGATTGCTTATTGATTACCGTGCTCAATAAAAACGCCTGCCAGCGTTTTAAGAATAGAGCCCGATCATCAAGCCCAATAACTAGCAACGATTTTTCATCAAATGTTTCATCGGCGAATAAGTCATCACGAATTTGTCCTGCTCGAGCACCTAAAGCATAACCTCCATCACCCAGTTTTTGTAGCATTTCACCGCCAACAACACGTGAGTTTGCTGTCCAGAGCCTATGATTCTCAGGATTTAATATACTGGGGTATTCCTCTGGCGTTAAATAGCCCTGCCAACCATGCTGTCCCTTATGCCAAAATGTTGGCGTTTCACCCGCTTGCCCATTTTTTTTAGGAATAGGCCCCATAATTGTCCAACCAACATTACCTGCTTTATCTCCTACCATCATATTTTGAGATGGGATTCCACTACGTGCGGCAATATTGAACGCCTGAGTTACACTCGTCGCAAGTTCTAATTCCTTTGCTTTAAAGTTGATCGCCTCTTTGTCGTGGGCAACCCAACGGTAAACAAGTAGTTGACCTTGATAATTTTTACCAATAATTGGGCCCCAAATAGTTTCTTTGGTTATAATCTCAACTGGTTCCTCATCTTTTACAGCTATAATTTGTTTATAAAAACTAAAGTTTTTGGCCCCCGTAGGTGTTAGGTACTGCTTGCCATCATTAATCGTTTCAAGCTTTATTACATCATTATAATCACCATAACTATTGGTAAATCCCCAAGCGATAAATCCATTACTTCCAACAACCATATTAGGCGTTCCAGGAAGTGTTGCACCTGTAACTTTTATTTGTTTCTTATCGCTAGGGTATTCAAAACTGGCTCTAAACCAAGTGTTAGGGACTCGTAGACCTAAATGCATGTCGTTAGCAATAATAGCGCTACCTGTGCTGCTAATATCCCCTGATACTCCCCAGTTATTAGAACCCGGAAATTCGTCTGCTAAGTATTTTGCGTTGTCTTTATATTTAGCTAAATAAACACCATTATTGATATTTTTAAAGTTTGAGACAGAAGCTGAAGGCCACGCTCCCTTAGGCAATGGGGATGATTTGTACTGAGTACCATCAATTGCAGCATCCCAAATACTACCTTTAGGGTTTAAAAATGCATAAACATCCGCAGAAAGAATAGCTTTCATCAACCCCAAAGAGCGTTCACGTTGACCATCGTGATACTGCAAATCTATATACATGCTAAAAATAGTTAAAATAGAGTCTTCTTCACTCCACTGCGCAGGCTCTTGCTGAAGTAATAAATATTCAAACGGCTGTGAGCTTATATACATTAATCCCTGATTTACACCACGCGTGTAAGCTTTTAATAATGCTTTTTGATCACTAGGCAAATTATTCACAATTTCCCTAGCCCTATCTCTAAAGCGATGAATACGGATAGATTTGTCATAATTAAGAGCTACAGAGCCAAACAAGCTAGATAACTCTCCTGCCGAATTTCGTCTAAGTAAGTCCATTTGAAAAAAACGCTCTTGCGCATGAACAAAACCCGTTGCGACAGCAACATCAAGACGGCTGCTTGCTTTTATTGTTGCAATACCTTGTTCATCACGTTCAATAACGGCGCTTTTTTTCAAACCAAAGACAGTTTCTTTACCTTCTAAAATAGGTAAAGCACTATCAACTTGGCTGTAGATCCAAGTTGCACCGAATGCAAGAAGAAGAGAGGAAATTAGCAATAAAGAAATAATTATTCTTTTTATCATATTAGAAACTATTGAAAACAATAATGAGAGGCAATGAGATAAAGGATAACTTATTAAAGTAAACTAGCGAAGCTTTTGTTGCTTTTTATAATTCACTGAACAAAAAACAACTTTTTAACCATTCGACTTTACTGCATTTTCCTGTAATTACCGAGATGCACTAATGACCTGATGGCAGGATGCCATGGAAAGTTCACTCTTTATCTAAACCTATGAGTACCGATGTAATTTCGCGTACAATTTTATTTTCACCCAGACAGCAAAAAGCCCGTCACTTTCGTAACGGGCTTCTCTTAATAGAAGCTTAGCAATGTCCTACTCTCACATG
>JAPYOP010000067.1 GCA_029938115.1 Colwellia sp. | reverse complement strand
CAATCCGTGAAGGTGGCCGTACCGTAGGCGCTGGTGTTGTATCTAAAATAATGGACTAATTGATAATAAATTTGCCCTAGAGTTTGTGTTAGCTGCATTGGTAATACTCACTGACTAACGTCAGTTCCGTGTTTCCGCTTTGCTAACCCTGCATCTAACACTAAATTAATTTATCAATAAAGTTTAATAAAAGGTCGCTTATGCGGCCTTTTTTGTTTTTAAACTGAGTAAATTGGAACTCTTTATGTCTTGGCAACCAACACTCACATGGCAAAATGCACAAAAACGAGCACAGGTATTAATACGAATACGACAGTTTTTTGCTGAACGTAATGTAGTAGAAGTAGAAACACCTGCGCTCTCTCAAGGTACAGTGACGGATGTTAACTTAGATGCATTTTCGTGTGATTATGACTTTCTTAGTGATAGCTCTCCTGAGCATTCATCAAGTCTTTATTTACAAACCTCGCCTGAATTTCATATGAAGCGTTTGCTTGCATCAGGTTATGGTTGTATTTTTCAAATCGCCAAAGCATTTAGACATGAAGAAGCAGGGCGTTATCATAATCCTGAATTTACCATGCTTGAATGGTACCGATTAGGTTTCGATCACTTTGAGTTGATGGGGGAAGTGTCTGAATTACTTGAAGCTGTCTTGGGTTGCTCGGAAGCACGGCAAGTTACCTATCAGCAGCTGTTTCTTGAGCAGGTAGGCCTAGATCCTTTAGTTACTACTCGTGAGCAATTAATAAGCTTGATTACTAAAAAAAATAAATTAAGTGATTGGTTAGTATTGGAGCCTGATATTGATATTTTATTACAATTTGTTTTCAGTGAAATTATAGAGCCAAATATAGGCTTAGGTTCGCCGTGCTTTGTTTACAATTTTCCTAAGTCGCAAGCTTCGTTAGCTAAGATTAGTCCAGATGACAAAAGAGTTGCACAACGTTTTGAATGCTATTATCAAGGTGTAGAATTAGTTAATGGCTTTAATGAGTTAATTGATGTTAGTAATCAACTTCAACGTTTTCATCAAGATAACAACCAACGAAAAAAACTTTCTTTGATAGAGAAACCGATTGATAAAAATTTCATATCAGCTTTATCTCATGGTTTACCGCAATGCTCAGGCGTTGCTTTGGGTATTGACCGTTTAATTATGCTGGCGTTAAAAGCTGAACATATTGAACATGTGGTCAGTTTTCCAGTTGAACGCTCCTAGGGTGAAAATTTTTTCTTGAGATACTAATGTTATAATGTATCAATTGTGATATTATTACACTTTAACATTGCAGTCATTAGTCTGCAAAATATCCTTCACCGAATTTTCAGGTTCAATATGTTAGATAGAATAGGTATTACTGCAACATCTTTATGTGCATTACATTGTATTTTGTTACCTATTTTACTGCCTGTTTTACCGTTAATGGGTCTTAGCTTTTTAGCAGATCATGCCTGGGAACATATTTTTCTATTGATGACTGCAGCACTAGGTACTATTGCTCTTTTTTCAGGCTTTAAACGGTACCATAAACGACTATATCCTTTTTATTTACTTTATTTAGGTGTTGCCTTGTATTGGATAAAGCATGATTTTTCTGAAGCTGTTGAAATTTACTTCATCATTGGCGGTGCAAGCCTAATTGTTGCAGCTCATTTTATTAACATTAAATTATGCAATAGCTGTAAGCAGTGTGATGATGAAGTTTGTAGCTCTAGTACTTAAAAATTTAAATATCCAATTCTTTCAATTTTCTTGTTAACGTATTTCTGCCCCAACCCAACTTTTTAGCCGCATCTTGTTTATGTCCTTGGGTAAATAGTAATGCTCTTTCTAGCATTATTTTTTCAAATTCAGGCATGGCCACATCTAAAATTGCACTCTTGCCCTGAGTAAGTTCCTGATCCATCCAGTCACTAAGCGCTGCCTGCCATGAAGAGGCCTGAGAGCTAATTTGAGATGTTTTTTCAGTAAGTTCACTTGGTAGGTCTACTAGGAGTATTTCTTGACCACTAGCCATAACGGTAAGGAATCGACAAATATTTTCAAGCTGTCGAACATTACCTGGCCACAGGCATTGCTGTAAAAAAGCTGCCGCTTTTTTACTGACCGTTTTTGGCTCAACGCTTAGTTCATTAGCCGCTTGTTTTAAAAAATGTTGAGTCAGCTGTGCAATATCTTCTTTACGTTCTCGCAAGCTAGGTAAGTGCACGCGGATAACATTTAAACGATGAAATAAATCTTCTCTAAATTCACCATTATTTACTCGGTCTTCTAAATTTTGGTGGGTTGCCGCGATGATACGAACATCAACCTGTACCGGTGAATGTCCGCCAACACGATAAAATTGTCCATCAGAGAGTACACGTAATAAACGAGTTTGAATTTCAAGTGGCATATCGCCTATTTCATCAAGAAATAATGTACCACCATGAGCTTGTTCAAATCGCCCTTGACGAACAGAATTTGCACCGGTGAAGGCGCCTTTTTCATGGCCGAATAATTCCGATTCAATTAAATCTTTTGGAATTGCTGCCATATTCAGTGGAATAAAGGGCGCTTGTGAGCGCGGGCTGTGCGAGTGTAATGCATGAGCAACCAATTCCTTACCAGTACCTGATTCACCGTTAATAAGTACACTAATACTTGAGCGAGATAGGCGACCAATGGCTCTGAAAACCTCCTGCATAGCAGGTGCTTCACCAATTAAGCCGGCAGCAAGGGGGGTCACCTCTTTGGGTTGGTTTTTCGCATTTTGTTCACGAGCATGAGTTAACGCACGCTTTGTTAAGGTGACAGCTTCGTCCATATCAAAAGGTTTAGGCAAATATTCAAATGCGCCACCTTGGTAAGCATTAACTGCGCTGTCTAGGTCAGAATGAGCAGTCATAATAATGACAGGAATATTAGGATGGCTTTTACTAATAGAGTCGAGCAAAGTCATACCATCCATATCAGGCATGCGAATGTCCGATATGATTACTTCAGGCTGGCCATGATCTAGCGCTATCAACAAGTTATTAGCACTTTCGAATGAGGCACTGCTAACATTGGCTTTAGAAAAGGCTTTTTCTAAAACCCAGCGTATTGAGCTATCATCGTCTACTATCCAAACTTGTTCGGTGATCATGGTCATTTCTCGTACGTTATGGGATTGAGTTATTTGACCTTTAGGTCTAATCGTTAAATTAAGATAAAGGCAAAAGTATTATAAATTCAGTGTGTCCTGGTCGGCTATGACAGGAGAGTTTACCTTGATGCTGATTCACCAAAGTTTGTGCGATAGATAAGCCGAGGCCTGTACCATTAGATCGTCCAGAGACCATAGGGTAAAACAAGGTATCCTGTATTTTTGTTGGAATACCTGGACCATCATCTATTATGCTAATTTTGACTGACAGTTTTATTTGTTTGCCATTAATGGTTTTATTACTGGCTATTCGTGTTTTAAGTGTAATTACGTTATCAGGTGCGATTGCCTGAATAGCATTATTTACTATATTTAATACTGCTTGCTGTATTTTCTCTTGATCACAATCAACTGCTGGAATAGAAGGATCATAGTCACGTTTTAATCTGATCCGTTTGTCATTGGAGAAGTTTACTACTTGGCATACTTTTTCTAATACGGAATGAATATTATGGCTTTTAATCTGCGGCAGTTGATTTGGACCTAACAGTCTGTCTACTAGGTTGGTTAACCGGTCCGCTTGTTCAATAATCATCGCAGTGTATTCTTGCTGTTCTGGGTTTAGTTCGTTATTTAATAACTGTGCAGCCCCACGTAAACCACCGAGAGGATTTTTAATTTCGTGGGCTAGACCTTTAATTAAATCACGAGCCGCAATCCATTGTTGTTGTTGAAACACTTCAAGACTGATTTGTTTTTGCTGATCTATTTGTTTGAACTCAATAAGCACATGCGGGATGCGATCAAACTCTACTGCAGAAGCGGTAACTTCAGCTGTAAATCGATGACTCTCACTAAACTCAACTACAATTTCGCTATCGGTAAACTCTTGACCTGTCGCAAGCAATTGTTGCAAACGGAATTCGTTGATGGAGGTATTAGCAAAAATATAATTATACGAATTACCGTATAGCTTATTTAAGCTTTTTATTAAGAGAGCTTCTGCGGCAGGATTTACGTAACAAATATTCAAGTTTTGATCGAGTATAAGTACAGCGGTTACTAGCTGATTGGCTAATGTTTGCTGATAGCCTAATTTAAGTTGTTGGATCGCTTGCCTAGTTTGCAACATAAAGCCTCATACCTATACTATATATGCACTAACTTGGTGCGATAGATTTAGTATATTCTAGAAAAGTTTTATTTGCAGCGAGAATTGCCGCTATTTGGTGCTTATTTCTGTTAATTAACAGAGCTGCGGTGCATATAAAACGTTATAGCTTTAGATAATGCAATTACCTTGCCTTTTTCGTTTAACAACTTCATTTTTATTTGATGTTCACCACGGTCAATATTTCGTAAGGAAAATTTACCGTGAGATTGAGGTTTTTTGTAAGGCTCATCATCTAACATGAGCTGAATTTTTAAGCCACGTTTGAATATGGGCTTAATGATGGCTTGGATAAAAACAGAGCCAGTGTTATCACGAATAGTAGAGTTGTTTTTAGGTATGGTTATTATCAGTTGGTAATTATCATCAACTTTTTTTGTGTTTATATCTAAAGTTTGAGTTTCAACTCTTTTAGAGGATTTAATAACATTACTAGGTTTAGTTTTTACTTCTTCTGCTCCAGGTCTTGGAGTATCTGAATATACAGTTTGCCCCTTTTCATTTACCCACACATATATTTTAGCGGTACTACCAATTACGGGAGTTGCCATTGAGAATGTAAATAATGTCAGTAATAAAAATCTAATCATAATCAATTAAGTATATATTGTTCCTTAAAATATATCCAAACACATTGCAAGAGCGGCATAGGTAACTATAATCTATACAAAAATATAGAGGTTTACCACTTAAAATACTAATTCTTTGATATTAAAATTTAAGCATAAAAAAAGCCCACCTAAGTGGGCTTTGTTAAAGTGTTAACTTTAAAGATTAAACACTGTAGTACATATCAAATTCTACCGGATGTGTTGTAGAGTTTAATAGTTCAATTTCTTCACGCTTAAGTCCAATGTATGCATTAATCATATCGATATCCATAACACCACCAACGGTTAAGAAATCATTATCGGCTTCTAAGCTGTCTAATGCTTCTTCTAATGAAGAACAAACTTGAGGAATTTCAGCTGCTTCTTCTGCTGGTAAGTCGTATAAATCTTTATCCATAGCATCGCCAGGATGAATTTTATTTTTAATACCATCAAGACCCGCCATTAACATAGCAGTGAAACCTAAGTAAGGGTTCATTGTTGGATCAGGGAAGCGAACTTCAATACGCATTGCTTTAGGGCTAGGAACAATTGGAATACGAATAGACGCTGAACGGTTACGAGCAGAGTATGCAAGCATAACAGGCGCTTCAAAACCAGGAACAAGACGTTTGTATGAGTTAGTTGATGCGTTAGTGAAAGCATTTAATGCTTTTGCATGTTTGATAATGCCGCCAATGTAGTAAATAGCATCTTGAGATAATCCGCCGTACTTATCACCCGAGAACAAGTTAACGCCATCTTTAGCTAGAGACTGATGAACGTGCATACCTGTACCGTTATCACCAACTAGTGGTTTAGGCATAAAGGTTGCTGTTTTGCCGTAAGCGTGAGCTACGTTATGAACAACATACTTATATATTTGTACTTCATCAGCTTTTTTAACCATGGTATTAAAGCGACAAGCAATTTCGTTTTGACCCGCAGTAGCTACTTCATGATGATGTGCTTCAACAACTAAGCCCATATCTTCCATAACTAAACACATAGCAGAACGTAAATCTTGTGATGAATCAACTGGTGATGTTGGGAAGTAACCGCCTTTAACACCAGGACGATGTCCCATGTTGCCTTCTTCGTATTCAGTGCCTGAATTCCAAGAGGCTTCTTTATCATCAATCTTGTAGAAAGAGCCACTCATGTCAGTGTGGAAACGTACATCATCAAATACAAAAAATTCTGGCTCAGGACCAATCAATACTGTGTCAGCAATACCTGTGCTGCGCATGTATTCTTCAGCACGGTTAGCAACAGAACGAGGGTCACGGCTGTAGCCTTGCATTGTATCAGGTTCAACAATATCACAACGAATGTTTAACGTTACAGCTTCAGTGAATGGGTCTAAAACAGCTGTTGATGCATCAGGCATCATTACCATGTCAGATGCATCAATGCCTTTCCAACCTTGAATAGAAGAGCCATCGAACATTTTTCCGTCTTCAAAGAAATCTTCGTTAACTTGATGATGAGGAATAGAAACGTGTTGCTCTTTACCTTTTGAATCAGTGAAACGAAGGTCAACAAATTTGACATCGTGCTCTTTAATTAAATCGAATACTGCTTGTGACATTGTGTCTCTCCAGTGAGGATAGTTTAAATTTTTGGTTTGCACCAATTGTTATGACAAAGATAAGCTAAAATTATGCCAACAATAAAATCATTAACAAACAGTGGGTTAACGTATCTCAAAAAATGCCGATGCACAGGTTTGGTGCGCTATTAGATCTTTTTGGTGCAAGTTGGCTCAACTGGTAATCACTATAGACTATTTTGATTTTTTTGTTGTAGCCAATTCGTTTTTTAATTTTATTTTCTGTAATTCGTTAAACGGGAATGTGATGAAGCCAGTAATAAAACAGAGATTAAGATAATTGATATCTTTTTGAACAAATCACCTGTATAATGCGCGCCCAATTATAGTCCAGTTATTTATATGTGAATAATCACTTATAAATAATAGTAACAGTGAGTAACGCCTGTGTTAGATAAATTAAGAAATGTGGCAATTATTGCCCACGTTGACCACGGAAAAACCACCCTTGTTGATAAATTACTTGAGCAATCAGGCACTTTAGATGCCCGTGCCGGTCATGATGAACGAGTGATGGATTCAAATGATATCGAAAAAGAACGTGGTATCACTATTTTAGCGAAGAATACCGCTGTTAACTGGAATGAATACCGCGTTAATATCGTAGATACTCCAGGCCATGCTGATTTTGGTGGTGAAGTTGAGCGTGTTATGTCAATGGTTGACTCTGTGTTATTGATTGTTGATGCACAAGAAGGTCCAATGCCACAAACGCGTTTTGTAACTCAAAAAGCTTTTGCTCAAGGTTTAAAACCAATCTTAGTTATCAACAAAGTTGATAAGCCGGGTTCACGTCCAGATTGGGTTATGGATCAAGTTTTTGAATTATTTGATAACCTTGGTGCTACTGATGAACAGCTTGACTTTAAAGTAGTTTACGCATCAGCAATAAATGGTTGGGCTTCTTTAGAAGAAGGCGAAATCGGCAGTGATATGACGCCTTTATTCGATACTATTATTTCAGAAGTACCTGCTCCGGATGCTGATCCTGAAGGTTCATTCCAAATGCAAATTTCGCAACTTGATTACAGTTCATACTTAGGTGTAATCGGTGTTGGTCGTATTAAGCGTGGTAGTGTTAAGCCAAACCAACAAGTTACTATTCAACTAGCTAATGGCGGCGTGCACAACGCTAAGGTTGGTAAAGTATTTGGTTACTTAGGTTTAGAACGTCACGATATCGATGAAGGTTTTGCAGGCGATATTATTGCGATTACCGGCTTAGGTGAATTGAAAATTTCAGATACTATTTGTTGTCCAGCAGAAGTTGAAGGCTTACCGGCATTGTCGATTGATGAACCAACTATCAACATGACTTTCCAAGTTAATACTTCGCCATTTTGTGGTCAAGAAGGTAAGTATGTTACTTCTCGAAACATCAAAGATAGATTAGAAAAAGAATTAATACATAACGTAGCATTACGTGTTGAGCAATTAGATGATCCAGATAAATTTAAAGTGTCAGGTCGTGGTGAACTTCACTTAGGTATCTTAATTGAAAACATGCGTCGTGAAGGTTTTGAACTTGCAGTATCTCGTCCAGAGGTTATTGAACGTATAATTGATGGCGTATTACAAGAACCTTATGAAACCGTAACTATTGATGTTGAAGAGCAACATCAAGGTGCAATCATGGAAAAAATGGGTGTTCGTAAAGCTGAACTAACTGACATGGCACCTGATGGTACTGGCCGCATTCGCATGGATTTCATCATGCCAAGTCGTGGTTTAATCGGTTTCCAAACTGAGTTTATGACACTTACTTCAGGCTCAGGTTTGATTTACCATACATTTTTCGAATATGGACCTCATAAAGGTGGTGACATTGGCCAGCGTAAAAATGGTGTAATGATCGCTAACGCAACGGGTAAAGCGCTTACTAACGCCATTTTCAACTTACAGTCTCGTGGCCGTATGATGATTGGACACGGTGTTGATGTTTATGAAGGTCAAGTTATTGGTATTCATAGCCGTGATAACGATTTAACCGTTAACGCACTAAAAGGTAAGCAATTAACTAACGTACGTTCATCGGGTACTGATGAAGCGCAAACATTAACGCCACCTATTTTGATGTCGTTAGAGCAAGCGTTAGAATTTATTGATAACGACGAATTGGTTGAAGTAACACCTGAGAATATTCGTATTCGTAAAAAGCTTCTAAAAGAAAATGAGCGTAAGCGTGATAGTCGCCCTGCGAAATAACAATTTTTCATAAATTAAGAAATCTTTCAAAAACCGCCTGATATATATTAGGCGGTTTTTTTTTGCAATAAATAAAAATAATTTAGTTGTTAACTTAATGTTTTATTTCAACTATAAATATTAGGTTAATATCTTGTTACTTATTTTCATTTTACTAACGAGCAAAAAAGGCATTTACTGCTAAACTCAAACTATAAGTTAAATTCATAAAATTACTATTTTTAGCAAAAGGAGTTGCGTTATGTCCCCAGCCCAACAAAAGACGTTACAAGAACTGAGTATTATTTTCAGTCAAGGCAAAGCTAGTCCTAAGCAAATTCAACAATTATCTGAACTATTAGCGCAGATAAATCGTGTTTATGAAGAATCTATCAATAGTGAACATTGTATTGCCGAGCCTCGCCAGCCTTAGCACTAGATAACTAGTTATCTAGTTATCTAGTTATCTAGTTATCACTTTTATAAGTGGCGGCATCTATTATAGAAAAGAGGTGGAATGCCCCGGCTATTATTGCGGGAATTATTAACCACCATAATGCATAACCACCGACGCAAACTATGGCAAAAATTATTGCAGGCAATAATCTTCCTTGCACCAATTGACCTAACCCAGGAAAAAAAACATTACAAATAGCTGCCATTATATTGCCTGTTGAACCTTGTCCTGCCATTTTATTCTCCATATATTAATAAACTAGTAAATATTTCAATTGGTATTAATTGCTATCATAATATAATAATATCAAGAGATAAATTTATGAATTGTTAGCAAATATGAGTTTTATTCCAGTCTTATCTAAAAAGTTAAAGCACTCGTTACCTTGGCGCCATTACCTTTCTTTTTTCCATTACCTACGAAAGCGGGTTAAGCAAGAGCAATTGCAAGTGGTGGCGGGGTATCTTTCATATGTTAGTTTGATGTCTCTTGTACCTCTCATGGTAGTAGCTCTCTCTGTGGCGACTGCCTTTCCAATTTTTGCAGACATACATCATAGTGTAGAGCAATTTGTCTATGATAACTTTGTACCTACGGCTGGCGATGTTGTACAGCAGTATTTATCCTCTTTTGTTGATAATGCTTCTAAAATGTCGGCAGTAGCCATTTCATTTTTGTTTGTTGCTGCTTTGTTGTTAATTTCAGTGATAGACAAAACCTTTAATAAGATTTGGCAAGTAACACAAAAGCGCCGTGTTATAACATCATTTTCAATGTATTGGATGATACTAACCTTAGGACCAATTTTAGTGGGAGCGAGTATTGCCATAACTTCTTACATAGTGTCATTTGTATCATTAGGTCTGGATGACAGTTTTGGTATCACTAGTCTGTTTTTTAGGTTGCTCCCTCTATTGTCATCATTGGCCGCTTTTGTACTTTTATACATGTTAATACCAAACAAAACAGTACCTTTTAAATATGCATTTTCAGGCGCCTTGTTTGCAGCTATTTTGTTTGAGTTTGCCAAGAAAATATTTGCAATATATTTAACCGCTTTCCCATCATATCAAGCCATATATGGTGCGTTAGCTATAGTACCTATCTTATTTTTATGGGTCTATTTATCTTGGTTAATTGTTTTAGGCGGAGCGGTAATTACGGTGTCTTTACAAGAATATAAATTAGAGAATGAAACAGCATGATTGCGTTAATTCAACGAGTTGGCTACGCCAGTGTTACGGTCAATAATAAAGTTATTGGTGAAATAGAGCGTGGATTGTTGGTTTTTTTGGCTGTTCAACCACAAGATACTCAAGCCAAAGCTAAACGCCTTGCAGAGCGTGTTGCAGGTTACAGAATGTTTAATGATGAAAACGGAAAAATGAATCTTAATGTAAAGCAGGCGGGGGGGGATATTTTAGTGGTATCGCAATTTACTTTAGCAGCCGATACTAATAGTGGTATGCGTCCTAGTTTTACTACGGTAGCTAAACCTGAGTTTAGCAATGATCTTTATCAGTACTTTTGTCAGCAACTACGTGAAAAAGGCTTTAAAGTGCCAACAGGAGAATTTGCTGCGGATATGAAGGTACAGTTGTTAAACGATGGCCCAGTAACTTTTACTATAAGCATTTAAGTTGTCATTCTTTTACCGTGCTGCCAAAATCCTTTCCACTTTGAAAAAGTATTTTGAGGTAAAAAACTGTGATTATTACGCTTTAGTCGTTTATATGTTTGCCACTGCTTTGGAATCAAGTGAATAACAATATTTAAGTAGTTTGGTATATGAAAATAGGTGATCTCGTGATGTGGGGATATCTGCTGCAATATGGTTAACAGTAAGTTCACTTCGTTATCATTGGCATCGGGTAAATTAATAGACAAACAAGTATGTGGTTTTACGTGTGCAGTTAAATGTTCTAACTGGCTAACAGTGTTGTTATAGCTTTCTATTTCTTGTTGGTAAACATCACAAATAAACCAATCGTAAGTAACATTATTATGCTGTAACCATTGTTTACTGTCTTCATATACAACATGTACTTGGTTACTTTGAGGGTTAAAATATTTGTTAAAACAATCAATGACCATACTGTTATATTCAATACTGTGTATCGTTATTTCTGTCGATAGATTTTTTATGAATCTTTGAATATTGCCACCTCCTAAACCCAGTTCAACGATGTTACTTGGTTTGAAAAATAATAAAGGCAACATTAGTGCAGTTTGATGAGGTAGCGTTAGCTTCCAAGGTTTACGTTTAAGCATGATACTTTGAATAACTTGTTCATCATTGTCACAGGCAAAGGCTAACCAGCGGTAATGCTCATTTTCGCTTACCGATAGGGCATTAGAGCCTTGGCTTAAATAAGTTAATTTTCCTTGTGCAATGTGCTTTGCTAATTGCATAATTCCCCTATGTTTATCATAAACAAAACGTTACTTTACTAAGGATAGACAATGAATACCTTAAGAGCACCTAAAACTGCAGGTGAATTTTCTCAATACTATCAGTTACGCTGGCAAATATTAAGAAAACCTTGGCATCAAGTGCTAGGAAGTGAGCAAGATGAGCTAGAGAAATACAGTATTCACCGTATGGTTATAGATGAAGACGATAACGTATTAGCAGTTGGCCGTTTAGAGAAAGGCCTTGGCCAGCAAGGACAAATTCGCTATATGGCAGTTGATGATAAAGCGCAGGGTCAAGGGCTAGGGCAACAAATTATTAGCGAGTTAGAAATACAAGCCAATAGGTTAGGCATGAAAGAAGTATGTTTGAATGCTCGTGATAATGCTTTAGGTTTTTATCAAAAACTCGGTTATGACAATCAAGGTTATTCTCATACATTATTTGATGAAGTAAAACATTATCGTATGATTAAAACGCTAACAAAGTCGGCACAACATAAAATAAAGCAAGCGCAATCATTGCAAGATATTTGGCATGAAACTATCCCTTTAAGTAAAGCGATGGATTTACAAATAAGTTATTATGACAGTGAGAAGCTGGTGACTATTTGTGATGCAGATTTCAATCAAAATTTACACCACACTATGTTTGCCGGCAGTATTTATACCTTAGCAACATTAACCGGTTGGGGCTGGGTGTATCTTGCTTTGCAAAAGAAACAACAAGAGCAAACTAATATAGATGGTGACATTGTTTTAGCTGAGGCTAATATTCGCTATCATGTACCTATTAAAGGGTTAGCTTTTGGGCAAGTTGTTCAAGACGACGTTTCAGGGCAGCTTGATAATTTAGCTAGAGGTGAAAAAGCACGAGTTAATCTTGTTGCGCATGTGTACTGCGGAGATAATATTGCGGCCACATTTAAGGGCTGTTATTTTATTTCACCAAAATAGTAAAGAGTATAATAATGACCAATAAACTTCTGTATTTGACATTGATATTAATCAGCTTTCTTTCTACAGCACAAGAAACAAAAGAAGAACAAACAATCTCATTAATGTTAGAAGAGTTTCATCATGCTGCGGCTGAGGCCAACGCACAAATCTATTTAAACTTGTTAACTGAGGATGCTATTTTCCTTGGCACAGATGCAAGTGAACGTTGGACAAAAAAGCAATTCTCCGCTTTTGTTTTACCTTACTTTAACCAAGGTAAAGGGTGGTTATATGAAACGAAAGTTAGAAATGTCAGCTTATTTGAAAGTAGTTCAGTCGCCTTTTTTGATGAAATATTAGAAAATGAGAACTATGGTCGTTGTCGTGGCTCTGGTGTTTTAATCAAAACAAGTCAGGGCTGGAAAATAAGCCAATACAGCTTATCTATTATGGTTCCGAATGAAGTGGCTAAAAAAGTAGTTGAACAAATTAAAAGCTATGAGCAAAAAGATAATGCAAAAATTATTTTATAAGGCAGCGGACGATTTTTCTGTTGGTATTATTGGCTGTGGTTGGTTGGGTAAAGCATTAGCGGTTACTTTACTAGAAAGTAATATTTGTGTTTTAGCAACTAGCAGTAAATTAGATAACGTAGAGAAATTAAATCGGCAGGGAATTAATACCCAACAGCTAATTTTACCAGCGATGAGTGAACAATTATTTCAACACGCTATTTTTACACAACAATCGCTAGTTATTGCTATTACTCCACAGTTTAAGTTGGGTAGAACTGACTACGCAGATAAAGTGTCGAAGCTTGTTAGTGCCGCGCAAAAAAGAGGTATAGTTCAGCATATCATTTTGATATCGAGCACTGCTGTGTATCATGGTTTAGAGGGCAATATAGATGAAGATAATCAGCTCAACTTAGCGACAGAAAAAGTACAAATACTTAATGCCGCCGAGCAGAGCGTTTTGAATTTCTCTAAAGTCTCTTCTGAATCTTCTTTTAAGTCTCTTTCTAAGCAAGCAAGTGTTATCCGCTTAGCTGGTTTAGTAGGGCCAGACCGTCACCCAGGTAAGTTTCTATTACCTAATAAAGTGCGGGGCAATAAAGCATTAACTAACGCAATGTCGCCAGTAAACTTAATTCACCAACAAGATGCTGTGGGTATCATTGTAGCTATGTTGCGAGATAAGTCTCCTCGAGGGCTATTTAATGGTGTTAGTGATACTCATGTGAGTAAACAGCAGTATTACCAAATCGCAGCGCAAGCATTAGGACTAGAGCCTCCTGTTTTTTTACGGCAACAGTCAAACAAAACAACAAGAATTGTAAGCGGTGAAAAAGCCAAACAAGTTTTAAGTTACAAGTTTATTTACCCTGACCTGCTCACTTGGTTATAATAGTTGTCATCATGTTTTGTTGGTTTCCCTTTTGAATTTTTTCTCTAAAGCATTTCTTGAACGCCATCGACTGAAATTATTGTTTTTGGTGATTTGGTTACACGTTTCAGCACTCGATTTATTCTTTATCACCTATAATGGTCCGGTATTTTTATGGCAAAAAAACGCTGCGTTACTTACTATTGCGGTGCACATTTTAATTGCACTTGTGACTGTGGGCTGCTATTGGTTAGTGAGCAAGTACTTTAATAACTCATCTAAAAAGAAGGATTAGTTGTGCGCGTTGTATTAGCACCGATGGACGGTGTACTTGATCATTTTATGCGTGATTTATTGACCAAAATTGGCGGTTATGATCTATGTGTCACTGAGTTTGTGAGAGTTGTAGACCAAATTATCTCTGATCGTGCTTTTCTTCGTTACTGTCCTGAATTAACAAATGTGAGTGCTTATGGCTGTACCACAGAAGCGGGCACGCCTGTACGAGTACAGCTACTAGGTCAAACCCCGAATTGTATGGCCGACAACGCAGCTAAAGTGATTGAACTTGGCTCATATGGAGTTGATGTTAATTTTGGCTGCCCTTCAAAAATGGTTAATAAGAATCGTGGTGGCGCAATATTACTAAAAGATCCTGAAAACCTTTATCAAATAATCAGTGCAATAAAAAAATCTGTACCAGAAGATGCGATTGTTAGCGCTAAAATTCGCCTCGGTTACGAAGATAAAAGCCTCGCCATAGAAAATGCACAAGCGATAGAAGCTGCTGGCGCTAATGAACTAACCGTACATGCTAGAACGAAAGTAGAAGGTTATAAGCCACCAGCTCACTGGCAATGGATAGCTAAAATCAAGCAAAACATTAATATTCCTGTGATTGCCAATGGTGATATTTTTACTTTGGACGATGCACAAAAGTGTCGAGAAGTTTCTGGTTGTACTGACATTATGGTTGGCCGCGGGGCTTTAATGTTGCCAAATTTAGCACTCGTTATTAAGCAAATAGCACCGGTTAAACCATGGCATGAAGTGCGCGCATTATTACTGGATTATAGTGAATATGAAACCTATGGTGCAAAGAGTAAATACTACCCTAACCGCATCAAACAGTGGCTTAAATATTTAAAATTGCAATACACAGAAGCGGATGAGCTGTTTCAAGAGATTCGCACACTTAAAACAGCTGAGACAATTAGAGCGTTACTTTAGTCAGTTATTTTAATTAGTCTTATAGTTAATTTAGAGCGTAAACTCTGTTTTTTCTAGCTTGGTCACTAAGGGTCTTAAAATACCTTCGGCAAAAACTGCGGCATAAAATAGTATCAATATATTAACTGCATAGGCACGATGAAAAACAAGTGGTTCACTAATGTTGGAGTGAATAGCAATACTACCAATTAATATCGCAATAGCACCACCACCATATATAAAGGTAATTTGCTTATTTAAGATTCGGGCTAAATAATAACTTGCAGGCGTTGTCGATATTTCATTCGAGAATAGGTATTTTAAACCTGTTATCGACTTGATTAATCCATGAGGGCCAAAAGCGATGACAGTCGCGCTATACATAAATAAAACTAAAAAGAGTAGGCTAGCTTGATCGATAAAAACATTCGCGCTGCCCCCTAAAATCATTAACATAGCAATAGCACCAAAGATAACAGCTAAGCCAAAAATAGTTTGCATAATATTTCTCCATTTCCAATTAACATCAGGGGTTGATGAAATAACAAATAACTCTTTCGGGGAAACATTAAAAGTAGCGGCTAAGGCGAGTTGAGTTTCAGCTGATGCGTTGCCTTCTTTCTCTACTCGTTGAATAGTACGTAAACTTAAGCCAGCAGCTTTCGCTAATAAATCTTGCGACCAACCATTATCTTGGCGAAGTTTTTTGAGAGTATCGACACAGATGGTTTTTGAGTTGGTTGACATAGGTACACTCCAAAGCAGAACAATATATTCTAGAAAGTCATTAAATGCTATTTCGTTTTTACGTTAATCAGCTTGAACATCGCTAGCATAAAAAGCGAGAAATTCATTACGTCATTATAGCGACAATCATATGACAATCTAGGTATTATCAGTACTACAGTTGAATTGCAATATGTGAAGAAATTAGCATTCGTAACAATATTATGGGGTTGTTATATAGTCATTACTTAATTGGATAAATTAATCATGTTACAAAGTGGTACATATTGGTAACATCTGGTACGTCTATTTTTTATCAATTTAGATAATATCTATACACCAAATAATGACTAATAAAGATTCAACATGAAAAAAATATTACAACGTACCTCTTTAAGTTTGCTCATCGGTTTAGCCGCGATTAACTCAACTCATTTATATGCAGATGAAGTGATAAATGAAACACATACGCCTACTCAAGAAGACCAAAATGGTGGCTTTCTTAAATTAGGTTATGGTTATAAAGTTGAAATAAGTCCTTATGCCGACGAGGTAAACAAATTTTCAATGTTTTTAAATGGTCGCTATCAATGGAATGGACTTTTTGTTGAGGCTTTTTACGGAGCCAATGAGCGTAATGAAGGCTTAAGTATCGGTTATAATTTTTATAATACGGACAATTGGAATTTTGATGTCAGCACTATTCAAGCTCACGGTGAAATAAACGTTGGTATAGCCGATACAGGAAAAATATTATCTCAGCACTTTGATAATACCGATATGATTGGCCTTAGAGCGACAGGTAACTTTGAGCAAGCCACGTTACAATTTATGCTAGCACCTTATGCTATGAGCAGTGATTATGACGATGCCTTTTATGCTTCGATGTGGTTAGGAAAATCTTGGCAAGTAAAGAATTGGGAATTGCACGGAAGTATTGGTTTAGAATACCGTTCAGCCGCAATGCTTGATTATTATTATGGCATCTCAGCAGAGGAGGCAACGGAACATTTTGGCCCTTATGAAGCAGATGCTGGTATTGATGTAACAGCACAAGTTTCGGCCAGCTATCCCATCACGACGAACATACTTTTTGAAACCTACTTTAAATATACCGACTTCGCGAGCAGCATAAATGATAGTCCTGTAATGCAATTTGCTAGTAGCTTCGGTGATAGGGCGAAAGAGAGAACTGAAGTTGGCGTTCTTGTTAGTTATGTTTTTTAGTGGAGAGTAATGATGAACTACTTCATTAACCAAACGTTTATCTACAAGCTATTGGCTTATATTATACTGCTAATTTTGGGTACTGGTTTAGGCTTCCCTCACTTAAGTTTTGCTAAAGAGTCACAAGCGCCGTATTCATTAGTCATCGAGCCTGAACAATGTGTTGCTATGCGCCAAGGGCAGTTGTGTTATATGGATGTTAAGATCAGCTGGCAGGCGAAACAAATGAGTGATTATTGTTTGTTTTCTTCATTGCAAGCTAAAGCATTGCAGTGTTGGTCCAATGTGATCACAGGCGCATTTCGACAAGAAATGTCTGCGAAGGAGAACCTAGTTTTTAGTCTGAGAAAAAAAGGAAGTTTGAGTGATTTAATCACTAATGAGTTAGAAATGGCTTGGGTGTATGATAAAAGTACTCGAAAGAATGTTAGCTGGCGTATGTTTTAAGGAACCTACCATCTTATGGATAAAGGCAAACCACATCTACTAATTGTTGAGGATGATATCGAGCTTGCTCAGTGGATGCGAGAGTATTTAATCGCCAAAGATTATCATGTCTCATTATGTGAGCGAGGCGATGAAGCGGTAACATTTATTCAGCACCACCACCCGGATATTGTTATTTTAGACGGTATGTTACCAGGATTGGACGGTATTGATGTATGTAAAGCTGTTCGTCCTGAGTTTAGTAATGCCATCATCATGGTAACCGCTAGAGATGAAGAAATAGATGAAGTACTCGGTTTAGAAATGGGCGCGGATGATTACTTAACTAAGCCAGTAAGAGCTCGCGCTTTATTGGCAAGAATTCGAAAGCACTTAGACCGTCAAGCCGCATTGAATGTGTCTGATGCTGAGTCAACACCTTCATTGCAATCTCAACGGTTAGTTTTTAATAATTTAATCATTGATAAACAAGCGATGACGGTATTGCTTAATGATGTTCAGGTTAAGTTGTCATCGAATGAGTTTGATGTTTTATGGTTGCTTGCACAAGAAGCAGGGCAATTGGTAACACGAGATCAGCTGGTTAATCAACTTCGAGGTTTTGATTATGATGGTTTTGATCGGTCCATTGATTTACGAATATCTCGACTGCGTAAAAAGTTAGGTGATGAGTCAGCGCAGCCTTTTAGAATTAAAACTATTTGGGGTAAAGGTTATTTATTCGCTAAAGATGCTTGGCAGTAATCAATTGAGGTTATCATGCGTAATTTAACCGCTTCATTGTTATGTATGGTCATTATAGCCACCATTGGTTTAGGCTGGGTGTTTGATCGTTTATACGAGCAATACCGTAATGTTGAACAAGTTCAAGATGCAAATGCCATTGCAGCGGTAGAAAATCTTGGTTTGAGTCTAGCCAATAGTTTAAATGATATGACCAATGAAAACCGGCAGCAGTTTGTTGTGCAATGGCAGGATGAAATGTATTCGCTATCCATTGTTAGTAGTAAATCTATTGCCCTGCCACAGCCTCTACTTGATAAAGTGAAGCAGGGGATACCTTTGCTACTTGAAACAAGCCATCATCTCACTTTCCACTATTATATTGCTGCAAGTGAGCAATTATTACTGTTGAAATCACCTTTACTGATACTAGCGCCTGCGATTAAGTCCCAAGATTATTTATTTACACTATTGTTTTATCTGGCTTTAGTTTTGTTGATTTTACTATGGATTTACCCGCTCATTAAACAATTGCTTGCTTTGAGGGCAGCAGCAAAAGCCTTTGGTGAAGGCAAACTACAACAACGCATCAAGCTAAGCTCACTATCTTATATTCGAGATATAGAAGTAGAATTCAATCAAATGGCACAACGCATAGAGGATTTAGTGGGTGATGTTAAATTGTTAAGTAGTGCAGTATCTCATGACTTAAGAACACCGTTAGCGCGCATTCGTTTTGGTATTGATACCTTACAAGAGGAAGAGGCTCCTATTCTTCGTCGTCAATTTGAACAAAAAATCAGTGACAATGTTGATGAAATGACTTCATTAGTTGAAACGTTACTTTCTTATGCACGTCTTGATCAAACGATGGTGGAAATGCACAAAATAGATTGTGACTTTACGGCTTTAGTTGAAAACTGTATTAAAACAAAATCGAATGACAGTATGAAAGTAACCTTAATGA
>JAPYOP010000023.1:50849-70211 GCA_029938115.1 Colwellia sp. | reverse complement strand
TAGTTAGGATATTATCCTTTATCAAAGTGTCCAATGCCATTAGACCAGATCACTTGGAGCCGTTTTAGAAAAGTAGTAATATTTTGTTTGGCACTACGCCTGCTTTAGATACAGACTCAAACCAACCAAAAGATCCAAAACCTTGTATTGGTTTTATTAGCGGCTAGCTTGCAGCACGGTGTAATTTCATAAACTCAATTGCCTTACTAATTGCTTTTTTTACTTTTGTTTCCATTTCAAAGCGCTCTGAGGCCGGTAGATAAAAAGCCATGTCAACTTCATGACGTATATAACGCGTTGGTAGTTGGTTTAACACAACACAGGTTAAATCAGCGATAAAATCTTCATCATATTTTTCTTCAAATTTTGATAAAGAAAAGTGCTGTACCACTAATTTTTCATAATAATTATGAATGTCATCAGATATTTTCATATATGCCTTCTTTGATAAGTTATTCAATTGCCTTAAGGTTAACCTGAGATTTACTAAAATGCGAATTTAATTCTATCGCTTTTCAGCTAACTCAATATCATGTTCAATGACTGAAATGGCCTTGCGGCAACGTCCAAGCCGTTGATGCAATGCTAAGACTTCTGTCGATATCTTTTCACTCTTATGGCGTTTACTCTTAGAACGTTCAATTTCTCTTTCTGCAATCATGTCCATTAAGCGGCGTTCAAACTCATGGTGTTCGGTTAGCTTTTGATAAAGTTGATGGCTATTTAACATTAATTTTTTTGTCAAATCACTGTACTTATTTGCTTGTTTAGCTTTAGCTCTCTTTATACGTACCTTGCTATTTGCATCAAAACTTAACTTTGCCGCTTGATGCATAATTGAATTAGATTGTAGTGCTTTTGATATTGCGGAGGTTTGATTTTCAATTTTCTGTAAAAGCACTTTAGATATTTCAATTTTATCAGTAGCAACCAAACGAGAGAATTCTGTAATTCTTCGTTGGACTTCTTTTACATATGGGCTGAAACGATCACTTTGGCTGGAAAATAATGTTGATGAAAATAAATTGTTATTCTCAATTAAACGATGCACTTTAACTTGAGCGTTTTTTTTATCAATTTGTTTAGCTTTAATCTCTAATGTTTCTAATAACAGAGATAAACGCTCAGTAGAGTTCATTATTTAACCTAAAGTAGAAAGTCATCTATATAATTTATAATGTCACTATAACACTCCACTTAAGAATGTATTAATTCATTTAGCATATTCAGGCTAAATTTTGCATGAACGAGGGTTTTTAATAAATAGGTAATCTAAAAAAGCATAACTTCGTCACCTTATCTTTACGTAAAGGTTATTTTTTAATGTAACGCATTGATTTTGTTTGCTATTATTTTTTTTTGAAAAGGTGGTTTTAAATAAGGTTTTAAAGATATATTGAAATATATAAGAGTTAACTTTCTGTAATTTAAGTATTTGTTGTTTTTTAGAGTGAACACACTAATTTGTGTAAACGTAAAAAAATTGATCTTTTTTGTGAAAGTTTCCTAATCACCTTTTATTTAAATATTACGCAATATAATCCCTATTAATCAGTGTGTTATGTTGGTGTTTTTGTTTGGCTTAGCTGTTTCTAAATGTTACTTAATATGTCTAGATGTTAAAAAGTTTACCAAATGGTTATAAATGGTGTTGACGATACGCGCTGATCCCGTTTAATATCGTAGAGGACAGATCAGGTCACTTGGCCCGTTCAAAAAAGTTTACGAGGCAATATAGTTTCGAAACTTACTTATAAAATAAACAAATAAATAACAACCAATCACAAATGTGATCCAGGGAGTAAACATGTATAACAATAGCAAAGTAGCTAAGGCAATCCGCCTAGCCATGATGTTTGGCGCAGCTGCGACAGCATCTGTTTCAACTTCAGCGTTTTCAGCTGATGAAGAAGCTGAAGAAAGCGTTGAAAGAATCGAAGTAACCGGTTCTCGTATTAAACGTGCCGATATGGAAACTGCTCAACCTGTAGCAGTTATTGACCGTGCAACTTTAGAAGCATCAGGTCTAACTTCTGTAGGTGATTTCTTACAAAGTTTACCAATTGCAGGATCTGCAATTAACACTACCTTCAACAACGGCGGTGACGGTTCTACACGTATCGATTTACGTAACCTTGGGTCAGGTCGTGTATTAGTTCTTGTTAACGGACATCGTTGGATTAACTCTGGTACTGGTGCTGATGGTTCTGTTGATTTAAACACTATCCCTACTACAGTAATCAAACGTATTGAAGTACTAAAAGATGGTGCTGGTGCGGTATACGGTTCTGATGCAATTGCTGGTGTTGTTAACATCATTACTCGTAGCGATTTCGAAGGTGTTGAGTTTAACGCATACACCGGTCAAAGTTCAGAAGGCGATGGTGCTCAAGAACAATACGATATGACTATGGGTCTTTCAAACGACAAAGGTCACATCACATTAAACGCATCTTACACTAAACAAGAACCAATTATGGCGGGTGACCGTCCGATTGCGGATGTACCACAATTTGGTACTGGTAACCGTTTAGGTTCTTCTGGTACTCCACAAGGTCGTTTTGCTTTTGTTGATTACAACCCTAACACGGGTAACTATGCGGGTTTCGTAAACCATTCAGTTAGTACTGCATTTACTGCAGCAAATGGCGATAACGGCGCTGTACCAAATGGTCCGTGGGATGCAGATAGCGACTTCACACCTTTTAGCAATGATATTCGTTATAACTATGCTCCTGAAAACTACATGTTAACACCACAAGACCGTTGGTCTTTATATGTATCGGGTGGCTATGAAATCGCTGATGATATTCATTTAACTACTGATGTTTTATATAACCATCGTGAGTCTGAGCAATTATTAGCTCCAATGCCTATGTTTATCGGTCCTTGGGCTGGTGGTGCAGAAGCATTAAATCCAACAGTTGTTTCTGCTGAAAACATTTATAACCCTTTTGGTTATGACATCTTCGGTGAAGAACACATGGCTTACTATAACGGTGGTTTCTTCGGTCGTCGTATGATCGAAAATGGTCCTCGTTTATTCAACCAAGAAGTTGAAACATGGAAATTTAACATAAGCTTAGATGGTATTGTTGAAATTGTTGGTAATGACTGGGATTGGTCTTTACATTATGGTTTTGGTGATAACCGTGCAACATCAGTTACACAAGGTCGTTTAAACAAGCATTTATTAGGTCATGCATTAAGTGCTGGCTGTAATACTGATGATAGCTGTGTACCTTTTAACTTCTTCGGTGGTGAAGGTTCAATTACACAAGACATGCTAGATTATGTAACAACGACAGAAACTAGCCAAGGTGGCAACTCTTTATGGAACTACTCTGCTAACCTTTCTGGTATCGCATTTGAATTACCTGCTGGTGAAGTAGGTATGTCTTTTGGTTATGAATACCGTCGTGAAACTGGTTTCAATGCTCCTGATTACTTAGTACAAAGCGGTCAATCATCAGGTGGTGCAGTACAACCAACTGAAGGTGGGTTCTCTGAAAGTTCATACTACATGGAAATTCAAGCACCATTACTTTCAGATATACCATTTGCTCAGCAAGTCGATTTAAGTGCTGCTGTACGTAGAACAGATATTGAAAACTCGGTTGGCGTTAAAAATGACAATGTTAGTACTAGCATTGGTTTAACATGGCGTGTAAATGATGACTTTATGGCGCGTGGTAACTTCTCTACTGGTTTCAGAACACCTTCTGTAGCTAACTTGTTTGGTGGTTTATTTACTACTTTCCCAAGTGTTAACGATCCATGTAACTCTGATGGTTCAGGTATGGAAGTTTGTCAAGGTGTACCAGCAAACTACACTCAACCAAATTCACAACTTGAAGCTCAAGGTGGCGCTAATGAAGCGTTAGAGCCAGAAGAATCAGAAAGTATGTCTTTTGGTTTAGTTTATGATGCAAGCTGGTTAGACGGTCTTAACATGACTGTTGACGTTTGGGATATTGCTATTGATAACGTAATTACTTCAGCTGGTTTCCAACAAGTATTAGATACTTGTTCACCAAATGCTACAGGTGATGATGCAACTCATCCAATCGCACCAAACTGTGATTACTTGTTAGCTCGTGCGCCAAGCGGTGTTCCTGCTGTATTTATCAATCCATTACTTAACTCGGGCCGTTTAGAAACTAACGGTGTTGATTTTGATATTATTTATAACTTCGAAACATCAGTTGGTGATTGGGCGTTAGTTTGGGATGCAACTTATACTGACGTTTATCGTTTAGTTAACTCTGAAGGTGTTGCTCAAGATAACTATGCAGGCCATAACTTAGGTGATGCTGGTTTCCCACGTTGGAAGTCTAACTTCCATGCTACTTGGACTCTTGATGATTTAAGTGTTGTTTACAACCTACAATACATTGGTGAGCAACAAGAAGATTGTGGTTTAAGCTTCACAGACGGCGATACTTGGAGATGTTCAGATGAAACTGGCGAGTTCAATACTTTAGAAGCTACTATTTATCATGACATTCAAGCAAGTTACTACCTAGATGAGTTCAATACTCGTTTCACTTTAGGTATTCAAAACTTGACTGATCAAGATGCTCCTGTATCTACACAAGCATTTGCTAACTCTTTTGATGCAAGTTTGTATGATCCAACAGGTCGTTTCTTCTACGGTCGTTTATCAGTTAAATTCTAAGATTTAATTGAATTAGATAAAAAGCCGCGCAAGCGGCTTTTTTTTTATAACTTTTTTAATAGAAACACTAAGAAATCTTTCTATGCATATAAATTCTACATTACAACAAGCATTACGTTTTTATAATCAAAAGCAGTTTCAAAATGCACTAATTATCTTGCAAAAAGAGATAGCGCAATATCCTAAGCATGCAGAATTGCATAAAACGCTTGGTTTTTGTTATAAATCACTTGGGCAGAATAGCCCAGCATTGCATTACTTATTAATTTCTTTAAAAATAACGAATGTTCAGCCTGAATTGCATAATATTGTCGCAAATTTGTATAAGTCTTCTGAACAATTCGATTTGGCTATTAGCCATTATTTACAAGCCATTCATCTTGATAAACCAAATATTAATTACCTTAATAATTTAGCTTTTGTCTATTTAAGACAAAATAAATACAAAGCAGCGAAAGATGCCTTCTCACAATCTATCGCTATTAACTCATCGCAAGTAAACGCAATAATAGGTTTAGCAAGTGTCTGTAGTAAAAAGGATGAGGATAAACAGGCCATTGAGTTATTACTTAATGCGGTCAAAACTTATCCAAATAATTATATAGTCATAAATAATTTAGCTTTAAGCTATAAAAAAACACACGATTTTAAGCAAGCTTTGTATTATTTTAATAAAGCGGATACCTTAAAACCTGACCAACCAAGCCTACAAGAAAGTTTAGCGTTTCTTTATTTTGAAAATGGTCATCAAGATAAAGGCTTAGCTATTTTAAAAGCTGCTCTAGAACTAAATGTATATCATCTAGGATTAAATAGCTCTTTAGCTAAGCTTTTGTGGGAGTCAGGGGAAAACAATTTTTTAAAGCATTATCAACTACTCTCACTTGATAAAATGCCTTTGAGTTTAGCGTTAGATTATTTTTATAAGTTAATTATCTCAAAGCAACAAGCATTAGCAGCAGACATACTGACTAAGTTGGATGAAAAATATGGTAAAACGATTCATCTCAACATTGCTCATGCAACTTTATTGTACGAGCAAGAACATTTTGAACGAGCATATGCCCAACTCCACATAGTAAATAAATCAAGAGAGCTAACTAATGAAGAATTAGATTGGCTTGGACGTCATAGCTTGGCTCTGGGATACTTTAAAGAAGCTGTCGGTATTTATCAAAAACTTGTCGAGTTAATGCCAAGGAACCAAGGTTACTGGTGTTTGTTATCAACAGCACTTAGGCAGGTAGATTTTGAACAATATAAAACACTTTGTTGCTATGAAGATTTAGTTTTTATTGTTGATATCGATGTACCACAAGGGTATTCAACGATTGAAGAATTCAATCAGGCCTTATTGAAAGAATTATCATCAGTTCATGTCACACAGCAGCAACCATTAGAACAATCACTTGTTGGCGGCACGCAAACCTTAGGGCGAATATTTAACTATGACAATGATATATTCAATTTAGCGGAAATGACTTTTCGTGAGACAATAAATACTGCGCTTGCTAATATAGAGCTGCAAGGAAGTCATCCAACCAAACGATTCGCCAATGCAGATTTTGAATTTATTGGTGCTTGGTCTGTTTGGCTAAAAGCAGCAGGGTATCATAAAAATCATTATCACTCTGAAGGCTGGTACAGTGGTGTCTATTATATTCAAACACCTGACGAGTCAGAGCTTAGTCAGGGCGCTGGATATTTAAAGTTTGGTGAAGCCGATTTATCTTTACCGCTTGAGCAAGGACCTGATTTTTGTATAAAACCTAAACCTGGGCAAATGGTATTATTTCCATCCTTTATTTGGCATGGAACTTTACCATTTTCATCAACAACACCCCGAGTAAGTATTGCCTTTGATATTGCTCCGCAGCTTAACTAATAACATAAATTTAAAAGAAGAAAGCATGAGTACGACAATACAGCAATTAATAGATCAAGCGAAGAATGGACAAGGTCAAGCGGCCCTTAATGGTTTAATTAGCTTTGTTACTGAAAATCCTAAAGACGAGCAGGCACAATTCCTTTTAAGCTCTTGGTATTTTCAATCAATGGACTGGGAAAACTCAGAAAAGAGCATGGTTAATTTGTTAAGGTTAGCCCCGGACAATCTTAATTATCTAGATAATGCTATAGGCATGTATTCGCAAATGTCTAATTTTAAAGCAGCATTGAAATACCAAGAAAGGGTTGCAGAACTTAAGCCAGATGATAGCGGTATACAATATAAGCTTGGTATGCTTTATCATCGTTTATTTGATTTTGACTCTGCTTTAAAAGTTTTTAATCAGTTAGTGAAAAAAGAGGGTGAACATCCACAAATTTTAGGACTTATTGCCGATATTATTCATGGTTTTGGACGTTTTGAAGAGGCAATAGAATACTACCATCGTATTTTGAAGCTTGAACCGAATAATGAAGCTGCAATTAATGGCATTGTTAAGTCTACAAAATTCAAGATGATAGATAATGATTTGCTAACTAAAGCGCAGCGAATCTTGCGTGACAACTCTGTACCTAAACAAGCCAAAGCTCAAATATATTTTTCTTTAGGGAAAATGTATGATGATTGTAAAGAATACGATAATGCGTGGTCTAATTACCGTTTAGCAAATGAAATTCAATCTAGTTTATATCCTTATAACCAGTCAGCATTAGTGCAGCAAATAGCGCAATTTAAAGAAATTTATAATGCAAAGTTTTTTACAGACAATAACTGGCAAGGTAATGAGTCTGTAGCACCAATATTTATTGTTGGTATGCCAAGAAGTGGAACTACGCTGCTTGAGCAAGTGTTAGAGCATTCAGGAATGGTTTGCGCAGGTGGTGAGTCGTTGGCTTTGAATAAAGCGATAAATAAGCAATTTTATAAAATACGCTACCCCGATGAGCTAGGTAAAGCGGATAGTGAAATTTTTATGCGTTTAGCGAAAGATTATGAAAACTATTATATTAACTGTCATTTGAGTGGCGATATGCGGTCAATTGATAAATTGCCCGGAAATTTTTTACATCTAGGCTTGTTGAAAAAGATGTTTCCGAAAATGAAAGTTATAAATTTAAGCCGTAACAAACTTGATTGTTGCTTATCGGTGTACTTTCAAATGTTTGCTGACCATATGACTTTTACTACGGATACGAAGAATATATCATCTTTTTATGATACTTACCTTGAGACAATGGATTATTGGAAGACACTTTTTCCTGAAAATATTTTTGATTTGAGTTATGAAGACTTAGTGAGCGACTTTGAAACGAATACAAAGGCTTTATTTGAATTTTTAGAATTAGATTGGAATAAGAATGTCGGGGATTTTGTTGACAGTAAAAATTCAGTTCAAACACCAAGTTCTTGGCAAGTTCGACAAGGGATAAATACTAAGTCAGTAGGTAGAAGTAAACAGTATGAAAGCTTTTTAAAAAAATCAATTTAATACAAAATTTACTCAACTAAATGTAGGTTGATTACCTATATTTAGTTGAGTTATCGTGTGCTGAATTCAGAGGTAATGTTTTATTGAGTACGAATTCTTTGCTGTCCTGAATCTAATAACTTTTCACAGAACATATATTTAACATTACTACCCATGTTTGCTTGTCTTTCGCAAACTACTTCTTGTGATTTTTTACCATATTTATCAATATACTCGGTAACATGTGGTTTGAATTGTGCAAGTTGTTCTTTAGTGAATAATCCTGAAATTTTCATTTCAAGTTCTTCCCAACGTCTTTCTTGAACTTCAGTCGCTACGTTCAACCATAGGTAAGCTTGAGAGAAATCTCTTTTTGTACCAAGTCCTCGAGCATAAAGTAAAGCTAATTCATATTGAGCTGATTTGTTGCCAAGTTTAGATGAAGCATCTAAATGTTTAAATGCTTTATCAAATTTCTCAGATTTTATTGCTTTTACGCCTTCATTAAATTCGTTTTGAAATTTAAATACTTCCTTACTTTTAGCTGCGCTCGCATCAAATGTAAATGAACCAAGTGCTAAAACTAGACTAGATAAAATTAGTAATTTTTTCATGATAATTTCCTTTTTAAAATTTCATATATGTCATCGCGAGATGAACTGGTTTATTAATGTTGTTTAACTATTTGAGGTAATTATACGTAAAGTAAATAAGTCACTCTGTAAATATTAGTTACAACATGTGTCGATTTGATATATGAAACAAAGAAAAATAGACATTTAAGGAATGCTACCAAGCTCTATGGCAGTCTCCATATAGCTTTCCTGAACCACAAGGACAAGGTTGCTTAATAGGATTATTAGTTGATAAATTATCCCTTTTAACTTTTTCTTCCTCAATTACCGTGCTATTAGGTATCCAATCAATGATTAAATGTATTCTATCTGTGTCAGAAGTATTACTAACCCTATGAAGGGTTGCATTGTTTATTTCCCATAGCTCACCAACTTTGAGGTTTCTATCTTCTCCACCTATGGTAAAAATAACTCCCTCATTGGTAATTAAGGGAATATGCATGCGATGACAATGGAGTAAAGAGTAACCATTGTCGGTATGTACGTTAATTTCACTATTAGCTTTTAACTTGGTTAACATCATTCTGCCAATAAAACCGTCATGCTTGTAATGATTGTAAATTACTTTTTCAATTGGCTCTAAAAGATGAATGAAATGATAATAGCTGGTGAGATATGTCGGATTATAGTGGCAAAAGTCAATGTCGAATATAAAATTTAACGAGTGAGTGGCAGTGTGTACTTCAAATCTTTCTCTACGACTTGATGCATCCCACACCTCGGGTTGTATTTTTTTTACCTCTGATATTAAATTACTAACGTCTACATTCATTACATGTAAAAAGTTTTTAGCTTTGCCGAAGAGCTTTGTAAATTCTCTTTGCTCGGTAAATGAGAACGTATCATTTTCGTCTAGCAGATATTGATAATTATATCGTTTAATTATTTCTGATTCTTTTTGCTGAATTAACTGTAGTAATTCATCATCAAAGTAACGTGAGTAATGTGCTCTAGATGAACTATTTAACTTTCCAGTAGTAGCAAAGCTTTGATCTATTTTTTCAGACTCACCTACCTCAAGCTTTTTAATGATTGATATAAAGCTATTTTGTAAGTCTTCAAATAAACCAATATGTAAATTTTTAGCATCTAAATTGCCATGCATACGGGTAAATAACCATGAGTAATAACCTTGGTTATCAGATGAAAAGTTTTCAATACATTGTTTGGTCAGTCCTACACCTTGATTACCTTCTAAGCTATCGGGTAGCACCGAAATTAACGCTTCTCTATAGAGCTTGCTGCTTTTGTTATTAGAGCCAAGATTAATTAAGTTGGTAATCGTTGTTTTAAAATCTGATTGTCCACCGTCAGATAAAATAACAAATAATGTATTTTGTACTTCAGCGTTTTTATTGAAAAAATACCAAGAAACGTACCAATCCCATGGGTTCCTAACTATACCTATTACGGGCTTATTGATGTCTACATCAGGAACTTCTGAAATAGGAAAGTGATAGCCGACAACATTGTGATTTGAAATGTTATTAACAATAATATTACTGAGGGTTTGTCCGCCAGTTTTGTGCATATGAATTAGGATGAACTTATCGGTAATTAACATTGTGCTGAACTCTTCTATTTCCTGTTTTTGCTATCATAATGCACTCAAGACACTAATGCGAGAACTGAGCTTACTTTACCTTTAAGTCAATTTACACATAGAGTAATATGACCCCATTAGCGTAATAAAATGACATGGGGCTTTAGGTGAGTGATAGCAAAACAGTTGATGATTTAAATGATCAGCGTAACTTAGGTTTTATGTTTCAAAAGTCAAATGATCATAATAAAGCGGCACAGTGCTTTATCGATAATATTGAGAATAACCCTAATCAAGATAAAATCTACTTTGATTTTTTATGCTTAGCCACCGTTCTTAATAAAACTAATACCCAATTATCTGCAAAAATGATCGAATGGGTTTTTATTAAGCGACCTGAACTAAAATTCGCTTACGAAAATCCTCAGAAGTCGATTCTCTCAGACGTCTCACTATTTTCGAATACTATTGCTAGAGATTTTAAATATAATGAACAGTTAGCTGAGCTCAAACGTCTTTCGAAAAGTTCAGAATATGGTGATACGGTTAGACTCTTTGGTTTCCTAGATGCCTTTCATGGCTTTAAGCAACCGGAATACGGAGATGCTATGCAAAGGCCTAGTTATCATGTCTTTCCTCACTTAAAGGCTCAAGCATTTCACCCTTTAAGTGGTTTTTCTTGGGCAGAGAATGTAGAACATAAATTTGAGGATATAAAGCATGAACTATTGCAGCTATTTTCACAAAACAGTTCTATTAAACCTTATATTAAAGAAGCGAATACCGGAAACACAGGCTTAGATACTTTAGCTAACTCTTTGAATTGGTCATCTATTCACTTAATCCAAGGCGGAGAGTATCGTGATGAACTGTTAAAGCAATGCCCTGTACTTTCTTCTGTACTTAAAGAATTACCGCTACCGGTATTATCGGGTAATGCACCAGAAGCATTTTTATCGGTGTTAAAGCCTAACACGGCAATTTTACCTCATTATGGCTTGTCTAATATAAAACTTACCGTTCATCTTGGCATTGATATTCCGTCAGATTGCGCCATTAGAGTAGGAAATGATACTCACACATGGCAACAAGGAAAGTTAATGGTATTTGACGATAGTTTTGAGCATGAAGCATGGAATAAATCTAATGAAAATAGAATTGTGTTTATTTTTGAAATTTGGCATCCAGAGTTAAACAGTATTGAGATAGAAGGCATACAGGCAATTATGAAGCTGCAAAATGAATTTAACCAAAGTGCACAATTATGTGATGTTGACTCACTATTGCAAGAAACAAAAAATGTTTGTAAAAATAATGGTAAGTAGTTACAACCTTTACCTATTTGATCTATTATCATCATTCTCTTTTATGGTCTCGTTCATTGGCCATAGCTTATAAATATGCGGAGCAGCTTTATCAAGCGACTAGAAAAACTAAAAAACAAAGCAGGCGAGTTGTTAAATCGTACCTTTGATCAACATATAAATTTAGCTGTTACGGGTCTAAGTCGAAGCGGTAAAACAGCCTTTATTACTTCATTAGTGAATCAGCTTATAAATGAAGGAAATGGCAGTAAATTAAGCTTTTTTGATCCCGTGCACCATGGCAACTTTATTGCGGCAAAAAGAGTAGCTCAAAAAAACTTGTCAATTCCTCGTTTTGATTATGATAATGCTATGGCCTCACTTACGGGTGAGTCACCACAATGGCCAGAGCCGACCCATGGCATAAGTGAGTTGCGCCTTGCCATTCGTTATCAGCCTAAAAATTCATTATTAAAATATGCCGCAGATATGGCAACTTTAACCCTTGATATAACCGATTATCCCGGAGAGTGGTTACTTGACTTGCCCATGCTTAAACAAACCTATGAACAATGGTCTGAACAAACTCAAGCGTTATTAACCACTAAGCCCCGTGATGAGTATGCAAAAGCTTTCTTAGCTAAAGTTGGTAATATTGATCCCTTTGCCGTTGCCGATGAAGAGCTATTGGCAGAATTAGCCAGAGAATATACCGAACTCCTTCATACCTTTCGGTATAAGTTAGGACTTAGTGTAATTCAGCCGGGGCGCTTTATTTTGCCGGCGGAACTTGCTGGAGCGCCTATTTTAGAGTTTTTCCCTTTTCCTAATTTAACAACTATTGATGGTAACGATTACCAAAATGCAAGCGATGATAGTTTTATTGGTATGTTAAGAGCGCGCTTTCTTGAATATAAAGAGCAAGTCGTAAAAAAATTCTATCGTCAGCATTTTTTACGATTTGATCGGCAAATTGTTTTAGCAGATTGTTTAACACCACTTAATGCTTGTTCGATAAATAGCGGTCCAGAAAGCTTTGCTGATTTACAATTAGCCATTGATATGATTTTAGAAAGTTATAGTTATGGTAAGTCAGGCTTGTTTTCTCGCTTATTTTCACCAAGAATTGATAAGTTATTGTTTGCAGCGACTAAGGCTGATCATGTTACCAGTGAACAACATGCCCCAATGGTTTCTTTGTTAAATCAATTGATTTATAAAAGTAAACATAGCCTTAACTTTGAAGCTGTTGAAATGAAAACTCTCGCTATAGCCGCAGTGAAAAGTACAAACTCAGGTAAAAGCTTCCACGAAGGTCAGCAAGTCTCAGTTATTCAAGGCTATACAGTAAAAAATGCGGTGGAAAATAAAGAGAATACGGTAGAAAAAATCACTTTGTTTCCCGGTTCAGTTCCAGACAAACTACCAGAAAAAGAGTTTTGGCAACAATGTGCTTTTAACTTTGTCAATTTTTCACCGATGAGCGGAATGACAAAACATCAATCTTTGCCTCACATCCGTATGGATCAGGTATTACAATTTTTGTTAGCGGATAAAATGATATGACCCAAATGGATAATAAAATCAAAGAAAAAGTGCATCAACAGCAAATTTTATTTGCTGAAAGTGAGTTATCTAATCAAGACTTTCCTAATGATGTAAAAGAAAGCCAAGATGGTAAACAGGTCGTTTTTGACAATCAAGATTATTTACCTGTAGATGAAGTGACTGATTTACCTGTTTTATCGGCTGAACAAGCTTCAAAGGCAAGCGGAACAACAACTAAAAAAACTCGTCCTCGTTGGTTATGGCGAGCTGTTTTTTCATTGTTTGCTATTATTGTTGGTATTGAAACGGTTGATTTTTTCATCAATGGTTTTGTTCAATCGCCCATAATAACCAGTATTTATGCGGTTATTTTATCTTGTTTAGTTGTTATTGCGTCTTCAAGTGTTTTGAGTGAATGGTCAACACTCAGACAATTTAAGCGTAGAGAAAAACTAAAACAGCAAGCGAGTGAATTACTTGTCATTAATGATATTGCTGAATCTCGAAACTCAGAATTATTAGATGTAGAGGGCTTTTGTCAAAAAATTACTGAAAGCCTACCTTGTGATCTTCTTTTCGATAAAGAGAGTGAGCAAGGAAAAACCTGGCAAGATGCCTTAAATGGGCAGCACTCAGATAGCGAACTATTACAACTTTATTCACGTTTAGTCTTAAGCAAAGTTGATGAAAAAGCGTTGGCAGAAATTGCTCGTTTTTCAACTGAGTCTGTCGTTTTAATTGCGCTTAGCCCCGTGGCCATTATTGATATGCTCATCATGTTATGGAGAAACTTACGGATGATAAATAAAGTGGCTGGTTTGTATGGTTTAAAGCTAGGCTATTGGAGTCGAATTAAGCTAATAAAGCAGGTCTTTGTTAACATGGTGTACGCAGGCGCAAGTGAACTAGTTGCCGATTTTGGCGCTGAAATGATAGGTGCTGATTTACTAGGGAAACTTTCCGGTCGATTGGCACAAGGCTTAGGCGCAGGTATGTTGACAGCTAGACTAGGCGTAAAAACTATGCAGTTATGTCGTCCTATCCCTTTTGATGATAAGCCTAAACTTAGTAATGTTCGTAGAGAAATGCTGACAACTATTAAAAATATAATTAGTCGAAAAACCTAGTTTTCACTATAGGGTTAAGTACCCTGGAAAGTCAGTGTAATCAACGTAGCCTCGCTATTAACGAGCATAAACGTTATTTCTTGTAACCAAATCATTTAAAAACCCTTGATGATTTTTATTGTTAAGGGTTTTTTATTGTAAAAATTAGTTTACAATAGTTGCTTTGAAGATTTGTTAAAAGGTTGTTTGCATGCGCTTGGAAATTACTTGTCATGACCGCGTAGGTATGGGGCAGAAAGTATTAGGTATTTTTGTTGAACATGGCATTAATGTCCGTGGTATAGAGTTAAAGCAACCGGGGAGAATATTCATAAATATTCCCGATTTAGAGTTTTCAGACTTACAAACTTTTATGCCTCAACTACGTTTACTTGAAGGGGTAGGTGATGTAAGAACTGCACCTTATATGCCTTCAGAGCGCGAGCGTAATGAACTTATAACATTAATCAAAACTTTTCCAGACCCTTTTATTTCACTTGATTCCAAAGGTAATATTCGTATTGTTAATAATATAGCTTCTTCTATTATGGGCTGTGATGAAGCGAGTATTAAAGGCCAGCATGTTAGTCAATGGTTAAAAGGCTTTAACTTTACTCGCTGGTTAGACAGTGAAGATGTATTAGCGCAAACTCGCCGTTTAAAATTTCAAGGCGAAGATTTTGTTGCCGATATCATGCCTATTAATGTTGCTAGTGAAGACTCTGCTGAAAAAAACAAGCAAATTTTAGCGGGCGCAGTGCTCATTTTAAAATCAGAAGCACGTTTAGGTCAGCAAATTAATGCTTTCAAACAACCGAATGAAAACTCTTTTGCTGGCATACAGGCAAGTAGCAGTGGTATGCGCAAAGTTATTCGTGAGGCAAAGCGAATGTCTCAACTTGATTCTTCAATTTTAATTATTGGTGAAACAGGTACGGGGAAAGAGTTATTAGCGAGAGCTTGTCATGCGGCTAGTGAACGGGCTGACCAGGCATTCATGACGCTTAACTGTGCTGCTTTGCCTGATGACGTTGCTGAATCAGAGCTATTTGGTATTGGTGAAAAAGATCATGAAAAGAGTAAGCGTGGTATTTTTGAGCTTGCTGATGGCGGTAGTGTCTTCCTTGATGAGGTTGGCGAAATGTCGACTAAATTGCAAAGTAAGTTATTGCGTGTGATTCAAAACGGTAGCTTCAGACGAGTTAATTCTGAGCAAGAAGTTATTGTCAATGTTCGAATTATTAGCTCTACTAATAAGGATCTACTTAATTTAGTTTCTATTGGCGAGTTCAGAGAAGATCTTTATTACCGCCTTAATGTTTTTGGTTTGAATATTCCGCCACTAAGGGAACGTCGTAATGATATTTTACCACTGACGGAGTTCTTTATTGCACATGCAGGACAACGCATTGGTCGAGCTAATTTAAAATTGACCGAAGAATGTCGTGATTTTATCGAACACTACCCTTGGCCTGGTAACGTACGGCAGTTAGAGAATGTATTAACTAGAGCGGCTTCATTACTTGAAGGTGATGCTATTGAAGTTAGTCATTTGCAATTACCAGCATACACAAGAGAGCACGGTTATTTAGAGCAAGAATTTGAAGGTACGCTTGATGCTGCCGTTAAAAGCTTTGAAGCTGACTTACTTCGTAAGCTTTATCCCGCTTACCCAAGTACAAGGCAATTAGCAAAAAAATTGGGCCTAAGTCATACTGCTATTGCTAATAAATTACGTGAATACGACATCAATAAAAAGACAGTTAAAATATAATCACTTCACCTGATTTGTCGTTAAATCAGCTCATATCTGCTTTTAAGCCGTATTTTAAAAATTAAAAAATACGGCTCAACACCGCTAAATCTTAAGTGTAAACCTAAGTGGAAAAAATCATGTAAAGATTCTTTTCCGCAATCAAACTATCTCTCTTTTGTTATTACTTGTGGCATTTGGTTAAAAACTCGTAAAATTAAGCCTTTATTTTAGTGTAATGCCATTGTGATAATACCGATGGTGTTTTGATTACGAAAAGGTTCTCCATGAAATTAGCTACTCTTAAAAATAATACCCGTGATGGACAATTAGTGGTTGTTAACCACAACCTTAGTAAAGCGGTGGTTGTGACTGATATTGCCAGCACATTACAGGCAGCATTAGATAACTGGCAAGAAATCTCACCGAAATTAGAGCGTGTTTATCAATCTTTAAATAATGGTGATATAGCTAATGCACTCGACTTTGACCAAGCTCAATGTGAGTCACCGTTGCCAAGAGCCTATCAATGGGCAGACGGTAGCGCATACGTAAATCACGTAGAGCTAGTGCGTAAAGCGCGTAATGCTGAAATGCCAGAAACCTTTTGGACAGATCCTTTAATGTATCAAGGTGGCTCAGACGCCTTCATTGGTCCACGTGATGAAATCAAGGTAGCTTCTGAAAGCTACGGTATTGATTTTGAGTCAGAAGTTGCTGTGATCACCGACGATGTACCTATGGGCTCGTCTGCTGAGCAAGCAGCCAAGCATATTAAATTATTAATGTTAGTTAATGATGTTTCTTTGCGTAGTTTAATTCCTGGCGAATTAGCCAAAGGTTTTGGTTTTTTTGGCTCAAAGCCTTCAAGTGCTTTTTCTCCTGTCGCTATTACACCTGATGAATTAGGTGGTGCTTGGGATGGAGCAAAACTGCACTTGCCATTAACTACTCATTTTAACGGTGAATTATTCGGCGAGCCAAGTTGTGGCGTTGATATGACTTTTGATTTTCCTACTATTGTTGCTCATGCTGCAAAAACACGTCCATTATCAGCTGGCTGCATAGTTGGCTCGGGAACTATTTCAAATTACGATCGTTCTGCAGGCTCAAGCTGTTTAGCCGAAAAACGTATGTTAGAAATAATTGCTGATGGTAAACCTAGCACAGAGTTTATGAAGTTTGGCGACAGAGTACGCATTGAAATGTTTGATGAAAGTGGCGATAGTATTTTTGGCGCTATAGAGCAAACGGTAGTTGAGTATTCATCTTAATCAATTCAAGGCTTTAAAAATGAAACTTTACGGCTACTGGCGTTCAACTGCAGCTTATCGGGTACGAATTGCCTTGCATTTAAAAGGCATTGATTTTGACTCTATTTCAATACATTTAGTTAAAAATGGTGGCGAGCAGCATAAAGAGGATTATGTTGCAATTAACCCAAACCAATTAGTGCCTACTTTATTAGATGGTGATTTTTCATTGAATCAATCACTGGCAATTATTGATTATGTAGAAGCAACAAAGTCAGGTTTATCTCTGTATCCTGATGGAATACAAGCGAGGGCTAAAGTTCAGGCGTTGGCACAAGATATTGCTTGTGAAATTCACCCGCTTAATAATTTACGAGTTCAACAATATTTAGGTAATGATCTTGGCTTAGGCAGTGAGGCTAAAGCAGCATGGATTGATCATTGGATGTCTATTGGTTTTAGCGCAATAGAAAAGCAACTAGTGCAAAGTGCAGGGTGTTATTGTTTTGAAGACCAAATAACCGTTGCCGATATTTGCTTGGTGGCACAGGTTTATAATGCCAATCGCTTTAATGTTGATATGAGTGCTTATCCTTATATAAACCGTGTGGTTGACAATTGTAATAAGCTTGAAGCGTTTCAGTTAGCTTTACCTGAAAATCAAGCGGATGCGAAATAAGTGAGGAGTTACTAGCTAGAAAAGTGACGAGTTGCGAAGCCACCGCTCTTGTAGAATGTGGTTTTCGAAACTCGCTACTCGTCTCACTATTTATCTTCGCTTTAATGCAATATTCTTGCTCTAATAGTGCCATCAATTGCTTTTAATGCTTTAAGCGCTTGAGCGCTATTTGATGATTCAATATCAATAACGACATAACCAATTTGATCATCTGTTTGCAGATATTGCGCAGCAATGTTTATGCTATGTTCAGCAAATGCTTGGTTAATTTGTGTTAACACACCTGGTTGGTTGTGATGAATATGTAATAAACGACTCGTATTAACATGCTCAGGCAGTGATACTTCAGGAAAGTTTACTGCAGATAAGCTTGAGCCATTATCAGAATACTTAGCTAATTTACTTGCTACTTCTAAACCGATATTTTCTTGAGCCTCTTTAGTGCTACCACCAATATGTGGTGTCAAAATTACATTATCAAATCCACGCAGTGGCGATACAAACTCGTCATCATTACCTTTTGGTTCAACAGGAAATACATCAATAGCCGCACCTGCAACTTTTTTCGTTGATAACGCTTCAGCAAGTGCGTCAATATCAACAACGGTACCGCGTGATGCATTGATAAAAATTGCACCATATTTCATTGAGTCAAATTCAGCAGCACCAATCATATCTTGTGTTTGCGGGGTTTCAGGCACGTGTAAACTAACAACATCTGCTTCACCTAACAAGGCGTTTAATGATGGTGCTTGACTGGCATTACCTAAAGGTAATTTAGTTTCTATATCGTAAAAGCGTACGCGCATACCTAAAGTTTCAGCTAAAATACCAAGTTGGGTACCAATATGGCCGTAACCAATAATGCCCAATGTTTTGCCCCTAGCTTCAACAGAGCCGACTGCAGATTTTAACCATTCGCCGCGGTGTGCTTTAGCACTTTTTTCAGGAATACCGCGTAACAATAATAAAGCTTCACCTAATACTAATTCAGCTACAGAGCGTGTATTTGAAAATGGTGCATTAAATACTGGAACCCCAATTTTTTGGGCTGCAACAATATTAACTTGGTTAGTACCAATACAAAAACAACCAATAGCCACTAATTTTTTAGCATGACTGAGAACTTCATCCGTTAATTGCGTGCGAGAGCGAATACCAATAAAGTGCACATCAGCAATTTTTGCGATTAAATCATCATTAGAAAGTGATGTTTTAATATACTCAATATTTGAATAGCCTTTATTTCTAAGCTCTTCCAGTGCGCTTTGATGCACGCCTTCAAGTAATAGTATTTTAATTTTGTCTTTTGCTAATGAGTTTTTGTTCGTTGTCATAAGGTATGGCTTCGCTTATTCAAGTTGACGTTTAGATGGCTAGATATCTATAATATCGATAAGATAACATATAGTGTATAGACTCTAAAGCACTTATTTTGTCTAATCGG
>JAPYOP010000023.1:42563-50749 GCA_029938115.1 Colwellia sp. | reverse complement strand
AACACCACTTTCACTACCTAGCACAAGTATGTCGGCACCTCGTATAGCAAATAGGCCATTAGTGACAACACCAACTATTGCATTTATATCTGCTTCTAATTTTTTTGGATCAATTATAGATAAGTTATGTACATCAAGAATAACGTTACCATTATCAGTTATCACACCTTGACGATATTCAGGATCGCCACCAAGTTTTACCAATTCACGAGCAACATAGCTACGTGCCATCGGAATCACTTCAACAGGCAATGGAAAGTCACCCAATACTTCAACTTGCTTTGAATCATCAGCAATACAAATAAATTGTTTCGCTACAGCGGCTACAATTTTTTCACGAGTTAAAGCCGCGCCACCACCTTTAATCATACTCATGTGTTTGGTTATTTCATCAGCGCCGTCAACATAAACATCTAAAACATCGACATTATTAAGGTCGAATACTTCAATGCCATGAGCTTTTAATCGTTTGCTCGATTCTTCTGAACTTGAAACTGCACCTTCAATATTGTTTTTGATAGACGCAAGGGCATCTATAAAGTAATTGACGGTTGATCCTGTGCCAACACCAACAATGGTATCGTTTTTAATAAACGCTAATGCCTTGATAGCTGCCGCTTTTTTCATCTCGTCTTGAGTCATGGAAGTGCCTTATGGGGATATTTAACTGTATGCTTGGTACTAGGTTTTAGTATGGTGCAGATTATAGCACTGTTAAAAAGGATAGCTAATAGTTACAGGGGCAGTTTAATATTCATTATATATTCAGATATTAAAAATTGGATACAAAAAGTGATGAAAAGCTGTGCCCGCGAATTTACGCAGATTAACGCCAATTACATCATTTAACTACTTTCTGTTTAGTGTGTTTTAATCTGTGATAATTCGCGTAAATTAGCGGACAAAATATCTCTGTATTTTGTATTTATAAAACCAAACTGAAGAAGTAATAATATTCTATTTAATATAGATAGTTTTTTGTTGGGGTAATTATTTCAGGTAGTGGAATATCCCACAATTCTACAGGAACTATATCAACCTGTTGGCAATCATGAGCAAGGCCAATAGGATAAACTTTATTTTGCTGCCAATGAACCAGCGTTCTATCATAAAAACCGCCGCCCATGCCTAACCTATTGCCTGAGTGGTCAAAGGCAACTAAAGGAGTGCAAAGTATATTGAGTTGATTTAGTGGGCAAACTTTATTTACCTCTAATTTTGGTTCATTGATGCCGTAAGTATTTTTAATCATCGTGCTGTTTTCTTCAAATAAAAGAAACAGTAGCTGACCAGCACAAAAAGGGTGTAATACGGGTAAATAAACTTGTTTGTTATTTTGCCAGCACCACTCAATAAAAGGCATAGGATCAAGCTCACCATCATTTGCTAAATACAATGCGACATTTTTTGAAGTTTGAATTTTTGGGTGAGTAGATAAGCGTTGTAAGAGGAGCTTGCTTGCTTGCTGTTGTAGAATAGGAGAAAGTTGTCGTCTTCGCTCTCTAATTTCTTTTCTTAGCTCAGCTCTTGATGTCATAAAATATACTTGCCTTAAAAATAAAAAGCTGGAAGTTTACCCTCCAGCTTTTATTTTACAACTAAACTATCACACTAAAGTACGATCTACATTTTAGTTATGTGTTTCTGAAATTCCTTCATGAGCGCCAGTAACAGCAATTTCTTCTTCAAATTTTTCTTCTAAATTCGCGATGTGTCCACCTTCAGCGCCGTGCATCCATTCAACTAATTTACCTGCTGATAGATAAATGATTACACCGGTAATTAACGCGCCAATACCAACACCCATAAAAATGTTCGCGGCGTTATTAACCATTTCTTCACCTTCCCCAACAAATGAGCCAATGAAAGCAGCTAACCAGTTAGATAAAGCAGTGAAGAAGAACCACATACCCATTAACAATGAAGTGAACTTAAGTGGCGCTAATTTAGTTACCATAGACAAGCCAATAGGAGATAAACATAACTCACCTAACGTATGGAAGAGGTAAGCAAACACTAAAAACAGCATGCTAACTTTAACGGCAACATCGCCGCCTTGAACCATAGTTGCCCATAACATTACGAAAAAACCTAAGGATAAAAATAACATTGCAAGAGCGAATTTTTTCGGTGATGTAGGCTCATTTGAACCCATTTTAACCCAAACTGAGGCAACAAAAGGTGCTAGCATGATGATGAACAGAGCATTTAATGATTGAAATGATGAGGCTGCCACTTCAAAGCCAAAAATAGTACGATCTGTAAAATCAGAAGCATAAATGGTAAATAAACCACCTGCTTGCTCAAAACCTGCCCAGAAGATTACCGAGAACATACTCATGATTAAGATAACTTTCATACGATCCATATCTTGAGATGTTAACGGCGCTTGTGCTTTGGTTTCACCTTTAGTGCGTTTTGCCGATGGCTCCACACCAATATCGCCTAGATATTTATTCGCTAGGGTTAGTTGTAAAGTTAAACCAACCAACATACCACAACCTGCTAATATAAAGCCGTAATGCCAATTAACAGTTTCACCAAGTACACCAACAGTAATAGGTGCTAAGAAAGCGCCTAAGTTAATACCCATATAGAAAATAGTAAAAGCGCCATCACGACGGTGATCGCCTTCTTCGTATAAATCACCAACCAAGCTCGATACGTTGGCTTTAAATAAACCATTACCAGTAATAATAAGTGCTAAGCCGATATAAAATACCGTTTCTTCCATACCGACAATCATCGACTTAGGAATACCTAAGGTAAAGTAACCTAAGGAAAATATAATGCCTCCCCAAATTATAGCTTTACGTTGACCAATATAATTATCAGCTAACCAACCACCTATGACGGGGGTTAGGTAAACAGCCATAGTGAAGAAACCATATAATCTTAATGCTTCTTGATTGGTCCAACCAAAACCGCCATCTTGTGTAGAGGCTATTAAATAAAGTACCAATAGGGCTCGCATGCCGTAATAACCAAAACGTTCCCACATTTCAGTTCCGAATAAGAGAAAGAGTCCTTTTGGGTGGCCAAAAAGGGTGCCCGCATTAGGTTGAGTCATAAAATTGTCCTAATTGTCATTATTATAATTGAGTAGAGATAATTGTATTCATTCACACCACTTACGTTAAATTTAAAAGTAGTAAAAAATCACACAGTGAGTTGTTATACCTGTGCTTTGACTCAAAGGCAAGTTTGGCACTGTGGCAAACTACTCGCAAATTTGATTTATGTAGCGAAATCTTTCCTGTATTACAACAAAAATGGCACTTATCTAATTATTGCGGGTGAGCTATTTTAGTTAATGGTGAAACTGCTGAAAATGTGCACTTTCAAGTTGTTTGGGTACGGGTATGCTGTTAAACTTCCGCGTTGTTATTTTAGTCTGTAAACGCATGATAGGAACTTCTTTGCGCCAATGATAACTTTTATAAAAAAAATCACTCTAACTTCAGCTTTATTTATTTCAGTATTAGCAACCTTACTTACGCCAATTACCTCAAGTTTTGCTGCACAAGTAAGTCAAGCTCAAATAGAACAGTTCAAGCGTTTGCCTGCATCACAGCAACAAGCTTTAGCAAAAAGCATGGGAGTAGATATTAATGCAATTAAGGGGCAATTATCTTCAGCTCAAGTCAGTACTCCTTCTGCAGTCACCCCAATTTATCCAAGAGATGTTCAGTTTGAAGAAAGTGTTCATAAGGCTCCTTTAAAAACAGGATCAGAAGACTCAGATAAGCTTAAACCTTTTGGTTATGATGTTTTTGCTAATGCACCGTCAACTTTTGCACCAGCATTAGACATAGCAATTCCTGAAAATTATATTTTAGGTGTCGGAGATAAAATATCTATTCAAGTATTTGGCAAAGAAAACCTAGAGTTAGAGCTTGCTATAAACCGTGAAGGCGATATTGTTTTTCCATCGCACGGACCTTTCTCGGTTGCTGGTTTATCTTTTGGTGAAATGAAAAAGTTATTAACATCAAAAATTAGAGAAAAAATAATCGGGGTGGATGTTGTTATTGGTATGGCATCATTGCGCTCAATGCGAATATTTGTTTTAGGTGATGCATATAAGCCCGGCCCTTATACCTTAAGTTCACTTTCAAGCATAACCCACGCTTTATTTGCCGCGGGTGGAATTAGCGACATTGGCTCACTACGAAACATTCAATTAAAACGCGCAGGAAAACTTGTTACTAAACTAGATTTATACGACTTGTTGATTCATGGCGATTCTACGAGTGATTTAATGTTGCAATCAGGCGATGTGGTTTTTATTCCGCCGGTTGAAAAAATTGTTCAGGTAAAGGGGTTAGTTAGAAGACCTGCTATATATGAACTCTCTGAAGGCGACACATTTAAGGATGTACTTCGTATGGCTGGTGGAGCACTACCTTCTGCCTATTTAAAGTTTACCAAAGTTAGCCGCTATAGCGAAAACAGTTATCGCCGAGCAATCAACCTTGATCTTACTGATGAATTATTGCTAAGTAAGAAAGTGTACGCGGGTGATGCTATTGACATTAAAGCGACTGATTATATTCGTACACCGCAAATATCATCAGTTATTGATTCAGTTACTTTAAGTGGAGCGATAACTAAGCCAGGTATGTATCAGTGGTTCAAAGGGCAAAAAATATCCGATGTTTTACCACAAATAGATACCCATGTTTTATTGGAAGCAGATTTGCAATATTCTCTGGTTATACGAGAGGTAAATAATGCAAGAGAAATTGAGATTTTGCAATTTAACTTATCTAAAGCTTTAGCTGATCTCAGCTCAAGTGATAATTTGTTATTGAGACCAAAAGATAAAGTGGTGGTTTTTACTCATTCATCATCAGTAGAACAAGCTAGTAAAGAAAAAGCGGTGTCGAATTCAATTGACGCCATTGAAAATGATGATTTGCAAGCAGACCAAATTAATCAATTGTCGGGCTTTTCACGACAGCGTTTACTACTACCTATTATTGATAAACTTAAACGCCAAGCAGCAGCAGGACAGCCTATTCAATTAGTGGAAGTTGACGGAAAGGTTAAATATCCGGGCGTTTATCCTTTAGTTAAAAATGCTCGTGTTGATAGTTTAATTCTAGCCGCGGGGGGCTTTTTAGAGTCTGCTTATTTAGGCCGAGCTGAATTAACAAGAAATAAAATTGAAGGTATTGCAGCGAAAAAAACCTCTAAAAATATAGAGCTGTCATTAATTTTAGCAGGAGATGCAAACGCCAATATTTTATTACAAAGTAAAGATAGGCTTAATGTTCATCAAATCCCATCTTGGAGCGAAAACCTGACTATAGAGTTAAAAGGTGAATTTGTTTTTCCTGGTCGATATACTATTAGTCGTGGTGAAACATTATCAAGTATTGTTGCTAAAGCCGGTGGCTTTACTGCTTATGCTCATAAAGAGGGCTCCGTTTTTACTCGTCTTAAATTGATAAAAATGGAAAAAGACAACTTACTTAAGTTAAGTAACGACTTAAGAATGGAAATGGCATCTAAGTCACTTTCTGATGCTAATTTTGCTCAATCGAGTACGGAAGTTCAAACTTTATTAAATGATATTGTTCAAGTTGAGCCTGTAGGTCGATTAGTGCTTAATTTGCCGCGCGTCGTAGAAGAAAATGATTATGACATCATGCTTGAAGGTGGAGACAAACTTTATGTCCCAGCATTCAAAAATTCTATAAATGTTCTTGGGCAGGTGCAAGTACCCACCTCACATGTATACGACAAACGTTTAACTTCAGAAGACTACTTGGCTCAAAGTGGCGGTAGTAAAAAACGCGCGGATACAGATAGAATTTATATAATATCAGCCAATGGTTCTATTCAAATGGTAGCAGGCGGAAGTTGGTTTTCCAGTGATGCTGGCTCAAATATGAAACCGGGTGATACGCTAGTAGTGCCACTTGATTCAGAATATATGAATAACTTAAACTTATGGACTAGCGCCACTACCATTATGTATAACACGGCTGTAGCTATTGCCGCGATTAGTGGTATATAGAACCTAGGATGATAAACTTTGAGCAGAGAGCCTAATAAAATAGGCTCTCTTGTCTTGTGCCACTGAAAAATAATATTAATAATTGCAAATAAGTTAGCTTTTTTAAATTCCTTTGCTAGCCTTATTAGAGAAAGCGTAATCACAGTGATCGTGAACGCTAATGACTTATGTCATTACTAACTATTAAAAGGAATTTACTATGCTACTCAAATGGTTTTCTCGTCTGTTAAATACTGTCGTCTTCCTCGCTTTTTTATTTATTTTTAGTCATCTTTTTGCCCCTCTCATTGCACAAGCTACGCCTATTTCAAATGTATTTATTAATGAGATTCATTATGACAATGATGGCTCAGATATTTATGAATATATTGAAATTTCAGGGAACTCCAGCATCGATTTAACTAATTGGTCATTGCGCTTTTATAATGGTAAAGATGGCAAAGAAGGTAAGTCTTTTGAGCTCAATAGTTGGTCAAATACAGATCCAATAACAGACTTTGGTTTCTTAATTATTGATGTAAAAGGTATACAAAACGGCTCACCCGATGGTATTGCATTATTTGAAGGCATAAGCCTTGTTCAATTTTTATCTTATGAAGGTTCATTTACTGCTACATCAGGTGATGCAATTGGCATGAGAAGTGAAAATATTGGTGTCTTAGAACGAGCTAATACACCCGTTGGTTTTTCGCTGCAATTAACCGGTCAAGGACAACAATATAGTGACTTTACTTGGGCTTCACCACAGCAAAGCACCTTCGGTAGTATAAATACAGGGCAGAAATTTGTTAACCCTAATCTTAATGCTAATGTTATCTCAGTGAATGAGCCCAATACTCTATTACTATTTAGTATATTGCTGATTTTTATTATCAAAAGATTTTTGAACTTCGTCCCTGAGTCGCATGCCTTCGTGGATTCTTAGCTGGTCAGAGGGGAAGGCTGAGGATAAAGGATGTTTCCTCAAGCTCATAACAAGTTCAAATCAATTAACAGTTTTCATTTATTACAGTTTTTCAAGGACGAATATGTTTTATATTTATATTTTAAAGTGCAGCGATGGTAGTTTTTACACCGGAAGTACTCAAACATTAGACCTACGAATAGCACAACATCAGCAAGCATATTTTAGCGATTGTTATACCGCTAAACGTTTACCTTGTGAATTAGTCTATCAGGCAAGTTTTGACTCAAGAAAGCAGTCATTATCTATTGCGCGGCAGATCAAAGGTTGGAGTAGACAAAAAAAGAAGGCATTGATTAATGATGATTGGATGGAGATAGCTAGGTTATCTAGCGTTAAAATATGTTGAGTACTTTTGCTTTTTTTTGCTTATCGAAGCAAAATGACAAAGAAAGATTAACAGCAGTGGATAGCTGAATAATTTTCCTCAATTCATAGTACAAATAGCATTAATATATATCAAATAAAAAGCAATAGTAGACTCAAATAGTCAACTATTGCTTTTCGCTTTTAAGAACTTCGTGTAGAATACTTGAGTATATTACTCAGGTATATACTTGATTAAATTTTAGGGTTATGTAAAATTGCGCGCAAATGATTGTTGAAAGAGCTGTTTGTCGCTAGGTAGCCATTAAGTTTGACAAGGTATAACAATTTAATGCACGAAAGAGAACATTATGAAACTGACCTCTAAAGGACGTTATGCCGTTACAGCAATGCTGGATGTTACTATTCACGCAGCCTTCGGCCCAGTGTCATTAGCTGATATATCAGAGCGACAAAAAATTTCTTTATCGTATTTAGAACAATTATTCTCGAAATTACGTAAACACGGCATAGTTATTAGTATCCGTGGTCCTGGTGGAGGTTATCGTTTAGGAAAGTGCTCAGCAGAAATATCTGTTGCTGATGTGATTCTCGCGGTTAATGAAAGTGTTGATGCAACTAAATGCCATGGTAAAGGTAATTGCCAAGGTGGCGAGCAATGTCTAACGCATTCTTTATGGGAAGATTTAAGTCAGCGTATAGAAGAGTTCTTGCAGAACATCACTTTGGCAGAGTTAGTTACAAAAAATGATGTGAAAACAGTTTCTAAGCGACAAGATGAGATTCATATCCGCATTGGTAAAGAATCAGTGTTAGAAACTATTATCCCTATTAATTTATAACGTATTAATTTTATATTAATTTTATATT
>JAPYOP010000023.1:28710-42463 GCA_029938115.1 Colwellia sp. | reverse complement strand
TTAGATATCCGTACAAGTGGAGAAAAAGAGCAAATGAAGTTTCCTATTTATTTTGATTATTCAGCTACAACCCCTGTTGATAAACGTGTAGCGACAAAAATGATGCAATATATGACTACAGATGGTCATTTTGGTAATCCAGCATCACGTTCGCACAAGTTTGGCTGGCAAGCCGAAGAAGCGGTTGATATCGCTCGTAATCAAATTGCCGAATTAATTAATGCCGATCCTCGTGAAATTGTTTTCACCTCAGGCGCGACTGAATCAGACAACCTTGCTATTAAAGGTGCTGCTAATTTTTATGACAAAAAAGGTAAGCATATAATTACCTGTAAAACAGAGCATAAAGCTGTGTTAGATACTTGTCGTGAATTAGAGCGTCAGGGTTTTGAAGTTACTTACCTTGATCCTGAAGATAATGGTTTGATTGATTTAAACAAACTTGCAGCGGCAATGCGTGATGACACTATTTTAGTGAGCATTATGCATGTAAATAATGAAATTGGTGTGATTCAAGATATTAGCGAAATTGGCGAAATGTGCCGTGCTCGTAAAATTATTTTTCATGTTGACGCTGCGCAAAGCGCCGGCAAAATCAACATCGATATGCAACATTTAAAAGTTGATTTATTATCGATTTCAGCCCATAAAATGTATGGTCCTAAAGGTATCGGTGCCTTGTATGTACGTCGTAAGCCTCGTATTCGTCTTGAAGCACAAATGCACGGTGGCGGCCATGAACGCGGTATGCGCTCTGGCACATTAGCGACTCACCAAATTGTTGGTATGGGTGAAGCGTGTCGTTTAGCAAAAGAAGAAATGGCACAAGATCTTGAGCATGTAATAGCTATGCGCAATCGTTTGTGGAATGGTTTAAATACCATGGAGCAAGTTTTTATCAATGGTGATGCTGATAAACGTTACCAAGGTAACTTAAATGTCAGCTTTAACTTTGTTGAAGGCGAATCTTTGATTATGGCATTGAAAAATTTAGCTGTATCTTCAGGCAGTGCTTGTACATCAGCAAGCCTTGAGCCATCTTACGTATTACGTGCATTAGGCTTAAATGATGAAATGGCTCATAGCTCTATCCGTTTCAGTTTTGGTCGTTTTACAACGGGCGAAGAAATTGATTATGCCATCGAATTAATACAGAAATCTATTGGTCACTTACGTGACATGTCACCGCTTTGGGAAATGTTCAAAGACGGTATCGATTTAGACTCAATTGAATGGGCAGGTCACTAGGCACAGCCTAGAGTGACAGCCGAGAGGAGAATATATTATGGCTTATAGCGAAAAAGTAATCGATCATTATGAAAACCCACGTAACGTTGGCTCTATGGATAAAGAAGATCCATCAGTAGCAACCGGTATGGTTGGCGCACCAGCATGTGGTGATGTAATGAAGTTGCAACTTAAAATATCTAAAGACGGTATTATTGAAGATGCTAAATTTAAAACCTATGGTTGTGGCTCTGCTATTGCTTCAAGTTCATTAGTGACAGAGTGGGTTAAAGGTAAATCAATTGAAGAAGCAGGCAAAATTAAAAATACCGCTATTGCTGAAGAGTTAGCCTTACCACCAGTAAAAATTCATTGCTCAATTTTAGCCGAAGATGCTATTAAAGCAGCTATTGCTGATTACAAAAGTAAGAACAGTTAATAGCCTTGTATTATTTGAGCATTAGTAGCATTAGTAGCATAGTAAAAACAGGATAAGTAGTATGTCAGTTATCATGACGCCAGCGGCAACAGAGCGTGTTAAATCTTTTATGGTTAATCGAGGCAAAGGTCTTGGTTTACGTTTAGGAATAAAAACCACGGGTTGTTCAGGTTTGGCTTATGTACTTGAGTTTGTTGATGATTTGAATGAAGATGATAACGTTTTTGATATTGAAGATGTTAAAATAATCATAGATACCAAAAGCTTGGTTTATCTTGATGGCATCGAATTAGATTTTGTTAAAGATGGCCTTAATGAAGGTTTTAAGTTTACCAATCCCAACGCCAAAGGCGAGTGCGGTTGTGGGGAATCTTTTAACGTATAAGTTGTGATAACAAATTTATCTCTTTGCTATTTTGCCCAGCTGCGGCGTTGAAAGTACTCATTGACTAGCGTCAACTCCGTGCTTTCGTCTTGCACCAGAACAAACTATCTTCGAGCTAACTTTATTATAGTTTTAAAATTGTCTAGATGCATGTTTTCTATATAAATATTCGTGAGTGTTATTTTGAATTACTTCCAATTATTCGGCATTGAAGTTTCTTTCGATGTCGATTTAAATCATTTATCACAAACCTATCAAAACCTGCAAAAAGCGGTTCACCCTGATAAGTTTGCCCATGGTTCAAGTCAAGAGCAATTATTGGCTGTACAAAAATCGGCTGAAATTAATGATGCTTATCAAATATTAAAACAACCTTTAAAACGCGCAGAGCATATTTTAACTTTGCGTGGTGTTGACTTACCCAATGAGCAACATACGTTTGGTGATACCAATTTTCTTATGAGGCAAATGGAATTAAGAGAAATGTTAGCTGAGGTAAAATTAGCTAATGATGTTGATGCTGCTTTAGAAAAGGCGCAGCAAGCGCTTGCTCAAGAGTATCAGCAACACTTTACTTTATTACAAACACAAATGAATGAAAATAATTCAGCAGCCAATGCACTTGCATGCGATAATTTACGCAAATTAAAATTTTATCAAAAACTCAATATTGAAGTAGAGCGTCTTGAAGATAGCTTGTTTGAAGATTAGTAACTCTACAATATAAGTCAGGCTTAATGCTGACAAACTAACCAAAATACAAAGAATTATGGCATTATTACAAATAGCAGAACCCGGTCAAAGTACAGTACCACACGAACATAGATTAGCTGCGGGTATTGATTTAGGTACAACCAATTCACTCATCGCCAGTGTACAAAGTGGTGAAGCAACTACGTTAGTAGATCATCATGGCAAGGATATTTTACCTTCTGTTGTCAGCTATCAAGACGCCTCACTTGCTCATAATATTTTAGTGGGTGATGAAGCGAAGGCATTAAGTGTTAGTGATGCCCAAAATACGATTGTTTCGGCAAAACGTTTAATTGGCCGCTCGTTAAGTGATATTCAAAGCAAATATCCATCATTGCCCTATCAGTTTTGTGGCGATGAAAATCATCCTGAAATAGTTACTCGTCAAGGTAATATAAATCCAGTGCAAGTATCTGCTGAAATTTTAAAAAAGTTAGCACATAGGGCCGAACAAGCCTTAGGTGGCGAGCTTACTGGGGTTGTGGTAACCGTGCCTGCGCATTTTGATGATGCTCAACGCCAAAGCACTAAAGACGCAGCAAAGTTAGCGGGCGTTAATGTGCTACGCCTTTTGAATGAACCTACAGCTGCAGCAGTTGCTTATGGACTTGACTCAGATCAGGAAGGAAAACAAGAAGGCGTTATTGCTATCTATGATTTAGGTGGTGGCACTTTTGATATTTCAATTTTACGCCTCAATAAAGGGGTGTTTGAAGTACTGGCTACAGGCGGTGATTCAGCCCTCGGTGGCGATGATTTTGATGTTGCAATTGTTGATCATTTAGTCGAGCAAGCAGGTTTAACTCGGCCGCTATCTCCATCATTTGAACGCCAATTAATGCAGCAAGCTTGTACTGCCAAGGAACAATTAACAACCCAAGACAGCGTTGAAGTTATTTTAACCCTTGATTCAGTGTTAGGTTCTTCATTAGAGAAGGACCAACAATGGTCGACACTATTAACGAAAGAAACCTTTAATTCGTTAATTTCATCTTTAGTTAAAAAGACTTTACGTGCTTGTCGTCGCAGCTTAAAAGACGCTGATATCAGTGTCGATGAAGTTATTGAAGTTGTGATGGTTGGTGGCTCTACTCGTGTACCTTTGGTGCGTAGTGAGGTAGAAAAGCATTTTAATAAAAAACCATTAACCTCTATAGATCCAGACAAAGTAGTCGCTATTGGCGCTGCAATTCAAGCAGATATTCTCGCCGGAAACAAACCGGATAGTGATATGTTATTGCTTGATGTTATCCCTTTGTCGCTTGGTTTAGAAACCATGGGCGGTTTGGTTGAGAAGGTTATTCCGCGTAATACCACTATTCCTGTCGCAAAAGCACAAGAGTTTACCACTTTTAAAGATGGTCAAACGGCCATGGCTGTACATGTATTACAAGGTGAGCGTGAGTTAGTTGATGACTGTCGCTCTTTAGCGCGTTTTGAATTGCGTGGTATTCCCGCTATGACAGCAGGGGCTGCACACATTCGAGTTACCTTTAAAGTTGATGCAGACGGCTTACTTTCAGTTACTGCGATGGAGAAATCATCAGGTGTTGAATCCAGCATTGAAGTTAAACCTTCATTTGGCTTAGATGACGTTAAAATAACACAAATGCTTAAAGATTCGATGAATAACGCCAAAGCTGATATTGATGCACGCATGCTCAAAGAGCAACAAGTAGAGGCTGCACGTGTGATTGAGTCAATTCAAGCAGCTATTAATTTAGATCGACATTTACTTAATGAAGATGAAGTTACCGCTATTGAGCAAGTGATGAAATCGTTAGCAGATATTAGCCAAGGTGCCAATGCGAGCAATGACGCGGATGCTATTGAAGCAGCGATTGAAAAATTAGATCAAGCGACAGACGTTTTTGCTGAACGCCGAATGGATAGTTCAATTAACAAAGCCTTAAGCGGTCAATCTGTAGATAAATTATAATATTGTATTGTAGGTCGACACGAGTAGATCGAAGCTCGACAAGCAATGATTAGATAAAAAGAGATTATAAAAATGCCAAAAATTATATTTTTACCCCATAAAGCGTTATGCCCAGATGGCGCTGTAGTTGAAGCCGAACAGGGCGAAAGTGTGCTAAATGTGGCACTTAAAAATGATATTCATATTGAACATGCTTGTGAGAAAGTATGTGCCTGTACAACCTGTCACGTCATTATTCGTGAAGGGTTTGACTCTATCGAGGAAGGTGATGAATTAGAAGACGACATGCTAGATAAAGCATGGGGCTTAGAGCCAGAGTCTCGTCTTAGTTGTCAATCTATTGTTGGTGATGAAGATTTGGTTGTTGATATCCCTAAATATACGGTGAATATGGTTTCTGAGAATCACTAAAATATTTATACTTTACAATCAATAGAACAGCATACCAAACAAAAATTTAAACAGGTTGGTATGCTGCCAGTTTAGTTACATTTCATTTCGTAACTCAATTATGTAACTTTATTATTTGACCCCATGCATTAGTTTGTTAATCATCGGGGCAATTAAGAAAAGTAAAATGCCCCCACCGGTTAATAAATAGAAGCTAAAATTAAAACCACCTAAGGCTGATGCAACGGTCATTCCTGTTTCGCCACTAATGTGTCCAGCCAAAATCCCCGAAAAATTATTACCTATAGCGGTGCTTAAAAACCAACCACCAAAAGCAAAACCAGCTAACGACACAGGTATTAGCTTACTTACCATAGATAAACCAATAGGTGATAGACACAATTCACCTATAGTGTGCAAGACATAACAAGCAGCAAGTGGCCACAGAGGGATCATATTGTTTGCATCAAGTAAGTTTTCTAATGCATACACTAACACTAGAAATCCTAAGCCTGTGCCGAGTAAACCGAGAGCAAATTTTCTTGGAATACTTGGCTCAATCTGTCGTTTGGCCATGGCTAACCATAATAATGATACTAATGGCGCTAACACTAAAATTGAAATTGAATTGACCGATTGAAACCATGCAATTTTAAAATCAGCCGTAGGGGTAATACTTCTATCAACAATGTTTTGTGCTAAAAAAGTAAAAGAGCTACCAGCTTGCTCGAAAAACATGCAAAATATAACGTTGAACATAAACATAATTAAACAAGCAATCACTCGATCTAATGCGACTTTTCCATCTCTTTTTGCATTAATAATTAGCATGATTGCTAAGGCAATGAACAATACAAATAATATCCATGCTAAAGTTTGCGCGCCAGCAAAAACCATTAAGGCATAGATAGGAGCAATTGAAATAATAGCACTGCCAATAACTAACATCAGGTTTTTGGTTCGCAGTGGCGATTTTTCTACTGTACCCATGCCTAATAATTGACGACGACCAAAATAAAACCAAATATAACTAATAAGCATGCCTACACCAGCAGCACCAAAAACCACCTTATAATTATCCATCATGGGCGTGTCTGTTAATGCACTGGCTAACCACTGTGTAAATATAGGAGAGATCATTGCGCCCGCATTAATACCCATGTAAAAAATACTAAAACCATTATCTCGGCGCTTGTCATTAGTCTTATAAATTTTACCTACCAAATTTGAAATATTTGGTTTGAACAGGCCATTTCCAACAATAACGGTAGCTAAACCAATCATGAAAAATTGTTGATTAGGGATCATGATTAAAAATAATCCGCTGCCCATAATAACCGCACCTATTAATATTGAATGTTGAGCGCCTATGATTTTGTCGGCAACGTAGCCACCAAAAATCGCGCTACCATAAACAAGCGCTAAATATGAGCCATAGGTATTCGAAGCGAAAGCCTGACCTGATGAGTCACCATTGAAAAATTGAGAAACTATATAAAGCGTTAAGGCCCAGCGTATGCCATAAAATGCGAATCGCTCCCAAAATTCAGCCATAAATAACATCCATAAAGGTTTGGGATGTCCCCATAAGTTATCGTATTCAGGTGTGTTAGCCATACTCATTGTTTTAATCCTTATTAATTAACTGTATTCTGTGTTACCCCTCGATTTAGCATAAAATGCTTATCCTTTAGCTACTTGATGCAACGGTGAAGGTTTGTTTAATTTTTGGTGAAGCTTTGGTGAAATAGTGAAGCAAGGTTTGCACTTTGGTGAAAAAGTCGTACATTGGAGATATGTATGAATACTTAAGTTAGTTGAGCTAATAATAATAGGGAGGCATTAATTTACATGAAAGATATCAGCAACAATGTCACACGCTATTATTTTGGTGATTTAATTTTAGATGTGCAACGAGGGATCTTAACTCGATCTTCTGAAGTTATTTCTTTGCCTAAACTAAGTTATGACCTTTTACTTGCCTTGGTTGCGGCGTCACCAACGCTTTTAACTCAACAAGAATTAATGCTGAAAGTTTGGCCAAATATAGTAATAGGAGATGAAACGTTAAAGCAAAGAGTTAAGCTATTGAGAAAATCGTTAACAGATAATGCAAGTAGCCCTACCTATATTGAAGCAGTTAGAGGTAGAGGTTATCGCTTAATTCCGGAAGTAACTTTAGAGCATATAATTTCTAGACCATCGGCGGTTATGGTTGATTTAACTGCCAATGATCGTTTTCCTAATCTATCATCCCAACAATTTTCAGGGCTATGGCTGTTAGCATCAAAAGTTAGCTTCATTATACTATTTTGTTTTATTACCATTTTCACTGTTATATTTTATAGCTCGGGTGAGGTAACGGAAAAATTTGATGACTTAAAAGTGGCGGTTGCAGGAAAATTACTTGCTATTATTGATGATAAAAAAGAACCGTTAAGTAAACAAAAAATTGCTTTGGAGTATTATCAAAAAGGAGTTGCGTATTATAAACGTTACCGCGCTATTGATAATTCTATTGCTATTGATTTTTTTAACAAATCAATTAATACCCTAGATGATTTTTCATTAGCTTATGCAGGATTGAGTCAAGCATATTCTCAAGAAGTTTTTCAATTTGATGGCAAAGCAGACAGTAAAACTAAAGCAATCAGTAATGCTTATCAGGCTATTGCTTATGATAGTCAGTCAGCAGAATCGTATAAAGCATTAGGAACCGCTTATTACGTTACCGGATGGCTATCTAAAAGCATAGACCCTTATCTTAACTCTCTTAAATTATCGCCTAGTGATAACGATACGGCAGCAAATTTAGGTTTTATTTACAGTGAGCAAGGTAAGTTGGTTAAAGCATTAGCATGGAATGAAAAAGTATTATCAAGGGATAATAAACATGTTGTTGGAATGGTACATGCGGGGCAAACATTACAGCGCTTAGGTTATGTACACTTAGCTGAGAAATGGTATAAAAAAGCAATAGAGCTACAGCCGGATTATTTGTTAGCAACTTATTACTTAGGTTTATTATACAGCTCATTGGAGCGATATGTTTTGGCGGAACAAACTTTTTCGCAGGCACTTGCTTTATATCAAAACCACGCCTTATTACAGGAAGGTTTAGCACTGACATATTATTACTCAGGTGATATAAATAAAGCGGCTGATATATTTCAAAATATTGAGGTTAGTGAAAGTAATCAACTTTTTTCATCATTAAAAGTTATGAAGTCACTACTCTCTCCAGAAGTTGAATTAGCAGAAATAGACCCATTAATTTCAATGATTGAATCTGAGTTGAAAGCAGGATCAGACAAGCCAGCTCATAGTTATTATTTAGCCATTCTGTATGCGTACAAAAAAGATGAAAAGCGAGTGATTCGTTATCTTATACAATCAGTTGAGCAAGGTTGGATGTCTGTTAGTGAAATTATAAATCATCCTTTATTAACTGAGTTTCAAGAGTCTCAAGCCTTTAAACAAATTATCGCGAAGATAAAAGTTAGCAGAGAAAGAGCTAATAAACGCATTAATAATAAAATTAATTATTGGCAAAATATCCATTAACTGACATCAGCTAACTGTTATAAAAATAAAAGGTTACAACCCCGTATAATATTGACTAATGGTTGCTTGAGGCACTAAATTATTAATAGTCGCTATCGTTTCGTCTTGGCCATTTAATAATTGTTCAAACTGAGCAGTTAATTTGGCTTTATCAGGTGATGTTTTATCACCTGCACCGATATTCGTTAAATCAATCATAAAGCCATCAAATAAATCACTAAGATCGTTAATGATCTCCATATTTAAAAATTGATCTTGATTATAAATACTCGGATAACCAGCTTTTTGTTTATCAATAGCAAAATTATCACCTTTAAGATTGGTAATGGTTGTGGATTTATCGCATGACAACATACAGCCATTATCAATCCTAGGTTTTTCACAACCTACGCTTTGTTGGAAAAAGCACTGTCTGCTAGTCATTAATAAAATAGGGTGGTAGATGCTGTAGAATAATTTGAAGTTTTCAGGCCTAGCAATATTACGTATTTGTTGTTTGTTGATTTCGTTCGAAATAAACGCACCACTACAATCAAACTCTTCTTTAAATGCCATTAAAGCATAAGAGTTTGTGGTATTTAAAAATGGACCTGCTATCCATTTAACTCCAAGTCGATAAGCTTCGTAAGCGATACCTGTATTATTAGTGACAATTAATTTAGGCTTAACTTGTTGTAAAATATGTAAGGCAGCATCATAGTCTTTACCAATTAATACCGACTGAAACCATGGGATTAAACGAGGGTTGGCATTGAAAAAATTGACATATTTAATGCAGCCTCGTTTGTAAGCATCGGGTAGTTTAAAATATACATCTGCATTGGTTAAATCGGCTAAAGCAATGTCCGCTTCATCACTAATAAGAATAGATAATTTTGCTTTATTGTTATCAACACTATTGCAAGGCTGCTTTGGATGTCGCTCAAGTGGTGACAATATCACTTCAGGTAAAACCGCTTTATTGTCATTTAACAGTAAGGCAAGACGTTTTTTTAGCTCAGTTAACTCCTTAAAAGGAATACTTAATCCCTCGGCTAAATTGTCAGTGTTGATTTTTGTTAAATTATAATGGCTATTATTAAAGCTTTTAAAACGTTTATCTATAACACTGCTATCAATACTGTATTTATCACTTATGGCCAATAAACTTGTCGATTGTACCCTAAACGCTTTGTCATCAACATTGGCTGTTATAAGCAGTGGTTGGTTCAGTAGACCGGAAAAATCAAAGGATAAAGGTAGTTTATCTATACTTAAACATTTAATTTTATCAAATACAGTCGCTTTAATTTGTTTGTTTTGTTGATGAAGCTCTTGTTCAACTTCATGTATCTGCACCACAGAGATTGCATTGTTTTTATCAACGGCATGCTTGGTTGAATTATCACGAGGGTTATCAATAAACATTGATTGATTTAAATCACCACGTAAAAAAGCATTAGAAAAGTCGCGATTAAATACTTGGTAAAGTCGCTCGCCATCTTGGGTTAATTCACCGGTATTAACAAAACCATCAATTTGTTTGCGAAAACTATCAATAACCGTGTGAACATAGTTAGCGCCTTTAATACGCCCTTCGACTTTAAATGAGTGTACGCCAGCATCAATCAGCTCAGGTAAATCAAAAAATGCCGAATTATCTTTAATGTTTAATGGGAAGCTATTGCCTGAGGGGGTGATTTCGTACTCTTCACGACAGGCTTGGCTGCAACGACCTCTATTGCCTGAATTACCAACGCTGGCAGAGGTTGAATAACACAAACCAGAAAAAGCCACACATAATGAACCATGAACAAATACTTCAACTAAGGTGTCATTTTCTTTCGCCACTTTAGTTATTTCGGTGATTTCTCTTAGGTTTAGTTCTCTGGATAAATTAACTCGCGAAGCGCCTAGTTTTTTTAAGAAAGGAATTTGACCAACATTATGAGTGGTCATTTGCGTTGATGCGTGAATATCTAAACTAGGGAAGTGCTTTTTAATTAAGTTGAACATGCCAATATCTTGCACAATCACACCGTCTAACGTGGTGTTGACTAATTTACTCAATAACTTCGCTAATGATTTAAATTCACGCTCTAAAATAACAATATTAAGCGTGAGAAAAATTTTACATTGATACTGATGTGCTAAGCGAATGATGCCTACTAGTTCATCAAAGGAAATATTAGACGCTCGATTGCGAGCATTGAACGTATCTAGGCCACAATAAACAGCATCGGCTCCTGCAATAATTGCTGCTTTAATCGCATCTACATCGCCACCTGGGGCTAATAATTCAATGTTAGAACTCATCTTTACAACCTATACTCACAACTTATTTATACAGTAAATAGTTTGTTAAACTTAAAAGAAGGGGATTTTACCCGTATAATCAGCTAATGAATAGCCTTAAGCAACTCTTAGTCACTACAACCAATATCTTTCTAACGAAGAAAAATAGCCAGGAATGAAAACTATGTCTGAGAATTATGCCTGATAATATAAGTTTACCGATACTTTATTCACTGCGAAATTGTCCTTATGCAATGCGCGCTAGAATCGCGATATTTTATGCCAAACAGCGGGTGGTATTACGCGATGTTGTTCTGAATAATAAACCAAAAGCTTTATTATTGGCATCGCCAAAAGGCACTGTGCCTGTGTTGGTACTAGCTAACTCAGTGTTAAAGTCTACTTTAATCGCTGAGCAATGCGTAATTGATGAGAGTTTAGACGTAATGTTATGGGCACTTGGCGAAAATGATCCTGATGATCTATTGCATCAACATGATAGTACCGCACTAACTAATATGCTTAAACTCATTACAACTTTTGATAGTGAGTTTTAAAGCGCTTTAGAAGCATATAAATGTGCTAAACGTTACCATGAAATTACGCTTATTGAGTGTCGACAAGCGTGTGAAGTTTATATTCAAAATATCGAACAACGTTTATCTCAAAATGACTTCTTAATGTCATCAAAAACAAGCTTAGCTGATATTGCTTTATTACCTTTTATTCGCCAGTTTGCTCGTGTCGAGCGACAGTGGTACTTGCAATCACCTTACCTACATTTAAGGAAGTGGCTTGATTCTTATTTGCAAAGTTCAATGTTTACTATAGTTATGACAAAGAACCCATTGTGGAGTGAAAGTGATAAAACGAGTTGTTTTGTAGGTATAAACCAAGGTAAAAAATAATTCGCTCAGTTTGTTGAACATCATCTATACTCAATTAGCACCTAACTTTTCATGAGCTGTAGGTCGAAGCTTGCCTCGACAAAACGTTTATTTGATGCTATTTTTCTGAGCTACTCTCATAGAGTCATAACTTTTGAAATCACATAAATAATTTATAGCAGGGATAGCAAACATAAATATGGAAAAGCCAAACAATCAACCTTCTTTAGAAATGTTTCAAACCGTTATTAATACCTTGCCTTTTTGTGTGTTTTGGAAGGATAAAAATAGTGTTGGTTTAGGATGTAATCAAGCCCTTGCTGAAGTTGCGGGACTTAACTCACCCGATGAGTATATAGGGAAAACGGATTACGACTTACCTTGGACTAGAGCTGAAGCCGATTTTTTTCGAGAATGCGATCAGCGAGTAATTCAGTCTAATCAAGCTGAATTAAACATAATAGAAAGCCAAAAACAGGCAGATGGCCATATCGCATGGTTAGAAACGAGCAAAATTCCTTTACTTGATAGCAATGGCGACGTAATAGGAATACTCGGTGCTTTTCACGATATAACAGAAAGAAAAAAAGCTGAAGATACTAATATTTCCAATCAAAAACTGGAAACGTTAGCTGCTCTCTCTGCAGGGTTAGCTCATGATTTTAATCATATTTTATCAATGATACTAGGCTCTTCTCAACTTGCAGCAATGAAAATAGAAAAAGGTTGCGATGCCAAAGATCTCATTAAATATTTAGATCGTATCGACAAAGCGACAGAAAAAGCTTCTAAGCTAACCGAAAAGTTTATGAGCTACTCTAAACAAGGAGAAATTACTAAAACTATTTTTAATAATTCTGAAATGATAGAAGATGTAATTTCATTTATACAACCAAGTATTAAATCGCCAATTCTGCATAAAAATTCCTTTGTTAATAGTCTTTTATATGCTGATATAAATCAAATTAATCAGGTGCTTAACAATTTAATTATTAACGCTAGTCAAGCTTCTAGCAATACTGAAACAATCATGGTAAATGTGCGTTCCTATAATATTGACACTTTAGATGAAAATGACCTGAACCCTGGCTCATATATCGCGATTTCTGTTAAAGATAAAGGCATAGGCATGAGTGATGAATGCCAACGGTCAATATTCAAGCCTTATTTCACTACTAAAGATAGCGGTAATGGTCTCGGTTTAAGTTCTTGTGTATCAATTGTTGAAAATCACAATGGCTGTATAAAGGTAGAATCATCCTTGGGAATAGGCTCAATATTCACCGTTTATTTGCCCATTTATCTTGCGATTTAGAGAAGCCCGTTACCAAAGTGACGAGCTTTTGCAGTTTTATTATTTCCCTATTGAAACGGTGAGCTGCTCAAAGGTTTTTATTTGATCAATAACCCGAACAACGTCCTCATGTCGGGTTTTGTATTTGGGTATAACAACCGCGTTAGTGCTGTTGTTTTTTGCAATAAAGTTCTCAATACGTGCAGGTAGTCGCTCAATATCAACCAGTTTACCATTGAAGCTTACAATACCGGTTTCACTTATTTGAACTATTATTGCAGGGGTATTATCACTTGATGATTGGTTCATTTTCGGTCTATTAACTAGCAGACCTTCTTCTTTAACGAATGAAGTTGTAACAATGAAAAATATTAATAAAATAAAAACTATGTCAAGCATGGGGGTCATGTCAGGCTCTAGATTTCTTTCTTCTTCTCTTAATTTTCTTCTAGCCATTGTCATTTCCTTTTGATTGTTAAATATACAATCAAACTATGTACGATGAGTTTCGTATAGTCAAGTGTTATATTACGATTGGTTTCGTAATTGATGTTGTGGAAGTTGTGGAAGTTGTGCAAGTAGTGGAAGTTGTGTAAGTAGT
>JAPYOP010000023.1:0-28610 GCA_029938115.1 Colwellia sp. | reverse complement strand
AAGTAGTGGAAGTTGTGTAAGTAGTTATGGAGATAGTTGTTAAGGTACTTTCTGTGTATTTAGGCAGTATTAGACTTTGATGTTTACCGATAAACCAGACGTTATGCTGCTTTGTTTTTGTTGACCATTACTTTGGTAATTGTTGGTTGTGCTTTTATTATTGGCTATAGTCGCTTCAATGGTTGAATTAGATATTGGCTCAGTTGCAGCAACTGAATTTATAGAATTAGGTTGTGTAGCTGGAGAAATAGCCTCGGTTTCTTTCGTGTCAATACTGGCAGGCTCAACAGCTAAACGTATGTTTTGTGCTGAAGTAGAAGAGGTTAGATTATTGTCTACAGCTGTATTTGATTGCTGTAGCCTATTTTATTGCATAACCTCAGGTAATGTACTGGTACAACCTTGCAGACTTCCTACTGACATTAGTACCCGAAAAGTAAATTGTTGAACTATCAGTATAGACGTAAATTAAAACTTATCTTTCTTATCTTTCTTATCTTTGTATCTTTTAATATAGTTATTCTCTAATAAAGCTACTCTATAATAAAATTATCCCCCAATAAATTTAACTTTAAAACCTTCTTTTTCAAGTATAGTTTTTATTAGCTCTCGTTTATCTCCCTGAATTTCAATGATCTCATTTACTACTGTGCCGCCTGTGCCACAGGTTTTTTTTAATTTTTTTGCTAGATCTTTTAATGCTTTCGCACTCAGACCTAAACCCGTAATTGTTATAACCCCTTTTCCTTTACGGCCTTTGGTTTCTCTACGAACTAATGCGAAACCATCGGTAGCAGCAAGTTTAGAGGTCTGCTTTTTAGGTTTGATACGGCCGGTATTAGTTGAGTACACTAAAGACTCTGTAGAGGCGAGATTGTCACTTTTGGCTTGTACGGGCTCTTTACCAAAAGCGGCAGCAAGATCAGCAAGACTGGAAAGTTTTTCTTTCATGAAATTGATTACCTCTTATATCATTACTTAATTTTAAGATTCAGCGCAGTAAATTTTAAGCAATAAAAAACCACTGCGTAGAGTGGTTTTATTATAGCGACTGAAGGTCTAAAGACCTACTTACTTTTTATAGTTTACTTTCAAGCTCAGGTAAGGCGTCAAATAAATCAGCGACAATACCGTAATCAGCTACTTGGAAAATGGGCGCTTCAGGATCTTTGTTGATTGCAACAATGACTTTTGAATCTTTCATGCCTGCAAGATGCTGAATTGCACCACTAATACCAACAGCAATATATAAGTCTGGAGCAACAATTTTACCTGTTTGTCCTACTTGCATATCGTTAGGTACAAAACCCGCATCAACCGCTGCACGTGATGCACCAATAGCAGCACCAAGTTTGTCTGCAATACCATCAAGCAGTTTGAAGTTATCACCATTTTGCATACCACGGCCACCGGAAATAATAACACTAGCGGCACCTAATTCAGGACGTTCAGACACGGTTAGCTCATCACTTACGTGGCTTGATGTACCGGCATCAGTTACGCTATCTAAAACAATAACTTCTGCACTACCGTCGGTGGTAACTGCGTCAAAACCCGTTGTACGTACGGTAATTACTTTTTTACTATCTAAACTTTGTACTGTTGCAATAGCATTGCCTGCGTATATTGGACGAACAAATGTATCTGCACTTTCTACTGCGATAATATCAGAAATTTGAGTTACATCTAACAATGCAGCTACACGTGGCATAAAGTTTTTGCCAGTCGTTAATGCTGTTGCCAGAATATGTTCGTAGTCACTTGCAAGTTCAGTGACAAGTAAACTTACGTTTTCTGCCAGCTGATGTTCATAAGCGGCATTGTCCGCAACTAATACTTTACTAACACCATTTACTTTTGCTGCAGCATCAGCAACGCTTTGGCAGTTATGACCAGCAACTAATAATGTGATATCACCACCAATAGCTTGAGCTGCGGCAACTGTTTTAAGGGTCTCAGCTTTTAACGCGCTGTTGTCGTGTTCTGCAAATACTAAAATACTCATGAGATCACCTTGGCTTCATTTTTTAATTTTTCTACTAACTCATCAATCGATTCAACAATAATTCCTGCTTGACGTGTCGCAGGAGGTGTAACCTTCAATAGTTTTGTGCGAGGAGCTAAATCGATACCGAAATCAGCAGCGGGTTTAACGTCTAAAGGCTTACGTTTTGCTTTCATGATATTAGGCAATGATGCGTAACGTGGTTCATTTAAGCGTAAATCAGTAGTAACAATAGCAGGCAAACTTAAAGCGACTGTTTGTAAACCGCCATCAACTTCACGAGTTACATTAACTTTGTCGCCTTCAACTTTTACCATTGAAGCAAAAGTTCCTTGAGGCATACCCGTTAAGGCACCTAACATTTGGCCTGTTTGGTTATTATCGCTATCAATCGCTTGCTTGCCTAAAATAACTAATTGAGGTTGCACTTCTTCTACAATTTTATGTAAAAGCTTAGCAATATTTAATGAGTCCAAACTTTCACTTGTTTCAATTTGAATGGCGCGATCTGCACCTAAAGCTAATGCGGTACGTAACTGCTCTTGACAAGATTTATCACCAATTGAAACAGCGATAACTTCAGTTGCTATTCCAGCTTCTTTAAGGCGAACAGCTTCTTCTATTGCTATCTCACAAAATGGGTTGATTGCCATCTTTGTATTAGCAAGATCTACATTGGAATTATCGGGTTTTACGCGAACTTTGACGTTATAGTCAATAACACGTTTTATCGGAACTAATACTTTCATCGTTGCCTCTGGTTTTGTTACTCAGTATAAAAACTAAGATATATAAAAATTGAGTTAATACTCAAAATATTACTATCGGTTGACGTAAACGTCAACGTAATCTTGGTGAAAACTTTCAAATTACGATACAATACTTCAAGTTTCTAAAATAATTGCAGTTATGTTTTAAACAGGTGACAAATATAGCATAGTAGAAACTATAAATTTAACTACACTAAGGGGATATTTTATAGAAAATATCGTCTTGCTTGGCAACCGCTAATAAGATAATATCAAACACCTGTTTGAATATCAAACACCTGTTTGAATGTTTTTTGTAAATAAAATAAATATTAGGAGATACCATGGAACGCGAATCGATGGAATTTGATGTAGTAATTGTTGGCGCTGGCCCTGCAGGCCTATCAACAGCATGTCGTTTAATGCAATTAGCACAGGAAAAAGAACAAGAGTTAATGGTGTGTGTTGTTGAAAAGGGCTCTGAAGTTGGTGCACATATTCTTTCTGGTGCTGTCTTTGAACCGAGAGCACTAAATGAATTATTTCCAGATTGGCAAGAAAAAGGCGCTCCATTAACAACTAAAGTTGCTGGTGATGATATTTATTTGTTAAATAGTGAAAGTAATGGAATTAAATTGCCGGGGTTTTCAGTGCCTAAAACTATGCACAATGATGGCAATTATATCGTTAGCATGGGGAATGTTTGCCGGTGGCTTGCTGAACAAGCAGAGCAGTTAGGTGTTGAAATATTTCCTGGTTTTCCAGCACAAAGTGTTATTTATAATGATGATGGCAGTGTTGGCGGAATTATCACTGGCGATATGGGCTTAAATGTAGATGGTACAGAAAAAGACGGCTTTATGCCTGGAATGGAACTTCGAGCTAAATACACTGTTTTTGCCGAGGGCTGTCGTGGTCATTTAGGTAAAGAGTTAATTTCAAAATTCAATTTAGATGCAGATGCGTCCCCTCAACATTATGGCTTAGGTTTCAAAGAAATTTGGGATATTGAACCATCAAAACATCAAGAAGGTTTAGTAGTTCATACTGCAGGCTGGCCTTTAGACAAAGATACCACTGGCGGTGGATATTTGTATCATGCGGAAAACAATCAAGTGTTTGTTGGTTTAATTGTTGATTTAAACTATAGCAACCCACACTTAAGCCCATTTGATGAGTTTCAACGTTATAAGCATCATCCTAAAATTAGCCAGTATCTTGAAGGCGGTAAACGAGTTTCTTATGGTGCACGTGCCATGGCCAAAGGTGGCTTTAATTCACTTCCTAAAATGACTATGCCGGGCGCTTTATTAGTCGGTTGTGATGCAGGTACCATTAACTTTGCTAAGATCAAAGGTAATCATACTGCGATGAAGTCAGGTATGTTAGCTGCCGAAGCCATTATAGAAACGCTTATTACTAGCGAAGGTGTTAGTGAAGAAGGTAAGCAAGATTTAACCCTCTATACAGATAAATTCAAGCACTCATGGTTATATGATGAGTTATATAATACTCGTAATTTTGGCCCTGCAATGCACAAGTTTGGTACCCTATTAGGTGGCGCTTATAACACCATAGATCAAAATTTCTTTGGTGGTAAATTACCGTTTAATTTTAAAGATGACAGTTTAGATTACGATCAACTTAAACCGGCTTCAGAAGCGGCAGTGATCAAATACCCTAAGCCAGATAATACGCTAAGTTTTGATAAACTTTCTTCAGTGTTTTTATCAAATACTAACCACGAAGAAGAGCAGCCTTGTCACTTAAAACTGGCTGATAGCAGTATTCCTATTAGTGTTAATTTACTTAAGTTTAATGAGCCTGCACAACTTTATTGTCCAGCAGGTGTTTATGAGGTGGAGCAAACAGAAGCAGGGGATAAATTTGTGATTAATGCCCAAAACTGTATTCACTGTAAAACATGTGATATTAAAGATCCAAGCCAGAATATCACTTGGGTTACACCTGAAGGAACCGGCGGACCAAATTACCCGAATATGTAGATAATAGTAGCGAGTTTAATAGTTACGAGTGACGAAGACACCATATTAGTTTTTTGGAGCTTTGTGACTCGACACTTTTTACTCGCTACTGCTGTTTTAATTTGTTTCTATAAGATCAAATTGACGCAAAGCCATAATTGAACGTTGAATTTCACTTTCAATTTTATCTAACTCAGTCAGATTCAGACAAAATTGCTCAGCCTTTTTTTCTAAAGCATTAGCGCTAGCGCTGATTTCTAATTTTAAATCCTTTCCCATAGATTTCATGCGATCATCAAAAGAAGATATACGTTGTTCACTATGACCATCATTTTCATTACTGTTGTCATTTATCAAAGCTTCACCTACGGCTAATAATATTGTGCCAATAGAATCAGAAATTATTTCTTCTATTTCCTCTTCAAACTCACCGGTAAAAATGTCATCGAAGTCATCAAAATCTTGTGGGGCAATATAATAGTTGTTAGCACTTTGGTTAAAACGAGTGCGAATACGCGATTTTAGTTCTTCAAATTTAGCTTGAACCTTTTGCTGAGAAGCACTGTTTTCGCCCGTTAAGCTACCAATAGCTTTATTTACTGCTTTTAAACCAATATCAACACCTTCAATAGCAATAGAAACAATTTCAGGAACTTGAGAGCGTATGCCGAGCGAAAACAGATCAATAAGCTGTTCTTGCTCTTGGTTTAACTTTATTTCTCGCCCTTGAACAAAAAGTTGATTTTCGCCATTAATTTGCACAACCGTTTGACCCATATCAATTATGCGAATATGGCTTGGGTCAATAATGACACCATAGTTAAAATTGACTGAGCATTGTTCTGCGTAACTGTTAACGCTAAATAAGCTAAGCAGTAATAGTGGGATTTTTTTAATCATGGCATTTCATCTATGTGTTAACGATTGGATCGATATGAATTTTTCGTTCTTTATAAATAATTCGACTTGGACCATATTCTCTACGTGATCTATCATTAAAGTCACCTGCAATGAATTGAACACCATGATATAGCTTTTCTGTCGCTTCTATATAGACACTTTCCATATAGCTTTGTAGGGCTTTTTCTTGTTTTTCTTTCTCGAGTAAAATTGCGCCCATACTTTTAGCGTGAAATTGGTAAGTTGAAATTACTTTCGCGAGCATTGCAGAGTTTGTTTTATCTTTAGGTAGTTTTTTCAATTTATCGCTTGCTACTTTTAACTCTGCTGTTTTGTCTTTATCAATTTTTAGCCTTGACTCTATATCAGTAAGTTGATCTTTTAACTTTATAATTTCATGATCAAAGCTAATAATGGTATTACTACCCGCGGTAGCACCAACGATACCGGCGCTAACATGAACGCCAGCCTTAATAAAACCACCAATAAGTGTACCGTTTGATTTATCTTCTGTGCCAACCTTTAAAGCGCCATTAACATTAATCAGGCTATGAAGTAACTGGTTTTCTATACGAATGTCTTTACTGGAACTTATTTGTGCATACTGACAATACTTAGCGTATACGCTGCCATTAGCATTAACACTAACACTCATATTTACATCAGTAACTTTGGTTTTTTCAATATCGTGTTTACGGCCAATAATACCGCCAGAAATAGTAATATCACCACCGGACTCAATTATGGCTGATTCAACAAAACCACCAATAGTTACATCTCCACTAGCTATTACTTTCATGCCCTCGTTAACATCACCTTCAATTATTACACTACCGGTAAAATTAATGTTACCTGATGACACATTGACATCTTTGATTTTGTAAATTTCATCCACTTCCATACCGTTTGGAATAACTTTTGGTAAGCCGACTTTCTGTGAGACTAATATATTTTCATTTTTAGGACTAAATTCTGTCCCTTCGCCAGAGATTAGAACAATGTCATTACCTGGCTCAGGTGAAAGCGGAGTCGCTGTAACGGTGTAACCTTGTTTGCCAGACGTTAACAGAACTTTTTCAGCGAGTGGATCGCCTACTTTTACGCAAATTATGTCGCCTAAATCACGCATATCTACACTGCCATCTTCTCTTCTTTTAGGCCGTAAGATTCGAGCTTGTGCACTTTCAACAAGATGTTTTATCTTTGCATCTTTTCCATTTATGGCTAATTTGCCACTAGCTATTTGAGACGTGACTTGATTGTTTGGATCTTCTTTTGCCGCTAACTGTGCAAGTTTGACTAACTCTTCTTTACTAAAGCCTTTTTTTACACCTGCTTCTTGGGCGGCATTTAAAATCGCTTTTGCAGATAAATGTTTACCACCTTGGGCTGCGGTAATTGCAGCTGAAGCGCCCATTTCATCATCGTCAATAGCGATAGAGATAGTTGCATCAATACGTTCTAGAACGGGGTAATTTATTTCACGGCCAGTCTGTTTGTCTTGAAGTGGTTTTAGAACATCATTTAATTCAGCTATCGCATTTTTTACATTGGCTGTATTCGTTCTTAATTTTGTGTACTCAGACTTAGCTATTAGCTCAATAATGCTGGCTTCTGTGATCTCATCACCTCCTTTGATTGGAGCTAAATGTAGATCAATATTATTCTTGGCGTTAGCAATTAAACTGAGCTGGGTCATAAAGGTTTACTCCGACATCATCATTGTTAATTTCAATGAACTGCGTGATGACTTGATTGAAATAATGTACTTTTTATATTTACCAATGTACTTAAATATAATTATCTTGATGAACTTTAATAAAGCTTTTAGTGTCTACTTTACTGTAATCAATTTTATACTCTCTACCGTCAAGTGCTTGTACGAATAATAGTGTCTTTTCTTCACTAAAAATTTCACTTGATTCAATATGAACAATATCTTGATAAGCTTTTTTCGCTATTGAACGTTTTGCTGGGATTTCACCTTTGTATATACCAATTCCTCGGTGGCTAACAATAACAACGGGAGAATCTCCGTTGATTATTAATAAGTCAAACTTTTTAATTTTATGTATAACAGTGTTTCGACCACTAGTAATAAAGTTTTTTTCAGCCAAAATGGACTCCAATGTATAAAAAATAGCACTATTGTTTAGTTGATTATGTTTTTATTATAGCACTAGCATAATAAAGTAACTTTTCTCTTCTCTAAATATATAAATTTTTTATTTACATAGCAATGAGTTGTTAACAAATACTCTAATTGATTTTACTTTTTTTGACGTTCGACAACATAATGAGGTGTTTCTTGATTATTCATTAGCTCTCTTCGTATTAAATCTAAGCCAATACTTGCTACATACTTTTGAAAGTAGCTTCGAGGCAAGGGCATTAATAAACAGACTGATTTTAAATTATTCTTAGTTCCCCAAGCAATCCACACGGTACCTACCGGCTTGTCACTACTACCTCCATCAGGGCCAGCAATGCCTGATACTGCAATGGCTAAATCAGCAGAAGAACTTTTTAACGCACCTTGCGCCATCGCTATCACCACTTCTTGACTGACCGCACCATATTCACTTAATAATTTCTCTGGCACATCTAACAACTTGGTTTTCATAGCATTGCTATACGTGACAAACCCTGCTTCAAATAATGCTGAAGCGCCAGCTTCACGGGTTAACATGCTAGCAATCAATCCGCCAGTACATGATTCTGCGGTCGTTATTTTTAAATCTTTATCCGATAATTTCAAGAGTACATGTTTTGCTAAAGATAACGGTTTATGCTCAATTTGAGCGATTAAGTGATCGCCTAGAATTTCTATGAGTCTTTTTTCCCAAATGTGTTTATGACGATGTGCTTCCTTACTTGTGGTGGTAAGCTTAACCTCTAACAAAGGCATGCCTGCTCTAAAGCCTAATTCTATATCTGTAGGCCAGTCGGGTAGCTGTTCATCAACCATTTTCTGCAAAGTTGACTCACCTAAGCCAAATACTTGTAAACGGGTAACATCAGCAATGAGTTCACTAGGGAGTTTTTTTGCTATGTCAGGAGATATCTGCTCGTTAAGCATTATTTGTAGTTCTCTAGGAACCCCAGGAGTACAGTAGATATCACAATTTGAGTGATTAACTTTAAAACCCACTGCGCTACCTTGTTTGTTGGCTATAATCTCACAGCCTTGAGGAAGTATCGTTTGCTTTAAGTTTGGCGTATTTAATGATGCACCACGCTTTTTACACCAAGCCGTAAGATGTTCTAAAGCTTCAGGATGTTCTACAAGTTGTACATTGATTGCTTTTGCTAAGGCTTGAGCCGTCAAGTCGTCAACGGTTGGTCCTAGACCACCATTAATAATTACAATATCGGCACTTTGGGCAAGTTGATTTATTTCATGTACTAATAAATCTATATCATCAGCTATGGTTACTTTGCGAGATACTTCTAATCCTAATTCTTTTAATTGTTGTGCAATCATGGCTGAGTTACTATCAACAATATCGCCTGTCATTAATTCATTTCCGGTTAATAATAATTGCACATTGGGTTTTTTCATGACAAACCTTGATTTTATAGTAAAAAAATTTATTATAATTTAAACCTTTTTGAACTGGGTTACATCTAATTAATTAATCAAGTTGGTATAAATGTAATTAACCGCTTATTCGGTAAAATAAATTAGGAAGTAAAAATGAAAACACCAATTAAAAATATAATGTTAGCTTGTGCTTTAAGTAGCACTTTTGTCTTTTCTGTTTATGCTGATGTTACCGATACGATTGAAAAATCTTTCGATGTTAATGCCAATAGCAAGTTCAGTTTAGAAAATATCAATGGTAAAGTAGAAATTACCAGTTGGTCAGAGCAAGTCATTAAAATTGAAGCGGAAATTCGTGCTGATAGTCAAAGAGAGTTTGACCGGGTTGAAGTTAAAATACAACAAAGAGGCGAAAAGGTAAGTGTCGAAACTGATTACGAAGAAAGTTCGTCTTGGGGCCGAAATCATCAATCAGCGCAAGTTACCTACAAAGTATGGCTACCAAGTGACACTAATTTATCAGAAATTGAATTAGTTAATGGCAGTCTAACCATTGAGAATGTTAGTGGAGAAGTTAATGCCCAAGTGGTAAATGGCTCAATTAAGGCAACAGGCTTAACTAGCAATAGTGAAATCGGCTCAGTGAATGGCAGTATTAAAGTCTATTACCAATCTATTGGTGCCGATCTTAAAGACATTAATATTGAAACAGTAAATGGCAGTATTAAATTGTACTTACCCGATGATATCAATGCTAATTTAGATCTTGAAACTATGCATGGCAGCATTAAAACTGAGTTTGGCATTAGTGCGCAAGAAGGCACTTTTATGGGGAATAGCTTACGCGGTGACATTGGTTCAGGCGATATTGATATCAACATGGAAAGTGTAAATGGCAGTATTAAAGTGATGAAAAAATAGTATTATAGAAAAGCTATTTTTTTAGGTAATATATTTAACTAATACTATGAAATATTAATAACTTATTCAGATTGGCTTTAGGTAAGTTTACCATTAAAATAAACATCATTGCGCTTATATAATATATGAGTGATGGTGTTTTTTTTGTTTGTACTTTTAATAAAATGACTATGGTAGGTGACTCAGGATACATTATCAAATTGGTATTACCTTATGTAGGTTGGACTTTGTCAACAAGGATGTAGATACTTAGGTTTTGTCTGGAACAAAAAAACCTGCAGTCTGACAAAAAGGGCAATAAATTACCCCCTACAAGGAATTTAAACCATTTTCCTGAGTGAGATGCGTAGACATGTTAATAAATGAAATATAAAGGTATTATTCTTGGTATTCGAAAGAGAATTGTTGTTTGGTCGGTGGTTTCGCGAAGAAATAGTTGATCAAAATAAAAAAACCATTGAGTATGCTCAATTAAGTGCTGATGGTAGTTTTGAATTTACTTTTGTGACGTTAGAGACAAAAGTAGGTGCAGCAGATAACGTTATTGATCAGATCACTGAATTAGGTGATTGGGGCTTAGTGGCTGATATTCATTTTACCATAACAAAAAATGAGATAGTCGATGAGCAGATTTATGCGGCTGACTTAAATGATCGCAATAATTATCATGCTTATAAGGTCTTGCAGTTGAACCATCATTTTTTTGAGTATCAACATATTGAGACCAATGAAATTTTTATAATGCGTAAAATCACTGACAATATTGGTCATTGTTAGTTTAATCCATTGGATATTAACCACTTAATTTAAGTAAAATCTAGGACAATAATGAAGCAGTTAAAAGCAGCCAGTTTAATTACCGCAATCAAAACACCTTATACCGCAGCAGGTGAAGTTGATATAGCCACTTATGATGTACTTGTTCAAGCGCAAGTTGATGCTGGCGTAGATGGCATTGTTGTTGGCGGCACTACCGGTGAGGGACATTTATTAAACTGGGAAGAGCATTTGATTCTAATAGCTCATAGTGTTCACAAGTTTGGCGATAAGTTATTAGTTATTGGCAACACCGGCAGTAATAATACCAGTGAAGCGATTAAAGCAACTAAAAATGGCTTTGCTGCTGGCATGGATGCAACATTACAAATCAACCCTTATTACGGTAGAACCTCAACTGCAGGTGTTATTGAGCATTTTACACGTACTTTAGATATTGGTCCTGCCTTTATCTACAATGTTCCTGGGCGAACAGGGCAAGATCTTACCCCTGATATTATTGAAACATTGGCTAAGCATAAAAACTTTATTGGTGTAAAGGAATGTGGTGGTAATGAACGTATAGCTCATTATGAAAAACAGGGCATTGCTTGTTGGTCTGGTAACGATGATGAAAGTCACGATGGCCGTCATCAATATGGCTCCCATGGCGTGATTTCGGTTACTTCAAATATAGTGCCGGGTTTAATGCGTCAATTGATGGATAACGAAAATGTTGAGCTGAATAATAAATTGCAAGGCCTAATGGGGTGGTTGTTTTGTGAGCCTAACCCTATCGCCATTAATACAGCATTGATGATGACTGGTGCTGTTAAAGCTAATTTCCGTTTACCTTACCTTGCTCTAACCAAAGAGCAACGCCAACAAGGTTTGGAATTACTCAATGCTTTGAACCGCGTTGAGCGAGTAGGTGATTCGTTGTCTTTACTTGATGATAGTGATTTTAACTACTGCGTTTAATTTCATTATATATCATGGTATTAACAGAGGTCTTAAATGCTCATCTAGTTCGAATTGCTTTTTAATATCAGTAAGTGGACATATAAAGCTCAAGCTAACAGCACATAACTGCAAATCTTGAGTTTCACTTTCATCAGCAACTCCGTGTAACCTATCACCAACAACAGGCAAACCAATACTAGCGGCATGAATGCGAATTTGATGCTTTCTACCGCTATCAATTTTAACCTTGATAAGTGATTGGTCTTTATTTTTATTATAAGCTAAACAAGTGAATGTACTGCGAGCACTTTTGCCATCAACATCACTGCTGATTACTTGTGGTTGTGCGTTTTTACTGTGATCACCATGTACGATAATTTGATAATATTTTGCTAAGTTGCTTTTGTCGACGTTACGATTTTCAAACATTGCAGATAATGCTCTAGTCGCTTTTTTACTATGCGCTATGAGAATTAAACCGGTTGCCGCTCGGTCTAACCGATGGACGATAAAAACAGCTCGCTCTGGTATTAAGTTCAGTTGAGCGAAACGAGCAATAGTACAGTGGTCACTCCATTTTGAGCCTTGAGATAACATGCCATAAGGTTTAAACCAAACACTGTAGTCCTGTTCATCGCTAACAAGTGTGGCAGCAGTAACTTCGCTAGCAAGTACCTTTTCATTGTAATAGAAATGTAATTCATCTCCTTGAATAAGGCTTTTTTTAACTCTGCGCAGCCTTTGAGTGTGTTTGCCACGTGTTAACCACAGAGCCCCCTTGCTAACTGCTTGTTTTAATTGGCTTATAGTTAATGTTATCCCTTGCTCTTGGCATCGTGTTTTAAGAGCCTTTATGGCATTGCTGTCATTTGTAGTAGTGATTTTTATATGTAAATCAAATTTATCTTTGTTCATCATAGAATTACAAAATCAATCGAGGGTATAATGGGACGTAGTTTATCAAATAATAGCAATTTAATTAAATTAACTTACCAAATAGTAAATGCGATATGAATATAGATTTAAAACAGTTTGCAGCACTGCAAAAAGCAAGTAAGAACTCTTTTGCTAAACAAAAGCAAATAGTCAAAAAAGTGATAGCCGGACAAGAGGTTCTTTGCCCAACGTGCCAACAACCACTTTATTTATTAACACCTGAGCAAAGCACCTCTGCAAGTGGTGAAAACTCAGGCATTCGTTGTAAAAATGGTTGTACTGATATTCAGTTGGACTTTGTTTAGGTCAGCCTTTATCAACATAGTTATAAAAACGTCGCAATATCATCTAATGATTTTTTCACCTGCGCATGAGCCGGAACAGTGGCGTCATCGGCAGGATAACCAGCAATAATTAGCATATAAGCGCGCTCATTATCACCTCGATTACAAACTTTATTTAGAAAAGACATCGGCTTTGGCGTGTGAGTTAAGGTCGCTAAGCCAGCATTGTGCAAAGCGTTAATTAAAAAGCCGGTCGCGATACCCACAGACTCATGTACATAGTAATTTGTATTTTTATCGTCTTCACTAATACCGCCTTTTTTCTGGCTAAAAATCGCAATTAACCATGGCGCATGTTCAAGGTATGGTTTGTTGGCGTCTGTTCCTAGCTCTTTTAATGCACCGAGCCACTCATCACCGGCACGACCGTCATAAAATCCGCGTTCGTGATGTTCCGCTTGTTCTCTAATTTGTTTTTTTATGTCAGGTGAACTTACTGCGACAAAGTGCCAAGGCTGATGGTTAGCACCGCTAGGCGCTGTTCCAGCAGCTTTCAAACAATTCTCAATAATAGTTTTATTAACCGCTCTGTCGCTGAAGCTACGAACAGAGTGACGACGTTTAATATCTTGATAAAACACCTTTGAACGCGCAAGCATTTCAGCTTCAGGATATTCAATGTAGTCTTCTAATGGCGAACAGTCATGTTGTTTCATATTTTATCTGCATTTTTATTGTTGAATTTGATAATGACCTTAACAGAAATGAAATAATCTAGATAAAAATATCTTTAAAGGAAACAAAAAAGCCGACATAAGAATGTCGGCTTTTCTTTACAGTATTGAGCAGAGTAGACTACATGCGCTCCATCACTTCAATACCTAAAATATCTAAACCTTGTTTTAAGGTTTTAGCAATCAAGTCACACAAAGCTAATCGAGACTCTTTTATTTCTAGGTTGATGCCTTCTTTTAAAATAGGGCAAGCTTCATAAAAGCTCATGTAAAGGCTAGCGAGTTCATAAAGGTAATTACATAACAAGTTAGGCGTACATTCACTAATGACCGCATCTATAACATCTTCAAGTTGCAATAATTTCAAAGCAAGCGCTTTCTCTTGTGGTTCTATAATTTGGATGCTTTCACTAAATTTAGTTAACTCTGCTTTGCTGCTCTCAGCTTTATTGAAGATACTTTGAATACGTGAATAGGCATATTGTAAATAAGGAGCTGTAGCACCCTCAAAACTGAGCATAGTTTTCCAGTTGAAAATATAATCACTGGTACGATTTTTTGATAAGTCGGCAAATTTTACTGCGCCAATGCCTACTTTTGTCGATATCTCTGCTAAGTCTTGTGCAGTGATTTCTGGATTTTTCTCTTTAATTAAATCACTCGCACGTACTACTGCTTCATCTAATAACTCAGCAAGTTTGATAGTACCACCAGTACGAGTTTTAAATGGTTTGCCATCATTACCCATCATCATGCCAAATGGACAGTGATCATAACCTACTTGCTCTGGCAAGAATCCAGCTTTTCGAGCAACAATTTCTACTTGTTTAAAATGTAAGGCTTGGCGAGCATCGGTGAAGATAATAATACGATCCGCTTTTAATTTACCGCTGCGATAACGACAGGCAGACAAATCAGTTGTAGCGTATAAAAAACCACCGCCAGATTTTTGGACGATAAACACTGAAGGGTCGCCATCTTTATTAGCCATTTCATCAATAAAGACAACTTTAGCGCCTTGATCTTCTATAGCAATTTCGCTTGCCATAAGCTCATCAATAACCGTTGATAAATCATCGTTATAAGCACTTTCACCCATAATATCAGAGCGTTTAAGAGAGACGTTTAACGTAGTATAAATCTCTTCACTGTGGGCAATAGATATATCGATAAACTGCTGCCATAACTTAGCTGAGTCAGCATCACCACTTTGCAGTTTAACTACGTCAGCGCGTGCTCTGTCAGCGAAACCTTCTTCTTCATCAAAGCGAACTTTTGCTTCACGATAAAAGTTTTCTAAATCGGCAAGCGCTGTTTCTGCCACTTCGTCACTAGCGAGTTTGTCGCTTAAATGAGCGATTAACATGCCAAACTGTGTGCCCCAATCACCCATGTGATTTTGGCGAATAACCTTGTCACCACGAAACTCAAGTGCTTTAACAACTGCGTCACCAATAATGGTAGAGCGTAAATGGCCAACATGCATTTCTTTAGCAAGATTAGGGGCTGAATAATCTACGACTACTGTTTGTGGCGTAGCGCGTTGGGTAACGCCAATATGGTTGTCATTAGCAACAAGGTTAAGCTGTGTAGCAAGCCATTCTTTGTCTAGGTGAATATTAATGAAGCCAGGGCCGGCAAGTTCAATTTTATCGGCAATACCGTCTAGGTCTAAGTTTTCAACAACTTTAGTGGCTAATTCGCGCGGATTAGTTTTTAACTTTTTAGCGGCGCCCATAACGCCATTCGCTTGATAATCACCAAACTGTGGACGATTTGATAAACTAATCGCTGGATTCGTACCCTCGGGCAAACCTGCTGCGACCATAGCCGCACTGACTTTTTTACTTAGTATTTGTTTAATATTCATTTCGTGGTCTCATTCTCTTTGCTATTTGGCTCAATATTCGCTTCAATCGTGCTCATCGACTGACGTCAACTCCGCGCGTTTTCATTAATCTTGAACCAACTATCTGCGAGAATAGAGCAACTCGCAGTTAGTAATATAATTAATTTTAGTATTCAGTTTTGCAAACTAGATTGATTTTAGCAAAGCCGTTGAGCAGTTTTATTAGGAGCTTAGTTTACTAAGTGACGAAATAAAAATGCGATAACAATGCCGCAAAAATTCTATATAGAAAGCAAAAATTAGTGTTCTCGGGTTGAGTGAAACTGTATATCAGGGTGACGTTCTTGCGCCAATGATAAATTAACCATAGTTGGCGCAATATAAGTTAAGTTATTACCGCCATCTAATGCCAAGTAATCCCCCGCTTTCTTTTTAAATTGCTCTAAAGTACGTTCATCATCACAAGTACACCAACGCGCAGTTGCAACACTGATAGGCTCATAAATAGCATCGACTTTGTATTCTGTTTTTAAGCGTTGTACCACCACTTCAAACTGTAGTACACCAACGGCGCCAACAATCATGTCGTTATTAATAAAGGGCCTAAATACCTGAACAGCACCTTCTTCTGAAAGCTGAATTAAGCCTTTTTGCAATTGTTTAGCTTTTAATGGATCTCGTAAACGAATACGACGAAACATTTCTGGCGCAAAGTTGGGGATTCCGCCAAACTTCATCATTTCGCCAGCGGTAAAAGTATCACCAATTTGAATACTGCCATGGTTATGCAAACCGATAATATCGCCAGCATAAGCTTCTTCAACGTTTGATCTATCACCCGCCATAAAGGTTACCGCATCAGCAATTTTAACGTCTTTATTAATGCGAACTTGTTTCATTTTCATGCCTTTTTCATACTTACCAGAGCAAATACGCATAAAGGCGATGCGATCACGATGTTTAGGATCCATATTCGCTTGAATTTTAAAAACAAATCCAGAGAACTTATCTTCTGTTGCTGTTACTGTCCGGACATCAGTTAACCTTGGTAATGGTGTTGGCGCCCATTTGGTTAAACCATTAAGCATATGATCAACACCAAAGTTACCTAAAGCTGTACCAAAAAACACCGGTGTTAGTTCACCTTTTAAAAATGCATCTAAATTAAATTCATGAGCAGCACCAAGTACCAACTCCATTTCTTCACGAAAATCTTCGGCAAAGGGACCAATAGCATCGTCAAGTGCTGGGTTATCAAGACCTTTGATTACTCGTCTTTCTTGAATGGTATGCCCTAAACCTGATTGATATAAAAATATCTCATCAGTTAATAAATTATAAACACCTTTGAATTCTTTACCCATGCCAATTGGCCAAGTAATAGGTGCGCAATTAATGTTAAGTACTTCTTCGACTTCATCCATTACTTCAATAGGGTCACGTACATCACGATCCATTTTATTCATAAAAGTAATGATTGGGGTATCACGCAATCGGGTGACTTCCATTAATTTAACAGTACGGGCTTCAACACCTTTGGCAACATCAATAACCATCAAGCATGAATCTACGGCGGTTAATGTGCGGTAAGTATCTTCAGAGAAGTCTTCATGGCCGGGAGTATCAAGCAAGTTGACTAAGCAATTATTGTAAGGAAATTGCATCACAGAGGTAGTGATCGAAATACCACGCTCTTTTTCCATTTCCATCCAATCAGACTTAGCATGCTGACCTGATTTTTTACCTTTTACCGTCCCCGCTTTTTGTAAAGCTTGGCCAAACAACAATACCTTTTCGGTAATGGTGGTTTTACCCGCATCGGGGTGAGAAATAATGGCGAACGTGCGACGTAAATCGACTTGTTCTTGCTGAACTGACATGCGAGCTACCTATGACTAAAAAAGTGGGACTACAATACAAATATAAAAAACGGCACATTATAGCGAAAATACTAAGGAGAAGTCATTTAAAAGTGTCGAAATTAATGATTGTTTTAGGAAAAAATAAGTTTTTATAAGATTAAGCTTTTATAAAGACAAACACATCACTATGGCATCTTCATAGCCAAAACCTTTAGCGCTAGGGTAATAACCCGTACGGCGGCCAGTTTCAATAAATCCCGCATTCATATATAACATTTGTGCGCTAATATTTTTAGAACGCACCTCAAGCCATATTTTTAACGCACCTTTTACTTTAGCTTGCTCGATAAACTGAGTTAATAATTTTTTACCAAAACTTTTGCCTTGCTGATTTGGCTCAACACAAATATCCATTAAGGTTGCTTCATCAACCACCAACTCACCAATATAAAAACCAATGATGCTTTGCTGGTCATTAAGTTTGTTTTTTAGCATTTCACCAAAATATCGACCACCAATACAACTAGTAAACGTTTTCTCACTCCATGGGTGAGAGTGGCAGGCGTTCTCTATGGGCATTAAATTATTAATGTCACTTAAAGTGATTTGGGAAAAATTTGCTGATTTAGTCATTATAATAAGTTGTTGGCTATGGTGTGCCACAATTGTTGCTTTAATTTAGCTGATTGGGCGATGGTTTCAATACATGGGCTAATAAGTTTACTCTCGATACAACTGATAAGAGGCTTGTCTGGAGCAGACTCGTGCTTTAGCTCCTCATCAAGCTCCTCATTAAGCTCTTTATCAAGGAAATACCAGTTAAATAATCCCAGATCGAGATGGTCACCTTGAGCTTTAACTTCACCAAGGGTTAAATTCAGGCTAAGTAGAATATCACTAAAGAGTTTTTGCTTAGTTAAGTTTGCCAAGCTGCTCTGACTTTGCGTTAGATAGTTAGACTGCTCAGTATCATTAATACAGCAAGGTGTTCGGCTCTGCCATAGGTCGATTCCCATTTCAGTGAGCTGCTCAAATTGTTTTGATGTAATAGCCATAAAATAGTGCTGAATAGTGTAAAGATACGACGATATAATGACAGACTTTTTGATGATAAGAAAGCAAGCAGAATAAATTGAAAGTTGTAATAAATAACAAAAATAATAAGAAGAGAAAATGGCAGGGGTGGAGAGACTCGAACTCCCAACCATCGGTTTTGGAGACCGCTGTTCTACCAATTGGAACTACACCCCTGCAACGGATTCGAATTATACTGATGCACAGCCAAAGGTAAAGAGTAAATTGTTAAATAATCTTAATTGTTTAGCTGTTTGTCTGTTAAATAAGCAAAACGGCTAAGATAAGGATCGAGTTTATAGTTGTGAGCCGCGAAGACAATACAACAAACGTATGATGTTTTCGAAACTCGTTACTTTTCTTGCTATAAATTCTTACTCGCCTCTCTCATGCTGCAAAATCTAAATTTTTCAGGATAAGGGTAAACATCTTCATAAACACCATCTGCTACATTTTTCTGACACTGTTGCCAATAGCTGGCTGTTAATAGATCTTCATGGTGCATTTTAAACGCTTTTAAATACTTTTGGTTCGCTAGTGCGAAAGTAGCTAACTCTTCAGGGAACATATCGCCAGGCGCTACCGAGTACCATGGCTCAGCGGCATAAATTTGCTCTTCAGTTACCGCTACAGGCTTTATTCTAAAGTTTACTTCGTCCATATACGTAATCTCATCGTAATCATAAAAAATTACGCGACCATGACGAGTCACGCCAAAGTTTTTAAGCAACATATCACCGGGAAATATATTGGCAGAAATTAATTGCTTAATCGCTTTACCGTAACCATATAATGCATCCTCTATTTCTTCATCATTGGCCTTTGCCAAATAAAGGTTTAATGGCACCATGCGCCGCTCTATATATAGATGGCTTATTATTAATAAATTATCTTCATAACGAATTAATGACGGCGCAACTTTATGTAATTCTTCCAATAGCTCTTCATTGAACCTATTTTTTGGAAAGGCTACTTCTGAATATTCCATGGTATCAGCCATACGACCTACTCGGTCATGAAGCTTTACTAGATGATATTTTTCCTTAACATCAGCGCGAGTCATATTCTTACTGGGAGAAAACTTGTCTTTGATTATTTTAAATACATAGGGATAGGAGGGCAAGGTAAATACCGACATCACCATACCTTTAATACCTGCAGCAAGCTCAAATTTATCATCGCTGCTATCAAGGTGATTTAGAAAATCACGATAAAATTGAGTTTTACCTTGTTTGTGAAAACCAATGGCGGAATATAAGTCTGCTTTCGTTTTATGAGGCATTAAACTTTGTAAAAAATTAACTAGCGCATAAGGATGCTGACAATCAACAAAGAAGTATGCACGTGCAAAGCCAAAAACCACGGCCATATCTTCACTTTTGCTGAGTAAAGCATCAATATACAAACCACCTTTTTCATTATTGAGTACACAGACAATAAAAGGCGTTTCTCCTGCAGGAGAGAGTACGCGGCCAATTAAGTATGCGCCTTTATTACGGTAAAAAGTAAAGTCTAAAATATCAAACTGTAAGTCTTCTAATTTAAAGCGTGTTTTATGAGCTTTACGACGAAAGGCTCGAATAAGCACTTCAACATCTGCGTCTAAATCAACAAAAGGAACGGTGCTTTTATGAGCATTCATAATGTCACATATAGTTTGATTTAAGCCTTTTTCTGCTGGTTTATAGCTAGTGTAAATGTTTGGCGTTGGTCTATCATCAAGACGCTGAGCGGTGCTTTCGACAAAAATATAATCGTTGTGATAATACTTACGCTCAAATAAACGACAAAAAACTGAGTTGTAAAATGTTTCCGCTAACTCTGGTTGTTTGTGTTCAGTTAAAAGTTCAATGAAGTCTCTTTTAACTTGTAGCCACAAAGCATCATCAAGTGACTCAATAAAAAAATCTTGCTTAATAATGTCAAACGTTTCCTTCACTCGCTGCTCATAAAAGGTTGTTCTTGCTTTTGCGGCCTGCTGAACATCGCTCCACTGGCATTGTTGAAACCTTTGCTGAGCTGATTGGGTTATTTCGATGAAAAGATGAATGTGGCGATCAAAACCATTAATGATTGTTTTTGCAATTGAGAAAGCGAGATTATTCATATTGGCCGTCTAATGTTTAGTTGTCATTACTTATGAGCATACTTTAAAAACCGTATTTCGACAGGATATTTCAGCTAAATACTGAATATAATTAGCATTTATATTGCTAAGTACCAAGCTGGTTTTATTGATAAGTTGAGTCGATGATCTTATTTGCTTATTTAACTTGCCATTAAACGCCTAGCCCTCTAAAATTACGCGTTTTATTTTTATCAATATGCTTGGCTTTTAAGTCGGGTAACAAGGCTAGTTCAACTATTTACCATGCGTGTATCTGATTTTTCTTTTGATTTACCTAATGAGTTAATTGCTCGATTCCCTAAAGCCAATCGTACCGGCAGTCGTTTGATGGTACTTGAAGGCAATACTGGTGAGATAGCTGATCTCGGTTTTAAAAATATTTTGGCGCAATTAAATGCGGGCGACTTACTAGTTTTTAATAATACGCGGGTTATTCCAGCGCGTATGTTTGGCCAAAAATCTAGTGGCGGCAAGATTGAAGTCTTAGTTGAGCGCTTAATAGATAAAAATACTGTGTTAGCCCATATTCGTGCGAGTAAATCGCCGAAGGTGGGAGCTGAGTTGTTACTTGAAGGTAAGGTTCAAGCTACTATGGTTGCCCGCCATGGCGCTTTATTTGAACTGAAGTTTCAAGGTGAGCAATCTGTATTGTCTATATTAGATGACATTGGTCATATGCCATTACCGCCTTATATAGACAGACCTGATGAAAGCAGCGACAGAGAACGCTATCAAACTGTTTATAATGAAAAACCCGGCGCAGTTGCCGCGCCAACAGCAGGTTTGCACTTTGATGATGCTTTATTAGATGAAATAAAAGCTAAAGGTGTCGAACTTGCTTTTGTTACCTTACATGTCGGTGCAGGTACGTTTCAACCGGTTAAAGTGGATGAAATTGCTGATCACATTATGCATGCTGAATATGTTGAAGTAGCTGATGAGGTGGTCGAACAAATCACTCGAACTAAAGCAAATGGCGGTCGCATTGTCGCAGTAGGAACAACTTCAGTACGGTCATTAGAAAGTGCAGCTAAATCGGCAGAGGATAAAGGCACTGAGTTAACCTCTTTTTACGGTGATACCGATATATTTATTACCCCCGGTTATGAATTTAAATTAATAGATGCACTGCTAACCAATTTTCACTTATCAGAATCAACCTTATTAATGTTAGTCAGTGCATTTTCAGGCTATGAAAATATTATGAATGCGTATCAGCATGCCATTACGGAGCAATATCGCTTTTTTAGTTATGGCGATGCGATGTTCCTCACTAAGCAAGCGCTAACTAAACGAGAATTAACTAAATAAATGTAGGTCGTAACTTACGTTACATGGATGTAACTTCTTAGACAATGCAGGAGCATATTGTCCTGCTGCGATATTTGTCGAGGCGAGCATCGACCTACAAATTAATAACCATCAGCCTGTCTCGCTGGTAGGTAAGGAAAACACTTAATGAAAAACAAAATGAAGTACGAATTAATAAACACTGACGGTAAAGCTCGTCGTGGCCGCTTAACGTTTGATCGTGGCACAGTTGAAACACCCGCTTTTATGCCTGTGGGCACCTATGGCACAGTCAAAGGTATGAAAACTGAAGAAGTTGCGGACACGGGCGCTGAAATAATCTTAGGTAATACTTTTCACTTAATGTTACGCCCAGGCACTGATATTATTGAAAAACATGGTGATCTACATGATTTCATTAATTGGGATAAGCCAATCTTAACCGACTCAGGTGGATTTCAAGTTTTTAGCTTAGGAAAAATGAGTAAAATCACTGAAGAAGGTGTGCGCTTTAGTTCACCTGTTAATGGTGAAAAAATTATGCTTACTCCTGAACGGTCAATGGAAGTTCAGCGTAAACTAGGCTCAGATGTGGTAATGATTTTTGATGAATGCACGCCATATCCTGCAACACATAAAGAATCTAAAGACTCAATGGAACTATCACTTCGTTGGGCACAGCGCTCAAAAGATGCGCATGGCGATAACCCATCAGCTTTGTTTGGTATAGTGCAAGGCGGTATGTATGAAGACTTGCGCGAAGTATCAATTAACGGTTTAAAAGCAATTGAATTCGATGGTTATGCCATTGGTGGTTTGTCTGTAGGTGAGCCAAAAGAAGATATGAAGCGCATATTAGATCACACCGCGCCCTTGATTCCCGAAAATAAGCCCCGATACTTGATGGGAGTAGGCAAACCTGAAGATTTAGTTGAAGGTGTTCGTCGCGGCATCGATATGTTCGATTGTGTTATGCCAACACGTAATGCTCGCAATGGTCATCTATTTGTTAATACCGGTGTTGTTAAGATTCGTAATGCCAGTAATAAAACCGATGCAGGACCATTAGATTCAAGCTGTGACTGTTACACTTGTAAAAATTATTCACGTGCTTATTTACATCATTTAGATAAGTGTAAAGAGATTTTAGGCTCGCAGTTGAATACTTTACATAATTTACATTTTTATCAAAAAGTCATGCAGGGTTTGCGCGATGCGATAGAGCAGGGTAAATTAGACGCCTTTGTTGAAGAATTTTATGCACTACGTGATTTACCTGTTCCATCTTTAGCTGCAGGTAGCAAGCAAGTTTAAAGTGACCAATTTGAAGCGACAAGTAATTGTCAATATTTGAAGAATCTAGTAGCTTGGCAATTTTTTAGCTATTTGGTTCAATTTACAGGAAAATGCACGGAGTTGACGGTAGTCAATGAGTACATTTGACACCTAAATTGGGCGAAATAGCAATAAAGTGAAAAGTTACTAACTAATTATAAAAAGAAATAAGAGGATATTATGAGTTTATTTATCAGTACAGCCCACGCCGCAGCCGCCCCAGCCACAGCTGGTGGAGGAATGGAAATGATTATCATGCTAGCGGTGTTTGGTTTAGTATTTTATTTTATGATTTATCGCCCACAAGCTAAGCGTGTTAAAGATCATAAAGGTTTGATGTCTGCGTTATCTAAAGGCGATGAAGTGTTAACCCAAGGTGGCATCGTAGGTAAAATTGTTAAAGTATCTGACGAGAAAGATTTTATTGTGGTTAGCATTAGCGAAGGTACCGAAGTGACAGTGCAAAAAGGCGCAATCAACGCAGTATTGCCTAAAGGCACTATGAAGTCTTTATAGTTTTATCGTTGTTATTTGACTTGATTTCGGCATCTAAAGTACTCATTGACTAGCGTCAACTCCGTGCTTTTTCTTTGAACTCAAGCCAACTAACTTAGCTAGAATCTATAAAATTAGTATAGAACTTAAATACTACGGTATTGTTCTTTTGCTAAAACAGTAAATTAATAATTTAAATGATAATAACTAGTAATTGTTTGATTTGTGTTTTATTGAAGTAAATACGAGGCGAAAGCGCGGAGTTGACGAACGTCAATGAGCACTTTTAACGCAGTAATTATAAAAATAAAGCACAAAGAGAATAGATTAAAAAAGGACAAATTGTGTTAAACAAATACCCTTTATGGAAAACATTAATGGTGGCGTTCATCGTTGCTTTTGGTGCGCTCTATGCCACACCTAACCTTTATGGTGAAGATCCTGCCGTACAGATTTCAGGTAAACGAGGCGTGGAAGCAAATGCGGCAACACTTGATACCATTAAAGCTAACCTGACGATAAATAATATTGATTATGCCAGTATTGTTTTAGAAAAAGGCCAAGTATTAACACGCTTTAAAAATACTGAAGATCAGCTGAAAGCTCGTGATGTTCTTGATGATGAATTAGGCAAAAAATATTCAGTTGCTTTAAACTTAACACCTGACACCCCTGATTGGTTGGCAGCTATTGGTGGTGCGCCAATGAAGCTTGGTTTAGATTTAAGTGGTGGCGTAAGCTTCTTGATGGAAGTGAACATGAAAGAAGCCGTCAATAAAGCTAAAATAGGTATGGTAAGTGATTTCCGTGATGATTTACGTAATGAAAAAATTCATGGAAGTAGAGTAAAAGAGAGCGGAGATAATATCGTTGTTAAATTCCGTAAAGTGGAAGACCTTGAACAAGGTAAAACTTTGTTGAAAAAGCGCTATCGTGATTTGATCATTAGCTCTGATGAAGACACTTTAACGCTTACCGCGAAAATGACAGAGATTCAGCTTAAAGAAATTCGTGAATATGCCTTACAACAAAACATCACTATTATTCGTAACCGTGTTAATGAATTGGGTGTTGCAGAGCCATTAGTTCAGCGCCAAGGTAAAAAACACATTGTTATTGAATTACCCGGTGTTCAAGACACTGCCAAAGCAAAAGAAATACTTAATGCGACAGCCACTATTGAATTTAGATTGGTTGATACCGAAGGCGATATAGGTGCCGCGTTAAATGGTCGTGTTCCTGCTAGTTCTATTTTATTAACTGATAAAAATGGTAAGCCAACGTTATTGAAAAAACGCATCATGCTAACCGGTGATCATATCACCGACGCTAAGTCTGGCTTTGATGAGTATTCCCGTCCACAAGTTAATATTTCACTTGATAGTGCTGGCGGCAGTAAAATGTCTAAAGGCACTAAAAGTAACATTGGCAAACCAATGGCAACTGTTTTTATTGAATATAAACCGACCGGCAAAAAAGATGCTGAAGGTAATCTTATTTTTGAAAAACACCAAGAAGTTATTTCGGTTGCTACTATTCAAGCACGCTTAGGAAAAAGCTTTAGAATCACAGGCGCTGGCTCACAATCTGAAGCACATAACTTAGCTTTATTATTACGTGCCGGTGCATTGATTGCGCCAATTGCTATTGTAGAAGAGCGTACCGTTGGTCCAACGCTTGGTGCTGAAAACGTCCAACTTGGTTTTCAAGCTATCATGATGGGCTTTGGTTTAGTGTTTATCTTTATGGTTATTTATTATCGCGCTTTTGGCGTGGTAGCTAACTTGGCGCTGGGTGCTAACTTGGTGCTGATTATTGGTGTTATGTCATTAATTCCTGGGGCTACTTTAACGTTGCCTGGCATGGCGGGTATCGTACTGACTGTTGGTATGGCAGTAGATGCCAATGTTTTGATATTTGAGCGTATTCGCGAAGAAATTCGTGAAGGAAAAACGATTCAACAAGCTATACATCAAGGTTACGATGCGGCATTTTCAACCATAATTGATGCTAATATCACGACTTTAATTGCGGCATTAATATTATTTGCTATTGGTACTGGACCGGTGAAAGGCTTTGCGGTGACTTTATCTATTGGTATTCTTACTTCAATGTTTACTTCTGTTGTCGGTACAAGGGCAGTAGTTAATGCAGTTTGGGGCGGTAAAAGCCTTAAAAAGCTATCAATATAGTTAGGACGGGAATTTAAATACAATGCAAATATTACAGTTAAAAGAAACCGTCAAGTTCATGAGTTATCGCAAAATTGCGATGGTTTTTAGTGCACTATTAATGATAGCGTCAGTCGCATCATTAGCGGTTAATAAGTTAAATTTCGGTTTGGATTTTACTGGCGGCACCTTGATTGAAGTCGGCTTTCAACAAGCCGCTGATTTACAAAAATTGCGTCAATTAATGCAAGATAATGGTCATAATGATGCCAAAGTGCAGTTTTATGGCAGCAGTCGTGATGTTGTTATTCGTTTGGGATTACGTGAAGACGTTAAAGCTGAAATGTTGGGTAATGAAATATTATCCATACTTGAATCAGGCACTGGCCAGAAAATTGATATGCGACGTATTGAGTTTGTTGGCGCAAGCGTGGGCGACGAATTAGCAGAGCAGGGCGGTTTAGCAATGCTGACTGCGTTAATTTGTATTCTTGTCTATGTTGCCTTTCGTTTTGAGTGGCGCTTTGCTGTTGGTTCAGTAGTGGCTCTTTTTCATGATGTACTATTAACGCTAGGCCTCTTCTCTATTTTAGGTTTAGAGTTTGACTTAACGGTATTGGCAGCAATCTTGGCGGTTATAGGCTACTCATTAAACGATACTATTGTGGTTTCGGATCGTATTCGAGAAAACTTTCGTAAAATACGCGATACCTTGCCAGAAGAAATTATTAATATTTCATTAACGCAAACGTTAAGCCGAACTTTTATTACTTCAATAACAACCTTATTAGTTTTAGCTGCCTTATTCTTTAAAGGCGGTGCGTTAATTCATGGTTTTGCATCGGCATTGCTATTTGGTGTGTTTGTAGGTACTTACTCTTCAATTTATGTTGCTTCATTAGTAGCATTATCTTTAGGCATTTCAAGAGAAGACTTGATTCCTGAAGTAATTGAAAAAGAAGGTGAAGATCAAGACGAAATGATGATGCCGTAACTCAATAGTTAGTTACGAGTATCGAGTCAAAAGTTACGAGCCGAACAATAATTGTTGTTCGGCTTTGTTTTTATCACGACGCTATTTATTTTTTGCTCTACACTTATACCAATTCTAGTAAGCATACTGTATGCTGCACACTTTCAAATTTGCACCAAGCTCGTTAATCGAAACTCGATACTTATAACTCGAAGCTCGTCTCTCGATGCTTCACATCAAGAGACTCCTTATGAGCAACAACGATACTAATTCTACAACGCTTAAATTTACCGATCTGAATTTATCAGAGCCATTACTTAAAGCGGTGCGCGATCAAGGTTACGACACACCTTCACCTATTCAAGCTCAAGCTATTCCTGCTGTTATCTCTGGTCGAGATGTCATGGCAGCGGCACAAACTGGTACAGGTAAAACTGCAGGCTTCACTTTGCCTTTGTTACAGCGTTTAAGCAGCGATAAGGGTATCAAAGTGGGCTCTAATAATGTTCGTGCTTTAATCTTAACACCAACGAGAGAATTAGCCGCTCAGATCAGTGATAGCGTTGCCACTTACGGAAAATACCTGAACTTACATTCAACGGTAGTCTTTGGCGGTGTTAAAATTAACCCACAAATGATGCGTTTAAGACAAGGTGTTGATGTACTTGTTGCAACCCCTGGTCGTTTGATGGATTTATATAACCAAAAAGCAGTAAAATTCACTCAATTAGAAGTGCTTATTTTAGATGAAGCCGACCGGATGTTAGATATGGGCTTCATCCGTGATATTAAGAAAATCATCGCTTTATTACCAAGACAGCGCCAAAACTTACTTTTTTCTGCAACTTTTTCTAGCGACATTAGAGCGTTAGCTAAAGGCTTAGTCAATAATCCATTAGAAATATCAGTTAATCCTGAAAACTCTACAGCAGAAAAAGTTACCCAATGGCTAACGCCTGTCGATAAAAAGCGCAAACCGGCTGTATTAACTTATTTAATTAAAGAAAATGCTTGGCAGCAAGTTTTGGTTTTTACTAAAACTAAACATGGTGCTAATAAGTTAACTAAGTATTTAGAGGCTGAAGGTTTAAGTGCGGCAGCTATTCATGGTAATAAAAGCCAAGGTGCTCGTACTAAAGCATTAGCTTCTTTTAAAGATGGCCGAGTACAAATTTTAGTTGCAACGGATATTGCTGCTCGCGGTATAGACATTGATTTATTGCCTAACGTGGTTAATTTTGATTTACCGAATGTACCAGAGGATTATGTGCATCGTATTGGTAGAACAGCGCGTGCAGGTAATACTGGTCAAGCAGTATCTTTAGTGTGTAGCGATGAATTTAAATTATTGTTGGATATTGAACATGTTATTCAGCAACATATCGAGCGTAAAGTATTAGATAAATTTATCCCTGTGAATGCACTAGGAGAATCACGTGCTATTAGACCTATAAAGGCTAAAAAACCGAAAAAGGCTAATCCACATAAATCTGCAAAGGTTGAACATAAAGATGGTCAACGTTCAGCTGGAGGCAATAACAACGCCCAACAAAAGCGATCACAAGCAAAACCAGCTAATTCAACCAGCAAAAAAGTAAACAAGCCAAGACGTTCTAACTTTACCGCGAATAAATAAACAGCATAAAAGTTAGTTAT
>JAPYOP010000175.1 GCA_029938115.1 Colwellia sp. | reverse complement strand
CATTAGGGTTAGCATAGAAAACATACCAATCTTCATCTACTTCTTCGTGCAAGGTGTGCGTGTTAGCGGTCGTCGCATCTTGTGATAGCACGCTCGCTTCATCAGGATTATTATCCGGCTCATAAATATCATCGCCACTATTTAACGTTATACTGCTTTCAAATGGTATAGAAACATAACCATCTTCATTCGTCGCAATAAAAGTAACTTGATAAGTTCCTTGAATATCTAATCCTGAAAACTCACCTTGGTATTTTCCAGTACCATCATTATGTATATTAATAAGGGTAATTTCAGGAACACTTCCAGCTTTGTGAGGATGAACTATCTGTGCTTCTACACCCATAATATCACTGGTACTGGTAATATCGCTTACCCATAGTTCAACCGATTGAGCATTATCAATACTCAGCGATGTCATCACTTGATTAATGAGAGGCTCATCACCCGCCGTTATAATTCCTGCTCCAATATAGTGATTACGGGCAAAACGACCATCCTGTTTTTTACTTGATAGTCCATCACCATTATCATCGAGGTAAGGCGTTTGACTTATAAAGGGCAAACTTAACGCTTTTTTTGCGGTTTGATAGGCTGCTCGAGTTGAACTACCGGTTGCTACTTGCTTCCAAAAGTAGCTAGAAAAACTAAAGTAGTTTTTGAAAAACCAGTAAGCCACTTGTGAACGACTGGTTGAACCTATAATGATAGTGTCTGAATCAAAACCTTTAAGTTCAGTTGCAAAACTTGCTACATTGCTGCCATCTAACAATACAGTCATCGACTGGCGTCCTGTGCCCTCCAACTCACTTAACCATGCTTTAAACTGACTTGCGGTAATACTGCCATCATTTAAACGAATGCGGCTAGCATTAATATCTCCTGCAATATGAATCACCACATCACCCGCACCACCACCATGCCATTGCGTCAAAGCAAACTCTATTGCCGCAATGCTGCTGATATCATCGGCATTATTATGCTGACCAAGAACATAGATATCATTATCGTCATATCCTTGTTGACGTAGCGCCTGATAAGCAATATCAATTTGATCTTCTACTTGACTGGCACTTGAGCTACCTTCCTCATGAGCCGCTACTAGAATGGCTTTTTTACTATCCATACCAGAGACTTCAACGTCAACAAAACTGGGCTCAGACATAACTCCCTGCGCATTGTTCGCATAAACAATTAATTGATAACTATTATTGCCTACAAGCCGCTCAGAGATGCCTTGATAAACACCATTGTCGGTTAAAAACAATTCTATGGTGGGTAATTCAGTAACAGGTGTGGTGCTGCTTGAATAATTAGCATTTTTAGGTAATACCAAAGCCCAGACTCTAGCAACTGGCGCATCGCTTGACGTAACAACAACACTGACCGTTAATCCCGCATTGCTACTGTTACTCGTCACTTGACTTAATACTGGCGCATCATATTCATACTGTCTACCGGCACCAATATATCGCTCTTTCAACAATTCCTCATCAATACTCACATTCGGTGTTTGCGCTAATGATATTTGCGACAAAGCATTTTTAGCCACAGTAAAAGCAGTATATAAATCATGCCCTGATTGTACCTGTTGCCAGAAAAAACCAGAAAATGAGATTGAACCGCGATTCAAGAAGTAGGCGTTTTCCTCTCCAGTGGCACTAGTGATAATAGACCGCCCCTCACCAGCCAAAGCATCAATAAAACTACCTGATTTACAAGCATCATATACCAAAGTAACGTTACCACCGTATTGCGTTAGCCAGTTATTTACCGAGCTGACTGGTAATATTTCATCTTTTTTCATCCTAAAGGTATTAACACCTCCATGGTCAATCATATATAGAACAATATTTGACGCACCTTGCGCCCAATCGGTCAACGCATATTCTAAATTATCATTACTGGCTATACCGGCAATATCATCAAGCTCACCATTACCATCTAAATCATGTTGTGCATCGGCAAGATAATAAATATTTTCTTTAGGGAACCCTTGATTAATTAACGCACGATAAGCACCATTAGCGTGTTGAAGTGTCGCTGACCACAAGGAGTTTCCGGGATAAGGACCTCCACCAGCGACAATTATGGCTTTGGTATTTAAATCAATCAGTGCTGGTCGCAGCATCTGTACTCGTCCATTATGCGTATCAGCCCAGATCATTTTTCCATCGGGCATGACTTCAACAGAGACACGTGAGTTTACAGCATTAAAACCAGGCAAATTACCTAGATTATCGAAAGCCTGCACAAACTCTATGTTTTCATCCGCGGTATATAAATGCACCTCTGGACCAAAACCAATAAATAACTTGTCCCTACCAAAACTTAATGACGCTTCAGGCGCTACGCTCGCTTGTGCTTTTAATCGGGTATTTAAACCATGGCTCGCCTGAACAGTGCCACTTTCATCTAAAGTTATTAAGTCAAAGGTTGTGTTTGTACTACTTGCGATATGCAATAAATACAATGCTGTGCCATCACCAGTAATATCTAATATTTGATAATTCAGCCCCGTCAATTCGGATTGCACTATGACCCCATCCGTAGGATTTAAACGAGATAATTGATATTGACTTGAGTCATTGGCTGTTTTGCTATTACGGGTTAATACAAATATGTGACCATTTTGCCAGTGTAACGCTTGCCCCGAAACTGCACCTGAAATTAACCACTGCTGCTGCCAGTCACCTTGCGCATTAAATTGATGTACAAGCACACTATCCTCAGCACCATCATTAAAGTTTTCAAGTAAGTAACTAACGCCTTGGGAATTGACATTGAGATCGACAGGGGTTATTAACCTTTGATTTTCATCGGCTACTATCCACTGACTTAAATTTTTGCCTAAAGCATCAAAAACCTGAACACGACCACTCGTTTGTTCAATGGTATAAATATTACTATCAAACCCTGCATGTAGATAAAAATCATTATCTGCAAAATAACCTGTTTGGGCCCCAAAAGCGGCAAAGTCTTCAACAAGGTTAAGATTTGTATCATATAATCTCACCCGACCTTCTGTAGCCAAGTGAATATATCCCGAACGAGACTCGGTGATAAAGCGTGCTTGGTTACCCGTTAAACCTGTCACTGCTCTGTTAATTAAACCACCTTGTTCTGAAACGGTATACAGTTCTTTTTGGGCGTCAATCAACAACTGTCCTTGCTGATTAATATGAATATCTTGTAATACACCACAACTGTTTTGAACAAAAGTGCTTACATCCATTTGCGACTTAAATTGATAACTGCCATCAAACCACCACACTTGTCCACAATCACCATCATCCCCCGCCACCACAATATCGCCATTGTCATTGTTTAAACTAAGATGCAGATTATTGCTGACA
>JAPYOP010000022.1 GCA_029938115.1 Colwellia sp. | reverse complement strand
AAAAGATCAAAATATGGGGGAATTCAGCTTTAATGGTCAGGTATTGGCGCATCATCGGGGTATGCGAACTGAGGTCTGCAGGGGGGGTAGTCATTTAAACACTAAAACTCTTGTTGTTATATTTCTAAGGCAATTATGCCACAAGCTGAATATCTAAATCTCATTTTTTTAAAAGATTATTTGTGGCTAAATAATCAACGACTGCTACACTTTATAGATAATAAATATTCTTGCAGATGCCGATTGAAACCAGATAATGCAGTAATTCCACAGGCTAGTCGTAAAGCGTTAAACGCATTAAAAAGTGTAGTTGTTTTAACTAGCTTTTTGATTTTAGGATTGCTTATATGGCAAAGCTTTTCTGCAAGTAAAATTCACCAGAGTTATCAAGCGTCACTAATGGATTCTGTTACTGAGCGTATCCTTTCTGAATATCAAGAATACTTCTCTCAGCTTCGTTTAGAAATAGATTTATTTCAACAAAAGCAACTTAATGAATTAGAAAATTTGGACAAATTAGGTAGCAAAGCCTCTTCAAAAGATTATATGCAGGTATTAAATGCGTTACGAAGTAATATTGATGATACTCGGTTGTTTGCTCTTATTGATAACGATGGTGTTGGGAGTTTAAAGCATATTACCGGGGATTTTTTACCTGACTGTGAAATAGAAATAGCCTCTACAATTAAGTCCGGCTCTCAAGAGCGGTTATTTTTGCACCGCAATAAAAATAATATTCATTTTGATTTGTTACAACCTTTATCTACAGCTGATGGTGAAGGCCATTTTATTTTCGTTGCGTTTGAGCCAAAAGTATTAACGAGTTTACTGGATAAATTTCAGTTACCTCATCAGCAGCTATTTTTAATGCGCTCTGATCATAAAGGCGAAATAGAATTAACTACAGAGCATGATAATTCAAAGTATTCATCAATGATTTTGAAGGATGAAGATCTTGCTAGTTTCAATTTTATCAAAATAATACCTAATACTCGTTGGCAATTAGCTATCCGGTTAGACCCCCAATATAGCAGTAATTTATATCAGCAAGGTTTACTCAAAGCATTAGGAATATGGCTTATCTTAACCCTTATGATTTATGCTTTCTATCGAGGTCAAAAGCTAAGATTTATTAATCACTTGCAAGTAAAAAAGGCGCTAGTATATATAGATAATCATGATAAATTAACAGGTTTGTCGAATAGAGCGCATTTTGATCGAAAATTGAGTGAGCATGTTCGTGATAACCGTCAGGAAAACAAAGGCGTTGCACTGCATATTGATATTGATAAGTTCCAAGTTATCAATAATAGTTTTGGTTATGCCATTGGTGATAAATTTTTAAATGTCGCATCAATGGAATTGAAAAACTTTCTACCTGAAAATACCATTGTTAGCCGACTAGGAAATGATGAATTCGCTATATTGTTACCAACATTAGCTTTTAATGATGCTAAAGGTTTTGCTCATGAAATTCGCGTTTTATTTCAAAAAATACAAATTCAAGAATTAAAGAAAGAAAACAATATTACCGTAAGTGTCGGTGTTGTTCGGCTTGACTCATCAATTTTTGATGCTGCGCAGGTATTTCTATCTTTAGGACAAGCCGTTCGGTTAGCAAAAGAGAAAGGGCGTAACCGAGTGCAAATATACCAAAGCGATGACAAACAGCTTGTGCTACATGCTAATGAAATGGAAGTGTTGCATGATATTACTCAAGCTTTAAAAGATAATCGATTTATATTGTACCGACAAAAAATTAAATCACTGACCAATGAAAAGCACGCGCATTTTGAAGTTTTAGTTAGAATGATGTCAAAGCAAGGGAGGCTTATTCCACCCAATGACTTTATTCCAGCGGCGGAAAAGTATAATCAAGTTAAGCAAATTGATTATTGGGTGATAGAAAACACCTTTAAATTGATGTTATTAGACCATGACGATGATGAGACAATTTATAGCATAAACTTATCAGGTTTAACTATTGCCGATCGTGATATATATGATCATGTTATTATGCTCTTTGCAAAGTATAAAATATCTCCCCAGAGGATCTGCTTTGAAGTGACAGAAACGACGGCAATAAGTCATTTAAAATCTGCGCTACATTTTATGAATCAAATGCGCGAATTTGGCTGTAGTTTTTCATTAGATGATTTTGGTAGTGGTCTGTCATCCTTTAGTTATTTGCAACAATTACCTGTAAATATCATTAAAATTGATGGTATGTTTGTCCGAGATATGGATACCAATGAAGTGAATCGTATCTTCGTAGAAAACATTAAGCGTACAGCGACTGCAATGAAGAAAAAAGTGGTTGCTGAGTTTGTTGAAAATGCCGAGATTGAAAAAATGCTTATTGAAATAGGTGTTGATTATGGGCAAGGATTTTACATTCATAAACCAGAACCTTGGTCTTAATTACACTCGAATAAATACGCTTTAACTACAGTGATATAAAATTAGTAACTTTTTTAACTGTAAACTATAAAAGTTATACTTCAATAAAAAAGCCTTAAATATCAATGTATAAAAAGTGTCTCTTATTGGCTTTTTAACAAAGGCAAAAAAAAATTATAAAAAAACTTGATACTGTACGAACTTACAGTATACTTGCTTCATCAAAACGAAATTCAAGAAGTTATCAGCGGAGCAATATATGAAAGACGATAAAGAAAAAGCATTAGCAGCAGCGTTAAGCCAAATAGAAAGACAATTTGGTAAAGGTTCAATAATGAAGCTTGGCGATAATAATACCATGGACATAGAAACTGTTTCTACAGGCTCTTTAGGTTTAGATATTGCACTAGGTGCTGGCGGCTTACCATTAGGTCGTGTCGTTGAAATTTACGGACCTGAGTCAAGTGGTAAAACAACATTAACGTTAGAAGTCATAGCGCAAGCACAAAGAGATGGTAAAGTTTGTGCATTTATTGATGCGGAACATGCTCTTGATCCTATTTATGCTGAAAAATTGGGTGTTAATATTAATGAGTTATTAATTTCTCAACCTGATACCGGCGAGCAAGCGTTAGAGATTGTTGACATGTTAACGCGTTCAGGCGCTATTGACATTATTGTGGTTGATTCTGTTGCCGCGTTAACGCCAAAAGCTGAAATTGAAGGTGACATGGGCGATTCACATATGGGGCTTCAAGCTAGAATGATGAGTCAAGCAATGCGCAAACTAACCGGAAATCTTAAATCATCTAATACTATGTTGATTTTCATTAATCAAATTCGTATGAAAATAGGCGTAATGTTTGGCTCACCTGAAACAACTACTGGTGGTAATGCCTTAAAATTCTATGCTTCGGTACGTTTAGATATCCGCCGTATTGGCGCCGTTAAAAATGGTGATGAAATCGTTGGCAATGAGACCCGTGTTAAAGTGGTTAAAAACAAAATATCACCACCATTTAAGCAAGCTGAGTTTCAAATTCTTTATGGTCAAGGTATTAACAACCTAGGTGAATTAATTGACTTAGGTGTTAAAAATGGCTTTGTTGAAAAAGCCGGCGCTTGGTATAGCTGTAATGGTGAACGTATTGGTCAAGGTAAGGCAAACGCGGCTAAATATTTAGCCGAGCATCCAGATATGGCTAAAGATGTTGATACTAAATTACGTAATATGTTTCTAACTAAAAATGCCCCAGAAAAAGCGGAAGAGGCAGTAACTGAATCGTAATTACCGACGATAAAATATTGGTAATTAATGTCTAGCCAATAAGTTGCTACTTAATTTTATAAAGCTATCCTAGATCTAGGATAGCTTTTTTGTTTCTAAAACACACTGCCGGTTTAGACGTCTATACGTTTAGATGTTGACATCTCTAGCAATCCAAGTAGTATTGTCTTTCTAGTTTATTCTATACTTTCCCATGTACTTTTATCCGTGATAGGTGTGTTATGCCCATTAAAATTCCAGATCAATTACCTGCATTATCTATTTTAGATAAAGAAAACATTTTTATCATGTCAGAGCACCGGGCTATTTCTCAAGAAATTCGCCCAATGCAAGTTGCTATCTTAAATTTAATGCCAAATAAAATTGAAACTGAAGTACAAATATTGCGCATGCTTTCTAATACACCGCTACAAATTAATATTGAGTTTGTGCGCATACACGCTAATGAATCTAAAAATACGCCGACAGAACATTTAGAAAACTTCTACTGTCTTTTTGATGATATTAAGCACAAGCAATACGATGGTTTAATCATTACCGGGGCGCCATTAGCACTATTGGATTACTCAGAAGTTAGCTTTTGGGATAAGATTTGTGAAGTGTTTGACTGGGCTGAAAAAAATGTTACCTCAACAATGTTTTCATGTTGGGCTGCCCATGCCGCTTTATACCATCACTATGGTCTAAACCGTCACTTGCGCAAAAAGAAGTTGTCTGGTGTCTTTCAGCATAGCCCGTTAGATAGTAAAGAACAGCTAACTCGTGGTTTTGATGAATGCTTTAATGTCCCGCATTCACGGTATGGTTATATTGATAAAGCTGATTATGAAAGTGTAGAGCAACTGAAAATTCTGGCAGAGTCTGATGAGGCCGGAGTACTTCTTGTTGCTAGTAAAAACAAACAGCAAGTTTATTTAACAGGTCATCCAGAATACGACACCAGTACATTGCATGACGAATACCTCAGAGATAGTAAAAATGATAAGGCAACGGCATTACCTGCTAATTATTATAAAAATAATGATGTAAATAATTCACCCGTAGGCTCATGGCGCAGTCACGGTAGTCTATTATTTACTAACTGGCTTAATTATTATGTTTATCAAATTACCCCTTATAAGTTGGATGCTTCTAATATTAAAGCAATTCACCCTGATACTGTTATTTAAGTTTCATAATTTAAGCGTTATAAATAAAGCTTTTTAAATTTACCTTGAGAAAACCGGAAAATATCATGAAAAAATCGTCATCTTTTGCCTTGCTCGAACAACAATTAGTCAATAATATTTTGATATTAGATGGCGCTATGGGTACCATGATCCAAGCATATAAGTTTGAAGAGCAAGACTTTCGTGGCGATCGTTTTGCTGATTGGCACAGCGATGTAAAAGGCAATAATGACATGTTAGTGCTTACTCAGCCTGATGTAATTAAAGCCATTCATTTAGAATATCTTGAAGCCGGCGCTGATATTTTAGAAACCAATACTTTTAATGCAACGACTATTGCCATGGCTGATTACGACATGGAAGAGTACAGCGCGGAGATCAACCTAGTCGCTGCACAAATTGCCCGTGCCGCTGCCGATGAATATAATGCAAAAACGCCTGACAAACCTCGTTTTGTTGCTGGAGTATTAGGACCAACTAACCGTACTTGTTCAATTTCTCCTGATGTTAATGACCCTGCTTTTCGTAATGTTAACTTTGATGAATTAAAAGATGCGTATATTGAGTCAACCACTGCCTTAATAAAAGGCGGCAGTGATATTATTTTAATCGAAACTATTTTTGATACACTAAATGCTAAGGCGGCAATTTTTGCTGTAGAAGCAACATTTGAACAACTAGGTGTGCGTCTACCTGTAATGATTTCAGGTACAATTACTGATGCCTCAGGTCGGACGCTTTCAGGACAAACTACCGAAGCTTTTTATAATTCATTACGTCATGCAAAACCAATCTCTTTTGGCTTGAACTGTGCTTTAGGTCCCGTTGAATTACGTCAATATGTTGAAGAATTAAGTCGTATTTGTGATGTAGCCGTTTCTGCTCACCCCAATGCGGGTTTGCCTAATGCGTTTGGTGAGTATGACTTCACAGTTGCAGACATGAATACCCATGTTGAAGAATGGGCAAGCTCAGGTTTTTTAAATATTATCGGTGGTTGTTGTGGTACTACACCAGAACACATCAAAGGTATGGCGGATACAGTTAAAAAAATCAAACCGCGTAAAGTAGAAAAGCGCAAAATTGCTTGTCGTTTAGCTGGTCTTGAAGCCCTCACTATTCAAGAGGATACTTTATTTTTAAATGTTGGAGAACGTACTAACGTAACGGGATCGGCGATGTTTAAACGTTTGATCAAAGAAGAGAATTACGATCAAGCCATTGCGGTAGCACTGCAACAAGTAGAAAACGGCGCACAAATTATTGATATCAACATGGATGAAGGCATGTTGGAGTCAAAAGAGGCAATGGTTCGTTTTTTAAACCTTATTGCTGGTGAGCCTGATATCGCTAAAGTGCCAATTATGATCGACTCATCTAAATGGGACATTATTGAAGCCGGTTTAAAGTGTATTCAGGGTAAGGGCATCGTTAACTCAATTAGCCTGAAAGAAGGTGAAGAAAACTTTCGTAAACAAGCCGAATTAGTACGTCGTTATGGCGCGGCCATGATCGTCATGGCCTTTGATGAAGATGGCCAAGCCGATACCCGTAAGCGTAAGGTTGAAATTTGTAAACGTGCTTATCATATGCTGGTTGATGAAATTGGTTTTCCACCAGAAGATATTATTTTCGATCCTAATATTTTTGCTGTTGCGACCGGTATTGAAGAGCACAATAACTACGCCGTTGATTTTATTGAAGCGGTTGCGGACATTAAGCAAAACTTGCCATATGCGATGATCTCAGGTGGTGTCTCTAATGTGTCATTTTCGTTCCGTGGTAATAATCCTGTGCGAGAAGCTATTCATGCGGTATTTTTATACCACGCCATTAAAAACGGCATGGATATGGGTATTGTTAATGCAGGTCAGTTGGCTATTTATTCTGATATACCTGAAAAACTACGTTTAGCTGTTGAAGATGTTATTCAAAATAGCGATGACGGAGCAACAGAGCGTTTATTAGATATCGCACAGGGATATCACGGCCAAGCGGGCGGTCAAGCCTCAAAAGCGGATCTCACTTGGCGTGAATTGCCTATTAACGAACGTTTATCCTATTCATTAGTGAAAGGTATAAATGAATTTATTGTTGCTGATACCGAAGAAGCTCGTCTTGTGGCTATCCGCCCGCTAGATGTCATTGAAGGGCCGTTAATGGACGGTATGAATACAGTAGGTGACTTATTTGGCGCCGGTGAAATGTTTTTACCGCAAGTCGTAAAATCAGCGCGGGTAATGAAACAAGCGGTAGCGCATTTAAATCCGTATATTGAAGATGAAAAACTTGAAGCCAGCACTAACGGTAAAGTATTACTAGCGACCGTAAAAGGTGATGTGCACGATATTGGTAAAAACATTGTTGGCGTAGTCTTGCAATGTAACAACTATGAAATTATTGACCTAGGCGTGATGGTTTCTTGTGAAGATATTTTACGGGTAGCGAAAGAGAAAAAAGTCGATATTATTGGGCTTTCAGGCCTTATCACACCATCACTTGATGAAATGGTGCATGTTGGTAAAGAAATGAAACGTCAAGGTTTTGAACTGCCACTGCTAATTGGCGGCGCAACTACATCGAAAGCTCATACGGCAGTTAAAATTGAACCGCAATATGATCATCCTGTGGTCTATGTATCTAATGCTTCACGGGCAGTGTCTGTGGTTAGTAATTTACTATCAAGTGAGCATAAAGCTAAGTTTTTTGCTGCTACTAGAGAAGAATATGAACGTGTTCGAGTTCGTCATTATAAAAAGGGTCCACGTTCAAGTTTAATTAGCCTTGAAGCAGCTCGTACTAACGCAACACCGATAAACTTTGATGATTACACCCCGAAAAAGCCGAATAAATTAGGTGTTACAGTACTTGATGAATTAGATCTAAATGAAGTACGGAAATATATTGATTGGACGCCATTTTTCATGACTTGGCAGTTATCAGGTAAATATCCACTAATCTTAAAACATGAAGTGATTGGCACAGAAGCAACTAATCTTTTTAATGATGCTAACGCCATGTTAGATGATGTTATCAATAATAAGAAGATCACAGCAAAGGCTGTATTTGGCTTATTCCCTGCGAATAGCGATGTTGATGACTTAATTGTTTATAGTGATGAAACGCGCAAGGATACTTTAATTAAGTTACATCAATTGCGTCAACAAAGTAAAAAACCAGCAGGGCAGTTTAATCGGTGTTTATCAGATTATGTTGCCGATAAAAACTCAGGTATTGAAGATTACATGGGCGCATTTGCAGTCTCATCAGGTTTTGGTGTCGATGAGTTGGTGAAAGTTTATGATGCTGACCACGATGCCTATAATAGCATTTTATTAAAAGCGGTGGCGGATAGATTGGCAGAAGCTAGCGCGGAATATTTGCATGAGAAAGTACGCAAAGAATATTGGGGCTATGCTGCAGATGAAAGTTTAGATAATGATGCGCTAATTCGAGAAAGTTACCAAGGTATACGTCCGGCGCCAGGTTATCCTGCTTGTCCTGAACACACTGAAAAAGGCTTGTTGTGGGAATTACTTAACGTAGATGAAAATATTGGTATGGATTTGACCTCAAGTTATGCCATGTGGCCTGGAGCTGCAGTTAGCGGTTGGTACTTTGCTCACCCTGACTCTAAATACTTTGCTGTTGCAAAACTGGCTAAAGATCAGGTGCTAGATTATGCCGCTCGAAAAGGCATGACTATTGAGCAAGCTGAACGTTGGTTGTCAGCTAACTTAGATTATGAACCAGAATAAAAGTTAAGTTTTGAGTGAGCAGTCACGAGTTTCGAAGACAAATGACTAGACGTTAAGTTTCTAGTATCGAGTTACGAAAAACAAACATCAAAGTGCTTGGTATTTTCGCAACTCGCTACTTTTCTAGCTCGGGTGCTTCTTTACTCGCAACCTGTAACCTTTTTACTCTCCTTTAAAGTGCCTATCAAAGAAACTCATGATAGTACTATTCAAATGCACTTTGACTTGTTTACCGCGCATACTGTGCTTACTACCGGGATAAGTCATTAATTCAAATTGCTTGTTTTCATCTTGCAGCGCTTTGATTAACTTAGTGGTATTAGTGAAAAGTACATTGTCATCAGCCATACCATGATAAATCATTAATGGACCATTCAAGCCTGAAATATGAGGGAATACGCTTGATTGCTCATAACCATCAGCGTTAGCTTTAGGATGGTTTAAATAGCGCTCGGTGTAATGGGTGTCATACAATAACCAGTCAGTTACTGGTGCGCCACTTACGCCAGCTTTAAAGTATTCTCCCGCGTTAAACATGGTCATTAATGCCATATATCCACCGTATGAATGACCATAAATGCCGATACGTTCTCTATCAACAAAGGGTAACGAATGAAGGTATTTCACTCCTGATATTTGATCCGCTACTTCAACTTTGCCTAACTGCTCATAAATAGGAAACTCAAATTCGGTACCACGGTAATTTGAGCCTCGATTATCTAGTTGAAATACTATATATCCTTGTTGCAACATATATTGTGTAAAGTCAGCACCTTGCCAGATATTTCTAACGCGTTGGGCATGTGGTCCACCATATACGTTTACAATTACCGGGTACTTTTTGCCTGGCACCATATCTTTAGGTTTGTAGAGCTTATAATAAAGTGTTGTTTTGTCATCGTCTGAGGTTAGTGAGCCAAATTTAGGCTGAATTAAGTCATCATAATAAGGGGTAATGGGATGTTCATTGTTAATTTTATTTTCAGCTAACCAAGTGATTTGTTCGCCATCAGCGTTATGTAAACTCACTTGTTTCGGGGTATTAATATTGGAAAAGTTATCTATATAGCTTTTGCTGTCTTCACTAAAATTTATAGTATGAAAACCATTACGTTTACTTAAACGAGCTACATGCTCTGGTGATTTTCCACTTAGTGGCACACGGTATAAATGGCGTTCAAGTGGTGTATCAGCGCGACCGGTAAAATAGATAAGTCCTTTATCTTCATCAATATGCTTAATGCTATCAACTACCCACTCACCTTTTGTTAATTGATTAATTAACTTACCCTTATTAGTAAAGTGATACAAATGTTTGAAACCATCGCGCTCTGAAGCCCAAATAAACGATTTATTGTCTTTTAAAAAGTACAAGTCTTTATGTAGGTTTATCCAATGAGTCGAATTTTCTGTTAGGAGTGTTTTCTGCTTTCGTTTTTTTAAGTTATAACTCTTTAGTCTTAAGGTTTTTTGATCACGGCTTTGCCATTGATATGATAAGTTTTTACTATCAGGTAGCCATTTTACGCGCGGTAGATAAAAGTCATGTTTGTTGCCTTTTGACAAGGTGCCTTGAGCATCATCAAGTTCAATAAAACGAGTTTTTTTGCCTTTTATATCCATCACTGCTAATTGAACAATAACGTTATTTGTACCTGTTGCAGGATAACGTTGCTCTATTAGTTCAATTTTTTCAGCATATATTTCATTGCGAATAACGGTTTTTACAGGTGTGTCATCGACTCTTAAAAAAGCGATATGTTTTTCATCTGGTGACCACCAATAGCCAGTCATTCTGCCCATTTCTTCTTGAGCTACAAACTCACTCATGCCATTTTTAATGTTATGGCTGCCGCCATCTTTGGTCAGTTGTTTTTCTTGACCACTTTCAATATTAAGTACAAAAACATTTTGTTCACGAATGAATGACACGTAATTTCCTTTAGGAGAAAACTTTATATCTGTTTCAAAATCGCTAGTTTCAGTTAGGCGCTTGGCTGTTTTATTTGCTAGGTGATAATAATAAATATCGCCGTTAAGAGGGAATAACAAAGCACTGCCATCACTAGAGAATTTATATTCCATGATGCCAAAGCCATATATGCGCTGACGTTCGCGACGTGCTTTTTCTTCATTAGACAGTATTTCAGTGCCACTAAACAGATCTTGCGAGTCAACTAGCAGTTTGTTTTTTTTACTTTTAAGATTGTATTCCCATAAGTCGTAACTATTTAAATTGTCACTTTTTCCTTGTAGATAGGTCACTCGAGAGCCATCAGGTGAAAATTTTAATGACTTGGGCGTTTGTCCATTTAAAGAAGGAGAGCTGTAAATGCGTTCTATTGAAAGCTGTTCTGCACTGGCATTACTTAGTAAGAGTATTGAGCAGCTCAGAGGCAGCAGTATCTTTTTAAAAATATTTTTCATGGGAAATTGATAATTCTCTTTATAGTATTCAAATATAAGGTGTGAAGTCTTTTTGGCCTTTTACTAAAGGCATAAAGGGGTGTCAAAATAATATTTATTCACACCATTAATAGGCAATGACGAACATTATCTTTAAAGCTATAATCCAATGCAAGGAACAAAGCCAAATCAAGTTAATTTAAATTGTATCAATTAATGCACTTGAGCAATTCATGGATAGTTTTAACTGGGGTAATTTTAGCTCCTAGGCCTTCCATCGATTTATGATAATTTCGAAAAGGAATAAAAATTTCAGTAAAGCCATGTTGAGCCGCCTCTTTAACTCTAGGTACGCCACTGTCTATTGGGCGAACATCACCATTCAAACTTAACTCTCCCATAATGCAGGTCGTTCTCGGGATCACAAAATCGTTCAAGCTACTTAACAGGGCTGTAACTAGCGCAAGATCAATACAGGTTTCTGATTCGTCAATTTTTAAACCGCCAACGATATTAAAGAAAGTATCATGAAATATTTTTGTTTTAGTATGCTTTCGTAAAATACCGGTTAACATTTTAATTCGGTTCATGTTCAAACCAACACACACTCTTTGAGGGAACTCAGCCTCTGTTTCAGTGGTTAGGCATTGTATTTCTAATAATAGGTTTCTATTGCCTTTACGAATACAGGTGATTGCAGAGCCAGGCGACTCAGTAGTAGAACCGGATAAAAATATCTCACTAGGGTTATCAACACTTAGCATGCCTCGTTCACACATTTTAAAAATGCCGACGGTATCAATATCACCAAAGCGATTTTTATTGGCTCTTAGCGTGCGAATCTGGCCATCGTTAGTATCAATATGTAAAAGGGCATCAACGATATGAACTAATGTTTGTGGACCGGCAATCTCATTGTTTTTATTTACATGGGCAATGATAAACATAGTAACGTCATTTTGTTTACAGTATTGCGTTAAAGATTGTGCTGCGCTTTTTACTTGAGAAGGTGAACCTGGGCTGCCATTCGCATTTTCAGTAACAACCGCTTGTATTGAATCAATGACTGCAAATTTTATTTTATGGGTTTCTAACTCTTCAATAATTGCTTCAACACTGGTTTCTGACAACAGATAAAGTTCATCTTCGTTATAATCAAGCTTTAATCGTTTAACTCTATTTTTGAACTGTGAAAGAGACTCTTCAGCTGTACAATAAAGTGATGCCGTTATTTTCGACATTCGGGCAACTAAGTCTGAAAGTAGCGTGGTTTTACCAGCGCCAGGATCGCCAGAGATTATATTGACCGAACCTGTGGTAACTCCCCCGCACAAAACACGGTCTAGTTCACCTATACCTGTTAGTTGTTTTTCGGCTTCTGTAGATTCAATTTCATTGATTTTTTTAGAGCCTCCTCCTATGCCTCCAGCATAGCCACCAACAGAAGAGTTTTTAGTTGCTGACCTTTGTTTTTTATTAGCAGATACTTTCATCTCTGTTAATGTATTCCAAGCACCACAACGACACTGTCCTTGCCAACGAGGGTAATCAATTCCACAATCTGTGCAGAAAAACTGTAATTTTGACGCTTTTGACATAAATTCTCTTTATTTTGGGATTGTTTCAGGCACAATAATTGCTTTATTTAATGATCATTATTAAACCTATTGCTGAATTTAAATAGTTCAAATTGTAATGCAATTTTAACTGTTTAAATTATAATGCTATTTGATGTCGCATTAATACTTAAATTAGAATAGCAATTAACAGAAAACAAAATATTATTTCATGACTACAGACTTTTCAAAATATCAAAAAATAATTACTAGCTTTCGTGGTGAAGTTAGTAAGCCGACTTTTGATATTAAGTTTACTCAAAGCACTAAAAACATGCCAAAAACGGAAAAATTTCTATTAAAAATGGAATTGAAACGTTTATCTGGTGCTTGTACCCGTTCTATTGATTTACGAGGCCTAGTGGATGGTGATTGTAAATTATTTCAATATAGTGGACAAAGTCATTTTTTAGATGATATTGCTGTTGGTGTTTTTGAAGAGAATGTTGATCAATACAAAGGTTATACCTTTGGTGTTTATGAAGCAGTAAAAAACACTGAAAATAACTTTCGTGTTATTTATCAAAAAGAACAGAATAAAGTAGGGGAGTCTAACGCTAAAGAAGCCCCGGCAGATTTGTCTAAAAAATCTCAAGATAAAACTCAGTACCCAGTCACTCTGTTCCCGCTTAATCAATACCATGATAGAAAAGAAGAGCGAATGAACTTTGTTACTTCTTTGGTTATCGTTTTAGACAAGAATCAGCAAAAAGTCGTTAGCAGTATCGATTTAAGTGTTTCAGGCTTAAAGTTTCGTATAAATGGTATGGGTTCTATTTATATTGATCAGCAAATAACGGTTCTTTATAAAGGGCTTGAAAGTGACTTCCAGTTTGGTAGCGATGAACCATTGGTTTATCAAGTTAAAAATATTCATAGTGATGCGACTACTCAACTTGTGGGTTGCCAAAGAATAGAGGCTTCAGATGAAGACTCATTTGAACGATTTTTATTGGGTTATATTCAAGGAAATAAACGTCGCTATAAAATTAATTTAGAAAATACTCTTGCAGCTTTACAAGCGAGAACTTTTGAGCAATATTTGTTGCCTAAAATAAATGAGTTACCCATTTTTTTTGAACGGACGGCTAATGCTATACACCCTCGTTATGCGTTAACAACAAATAACAATCAACCCACTTTTCAGTATTGGCAAGATGAAGACAATCACTCTAATTTACAATTTTTACTGAATGAAGAGCGCCTAGAGCGTTTATTGAAAAAGTATAAACAGGGTAAGCCTTTACGAATTTATAGCTTTATTCATCAAAATCAGGGTAAGGATTTTTTCTATACAATAGATGAAGATCAATTAGCGAAAGAGGATGACTTTTTTTCAACATTTTTGACATTTGCGGCTAAAAAGAGTTCATTTGCGGTCACACAATTAACTTATTTTGACATTGATAGATCCAAAATTTATTCACCTTTTACTTTATCTAATACGCTAGAATTAAAAAAGCAGCACTTAAACTTGCCACCTTCAACAGAGGTGTTGTCCTGTTTTGAATCTTTATCATTTGCTATTACGGTCAGTGATATAACTCATCAAACATCTAGAGAGCAATATCAAGACTTTTCAGTTGATGGGATAGAAGTAAGTAAGTTGAAAAAGTTTGGTCACAAGCGTTTAAAAGACAAAATAGTAGTGGAAGAGCTAGGTGTAACGTATAAAAATCAGCGACAAGAGGCTCGGTTTATTTATAATACTCCAGCCATAGTAGAATGTGAAAATGTTAAATGGAAAGGCACAGCGGTTGATTTTTCTGTCTCAGGTTTGAAGATTGAATTAGAAACTAGTGCGGTACTGTCTGCCGGTGAAGTTGTTTACATAGCTTTTCCTAGCCTGCAAAAGATCACCTCAGCTTATGATCTAAATAAATTACCTTACATCATAATAAAAACCAATAAGAAAAAAAACATTCTTAATTTGCGGGCCTATGTTAAAGAACATCAGCATACCGGACGCTCTTTCTTTAAATTATTAATATCTAAAAACAAAGATAAATTATCTCCAGATGATTATGTATTCTTAGTACCTGGTTTAGCTGAAGCTTTACGTACACACTATACTCAAAGCATACAAATACCGGCATTAATTGTTCAAACGAGTGGTAGTCGCTATAAAGTTGATGCGTTAGTGGCTAATGATGATAGTGATGAATTTTCGCAGCAGTTGAAAAAATTGAGCGATAGGAAAAATTACTATAACTTTTACCCCTTAATGACAAAACTATATAAAGATAATTTTCTTGAGTCATGTTTAAAAAAGCTGATCGTTAATAAAGAGCCTATTTCTGAAGTTTTGTATATTTCTATCGATAGTAAAGCAAAACAAGTCGATGAAGCTGTTAGAGGCAAATTTGACAGTGAATTGAGCGAACCTGACTTAAGAAAAAACTTTATAAAGCAAGCTTTAGAAAAAGGTCACTTTTTTTGTTTGCAGTTAAAAATATCACGAACAAATGAGCCAGATATAGAATATTTAAATACCGAACTAAGCTATATCAGCTCTTATGCACTTCATCGTAGTAAGCAAATGGAGCAAGATATTTGGAGTGTTGTTGCTGCTATTCAATACCTTGATATTACCCATGAAGTTTTGTTTAGTCATGGGCTTTAATATGATTACTTTACGCTAACCAGTGTAATAAACAATCTAGCCCTTGCTGATTAATACTACTGTCCGCTTGCGATAACACGATAGGCTTAGCATGAAAAGCCACACCAAAACTTGCGGCTGCCATCATCACTAAATCATTTGCACCATCGCCCATAGCAACAGTTTGTGATGCAGGTATTTGATATTTTTTTGCTAATAATAATAATGAATCTGCTTTTACTTGTGCATCAACCACACTGCCTAATACTTTCCCCGTCAGTTTTCCGTCGATAATTTCTAGAACATTAGCGAAAGTGTCATCAAGCGCTAACATTTCTTTAAGGTGATCTGCAAAATAAGTAAAACCTCCTGATGCAACTGCAATGCGCCAATTGTGCTTTTTAAGCTCAGTAATTAAACTCTCTAATCCTGCCATTAAGGGGATGTTTTTTGCGACATCAGCAAGAATTGTTTCGGGGGAATTTTCTAATGTTGCCACGCGCTGATATAAACTTTGTGCGAAATCTAACTCGCCCTGCATAGCGAGTTCAGTTACCGCAGATACTTGTTCACCAACCCCTGCCAATTTAGCTATTTCGTCAATGCATTCAATTTCAATGGTGGTAGAGTCCATATCCATGACCAGTAAACCGGGTTCGTTTAGTTTTGGTGCCTTTTGAATTAAAGCGGCTTCTATCTTTATCGCTAGGGTGAAGTCAGCAAGGGCTTGACGAGATTTAACAAAATCATCACTACTGATACCAAAACGATAACTAGTCTGTTTATTACGCGTATTTATTATCTGTAAAGACTCAATACTCAAATGACAGTTATTTTGCAGTGCTAGTAAATTTTCCAAAGATAAATTAGAAAACACCACTAATTCTTGCGGCAATTTTTTAGCAACAAGTTTTTCATTCAATGTTAAATCACCATCACTTAGCGCAAAACTAGTGGGTAAATCACCTTGAATTTCATTTTGTGCAAAGTATTTATCAAGTGATAAAGGCAATATATTAGTAGAAAAGGATACATTAGTAGAAAAAGACACGTTAACTCTCTATTATAAAGGCATGAGTAGATATTCCATGCAAGTTTATGATGAATAAATCAGAACAGCCTTTATACCCTAAACTATCGTCAATTTATAATAAAATTCTGCAATTAGTTAGTGCAATTTTGCTTATAGTCGTTTTGATGACACTCTGGGTGGCCAATGCTCAAAAGAGTGAACAAGTTTTACAGCAACATTTTGAAATGATAGCTGAGAAGTTTTTACAGCAAACCACTGTCGGTATCTCGGTATTTTTGACTGAAAATAAATCATCGATGAGTAAAAAGGCTCGTAATGCACAAATGCAGTCATACTTAAATAGCCTAGTAAAAACTGATTTTATTAAGCAAATACATTTATATGATCAAACTGGTTTACTCTTGATTAAATCTGAAGCAAGTGGTGAGGCAAGTGCTTCTATAAAACTGCTATATGGTATAGATGAAAGCCTGAGAACACTTAATAAAAGCAGACAGTACGTTCCCTTTATTCAAGAAATACGCACTGAAAGCTTAGTTGGTTATGTTAGGTTAACCGTTGAGAAATCTTACTTAACCTCTGAAATTTCTAAAAACAGTGATGAAAGCCAAACTCTGTCGCGATTATTATTAATTATTGCAGGCTTGGTCGGTTTCTTACTGACTAGAGGATTAAACCGCTTTAGCCGCCAAGGCTTTAGAGCACCTCAATTAGATTCACTCGCTAAAAAATAATTGTTCTACGTTAACGTCTAATTGCTCTGCAATGAACTCTTCTGGTTCGTCTCTTATTAAAGTTAGCGCTTGAAAGACTTTAATTAAGTTTAGCGGTGAATTGATCATTCCTTGCTGACCTAGGGGCGGCATTGCGGGGGCATCAGTTTCTAATAATAGACTTGATAAAGGTAAGCGCTTAATAGTATTAATTGTTTTTTTAGCTCTTGGATAAGTAATGGTGCCGCCAATACCCAACTTAAAACCTAAATCAATGTAATCTTTTGCTTGCTGATAGCTACCTGAAAAAGCATGGATAACGCCAAGCTTTTCAAGTTTATGCTGCTTTAATAAGGGCAAAATTAGCTGATGCGACTGACAGTGGTGGACAATAACGGGTAAATTGTTTTCTTTTGCAAGGACAAGTTGCATCTCAAAAAATGCTTGTTGCAGATTCAGGTTTTCATTGAATGCTTGTTCGTTTTCGGTATTCTTTTTCGCTTTAAAAACATCAATACCACATTCACCAATAGCGATGATTTTATTACGGTTTTTGGAAATGGCTTGCCTGAGTTGTTGTTCTTGAAAAGTAAGGTCAAGATTTTTGAGGTGTAATTTTTTTGAAAGGTCCAAGTCTTGAAGGATCAAAAACCAAGGGTGAAAACCTAAAGCGCAAGCAATGTTTACTTCAGTGTTTTTTTCATTAGCTAAAGTTAATACCCTTTGCCAATGCTCAGGTTTAACACTCGGCACAATGATACGATGAATATTTTGCGCGAAGCATTGTTGAAGCAACTTAGGGAGGTCATGGCTAAACTCAGTAAAATCAAGGTGACAATGACTATCGGTAAATTGCATCATGGCCTCTTTTTAAGTTATGAGTTACGAGTTACGAAAACACTATACTACTAGCTAAGTGATTCTTCGCAACCCGAAACTTTACTTTATCGTAACTTTACTTTTCGCCTATAAACTTACGAGCGTTGCGGAACATACGCACCCAAGGTGAATCTTCACCCCAGCTATCTGGATGCCATGAATTGGCGACCGTTCTAAACACACGTTCAGGATGCGGCATCATAATCGTTACACGACCATCAATTGTGGTTAATGAGGTAATGCCATCTACTGAGCCGTTCGGGTTAGCAGGGTAAGTTTCAGTAACATCACCGTAGTTATTAATGTAGCGTATTGATACAGTGCCAGAGTTGTTAGCAGCATCAATAGCTTCATCACCACTAAATTCAGTGCGGCCTTCACCATGAGAAACGGCAATAGGCATTACCGAACCAGCCATGCCTTTAAACAATACAGACGGGCTTTCTTGAATTTCAACTAATGAAAAGCGTGCTTCAAAACGCTCTGATTTATTTTGCACAAAGCGTGGCCATGCATCACTACCTGGAATAATTTCTTTTAGGTTCGACATCATTTGACAGCCGTTACATACCCCTAAAGAAAAGGTATCTTCACGTTCAAAGAACGCTTTGAACATAGCCTTTGCGTTCGCGTTGAACAAAATTGATTTTGCCCAACCTTCTCCAGCTCCTAATACATCACCGTAAGAGAAACCGCCACAAGCAACTAAACCGTTAAAGTCAGCTAAATCTGTACGACCAGATAAAATATCAGACATATGCACATCAATTGCGACAAAACCTGCACGGTCAAAAGCGGCTGCCATTTCAACCTGCGAGTTAACACCTTGCTCACGTAAAATAGCAATGCGTGGGTTAGTACTGTTTTGCGCATCACTTGCAATGAGGTCGGCAACAATATCTTCGTTTATATCAAAACTTAATTCGGCTTGTAACCCCGGATCTTCAGTATCAAACTTAACATCATGCTCTTCTTGTGCACATTCTGGATTATCACGCATTGATTGCATTCTATACGTAGTTTGTGCCCATGTAGTGCGGTAATAAGTACGTGAATTTTCTAGTATTATTTTTTCGTCACGAGTAAAGCGAATGGTATCTTCGTTATTGATGCGGCCAATCACAGTGCAGCAATCTAAAATGCCATGCTCAGATAAAATTGCGTGAATAGCATCGACATCACTTTCACGAATTTGCATTACTGCGCCAAGTTCTTCATTAAACAATGCTGAAACGTTATCACCGCTTAGTTTACTGATGTCGAAGTCAACACCGGTATGACCTGCAAATGCCATTTCACAAACAGTAGTAAATAAACCACCGTCAGAAATATCGTGATAGGCAATAAGCTTTTCTTCACGAACAAGTGTTTGCATAGCGTTGAAGAAACCTTTTAATACCTCTGGGCTATCAACATCAGGTGTTTCATTGCCAAGTTGTTTATAAACTTGTGCTAAACATGAACCACCTAAACGGTTTTTACCTTTTGATAAATCAATGGCAACTAAACGTGTCTCTTCATTAGAAAGACCTAAATCAGTACGTAACTGCGGAGTGACTGTTTTGCGAATATCTTCAACAACACCAAAGGCAGTAATGATTAATGACATTGGAGAAGTCACTGACTTCTGTTCACCGTTTTCATCCCATTTGGTTTTCATTGACATAGAGTCTTTACCAACTGGAATAGTTAAACCTAGCGCGGGACAAAGTTCTTCACCAATCGCTTTTACAGCTTCATATAAACCTGCATCTTCACCTGGATGACCTGCTGGTGACATCCAGTTTGCCGATAACTTAATGCGGTTTAAATCACCAATGTCAGTTCCTGCAATGTTCGTTAATGACTCGGCTACTGCCAAACGAGCCGAAGCGCCAAAGTTTAATAAAGCGACTGGCGTACGTTCACCTAACGACATTGCTTCGCCATGGTAAGAGTCAAGAGCAGAAGCGGTAACGCCACAATCGGCTACAGGTACTTGCCAAGGACCAACCATTTGGTCACGATTTACCATACCGGTTACTGAGCGATCACCAATGGTAATTAAGAAAGTTTTTTCAGCAACTGTTGGTAAAGATAAAATACGATTAGCGGCATCTTCTAAACTGATTTCAGCTAGGTTTAATTCATCACCTTTCGCTGTTGCTGTTTTAACGTCTTTATAAATTTTTGGGGTTTTACCTAATAAAACCTCAAGAGGTAAGTCAATTGGGGTGTCTAACTTATCATCACCGGCAAAATGTTCATCAGTAACGGTTAATTGCAGTTCTTCTGTTGCTCTACCTACTACAGCATAGGGGGCGCGTTCACGGGCGCATATTTTCTCGAAAGTAGCTAGGTTTATGTCAGATACGGCAATGACATAACGCTCTTGTGATTCATTACACCAAATTTCATGAGGTGCCATGCTACGTTCATCATTAGGTACGTTGCGAAGCTCGAATACACCGCCACGACCGCCATCAGAAACAAGCTCAGGGAAAGCATTTGATAAACCACCAGCGCCAACATCATGGATAAAAGCGATTGGATTTTGTTCTCCTAGCTGCCAACATTTATCGATAACTTCCTGACAACGACGTTCCATTTCTGGATTTTCACGCTGCACGGAAGCAAAATCTAAACTTTCAGCTGATTGACCTGAAGCCATTGACGATGCTGCGCCGCCACCTAAACCAATGTTCATGGCAGGGCCACCAAGGGCAATTAAGTTAGCGCCAACAATAATTTCGCGTTTTTGCACATGTTCATCACGAATGTTACCTAAACCACCAGCAAGCATAATTGGCTTGTGATAACCGCGCACTTCTGTGCCGTTAAAAGAATTTACTTCTTCTTCATAAGTACGAAAGTAACCTAAAATAGCAGGACGGCCAAATTCATTGTTAAACGCTGCACCACCTAAAGGGCCTTCAATCATAATATCAAAGGCAGAAACAATACGACTTGGTTTGCCAAAGTCAGTTTCCCAAGGTTGTTCAAAATTTGGAATACGTAAGTTAGAAACGGAAAAACCGACTAAACCAGCTTTTGGTTTAGAGCCTATACCTGTTGCGCCTTCATCTCTAATTTCACCACCACTCCCTGTTGCTGCGCCCGGATATGGGGAAATAGCGGTAGGATGATTATGCGTTTCAACCTTCATTAGTATTTGAATGTCTTCAAAGTTGTAGCCGTATTCGTTGGTTTCAGGATTTGGGAAAAAACGACCTCCTTTATTACCCACCATAACCGCCGCATTATCTTTATAAGCACTTAAAACATAATCAGGGTTGATTTCGTGGGTATTGCGGATCATTTTAAATAATGATTTAGGTTGCTTCACGCCATCAATAGTCCAGTCAGCGTTGAATATTTTATGACGACAATGCTCTGAATTAGCTTGGGCAAACATGTAAAGTTCTATATCGTGTGGGTTACGACCTAGTTTGCTAAAGTTTTCAAATAAGTAATTAACTTCGTCGTCGGCAAGCGCTAAACCTAATTCTATATTTGCTGTAACGAGTGCATTTTTACCGCCATTTTCAATATCGATAGCGGTTAATTTTCCTGGCTCTGAGCTAGCGAATAATTGCTCAGCATCACTAAAGTCATTAAAAACACTTTCCATCATGCGATCATGTAACAGTGAGCTAAGTTGTGTTTTTTGTTCAACCGATAAGTTAGCGCCTTCGGTAAGGCTGATGTAGTAAGCCATGCCGCGCTCTAAGCGCTCAACCTTTGCCAAACCACAGTTATGGGCAATGTCTGTTGACTTAGATGACCAAGGTGAAATGGTGCCCGGACGAGGTGTAACTAATAAAAACTGACCTTGTGGCTCATGCTCTTCAATAGTCGGGCCGTAAGTTAATAGTTGCTGTAAAACGTTTTCTTCGTCAGTCGTTAATGTTTCATTAAGTTTTGCAAAATGAGCAAACTCAGCATAAATATCAATTACTGGTAGTGCTAAATCAGCACATTGAGCCAATAGTTTTTGTACTCTAAATTCAGAAAGTGCTGGAGCGCCACGAAGGTTTTTAATTAACATCGTCATAGGGTTAATCACCAATTTATATGGGGTTTTCGTTTATATACAATTAGGCTAAAGTTAAGTTTAGCCTAAGCGAAAATTTCGCGCGTATTATAGTTGAAAAGCACGCCTTTGTTAATTGAAAATGCTGTTTGATTAGTTAAAAAAATCGCCATTAAAAGATGTAGAAAAAAAAGGCTTGGCTAACAAGGTAATACACGCGACAATTAAAGTATGAAATTTATCAGTTTTAATCAAAAAATGGCCTTTATCATGAAGAGATTGTTTATTACTTTCTTTTTGTTAAGCGTGCTATTTTCTTGTGGTGAAAAAAGTCAGCAGGCTAGTTTCGCTCGTATTATTGAACGTGGTTATGTCAGTGTTGGTACCTTATATGGACCTAATAGCTTTTATTTGCAGGGCAATGATATTCAACGATCTCATCTTCAAAATAATGACATGGAGGTAAATAGTTATGCCGGTTTTGAATATGAACTGGCAAAAAAGTATGCAGACTACCTCAATGTTGAGTTGAAAATTGTCCCCAGTTACTCCCTTGACGAATTATTTATAAAGTTAAACACAGGTGAAGTTGATTTACTTGCCGCCGGTTTATCTGTTACTGATAAGCGCTTATCACGTTTTCGCTTTGCACCAAGCTATGAAAGTGTTAGTCAAAAACTGGTGTTCAAACAAGGCAATGTTAGACCGAGAAAAATTAGCGATTTATCGGGTAACTTAACCGTGACGTCTAGCTCTAGTCATGCTGAAAATTTACAAGTACTTAAACAAGTTAACCCTGATCTTAATTGGTTTGAAACGATTGATTTTGATAGCGAAGAGTTATTAACAAAATTACTCAATGGTGAAATTGATTACACCATTGTTGATAGTAATACCTTGGCGGTGAACCGTCGTTATTATCCTGAAATCAGTGTTGGCTTTACCATCAAAAAAGCAGAGCCTTTAGCGTGGATGGTAAGTAAAAATAGTGATGATGCCACTTTAGCAAGTTTAGTGGAGTTTTTTGGCCAAGTGCACCACGATGGCACTTTGTTGGCACTTGACGACAAATATTATGGTCATATAGAGCAATTTAATTACGTCGAAACTCGCACCTTTATTAAAGCGGTTGAGACCAAATTACCTAAATATCAGCCAATATTTGAAAAGTATGGTCAAGAAATCGACTGGCGGTTATTGGCGGCCATTAGTTATCAAGAGTCTCATTGGCGACCGCATGCTCGTTCTCATACCGGAGTTCGCGGCATGATGATGTTGACGTTGGCTACGGCTAAACAAATGGGTATTAAAAGTCGTTTAGATGCTGAACAAAGTATTCGCGGTGGCAGTAAATACTTTAAGCGCATGATAGCTAAAATGCCTGATAGAATTCAAAACCCCGACCGAGTGTGGTTTGCGCTTGCTTCTTACAATGTCGGTTTTGGTCATTTAAATGATGCGCGCATTATTACGCAGCAGCAAGGTGGCGATCCAGATCGTTGGGTCGAAGTAAAAACTCGTTTGCCTTTGTTGCAGCAGAAGAAATATTATAAAAATACTAAATATGGTTACGCTCGTGGTAAAGAGCCGGTGCATTATGTAGAAAATATTCGCCGTTATTACGATACATTAACTTGGTTAGACGTTAAATCGAAGGAAGCTCTTCAAGAAACTGAGAAAATCCTATCACTTCAAATTAGAGAATCTGAAGAATAATTTTATTTTGTCATATTACTGTCATCTTTATCTATAATAATGAAATGGAAATTATTATTATTAAACAAAAAATAAATAAACCAAAATAAAGAGAATACAATGAAAGTAAGAAGACAAATATCAGCCAATGCGCGTAGAAGGCATTTAAAAGTTCAACATCACAAAATGAACACTCGTCGCCAATATTATTTTAATCAAAATCTAACTCAAGGCAATGAACTTAAATAGGGCGAAAGGTGACTTTATACTTCAGCTTTTAAAGGCTGGTAATAGGCGTGGCGATCAATTCAGGGTGTTGGTCGATAATAATATTGCGCTGGCGTTCAAGATCTTTATTTAGCTGTTTATTAAAAGCTATAAACTCATCATAGTTTTTAACGCCATCAAAACCAATAAATCCTTTATTATAAGCATAAAGCCTTATCATTGAATGCTTTTCATGCTGCTTTAATACTTTGGCTAAATCACTTATTTGACTTCGATTATAATCACTGAAAAGTACTAAATTTATTGCCCAAAAGAAGCCATGATCATAATTTGGAAATTGTTCCCTTTGTGCTTGATGATACGCCAATAATTGCTTGGTTAAGGCTTTGGCTTGAGTTGTTTTTCCTTCGATATAGAGCAGTCTGATTTTTGCTGATGTTAACGCTAATGCTTTATTTTTTCCGTGCAGTTCGGCTGTTATCGGTATATCTAATATATTCGTAGCCAAGTCAGGCACCTCTTTATTCAAAAAGTTATTTAATCTTTTATACTGTTTTGTTTTGAGTAAGTGTTCAACCATAATGCTAAAACTAAAATGAGCAGTAAAAAATCTATGGTTAGGCTTACTGATTAAAAAGTTATAAGCCATCTCCCCAGCTGTTGCTAAATCACCTTGTGCCCAAATGGAATAAATGCGTGCTGTAACAGTCATGGGTTTGTCTTTGCCTAGTTTATCCGCCAAGGTCAAGTAATACATAGCTTGCTGATGAAAACCTAGCTGCATTAAGGTTAATGCAATACTTGCAGGAACTTCTGGGTCATTACGGTCTATATCTAAAACAAGCATTTGAGTTTGTAATGTATCAACCAAGTTGCCTTGGTTTGTATATATTGTCATTCTTAGATAAAAAAGACTTGAATATTCAGCATCTATCTCCTCCATAGTATTCGCAATAATCATCGCTTTATCAAACTCGTTCTCAAAAGCATAACTAAGACCAAGGCTAAACAAGAAATCTAAATTTAAGGGATCTAATTCTATGGCATGCTTGCTCAATGAGATTAAACTTTGGTTAGTCCCTAAGCCAAAATCTAAATAGATCCTTATGATTGCTATATTATTTGGTGATTTTTCTAAGGCTTGTTTTAATAGTTCAATCCCAGTGTCTTCATCTTTATCATAAAAGTGCACCACGCCTAAAAAGGCAAGATATTCAGCACTGTTGGTATCTGTTATTGAAGCTAGCTTGGTTAACGTTAGAGCGATATTTTGTTTAGCCTCTACTTTTGTGATTACGCCATAACCTTTAAGAAGCAAGTTAGCTCTAGCGTAAGCAAAATAGGCATCTTCATAATTAGGTGCTAGTTGGTAAGATTTTTCAAAATAATTTCTTGCTTCTAACATAGGTTTGTATTCATATTCAGCTAAACGTTTTAACCCTAAAAGGTAAAGGTTATGTGCCTTTGGATTAACCGATTTTTTGGCTGTTACGGGCTGTTCATTTAATAGGTTTATTCGTAGCTCTTGGGTTATTTTTTTAGCAATCTCATCTTGAACGGCAAAAATATCATCTAAATTTCGATCATAGGTTTCAGACCATAAATGGATGCCATCTTTGGTACGAATTAATTGTGCGGTAATGCGAATACGCATACCTTGTTTACGTACACTGCCTTCAAGTAAATGGTCAACGCCCAACTTTTTACCTATCTCTCGTAAGTCTTGATTAAGCCCTTTAAAAGCAAAACTTGATGTTCTGCCTGCTACTTGCATTTTTGGTATTTTAGCCAGTAAATTAAGTAACTCTTCTGAAATACCATCACTGAAATATTCTTGTTCTGGATCTGAGGACATATTCACAAAAGGTAAAACGGCGATAGATGAGGTCTTAATAGGCTTTCTCTGAGAACCTTTTTGTTGTGAAGGATTTTCACTGAGGCTTTGGCCTATCGTATTTGAATTTGTATTTTGTGGGGTATTAATGGGTAATTGAGCGTTTTTTTGCTCAGCAATGAGACCCATTCGATCGTGTGCCATTAACCCTAAAGCGATAGTTAACATAGCAATAACAGCGAAATCTAATTTTCTACCGGTTAAGTGGGCAATTGAGTGTTCAGATTCTACTTCTTTACTACGCTTTATTCCTTCAGGAGTTAATTCAAATGCCCAAGCAAAAAAGAGCGCAAAAGGAAAACCAATAGCGCCAAAATAAAATACTAATGTATTTACCCAAGGAGGTAGATGAAGCGCAGGAACAGCAATCGAAGTAACCTGTACCACAACCCATGCAAGCACAAGGTAGCTAATAGCAACTTTAAATACGTTTCGTCTACGAAGCTCTGAAAGTAAACTCATCCATTTCTCATCATTATTACTGTATTGAGAATAGTATAAAATTTGAGCTTTGCAAAGCTGCAGACAATGCAATATTTAGTCACTAATTTAACTGAGATTAACTTACCTTGGGATGCTCAATTTTTTAGCTGCTTTTTTTTCACTGCGACGCCGTTTAAAAAAAGCAGATAAAAGCTGACTGCACTGTGCTTTCATTACCCCGTCGGTGACTGCAATTTGATGATTCAACTGATTATTATTCACCAAGTTAAAAGTACTGCCAGCAGCACCTGTTTTTAAATCAGGACTTGCATAAACAAGACGATTTATTCTGCTATGCACTAATAATCCTGCACACATAGGGCAGGGCTCAAGGGTCACGTACAAAGTACAATCTAACATTCTATAATTATTGAGATGTTGTCCTGCTTGGCGAATAGCTATCATTTCAGCATGGGCTGAGGGATCGTTGAGTAATATTGATTGGTTATAACCTTCGCCTATAATTTCACCTTGATAGACTACAACAGCGCCAACGGGAATCTCATCATATTGCTCAGCTTTTTTAGCTAGTTGATATGCTCGTTGCATGAAGGTTTGATCATCATTTTCGCTGCTCTCATTTGAGCTGTCGTTATTAAAGCGGTTGTTCTTAGGACTGTCATTATTAGGACTTCCATTATTAGGTAAAGTCATCAGAGGAAAAGCTCCAGTAAATCATTTAAATAACGATGACCATGTGAGGTTACTTGCCATTTACCTTTGGTAGATAATTCTTCTGTACACGACATTAAATTTTTATTTTTTGCTTGCTGTAGTGTTGGTAAAACTGAGCTTACCGATAATCCTGTCCGCTGTTGATAATCAGCTAGAGTGAAACTAGAAAATAACCTGAGTTGATTCATCATGTATTCAAAAGGTAATTCGTCGCTTGTCACTGTAGTTAAGTGATCTAATGGCTCTCGGTTTTCGTCAAGATAACCTTTAGGATGTTTAACTTTCACTGTACGTTGTATTGATCCCGTAGCGACATCGGTAACCTTTCCATGAGCACCGCAGCCTATGCCAAGGTAGTCACCAAAACGCCAGTAGTTAAGGTTATGCTGGCATTGCTTATTTTCTTCTGTCTTAGTTAAACTAAAGGCTGATATTTCATACTGTTGATAACCTGCATCGGCCAATAACTTGAAACCCTGATCTTGAATATCCCATAAAGTTTCATCTTCTGGCAGTTTTGGCGGCTTAGAATGAAAAGCAGTATTAGGCTCAATGGTGAGTTGATACCAAGAAAGGTGGTCAGGTTTAAGGTTAATCGCTGTCTTTAAATCATCTAAAGCATTTTCAATACTTTGATTCGGTAGGCCATGCATTAAATCTAGATTGAAGCTTTTAATGCCGATTTTTTTTGCATCAGTAGCCATTTTTGCGGCTTGCTGAGCTTGGCTGACATTATGAATTCGCCCCAGTTTTAGCAATTTCTCTGACTCGAAACTTTGTACTCCAATGGATAAACGCGTAATGCCAGCTTTGGCAAAGCCAATAAATTTCCCTGCTTCTACAGTGCCGGGATTGGCTTCTAGCGTTATCTCTATATCATCTTTAGTTTCGAAACGAGCTAACACTTGGCTGAGCATGCTTTCAATTGCCTTTGCTGAAAATAAGCTCGGCGTACCACCACCAATAAAAATAGAATATAGGGTTCTAGTCTTTAAATTAAAGCGAGCAATATCAGCATCTAAATCAGCTATTAATGCCTGTACATAATCTTGTTCAGGAATTTGAGACTTAAGCGCGTGAGAATTGAAGTCACAATAAGGGCATTTTTCTACACACCAAGGTATGTGAATGTATAAAGAGAGTGGTGGTGTTGTTAGTAAATTGCTGTTCACTTGCTAGTTATGCCTGTGTTATTGCTAGTTTTTTTATAAGTGCTGCTAATGCTTGACCCCGATGGCTAAGTTTGTTTTTAATCTCTCGTGGTAATTGTGCCGAGGTCATTTGCAAGTCTTTTTGCCAAAAAACAGGATCATAGCCAAACCCTTGTTCACCTTGTTTTTCTAAGGTAATGCTACCTTGCCAAACACCATGACAAATTATAGGTGTCGGATCATTTTCATGCTTCATATATACCAGTACGCAATGAAAACGTGCTGTTCGTTCTGTCTTTGGCGTGTTTTTTAATGCCTTTAGTAATTTGTTGGTATTGTCATCGTCGCTCGGATTGTCATTAATATCACTAGCATAACGAGCTGAATAAACACCCGGAGCACCATTTAAGGCATCAACTTCTAAACCTGAGTCATCAGCAATTGCCGGAAGACCCGTTATTTTAGCCGCATGACGAGCTTTGATAATGGCGTTTTCCACAAAAGTGGTGCCGGTTTCTGCAACGTCAGGAACATCGAAATCACTTTGTGGCACTATTTCTATTTGGTGTGTCGCGAGTAAACTTGCGAGCTCTTTAACTTTACCTTGATTGCCTGTGGCTAAAACTATTGTAGACATGAAGTGAAACTATATATGAAATTATAAGGGCAATGATAACCTAACTAAATAAGTAGATATAGCCATAGTTATACCCATTACACCTGAAGATGCATCTTCAAGTGTGATGGGTATATATCTTGAATGTTGGTCAGAGTTCATTCTGACCAATTAAGCTCGTTGTCGCAATGAATTACGACTTAGTTATCCATTTAATCTACATAAAACTTTTGGGAAAATTTTAATGTCTGCTGATCTTTCCCGTCATTGATTTCCAAAGTAAAATGCAAAGTCTCTTCATCGTTATAGCTTACTTGCGCTAAGTAATAAATAGCATCACCTTCTTTTACTTCTTGAAAATCTAAGCTTTTAAACTGACCTAGATTGTTTTTAGCTTGGCCGCTAATACTAACCGTTTTAGCTGGACTTCCTGCTTTAGTGTTATCAAGCACAGAAATATTAATCAAACCATTATAACGGCTACGGGTTATTCCGTAGGCTTTAGCAATTTCGGGAGTGAAAAAAGTTGAACCAATAGCCATGTAATGAACATTCATTGAGCCAAGTTTTTTCATGTTTTCAGCATAAGATACGTTTGTAACAAACACGGATAATATGATGATTAGAAATATTTTTAAAGTAGTCATAAACTGTTTACTCCTGACATATCGTTTAGAAACAGACCTGCTAAGCAGCCTTTTTATTGCTAATGTTCTCCCTAAATAGCTTAATTACAATGCTCCCCAGTAAGGTAATGAGTTTGAAAGCATAATGTTAATCACGTTCATAGCTAAAAAAGCAACAATCATAGATAAATCTAAGCCGCCCATGCTAGGAATAATCTTTCTGATAGGGTTTAAAAATGGTTCAGTTAGTTGATGGAATATCATTAATGTTGGATTATAACCTTGCACGACCCAACTCATTATTGCCATGATGATCATGATAACAAATAGCATAAAACCGGCTTGTTTTAATAAAACTAATAGTCCGATATAAAAAGCTAGAGCCCCTAAGCTTTCACCCGCTAATGCCGCTAAGGTGACAAATTTTAATGTTGCAATAATATAAGCAACAACAATTGTTGCTAAGTCTAAACCTCCTAAGCCAGGAATAATACGGCGTAAGGGCACAACCACAGGGTTACTTACTTTTACTACGAACTGGCTTAGCGGATTATAAAAATCGGCTTTTACCCACTGCAACCAAAATCGTATGATCAAAATCATCAAAAATGCATCAAATACAAATCTTAGTAGATATATTACTGCTTCCATCATTTCTCCGGAGTAACAAACTACCTATGAGTAAATTGCTACTTTTATAATTGTCATTTAATTTATGTTCGAAACTCTAACTGTTTTTAGCCATTTCTTCGGCTCTAGTAATTGCTGCATTCATTGCATTAGTTACCATTTGTTCTATACCATCTTTTCTAAACTGCTCAAGCGCGGCAAATGTTGTACCGCCCTTTGAGGTGACATTTTCTCTAAGTGTGCTGATTGCTGCACTATTATGCTCAACCATTTGTGCTGCGCCAAGTGCTGTTTGTTGAACTAGCATTCTACTATCTTCGGCGCTAAACCCTAATGTTTGAGCTTGTTTTTCCATGGCTTCCATAAATAAGAAAAAATACGCAGGAGCAGAGCCGGCAACCGCAATTATATCGTTAATCTTATCTTCTGTTTCTAGCCAGATAACTTTACCAACAGCAGACATTAACTTGTCACTTGCTGCTTTTTGTTCTGTGTTTACTTCAGGAGAAGCAAACATGCCGCTCATGCCTAGACCCAATTGTGATGGTGTATTTGGCATGACTCTTACAAGTGCAGCAGGGCAATTTAGTGCTTGCTGAATTTGAGCAACGGTAGTGCCCGCCGCCACAGAAATAAATAGTTTATTTGAAACATTGATAGCGTTAGTTAACAGCTGACAGACATCGCAAATTAAATGTGGCTTAACACATAATACGATGATTTCAGCAAAATCTGCCGCTTTAATATTATCGCTGGTTTGTTGTACGCCAAATTCGTTGGCTAGCTGAACTCTTTTTTCAGAAGAAGGGTTCGCAACGATAATATTTTCAGCTGCGACACCGGAGTTAACTAATCCAATAATAATTGCTCGCGCCATGTTACCTGCGCCGATGAATGCTATTTTTTTCATGAAATTTGGTCCTTCTTTGTCAGAATGAGTTCTGACCTACATTTAAGTTCTTTTTCCAAAAATGGCGGTGCCAATTCTAACCATGGTTGAGCCATTAGCGATAGCTAACTCTAAATCATTCGACATGCCCATTGAAAGCGTATCTACTGTTGGATATTGGGCTTGTAATTTTTTAAACAAGTGCTGCATTTTTTCATAACTTACTACACCTGCATTCTTTGCTGGTATTGCCATTAAGCCACGTAAGGTAAGTTTATCACAGTTATCAACAACTTCAGCTAGAGAAAATACTTCATCCGGCATAATACCTGATTTTGAAGCCTCTTCGCTAATATTGACTTGTAAACAAATGTTTAGCGAGGTATCTTGACCATTATGTTGCTGATTTGACTCACTTAGATGGGCATTGAGGCGTCTAACTATTTTAGCTCTGTCAACACTGTGAACCCAACTGAAATTTTGGGCTATTTGTTTAGTTTTATTTGATTGAATTGGACCGATAAAGTGCCAACAAATATCAGGTAAATGTGATAGTTGAGATATTTTATCTATCGCTTCTTGCAAATAGTTTTCACCAAAGTCTCGTTGTTCTGCAAGATAGGCTTGTTCTACGGCTGATGCTGGTTTTGTTTTACTAACAGCGAGCAAAGTGACAGGTTTTTGTCTATTATTTGAAGATAGCTCTGTTTCTTGGTTTTTAGCCTGAGCAGTATCATGGCTAGCTTGATTTATTTGCGCATTAATTTTTTGAATGTTTTCTTTTATTTTGTTCATGATTTTTAACTGAATAACGTTGGATATAAGATTTTAATAAATACAATTTTAACAGATAATACTTTAATAATAGATATTTTAATAATTGATATTCTAACAGATAATACTACCGAGGTTTTTTATGGATATTACCGAACTACTTGCATTTAGTGTGCAACACGGCGCGTCAGATTTACATCTATCTGCAGGCACGCCACCATTAATCCGTGTTGACGGTGATGTTCGTAAGCTTAACATCCCTGCTTTTGATGAAAAAGATGTTAATGCGTTAGTTTATGACATTATGAATGATCGTCAACGAAAAGAGTATGAGGAAAAATTAGAAGTTGATTTCTCCTTTGAAGTTCCAAATTTAGCCCGATTCAGGGTTAATGCATTTAATCAGAATCGAGGGCCCGCGGCAGTATTTCGTACCATTCCAAGTAAAATATTATCTCTTGATGACTTAGGTTGTCCTGATATTTTTAGAGATATTTCTGATACGCCACGTGGTTTGGTTTTGGTCACAGGGCCTACGGGTTCAGGTAAATCTACCACATTAGCGGCAATGGTTGATTATATAAATAACACAAAAAACGATCATATTTTAACGATTGAAGATCCAATAGAATTTGTGCATGAAAATAAGCAATGTTTGATTAACCAGCGGGAAGTGCACCGTGATACCTTAAGTTTTGAAGCCGCATTGCGTTCAGCTTTACGTGAAGATCCCGATGTTATTCTTGTTGGTGAAATGCGTGACTTAGAAACTATTCGCCTTGCGATGACTGCCGCTGAAACAGGTCACTTGGTTTTCGGCACTTTACATACCACGTCAGCTCCTAAAACCATTGACCGTATTATTGATGTGTTTCCTGCAGCAGAAAAATCTATGGTACGTTCCATGTTGTCAGAATCTCTTCGTGCGGTTATTTCTCAAACATTAATTAAAAAAGTGGGTGGTGGTCGGGTAGCATGCCATGAAATTATGATCGGTACACCCGCAATTCGTAACTTAATTCGTGAAGATAAAATAGCGCAAATGTATTCATCAATTCAAACAGGTATGTCTCATGGCATGCAAACCATGGATCAATGTTTATTAAATTTAGTAAATCGCGGCATGATCACTAAGCAAGCAGCAATGGAAAAAGCGGTAGATAAAAACCAATTTACTAGTTATTAGTATAATTGCAACTATAGGAAATATTTAATGAATTTTCATCAATTGTTAGAAAAGATGGTTGCCGCAGGCGCTTCCGACATGTTTGTTACTGCCAAATTACCGGTAAGTGCAAAAATTAATGGTGAACTACAGCCTATTGTCGAGCATGTTTTAAGCGCCGAAGAATCATTAGGTTTAGTTCATAATGCTATGAATGAAAAGCAGGTTCGTCAATTTGATGAAGAGAAAGAATGTAACTTTGCCATATCAATTGAAAATATTGGGCGTTTTCGTATTTCAGCTTTTTGGCAACGTGATATGGCTGGTATGGTTATTCGCCGTATTGTTACGGATATTCCTGATGTTGAAGAGCTTGGTTTACCGTCCGTATTAAAAGATGTAATAATGTCAAAGCGTGGTTTAGTGCTGTTTGTTGGTGGTACTGGTACGGGTAAATCAACTTCGATGGCTTCTTTAATTGGCTATCGAAACAATAATTCTCGTGGTCATATTTTAACAATTGAAGACCCAGTAGAGTTTGTTCATGAGCATGGAAAAAGCATGATAACTCAACGAGAAGTTGGTTTAGATACTGTTTCATTTGGTGCCGCATTGAAAAGCTCTTTACGTCAAGCTCCAGATGTTATTCTTATTGGTGAAATTCGTAACCAAGAAACGATGGAACATGCTTTAAGTTTTGCCGAAACAGGGCATTTATGTATTGCAACCCTACATGCCAATAATGCTAACCAAGCCATTGACCGTATTATGCATTTAGTGCCAGCCGATCAGCATGGTAAGTTACTGTTTGATTTAGCGTTAAACCTTCGCGGTATTATTGCGCAGCAACTTGTGCCAACCAAAGATGGTCATAGTCGAGTTGCAGCAATTGAGATTTTGCTAAATTCGCCTTACATTGCCGAGCTAATCAAAAAAGGCGACGTTGGCAGTATTAAAGAAGTGATGCAAAAATCGAACGAGCAAGGTATGCAGACTTTTGACCAAGCTTTATTTAATCATTATGACCGTGGTTTAATTACCTATGCTGATGCATTACATCATGCCGACTCACCTAATGATTTACGCTTGATGATCAAGCTACGCAGTAATGATCAAGGTGGCACTGGCGGTTTAGCAGGTGTGACTTTAGATGGACTTGAACCCCCGGAAGAATAATATTCTAGCTAGCTTTAGCTGCTAACTTCTTTTTATATTGTAAGGCGAGTACTTTTAAAATATCTCGCCAAGTAATAATGCCTATTGGTTTGTTTTGCTTATCAACCACGGGCAAGCAAGATATATGGTTATCGTAGAAAAGTACTACGGCTTCATTTAAGGATTGATGTGTTCTTGCGGTAGTTAAATCCCTTGCCATAATTTGATGTAATTTCTTCTGCATCAATGCTGTATCTCTATGAGTCTCCTGACTTGTTCCCACTGTCGGGCTTAAATGTTTATACAAGTCTCTATCGGTTGTTATCCCTGCTAGAAAGCCATCATCATCTGTAATAAGCAGGTGATGTATTTTGTGTTTTTCAAACAACTCTTTAGCCTTGATGAGCGGTGAATCCATAGAAAGAGTAATTAACTCAGTGTTCATTAGTTTTTCAATTTTCATACTTTTTAGCTCTATTTTAATTATTAATTATTGAAGCGTTTTTGGTGAAAAACAGTCGCGTTATATAAAATATTATGCTTATATAGCTCATCGGATCAGCTAGCTTGAGCAAATGGTTTTGCATCTATGTTAGTAAAATAATCAATCCTATTTCGAATGGCAATAGTTATAACAATAGTTTTGGTAACTATTTTTATAAATTAATAATAGAGCAACAATAAAGGTAAATAATAATGGCAAATAATCTATACAGTGCGGCTGATGATCAACAAGAAATAAGTATTGTTGATGAGGCTTTATTGCAGCAAAAAAAAGCTTTTGTTAATGCCCCTTATTTATCTGCACAAACTCGTATTGATGATTTAACTAAATTAAAAGCAGTCATTCTTGCGCATCAAGAACAGTTAGTACAAGCATTATCAAAAGATTTTGGTTGTCGAAGTGTTGATGACTCTAAAATGGGGGATTTAATGCCTACTATTATGGGTATTAATTATGCCATTAAGCATATAAAAAAATGGATGAAGCACTCGAAACGCCATGTTGGTGTACTTTTTCAACCAGCTAAAGCTTTTGTTATGTACCAACCTTTAGGCGTGATTGGCATTATTACACCATGGAATTATCCACTGTTTTTATCTATTGGCCCTTTAAGCACTGCACTCGCTGCGGGCAATAGAGCGATGATCAAAATGTCTGAATTTACTCCAGCAACGAACGAAGTCATAAAATCTATGCTTGGAAGTATATTTACCAATGATAAAGTTACGGTGATTAATGGTGGTCCTGATGTGGCAGCGCACTTTTCATCACAACCTTTTGATCATTTGATTTTTACAGGATCAACCCGTGTTGGTAAAATAGTGATGGCAGCCGCTGCAAAAAACCTTACTCCGGTAACATTAGAATTAGGCGGGAAATCACCAACCATTATTGATGATAAAATTGATATTGAAGATGCAGTATCACGCTTTATTTTAGGTAAAACGCTTAATGCAGGACAGACTTGTGTAGCGCCAGATTATATACTTTGTCCTACAGGACGAGTCGATGAATTAAAACAAGCGCTAAGTAAACAGTTTAATAAAATGTACCCCACTGTTGCTAATAATAATGACTATGGCGCGATTATAAATGAAGCGCAGTTACAGCGTTTAAGTCAATGGCTTGCTGATGCGAAAGCTAAGGGGGCTGTTTTAATGCCTCTGGGGAGTGATAACGATCAAACGTGTATTGCCGCAGGAAAAATCCCATTAACGCTAGTTAATAATGTTAATGATGACATGTTATTGATGCAAGAAGAAATTTTTGGTCCTATATTGCCCATTGTAAGTTATAACAATCTAGATGATGCCATTACTTATATAAATGATAGACCTAGGCCGTTGGCGTTATATTTATGCAGCCATGATGCAGCCGCACAGAAAAAAGTATTGGAACGAACTCATGCCGGAGGTGTTTGCTTAAATGATGCGGCAATGCATGTTGCTCAAGATGATATGCCTTTTGGCGGAATTGGTCCTTCAGGTATGGGACATTATCATGGTCATGAAGGTTTTTTAACGCTTTCTAAAGCAAAGTCAGTATTTAAAAAAGGTAAAATTAATACCGCTTCTAATGCTTTTCCTCCTTACGGTAAATTAGTTCATAAACTCATTTATAAATTCTTTTTGAAATAAATAAGTTACAAGCCATTAAATTAGCGAGTTTCGAAAGTACTGTTGATATATTGTCTTCGCTACTCGCTACTCGCTACTCGCTACTCGCTACTCATTTCACCCTGTCTTTTGTTTGTAATAAAACTGTCACATAAGTGTCATATACTTCATCTCGATAAATAAACTAATCGTAAATATTGTGAATTAACTGTTTTCTAGCAAAGTTTAACTTAGTTAAATAAATGCGCTATTATCCATAATAGAAAACTCATAACAGAAATTCATATTAGAAAATTTGAACGAAAAATAATAACTGGAAACAAATTATGGCCAGAAATTCAATATTAGGTGTGTTTGCAAAGTCACCTATTAAACCATTAGAAAAACATATCAAAATGGTTGTTAAATGTAGCAATCAACTTATTCCTTTCTTCGCAGCATGTAGCGAACAGAACTGGAGCGAAGCAGCGAAAATTCGTCGTAAATTATCAAAATTAGAACAAGATGCTGATGCGTTAAAACGTCAATTACGTTTAGAGTTACCGGGTGGTTTGTTTATGCCGGTAGACCGAGCAGATTTACTTGAGTTACTATCTCAACAAGACAAAATAGCTAACAAAGCAAAAGATATTGCCGGTCGTATTTTAGGGCGTAAATTAGAAATACCTGAAGTTCTACAAGAACAATTTAATCTCTACTTAGCTCGCTGTATTGATGCTACTGAAAAAGCAGCTGAAGCAATTAACGAGCTAGACTCATTGTTAGAAACAGGGTTTCGTGGCCGAGAAGTAGATTTAGTTGAAAAAATGATTAATCAATTAGATGAAATAGAAGACGATACAGACTCTATGCAAATAGTTTTACGTAAGGACCTACTTTCTCTTGAGAGTGGCTTGAATCCGGTTGATGTAATGTTTTTATATCAAATTATTGATTGGGTTGGTGATTTAGCCGACCTTGCTGAACGTGTTGGTGCACGTTTAGAAATTCTTCTAGCTAGAAAATAGGGTTTAACTGATGGATATTTTACTTAACTCAGGTTCAACCTTAGTAATGATAGCGGCCATTGTTGGCCTATTTATGGCTTGGGGCATTGGTGCAAATGACGTAGCAAATGCTATGGGTACTTCGGTTGGCTCGAAAGCGCTAACGATTAAACAAGCAATTATTATCGCGATGATATTTGAATTTGCCGGTGCTTATTTAGCCGGTGGTGAAGTAACTTCAACTATTCGCAAAGGCATCATTGATGCGAGTTTCTTTGTTGAATCACCTGAACTACTGGTCTTTGGTATGATTTCAGCGTTGTTTGCTGCGGCCACTTGGTTACTTATTGCTTCTGCATTAGGTTGGCCTGTTTCTACTACACACTCAATTGTTGGTGCTATTGTTGGTTTTGCTGCCGTTGGCGTTAGTCCTGATGCAGTGGAGTGGAGCAAAGTAGGCGGCATTGTCGGTAGTTGGATTATTACACCTCTTATCTCCGGTGTTATTGCTTTTGTTATTTTTAATAGTGCACAAAAACTTATTTTTGATACAGATAAACCACTACAGCAAGCAAAGCGCTGGGTGCCACTTTATATGTTTTTAGCGGGTTTTGTACTTGCGCTAGTAACAATTAAGAAAGGTCTTAAACATTTAGATTTACATATCGGTAATGCTGATGGATTTATTTACGCGGCGATAACTGCTGTTGTTGTTGCTCTTATCGGTAAAGTATATATTCACCGCCTTAAATTTGACGAATCAGCCGCACTTAAAACGCACTATGCCAATGTAGAAAAAGTATTTGCTGTTTTGATGATAGTCACTGCTTGTGCCATGGCGTTCGCTCATGGTTCAAACGATGTTGCAAATGCTATTGGCCCATTAGCGGCGGTTGTTAGTATTGTTGATAATGGTGGTCAAATTGCTGCTAAATCAACAATTGCTTGGTGGATTTTACCCTTAGGTGGTTTTGGTATTGTTGCTGGTTTGGCTCTTTTTGGTCATAAAGTTATGGCAACTATTGGCACCGGCATCACACATTTAACACCAAGTCGTGGTTTTGCCGCTGAGCTAGCAGCAGCTTGTACTGTGGTTATTGCTTCTGGCGCAGGCTTACCAATTTCGACTACACAAACCTTAGTTGGTGCTGTGTTAGGTGTGGGGATGGCACGTGGTATTGCTGCAATTAATTTAGGTGTAGTACGTAATATTGTTGTCTCTTGGGTCGTTACTTTACCGGTAGGCGCGGCTTTGTCTATTATGTTCTTCTGGATGATGCAAGCGATTTTTTCTTAAATAAAATAGAAATAAATAGTCAAAAAAGCCGCAACAATGTTGCGGCTTTTTTGTTTCTGTAGGTATTAAACTTCACCTACATCCATGTCTGATTAGCTTCGAGCAGTTACTTCAAGCAAGTGATAACCAAACTGTGTTTGTACTGGACCTTGCACTTCATTAAGTGGCGCAGAAAATACCACTTTATCAAATTCAGGAACCATTTGACCTGGACCAAAAGTACCTAAATCACCACCTTGTGCTTTTGATGGACAGTTTGAGTGCTCTTGAGCAACTTCTGCAAAATCTTTTCCGCCTTCAATATCGGCTTTCAATGCTAAACATTGTTCTTCAGTATCAACCAATAAATGGCGTGCTGCAGCTTGTGACATAGTTTTTCCTATCTGTATTAAGTAATAATAAAATCTTAGTAACAATAACGTATTTGAGGTTCAAATTAAAGTGAACCATCACTTAAAATGGATTGTTAAATTGTATTTGTTTTACTAATATAAACGCCTATATTAAATCTAAAAAAATGATTTACCTATGAGCGAAAATATATTTAATAACAAGTTACCTAACCTTAAACATTTAAATTATTTGTTGGCGCTTAATAAACATCAACACTTCAATAATGCTGCTCAGGCCTGTTTTGTTAGTCAGTCTACTTTGAGTAGTGCTATCTTGAAATTGGAAGAACAACTTTCTTGCCAATTATTGGAGCGAGGTCACAAGAGTTTTATTTTTACAAGTCACGGTAAGCAGGTTGTTTCATTGGCTCAGCAGTTATTGCTAAATGCGAATGAGCTAGTGGCATTTGCAAAACAACAAGGTGATCACGATGTTGGCAGTATTCGAATTGGTTGTATTCCCACCATAGCACCATTCTTATTGACGGATTTAGTGCAATTATGTCAACAACAGCTTCCTAAACTTGAGTTGTATTTGCGAGAAGACACCACTGAAAACTTAATGTTGCAGTTAGAACAAGGTGAAATTGATTGTGCGATATTAGCCTTTCCAATTCCTAAACATAACTTTTCATCAAAAATTTTGGGTAAAGATAGCTTTTTTATTGCAGGGGACAAAGATTTGATTAATAGCTTTATGCTTTCATCTAACTACGACACATTACCGGAAAAAAGTGTATTTTTACTTAACAAGGATCATTGTCTAACTGAACATGCAGTATCAGCATGTAAATTAGCGGATGCTAGCCGTATTAATAGTTTTTCTGCTTCAAGTTTAGCAACATTAGTACAAATGACGGCCTTTCACCACGGTGTAACATTTTTGCCAAAAATGGCTGTAGATAAAGGTATTGGCCGGCCTGAAAATTTAATAATTGAGACTATGCAAGATAATGTTTATCGAGAAATAGGTATGATCTGGCGTAAAACCAGCATGCGAGAGGAGGCGTTTATGGCATTGGGAAACTTGGTCACTGACTTACTTGATAAATAAAATTAAATTAATTCAAACTATTTTCTTTTAAGCTACTACCTTACTTATAACAAGAGAAAAATAGTAAATTGAAAATGGCAGGACATAGGATTATGTGTGTTTAAAAGAAGTGATGATGTGCTTATTTCACAAGCGCTAGCAGGCAAAAAGTCAGCATGGGTTGCGCTAGTGAAACGGTATGAGAAGGGTATTTATAACTATGCTTTGCGTATGGTGAATAATCACGCCGATGCCATGGACTTAATGCAAGATATCTTTGTTGCGTTGTTTCGAAATTTACATACCTTTAGAGCAGAAAGTCCCTTTAAAGGCTGGTTATTTAAAATAGCGCATTATCGATGTATTGAATATTACCGTAAAAAAAGGCCTATGCAGTCACTTGATGATACGCCTGAGCTATCGGATGAAGAAAGTACTGATTGCCCTGAGCAAGCGCTATTTTCTCAGCAGCAAAGTAGTGTGCTGATCAAAATTATACAGAAGCTACCGACTAAGCAAAAACTAGTCGTTGAATTGAAATTTTTTCAACAATGCACTTTCGATGATATAGCCCAACAGTTGGGTATATCAACCAATACAGCTAAATCTCAACTATACAGTGCATTAGACAAGCTAAAGCTTTTTTTAGAAGCACAAGCACTTGAAACAAATATGAATACGAGTGAGGTTGACCATGTTTAAAGATGACCTGAATAAGCAAGCACAACAGCATAGTGAATTCATTGATGAAATAGCGCATCAGGCAAGTTTAGAGCCAGAGCATGAAGTGCCAAATTGGAATAGAGCCGCTGCTTTTGAAGAAAACTCGAATAGCGCAGGTGTTAAGTTTGATGAAGCGCCTTGGTGGTATTGGCAAAGTTATGGCGGTTTAGCTTTTGCAACATCTCTTAGTGTTTTCGCCTTGTTTAGTGTTTTTATTAACAAGGGGCAAAGCTTTGACCAGCAGACTATTGCCATGATGGTTAAAGAGCAAGTAGCGCAACAACTTGATGTTGAAGTGAATAGAAAATTGAGAGAGTTTGCCAGTGAGCAGCAAGTTATTTTAGCTAACTACAAAGTTGAACTAAGTGAGCGACAAGAGAAAAACAACCTGCAATTAGCCGGTTATGTAATTTCATCAGCACGTAGTGAACGCCAAGAAGACATGGCTGACTTTGTTAATTTTATTAGTGAACAAAGAAAAGATGAACAGTTTGATCAAAAAATTAGATTTCAGCAACTAGAGCAAGCTATTGGCTTTAGAAAAGCAAGTTATATCCAGCCTGGTTTAAGTAATACAGAAAATAGTAGTAATTAAGTGATAATTTTTAGGAGTAAGAAGATGAATAAGCAAATTAAATCAACCATCAATGTAGTATCAAGTAAAACTAAATTTCAGCAGTTGTTTTGTATTGGTGCGTTATGTGCAGGAATTGTTAGTGCAGGAGTTATGGCTGCAGATGGACAGCAGTCTTACGGTAAGTTATCTAAACAATTAGACATAATGAATAATATTTTTGCTTCTTCTTTGCAAGCTCAAAGTAATAAGTCATTAAAGAATGTGAAAATAGATAGCTTGTATTTAGCGGGTCAAGGCGTTGTTTTTACCGTAAAATCAGCTAGTAGTTCTATTTGGAGTCACAATAGTTTTAGCTTTTCTTTCTCTGATGGCGGCGTTCCAATTGCTCCGATTGCTCCAATTGCTCCGATTGCTCCAATTGCACCTGTTGAAGGTAATGCTAGCTTTGCCTTTTTTGATAACAGCGATGAAATAGCTGAACAAATGGAGTCAGCATTTGAATTACAAAGAGAATATAGTCGAGAGTTTCGAGAACAGCAGCGTGAACTAGCTTATGATTTACGTGATTTAGCACGAGAAAGTAGAGACTTGGCTTATCAACTGCGTAATGTAAGCAAGGCAGAAAAAGAAGCATTGATTAAAGAGCAAGAAGCACTCACTAAGCAAAAGGTTGAGTTAGAAAAAGCGCGTGATATTTTAGCTGCAAAATCAAAAGAAATTGAGAAACAACAAAAAATAAGCAAAGATAAAAGGCTAGCAGAGCGTAAAGCACATTATCAAAAATTAACTACATCTTTGGTTGAGACTTTATGTACTTACGGCAATAGTTTAAAAGCTTTACCAAAAGGTGAACATGTTAGTTTAGTCTTAAAATCAGCTGGAGATAAAGTGGCTAATAACTATCAAGATAAAATACTTGTGTTAACTAAGCGTGATATTAATGCTTGTGCAATAGATGAAATATCAGCTAAAAAACTATTAGCATCAACGAGAAGTTATCAGTTCTAAGCGTAATAACGTAGATGCGAGTGGTTTTTAACTACTCGCTTTGCATTTTTGAATAGCAGATTGGCTACTATTTGAAGATGGAATACTCGAAGGTGAAATGTCAGTAGCCGAGAGTTCGTTGCTAGCTACTTCTTCAACATCATCATCAAAAAAAGTAAAAAAGGCGATGAACTGTTGTAGTTTTTCATTGAAAATAACGGCAAGTTCAAAAAAATTATGGCTTTTATTCGCGGTTTGGTTGGATGTAACACCAAAACTTTCGTTAACATACTGTTTAGATAATAGAGGCTTCGACATCATTGAATTAACTGTAGTAGACGGTTGAGAGTAATTAACTTGAACTATAGTCCTTTTGGCATAACTAGAACATGATATAACAGTAATTGATATACTCAATAATAGTAATATTAGTTGTTTCATTACAACTCCCCTGTATATTTTGCTTCGTTAATAGATTTAATAATTGATGTCATTTTTGCTTACATTTTCACTATAATTTGTTACAAATGTAAATGCCACTCTAATGAGATGATTAGCTTCTTTACTGCGATAAACGGCAAAGTCCGTTAGTTCAATGCCTATTGAGGAATCTAAGAAAATAAAAGTAACAGGCTGTGGCAGGCACTTTAATTATCCTAATTAAAAAAAAGAACCCCCGATGCAAGTAAATTTGTATCGGGGGTTTTAGTTTTATTAGTTAGAAATAGTTTTATTTATGGATTATAAGTTACGTCTAAGCTAACACCACTTGCTGCAGAGTAACCGTAAATACCTATATGCCAAGTATCAGCTGTAGGGTTAGTAAATGAGCAAGTTTCATTATTACCACTTTTGTACGGACGACAATCATAGGTAGAAGAGGTTGGTTGAGAGCCACGTCTAATATACATGTCAGCATCACCAGTACCGCCGAATATAGCAAAATCTAATGTTGTCATTCCTGCAGGAACATCAATTGTGTAGTAGGTCCAAGCACGACGAGCAACGCTGATGTCTGTTACTGAATCGCTGCCGCCAGTAGCTCCACCACCAGTGCTAGGCTCGGTAAAACTGCCCGTTAAGCTAACACCACTAAAGGTAGAGTAAGCAACTACTTTAACGTAGTAAGTACCTTCTTGAGCGCTAGATATAGGACAGTTTTCAGCGTTACCGCTCTTATAAGGACGACAATCGTAGCTACTGCTTGTTGGTGCTGAGCCAAATTTTACGTAAAGATCAGCATCACCAGTACCGCCGGTCATATCAAAAGACAAGTCAGAGGCACCCGCTGGAACTTCCATGGTAAAGCTAAGTTCTGTGCTTGAAGCAAGACCAGTTTTAGCGACAGTATTTTCAAGCACATTACCTGTTGTTGGAGGTGTTGTTGTACCAACACCGCCACCACAGCTAGAGGCTAACAAGTCTGATGCTGCTTTAGCTTGTACTAAGCCAAAACCTGTTTTGTCATCGCGACCGGCTACATCTAAATCAATAGCGGTATCTTTTAATGCATTACGCACATCGTCAGCAGTACAGTCAGGGTTGTTACTCCACACTAGTGCTGCAACACCAGTAACATGCGGCGTTGCCATTGAAGTACCGTTGTAATAGGCATAGTTTTGTGAGCCATTAACCGTTAGGCTAGCGCTAGTTCCCAATTGCCCCATTAGTTGTTGGCCTAAAGCACGGCTAACTGAAACGGTTGGTACGGTTACATCAGCGTTTGCATCGACTAAGAATGGATTTTGTAACCCTGGACGAGTACTGTCACTATAAACAATAACGGCAGATGCTCCTGCATCAGCACAAGCTTTAGCTGGGTTGATTTCAGGGTAATTACTACCTTTTTGATTATCATTACGTTCTGCTAAACAAATATTACCATTAACATTTGTACAGCTATAACTGCTGCCAGAAATAGTACAGCTTGCTAATACGCCGTTAGCACTACTATTTACATTGCTAACGACATAGTTGCCACTACTTTGTACGTAATGAGTCTGTGGTACAACACTGTCATTACCGTATGTGGTTGCCCCAACGGTGATATAACCTAAACGGCCATCCCCCGCAACGGTCGATAAAATAGCTTCGCCTGGCGCAGATACTTCAACTTGACTAGTGTATTGAGAAAATTCAGCATGTTGGTTGTTGCTATCTAAAGCTCCAACAGCCATAACAGCATCATATGAAGCAGGATAGGAAAGGGTTGTATTACCATCGTTACCTGAAGCGGCAATTAATAGTATGCCAGCATCAGCGGCCGCTTGAAGGGCATTTTTTTCAGTAGTACTTGAACCTGCACCACCTAAACTCATGTTAACTACTTTTGCGCCGTTATTTACACAAGTATCAACTGCGTCAGATAAGTCGCCAGAATATCCCCAACCGCTCTCGTTGAATACTTTAACAATATGAATATTAACGTTTGTGTTTGGCATTATACCAACAACACCTTCGCTGTTATTTACGCCAGCAATAGTACCTGCAACATGTGTGCCGTGAGAACCACCGTTTTGATACCAGTTACCTGTGCCTGAGTTATTGCTACCTGATGCATTGTTCGCATTTAAATCGGGGTTAGCACGCTCATAGCCAGAGTCGATAATACAAACAGTCATGTTAGCGCCATCAGCATCAGTTAGTTGATCTGATTGAGTTTTTGCTACACCCCAAGGTTGATTTTGTGCCATTAAGTAGCGTTGAAAATCAGGCTCTATTGATTCTACTGAAGGATGTTTACGTAGTTTTTCAATAAACTTTTCAACATCTTTCACTGGATGCATTTTATCAAGAGCGATTACGTGGCTATTATTTTTCAAAATTTTAACATGCTTTAAATTTAAGCCGATCTTTTTAGCTAAACCAGGCGGTACAATTTTACCGAGGTTTTTGTCTTTAAACGTGATTATTAAACGATCGGTGTAATCATTCCTGTTAAGTTTTTGTTGAGCGCGCCACTCGGCAAAACTTAGTGTTGAAGATTGTGTAGCAGTGATTACTTTTTGGGCTTTATTCAGTTTAGCTTTAGGCGCTGCGTTACTAGCAGTACTCGTTACAGCTAAAACTGATAAAGCTATAGCACTAAGTGCAAGCTTTTTATTATTTTTCATCTGACATTAACTCCGTCGTAGGTGTTTACGTTTATTACAAAAGTCATTTTGACTTATGTTCTGCGTATTATTTTTATTAGTTGGTTTGTGTATTAAACAGAAAATCAACATTTATCAGATTGAATCTTTATCAAATATTTAACTAGTAAATATCAGACTGATTTTAATAAAAAAGCGACGGGTTGTTTTTTGTTGCTTAGCTTAAGTTGTTGAAAATAATAAAAGTAGTTTTACTTTGTCGTTTTTGTACGAAAAGCTGTCGTAATTTTGCTAGGGGTGATTTTACTAACTGTTACTATCGAATTATGCAAGAGGCAAGGAGCCAATTTAAGCAAATGTATATTAAAGTGAATGCATAAAGAAGGAGAACGGAACGTTCATCTACACAACCTAAATTAGCGTCATTAATAATAATAAGACGAAACATAATATAAAGAGATAGTGGAGTACATATGAAAATTTCTAAGTTTGCAACCTCAGTTCTTGCCATCGCGGTTACCGCCGCATTTTCAGCTCAAGCAGCTGATGACAGATATATAATTAAAGTAGACGAAAGTAAAAAAGGTATTGTAAAAGCATTGGCTAAAAAATTAGGCGCAGAGCTTAAAGTTGACGGCAATGGTTTTTTTGCTGCATCGTTTCAAGGTAAAAGCTTAAGCGATGTAAAAGGTTTATTGAATAACCCTCATGTTCAAATGATTGAAGAAGATCAACGTCGTATGCCTTTATCTCTTTATAGTGATGACATGGGCAACGCCATGAATGAACAGTTAACACCTTATGCTGTTTATCAATCCCAAGCTGATCAAGTTAACTTTAATGCCAATGCAGGTATGAAAGTTTGTATCATCGATTCGGGTTTAGATCGTTCTAACCAAGATTTCGTTTGGGGCAACATTACGGGGGATAATGACTCAGGCACAGGTAACTGGGATGAAAACGGTGGGCCTCACGGCACACATGTTGCCGGTACTATTGGTGCTGCAGATAACAATGCTGGTGTTGTTGGTATGGCACCAGGTGTTGATATGCACATTGTTAAAGTATTTAATGCTGACGGTTGGGGCTACTCTTCTGATTTAGCCTATGCGGCTAATAAATGTTCAAACGCAGGCGCTAACATTATCAGCATGAGTCTTGGTGGTGGTGGTGCAAACAGCACTGAAGAAAATGCTTTTAAAGCTTTTACTGAAGCAGGTGGTTTAGTTGTAGCTGCTGCGGGTAACGATGGCAATAGTGTTCGTTCTTATCCTGCTGGTTATTCATCAGTAATGATGGTTGGTGCAAATGATGCAGATAATAATATTGCTGATTTTTCACAATACCCTAGCTGTACAGTAACGTCAGGTCGTGGCAAAAAACAAACAACAACTACTGATGAAACTATTTGTGTTGAAATTACTGCAGGTGGCGTAGATACATTGTCAACTTACCCAGCAGGTATGGCAACTAGCGCTTCAATGTCAGCTGATGGTCAAGCGTTTGATTCATCTTCAATGGAAAATTCAGGTTCTGTTTCAGGAAATACTTTTTACATGGGTACCGCTGAATCAACAAATTCAGGTGCTAACGGTAATATCTGTGTAATTGACCGTGGCGTAATTTCTTTCCATGACAAAGTACAAAACTGTGAAAACTCTGGTGGTGTTGGTGCCATTATTATCAACAATGAAGCAGGTATGTTATACGCGACATTAGGCGATACTAACGCAACATCTATCCCAGCTGTTGGCGCAGCGTTTGAAAACAGAGCCGCATTATTAGCTGCTGCTACTGCAGACATTTCAATTGGTCTAAGTGATTACGGCTTTATGAGTGGTACATCTATGGCTACTCCTGCTATATCAGGTCTTGCTGCATTAGTATGGTCAAATCATAACGGTTGTACAGGTACTGAAATTCGTGACGCACTTAAAGCGACAGCGCAAGATAGTGGTGCTGCAGGTCATGACGATTACTTTGGTAACGGTATTGCAAAAGCTAAAGACGCGAGTGATTACTTAACGGCAAACGGTTGTGGTGGCGGGGTAACACCTCCTCCTCCTGCAGGCGATATTACTGTTGATGCTAATGGCTATCGCTCTAAAGGTAAGAATAAAGTTGATTTAAGCTGGAGCGGTGCTTCAACATCAAGTGTTGATATTTACCGTAACGGATCATTAAAAACAACAACTTCAAATGACGGTGCTTACACCGACAGTTTCAGAACTTACGGTTCATACACTTATAAAGTATGTGACCAAGGTAGCGAGAATTGTTCAGATGAAGTCACCGTAAACTTTTAATTATAACGGACTTAAGTATTTGATGTAGTTCCCTTCAAGTACTTGATATCCAGCTCATATATTGAGCTGGATATTTTTGTTTAAATCACTCTGTATTTTATAGCTTTAAATATAGAGTTAAAAGTTATTGTGGTTGGGGTGTGTTTAGTTTATGTTGCGTATTGACATGTTTTTGTAACTTATTTTTAACAATTAGAATATAAGTAAAAATAACCTTACAAGATGTAAACAAGTACACCCTGATGTTTTAAAAAATATGACTATATTTTGAAAGATGTATTGGGCAAAGGGGAATTAGAATGTTGAACAACTCAGTAAAACGAATAATCAAACCACTCTCATTGTTAGGCTTCGTTAGTTTATCAGTTTGGCTTGTCAGTATTTCATTAAGCAGTACAGTTAATAATGAATCACAATCTTATATTATCAGCTCTGAAAATTATCAATTATTAAAAGAAAAAGTTAAAGAGCTTAACGTAACACCTTCTCACGAACTCGCCATTATTAATGCTGTCGCTGCTAATTTAAATCAAGATCAGCTTTCTCAATTACAGCAAACTCTTAATGTAAAAGTTACCAAAAACCACCAAGTAGAATTATCAGGCGGTAAGGCTTGGGGTAAACGTAAATGGCAGCCTAAATCAGTTGTTAATGGACTCATTGATGCCTCGGTAGCTCATAACGCTTATAACTTTGGTGATGGCGTAACTATTGGCTTTTTAGATACGGGTCTAGATGAATTACAAGGAACATCTACAGGCTTAGGGCTAGCTACAGATTTATATGGGCAAGATAAGTTCTGGGGAACTTATGACGCGATAAATAATGCTATCAGCAATTATAGTAATGAAGAAAGTGGCCACGGTACACATGTTGCCAGTATTGCAGGTAATGCAGACTATGACGTGTACGGTAAAGTTTATGGTGTTGCGCCAAACGCGTCACTCGTTGGAATTAAAGCATTTGATGCCGAAGGTAAGGCGACCTACGCAGATGTTATCCGTGGCATTGATTGGGCACTACAAGTTAAGGAACAAATTAATCTTCGAGTGCTAAATATGTCCTTTAGTGGACCCGTTCGTTCACATTACTGGGATGATCCATTAAACCAAGCCGTTATGAAAGCATGGCAAGAAGGTGTTGTTGTCGTTGCTTCAGCAGGTAACAATGGTCCTGATCCTATGACCATTGGTGTGCCAGGAAATGTACCCTATATTATTACTGTTGGCGCGATGACTGATAGTTATACTGATGGTAAGTATGATGATAAATTGGCTACATTTAGTGCTGCAGGACCTACCGTTGAAGCGTTTGTTAAACCAGAAATTGTAGCTCCTGGAGGGCATTTATCTGGCTTGATGGCTTTTGATTCACAGATAGTTCAGCAGCACCCAGAATTTCATGATGGCGGACGTTACTTTGAAATGTCAGGCACTTCACAAGCGGCAGGGGTAGTTTCTGGCGTTGTTGCTTTAATGTTAACTCAAGATCCATCATTAACGCCTGATGACGTTAAGTGTCGATTAATAGACAGCGCTCATAGTGCAAGAACGGATAACGGTGCTTTGGCTTATAGTGTTTTTCAACAAGGTGCAGGTATGGTCAATGTTGCTGATGCTATAAACAGCAGCGCATCAGGGTGTGCTAACCAAGCATTAGATATTGCGCAAGATATCAGTGGTGAACAACACTTTTCTGGCACGGCTAACATAAATGATGATGGTAATTTCTATATCGATGGTTTAGGTGAAGAATACGTATGGCATGTAGCTGATGAAGCAATTATTGATAACGGTTATCCATGGGAAAAGAATATGGGGGTAGATCTCTTTATTTGGAAAAACAATATGGACATTGACCTTTTTATTTGGAAAAATGCTTTCGAAACGGATTTATTTATCTGGAAAAACGCCTTAGAGACAGATTTGTTTATCTGGAAAAATGCACTAGGAACAGACCTGTTTATTTGGAAAAATAGTGTAGAAATAAGTACATCTGAAACTATTCAAGTTAACAATTGGGTAGAGCAGCAGTAAATATTATTAAAGCCACTACTTACATAGTGGCTTTTTTATTTAACTACATTTTTATTTAAAATTTTATAGCTGTCGCTTTCAATATTTTATATATTTGAATAAGGACTCTTTTTAATTGAGCTAATAACACGTGAAATATTATTACCTATTATTTTTACTTTCTATTTTTGTTTGTTTTCCCTCTTATACCAAAAACTTCAACTCTTTCAAAAAATTCCCAATAGAAAACCTTTTATCCTATAAGTCAGTTCGAACCATTACCCAAGATAAAGACGGCTTTATGTGGTTTGGCTCTCAAGAGGGCTTACATCGCTATGATGGTTATCAATTTTTAAGTTTTAATCATGATAGCAGTGATGCCTCTTCATTAAGTTCAGATGTTATTAGCCGAATTCTTATTGATAAAACTAATCAAATTTGGGTGGCAACAAGAGGGGGAGGCTTAAGTTTATACCGCGAAGGTAGTAAAGATTTTCAACGGATTAATATTAAGACAAAAAATATTGCGCTAAGTGATGATAATGTCAATGCTTTGCTTGAGGACAGTAGGGGGAATATCTGGGTAGGTACAGAAAACGGTTTAAATATTATTGTTCGCACGGGGGAGCAGTGGCAAGTAAAACAAATCAAACAAGAACTGGGTAATCCTAAAAGTCTATCTCATAATACCGTTCATGCCATGATACAAACCTCAGATGGTAATATCTGGATAGGGACTAATGGCGGAGGCATTTCAGTATTTGACCTTAACGGGGATTATATAGAGCAGATTAAGATAAAAAAAGAAGGAAGTAATCAGTCTATTGGTAAGCTAGTTAATGCACTGTTTCAAGATGAAAATGGTTTTGTTTGGATTGGCACTGTTGAAAATGGCTTGATTAAATATTCTCCTAGCACGCATGCCTTTGAGCATTATATCTATAATGAAAAAGAAAAAAATTCTATTGCCAGTAATACCATAGAAGCTATCTCACAAGACGCTACGAATCGTATCTGGATTGCTAGCGACAAGGGTTTAATGATATACGACCAATCTTTACAAACATTTAAACGAGTGAATAGTTCAGTCACTAATCCGCACAGTTTAACTAATGATTTTGTTTTAACATTTTTCGAAGACCAAAATAAAATGATGTGGATAGGAACCATTGCAGGGGTGAATTTATGGGATCCAAATTTAACTACATTTAGTCAATATAATGATCAACGCTTCCCTGAAATTGCCAACAGACTTATTATGGATTTTACTCAGTTAGATGATAAACGTGTTATTTTTAGCACGTATTCTGGCGGCTTGTTTCAATTATCTAACGATAAAAATAGCGTAAGTGCATTTGAGTTTAATCATATATTCAAAGATTTAAGGGTCACTTCTCAATTTGTAGACCATAATACACTTTGGGTTGGCACTCGAGCTTCGGGTTTATTTAAAGTTAATTTAACCAATGGTAATTTTACCAAATATCAAACAGATGTAAAAAAACCTAACTCTATTTCTGCTAATAGCATCACTGATATTATTAAAGATGCTCAAGGGGTTATTTGGATTTCTACATTTCATAAAGGTATAAACCGGCTTAATAGTGACGATACTTTTTCTCGCTTTGAGATGACCAAGTCGCTTTCTAATAAAGGTCCAAGCACTAACCATGTGTTGCAAATGCTTGAGGATAATCAAGGGATGATATGGTTAGCTACTTATGGTGGTGGGGTTAATCGTTTCAATCGAAAAACAGAAGAGTTTTTGCATATAAATCATGATGATAATAGTAAAAACAGCTTAAGTAGTGATTTTGCGTGGATTGTATTTCAAGATAAGCATGATAACCTGTGGATTGGTACACAATCAGCAGGGATCAACTTTTTATCCAGCGAAAACATGCAAAAGGACAACTTCAGTTTTAAACATCTTGACGTTAAAGATGGTATGAGAGATCAAACCGTTTATGGCATGACACAAGACAGTCTTGGAAATATCTGGTTTAGCTCTAATCGAGGCGTTTCATATTATTCACTTAAACATGACAGTTTCAAACACTTTGATACAAGACATGGTTTAATTGATTTGGAATATAACTACGGCGCCGTATATAAGGGGCACGATAACACCTTATATTTTGGTAGCTCGAAAGGGGTTAGTAGCGTAAACCCTAAAAATATTATTGATGAGCATTCGATACCAGAAATCAGGCTTACTAATATATACAAACTTAACGAGCCAATAACTTTCAAGCAAAGCTTATCCGTTTTAAATTCAATAACCTTTGATTATAGTGATCAACTTATTTCTTTTGAATATGTAGGTTTAAACTATGCAGATCCTAACGCCACGCTTTATAAATATCGTTTATTAGGTTTCGATGATGAATGGATTGATGCGGGCAAGCTTCGTCGAGCCACTTATACCAACTTGCCTCAAGGACATTATCAATTACAAATTATTGCCGGCAATAGTGATAATGTCTGGAGTCAGCCATATTTACTGAATATTAATATGAATCCAGCCCCTTGGAATACTTGGTGGGCTTATTTACTTTATGCCATCTTAATTGCATTGCTGTTATTGACTTACTCTCGCTTTTTAAACAGAAAACTGCTTGTAGAACAGCAACAAAAGGAATATTTAAGACAACAAGTCCAAGAAAAAACACAAGACTTTCAGTTAAAAAACCTTGAACTTGAACAGGCTAATAAACAGCTAGAAGATGCAGCAACGGTAGATAAAGTGACCGGCGTTAAAAGCCGTCGTTATTTAGATATTTATATCGAACAAGCTAGTCAGCTTATGTCTCAAATTCATCAAAATATTTTGCCCGTACAACGCAGTATATTACCACGTTTGTATTTTGTAATGGTTAAACTAAATAATATAGAGCAGGTAACAAATAGCCAATTAGTTAACCTTACTGACTTGTTACTTTATAGCCGAAATAGTGATGATTTAGTCATTCGATGGGCTGATGATACCTTTGCTATCATTGGTTTTGAGAAAGATGATAATGCTCGTGAGCTTGTGACTCGCCTAGCTAGTCGGTTTGAACAAGCCTTGGGTAATAACATTAAATCAGGCATGGCTTATTCATTTTATCCATTTAATCTTGAACAGCCGATGGCATTATCATGGGATCAAATGAGTGTTATTACCGAACATGCACTAAAAGTTGCCAACAAGGATAATGACGATAGCAAGGTGAATTGGTTGGGTTTTTATGCTCCTAGAGTACAACCATTTAACTATTTAGATATCATTCAAGAGCATAATGTTGACGAGTTAAGTAAGTTAGTAAAACTAAAACAAGGTTAACTGGGAAGCTTATATCTATTTTGATACTAAGTCTGTGGGCGTTCAAAATTTTGTATCAGCTTAATTTTTAAATCCTATCGTTTTATATTTGTTTACCTCTAAATTAATATACTTAAATGAAGTTGCTGCTTTATTAGATAAATTTGGCAGGTGTAGATATCTGAGTGTAGAAAAAGGGGCATGAAGCCCCTTGATATTTTTAACTTACGAATAGCTCTTAAACAATCTTAATCACGCTTAATTTGATGCGATAACGACGTTAATAAGTTAATTACATCGACACTGGCATTTTCCATTACGCTTAAATCTTTAACTGCTTGTGGCATATTGCCACTTTTCATTGCTTTTAATGCATTTAAACCGTAGTTATGCACTTGCGCATGAGGTGCATCCAATTGTTTGAAAGTACTAAGGTTAGCGTATTTTTGTGAACCTTCGCCGTTTAAATACCATTGACCTAAACGACAATTGTGGTGATCGGCAAAGTCGGTAACATCTTTGGTCGACATGCCTAACATCACTTGATAAACCTCTAATTTCCAAACAACATGATCCATTTTCACAGTTTGTATAAACGCATCAGCAGTAGAGCCGGTGATAACAGAGTACATATTTTTAGAGACAGTAACTATGTTGTCAGCTGTGCTTTCAATAGTTGCGGTACTTTCACTAATTTCACTACTTTTTTCACCTACTTCATGGATGCCTTCAATAACTTGCTCCATTTGCTGGTTTACTTGCTCAATTAAGTTCGATATTTCATTAGACGCTTCAGCAGAGCGTTGAGCTAACGTTCTTACTTCGTCAGCAACTACAGCAAAACCACGACCTTGCTCACCAGCTCGGGCGGCTTCAATAGCTGCATTTAGTGCCAGTAAGTTAGTTTGATCAGAAATACCTTTAATGATATTTACAAAGTCATTTATACCAGCCGTAGCTGATTTTAAATTATCAACAGACGTGGAAGCGTTTTTACTATCAGTGCTAATTTTCGTTGTTGCTTGAATAGTTGAAGCTAACATTGAAAGAATTTCATTAAATAATACTTGTGAAGATTGAAATTCGTCACGATGGCCGATAAGTTCATTGGATGAAGCGGCAAGCTCTTCTCTGATGTTATTAACTAAATCAGTAGAGCCTAACCATAGGTTGTTAATTTCTTCTTGATGGCGATATCGCTCGGTATTATTAGCCATGTCTTGTGCGAGCTGTTGGCTTTCATCATTAGCGTTAGTTACTTCAGATTCTAATGCTAAGAGTTGTTGTTTAAGTTGCAGGTTTTCCTTTTGTAATGCAGCGAATTCTTCTTTACTTGGCAAACCAAACATATATTAATCACCTTAACTGTTATTTTGTGAGCTTTTGCTTCATTACATGGTTTAATAAAATGTAACAAAACATTTATCATCCTAACTACTTGCCAAGTATAACGAAAGTTTTTTATTTTACAAAGGTGAATTAAGTAAATATGTTGTTATAAATTAATTATTTTATAGTCGTTTAAGGCGTGATTATTTCATCTCCAGCCTTTAGGCCAGAAACCACTGCGACCATATTGTTTGGCTTTACTTTACCTAACCTAACAAAGCGACGTTGAATCTCACCATTGACATTTAGCCAAACAAAATCTAGTTGACCAACATGAGCAACTTTATCCATAGGGATGTTAAATTTGACTTGTTCTCCAGCAGGAATCAACATGCGAGCATACATGCCAGGTAATAAGTTTTCATGGTAATTAATGCGCGCTTTAATTAAAAAACTGCGGGAACCGGTGTTAGCTGCGGGTACTATTTCTTCTATTTCCCCAATAATGGTTTTATTAACACTAGGTAATTCAATTTTAATACTTTGACCATGAGTTAACGTTAAGGCTAAACGTTCACGTACTTGTGCTTCTACCCGTAATGATAATGGATTGTATAAAGATAATAGCTTTGCGCCTGCTTGAGCCGTATCACCGGGTTCGGCAAAACGGTCGACTATAAGACCATTAATAGGTGCCTTTAACGTGGCGTAGCTTAAGGTGGTTTTTGCTTGAGATAAAACTTGTTCGGCAGCGGTTAATTCAGCAACTATACTTTGGAAGTCAGCGCGATTTTTGTCTAAATCAAACTCTGAAACTAATTGCTTTTTAAATAATTCAACAGAGCGTTCAAAGTTTTGCTTAGCCTCTGTATGGCGTGCTTGCATTGCTTTGATATTTTGTTTAGCTTGCAGTACTTGTGAATTTAAATCACCTTGTTCAAGTTGAATTAATAAATCACCTTTTTCAACTTTGTCGCCCGCTCTTACCTTGATGTTATCTATTCTAGCTAAAATTCTGGATGAAATTATGGTAGCTTGTTTTGCTTCAACACTCGCTGCTACGGGCTCAAAAATAGCGTCGGTACTAGCGATTATTGTATAGTTGCTCGTTTTATCAATGCCTGCCATGTTCTGACTTTTATTGATGTTTTCATTAAGTGCTGGCGATACTTTTTCATCAAAAGAGCCAGCAAGCCAAGCTACCATCAACAATAAAATAGTGACAGCAACAACAGGAACTAGTATTTTTTGCGCTGTACTTTTGTTTGTCTTGATTTCTTTTGTATTGCTTTGAGTCATGACTTTTCCTTAATTAAATATTCGCCTGTGGCTGTTGGTGCGCTTTGTTTTTCATTGTCAAAAACTAATAAATAAACAATGGGAACTACCAATAATGTAAATACGGTTGATGAGATAATGCCAAAAATAATGGCTATAGCTAAACCACTAAAAACGGGATCAAGGGTGATGATTAAATTGCCTAACAATGTAGTGCCAGCAGTTAATAATACCGGGCGCATGCGTACGGCGCCTGCTTGAATCAAGGCTTCTTTTATTTGCTCACCTCTATCACGTGCTTGGGTGATAAATTCAATTAAAATTAATGAGTTTCTTACTACTATGCCAGCTAAAGCTATCATGCCTATCATCGCCGTAGCGGTAAATAATACTGGCTCAGGTGCATTGGCTATTTCACGTTCTCCAAATTGATTCAGCATGAAAAAACCTGGCATTATGCCTATTACGGTTAGTGGAATAGCTGACATAATAATACCGGCTAAAGCTGCGGAGCCAGTTTGAATTCTTAGCACAAAATAAATAGCGGTTAAAGCAAAAGCAAAGGCAATACCCATATCACGAAATACGCGAATAGTGATGCGCCATTCACCTTCACCACTCCAAGACAGGATTATATTATCAGGCAGTTGCCAAGTGTTGCCGCTACCACTGGTTAAGAAAGTACGGTTTTTCCAATCATTTACTTGAGTGGGCGCGCTATTGTGCATTTGCCCTTTGGCTTTTTGCAGATCACTACCCACATCAGCAATGATGGCCGCGGGAGTTCTTCCTGAAATATCGGCGGTAACATAAACAACAGGTTTTAAGTCTTTATGAAAAATAGCTTTGTCGCTGATATAGTGTTCAAACTGGCCTAGTTCACCAAGTGAAACTTGTGACTGTGGCGCAATATCAATACCTTGCGGGGTAGTGTTTTGTACAATACCAGCTTGCCCTTTAAGTGTTAGCCTGTAGTAATCAGCCAATGTTTCTCGCTGCTCAATAGGGAGTTTAATATTAATAGCTAACGGCGTTGCTTCATCATCTACATGCAAGTAGCCAGCTATTTGTCCGCTATTAGCTACGGCTAATGCCTGATTAATATTTTGAGTTGATATACCCGATAATGCTGCTTTTGTTTTATCGGTAACAAAACGCAGGCTGGTTTGATCATCACCAACAGTTGAGTCTACTTCAACGACAAATGGCTCTTGTTTAAGTCTTTTTTCAACAATACTCGCGGCTTGTTGTAATTCGCTGTATTGCGTAAATTCGTCACCATAAAGTTCAGCTACTAAAGTGCTAAGTACAGGAGGACCCGGAGGTACTTCTACTACTTTAATATTTACTCCCTCGGTATTTAGTGATTTTAAGTGCTCTCTCAGCCTTAATACCACTGCGTGCGATTGATGCTCACGTTCTGTTTTATCAAGTAATATAATGCGTAAATCAGCCATGTAAGGTGCGTGGCGTTGATAATATTGTCGTACCATACCATTGAAATCAATTGGTGAAGGGATACCCACATAAACTGAAATTGCTTTTATTTCAGGGAGTTGTTGTATTTTGTTTGAAACAATCTTTGCCATTGCTGACGTTTGCTCTAAGGTTGCACTTTCAGGCATGTCGACAATAATTTGAACTTCATTTTTATTATCAAAAGGCAGTAGTTTTAGTGGTACTAAACGCATCACAGGTAACATGGCTGCGATGATAAATAATATTAAGACTAGCCATAATACAAGTTTCCCTTTCTTTCGGTTATCTAATAACGGCGTTAACATGGAACGATAAAACTGACTAAACCCTTGGCTTTGCTCTTTATCTTCACTTAATTCAATTTCAGATTTAGGATTGATAAACTTAGCGGCGAGCCATGGTGTAACTAAAAAGGCAACTAAGGTAGAGCTGATGACACTTAATGGAACATTAAATGCCATTGGCGCCATGTAAGGCCCCATCATGCCCGTGATAAATGCTAGAGGCATAAAAGCTAAGACTATGGTTAACGTTGACATGACTAACGGTACACGGATCTCATTTATTGCCGCAACTATTTTATCTTGCAGTGAGCCACCTTTGGTTTTTAAGTATCGCTCAATGTTATCAACACCGGTAATAGGGTCGTCAACCAGTAAGCCTAAAGAAAGAATTAGCGCAAAAAGCGTTACACGGTTTATGGTATAGCCAAAGGCTAAATCTAACGATAAGGTTATGCCATAACAAATAGGCACGGCTAAACCAACGACTACTGCAGAGCGCCACCCTAAAAATACCGCAATAAAAACCACTACGGTAAATATTGCAAACGCTAAGCTGGTGGTAAGATTATTCACTTTTTCATTCGCGGTTTCACCATAGTCGCGTAATACTTCAACATGAACATTCTTAGGAAAAATTGATTGTTTTAATTTTGCTATTTTATCGTGAACTGCTTGTGCCACAGTTACGGCATTACTACCACGTTGCTTAGCAACACTTATTGTTACTATTGGGTGATCGCTACTGTTGTTAGTGTAAAACTTTTTTTGATGCCCATTAGCAAAGTCTATCCAAGTGTAATCTTTTTGTTCTGCTGGACCATCAATAATATTGGCAATGTCTCTTAATAAAACAACACTGCCATCGATAACACTTATCGGTGCTTGATTTAATGAATTTATATCTCTAAAAGCATCGCCACTTTCAAGCCGAAATGATTGATTTTCTAACGCTATATTTCCATGATATTGCAAGCTGTTTGAGGCTTGAATCGCATTTAGTACATCACTAATGGATATTTTTCTAGCGGTCATTTGCTCAGGATCTAAATTCACCTGAATTTCTCTTGAGCGCCCACCAACAACGTTAACTTCGCTGGTATTATCTATTGATTGTAAAAAGGTCGAAACTTCTTCGGCTAAGCGACGTAAATCATAGTCATCTACTATTTCGTTATCACTACTCCATAGTCCCAACATAACAATAGGTACATCGTCTACTTCTACGGGCTGTACACGCCAATTACTAATAATCTCAGGAATTATGTCGGTATTAGAATGAAGTTTATTATAAGTATTTAGTAGTGCTCGTTCACGGTTTTCACCGACATGAAACCGTAAAGTGACTACCGCTTGGCTATTATTAGTAACCGAATAAACATGCTCAACTCCATTGACTTGTGCTAATAGCTTTTCTAAAGGGGTAGTAACTAAGCGTTCTACTTGCGATACATTAATGCCGGGCGCACTAACAACTACATCTACCATAGGAACCACAATTTGCGGTTCTTCTTCACGAGGCGTGTAATTTAATGCCATCATGCCGGCAAAAATAGATAAAACCAGAATAATAAACGGCACTTTACTGGCCATAATACTACTGATTAATTTTGAGGTGAAATTGGTTGGAGTCTGCATAGTAAGTCAGCTTTCCTTGATTAGTTTAAGTTGCAGGTAAAGCCTTAAAAAAGCGGTCAAATAAACACTAATAGCTAATGATTTAACCGTCATCACAAAATTGTTGCTGCAAAACTTCCAATAGATATTTTATTTTCTGGTTTGCAATTCGATAATAAATGGTTTGAGATTCACGTCTTGTGGTCACTATTTCACTTTCTCGTAACTTAGCTAAATGTTGAGAAAGCGCTGACTGTGATAAATTGATCTGCCTATTTAAATCTCCAACAGTTAACTCTCCTGAAGAGATACAGCATAGGATCATCAACCTGTTAGGGTTGGATAGTTGTTTTAATATAGCCGCTACTTGTTGGGCATTTTCTACTAGTTTAGTTGGATCTATTGTCATATCTGTATCGCACCTAGCTAAAATATCGTTCAATAATTTTATTTTAGTCTACTATTGAACTTTAATTTAGTAAAGGCTAATATAACTTAAATCAGTAAAAGGTAAATTAGAAAACTCTAAACTAAATATTTAGAGTTATATACAAAATATAATTCACTTGGAGAATGTTATGACAGTTAATGAAGCACTTCGTTTGGTCGCAGGTATCATGATTTTAATCTCACTTGCACTTACTCAATTTCATTCACCTAATTGGATGTGGTTCACGGCCTTTATTGGCGTAAACCTTCTACAATCATCAATAACTAAATGGTGTTTAATGATGACCATTTTGAAAAAATTAGGTTTGAAAGAAAGCAATGCTCAATGTAGCTAGACACTTGGTTAATATAAATTAAGGAATACTTATGTTAAAAACAATCCCTGAAGTAATTGCACAGGCAAGACCATCGCTTAATACCATTACTGCGGCTGATGCAGCGGTAAAATGTATAAATGAAAATGGTATTACTATTGATGTTAGAGAGCCTGCGGAGTTTGCTGAAAAATCAGCTAATAGCACTATTAATATTCCTCGTGGTTTACTTGAAATGAAAATGTTGCAAATGCACCCAGATGAAAATTTAGCTATTTTTATTCATTGCGCTACTGGTGCAAGAGCTACTTTTGCCGCTGAGCAATTAAAACGAGTTGGTTATAAAAATGTTTGGGTTATCACTAGCATGTTAGATGATGTTTGTTGTGTATTTTAAAGCGCTAATTTAAGATGAAAGACGATTTTACAAGCAGGATGTAAATTATGAGTACGCCATTGATTGTTGATTATTACAGTGATGTTTTATGTGTTTGGGCGTGGATAGCCCAACGCCGCATAGATGAATTGAACAAATGCTTAGGTGACAAAATTGAATTGCGTTATCACTATTTAGATGTTTTCGGTGATGCAACCAATAAAATACCAACTCAATGGCATGGCCGTGGTGGTTATGAGGGGTTTTCTGCTCATGTGATTGAGTCAGCATCAATTTATGAAGATGCCCATATCAATGCTGATATATGGTCTAGAACTCGACCAACGTCGTCTGCTAATCCTCACCTAGTATTAAAAGCGATTGAATTGACTTGTTCATGTCAGCAAAGCATTGAACTGGCGTTAATGTTTAGAGAAGCCTTTTTTGTTGAAGCTAGAGATATTAGTGATATTGAGGTTCTTTTCGCACTCATAGAACAAGCTGGGCTTGATAGTATGAAAGTGAATAAAGCCATATTAGATGGTAGTGCAATGGCAGCCTTGATGAACAACTATCAACAAGCGAAAGCACTTGGCCTAAAAGGTAGTCCGTCTTATATTATCGATAATGGCCGACAAACCTTATATGGCAATGTCGGTTATCGGGTTTTATTAGCAAACATTGAAGAGCTGCTTAATAAGCCGATCAGTGAAGCAAGTTGGTGTTAAATGTATATGAGTTTTGGAACAACATTGTCGAGGCAAGCATCGACCTACAGTAAATCAATACTGTAGGTCGTCACGAACGAGGCCTATAAGGATATAGGTCACTTAGGTTATGTCTGGAACATATAACATGAAACGAGGCACGACAAAGAAAAATTTAAACCCAACTAGGTACAGAGTCGGTATTAATCACTTCTTCATAACTTAGGCGTGCTCTTACTACTGCAAATTCATCATCTTTCACCATAACTTCTGGTGCTAACATACGGGTATTGTATGTTGATGCCATAACTGCGCCATAAGCTCCGCAACTCATGATAGCGATTAAATCGCCTGATTTTGATTGATGAACTTGTCTATTTTTAGAAAAAGTATCGCCTGTTTCACATACAGGGCCAACTACATCATATGTTTTGGTTTGGTTAGGTGCAGCACTAATATCAACCGCTAATATTTCATGATGAGCATCGTACATGCTTGGGCGAATTAAATCGTTCATGCCAGCGTCTAACATCAAGAACTGACGCTCTTCCCCTGTTTTAACAAAAACCACACTTGAAACTAAAACCCCAGCGTTACCTAATAATGAACGTCCAGGCTCGACAATAATTTTGCATCCTAAATGGCCTAATTGTGTCTGAGCAATAGCGGCATATGCCTGCTTGCTTGGTATATTTTCATCACTGTAAGTAATGCCTAAACCACCGCCAATATCAACCACGCTAATATCGTGACCATCACTTCGAAGCTCTGCTACTAGTTGAGCAATGCGTTTGTAGGCTTCTTCAAAAGGGGCCAGTTGAGTCAATTGAGAGCCAATATGAACATCAACGCCTTGCACTTTTAAATTAGGTAAAGAGGCAGCTTGTTTATAAGCTATTCTAGCTTTACTAATTGGTACACCAAACTTGTTCTCAGATTTACCAGTTGATATTTTTGCGTGAGTATTGGCACAAACATCAGGATTAATGCGAAAAGCAATGGCTGCAGTTTTATTTAAACGACTTGCAACTTGGCTGATAAGCTCAAGCTCAGGCTCAGATTCAACGTTGAATTGAAAAATACCTTCATTGAGTGCATATTCAATTTCAGATTCAATTTTGGCAACACCAGAATAGACAATTTTATTTGCTTCAATACCAGCAGCACGAGCACGGCGAATTTCACCTTCCGAAACGACATCAGCACCAGAGCCCAATTTTGCTAAAGTAGACAAGACGGCTTGGTTGCCATTTGCTTTTACGGCGTAGCAAATCAGCGTGTCTTGGTTGGCAAAAGCTTGCTTGTAGTCTTGAAAGTTGTGGCTAATGGCTGTGTTTGAATAACAGTAAAAGGGCGTGCCTACTTTTTCAGCTATATCGCTAAGGGCAACATCTTCAGCAAACATCTTATTGTTTATATAAGGAAAAAACTTTTGAATTGTCATTTAATCATCTTCATTAGAGTTGTTCTATAAAAGCAGAGAATAATCTATTCTTATTAGCTACTTCATTCAAGCTACATTATTACATGTTCGCCGCGTTAACGTTACTACTTTATAAAGCTGTATCGATACAAGTAACCATAAAAAGAGCAAAGTCATACTGCCGCCACTACTACTTTCCTCTTGCTTAGGTACCCGTAGTAGTGACGATCACTATCAACTAGATTTGAACTATACACAAGATTGGATTTTTGCAGACAAGTATGTTGTGAAGTTCCAAGCTGATTTATTTAACGTGACGGATAATCAAACAGGTTATAATCTGGAGTCGTATGCTTCAAATGATACGTTTGGTGAGCCACGTAGACTATACAATCCACGTCGTTTGCAATTATCGGCTAGAATTGAGTTTTAATTCAACGTTAACTGACCGTTAGAATAATAAAAAAGGCTCTTTATGAAAATAGTGAGCCTTTTCTTTTTGCATTTTTTGACGTTATTTTTGTACTACTATAATAACGCTAAAGCACTTTGCAATTTATCTTGTAACGCCGCATTGTTTAGCTGTTGTTTTTCCATGTCAAAATTATCATAGAAACTTGGAATGGATAAACTGGCTTTAACATTACCATCAAAGTAGGGCGCTGAACCTACTGCCGCAGCTAACACCGATGCCGCCCCTCCAGGGCCTGGGGATGTTGATAATAATATCATAGGCTTATTTTGAAATAGATTTTGATCAATGCGTGAAGTCCAGTCAAATAAATTTTTATAGGCTGCAGTATATGAGCCGTTATGCTCAGCAAATGAAATAATAATGGCATCTGCTTGACCTAATTTGGCAAAGAAGTCTTTTGCTTGTTGCGGTTGACCTAATTGCGATTCTTTATCTTCACTAAATAAAGGCATTTCGTAATCATTAATATCTAGAATTTCTACTTCTACGCCATTACTGTGCTTAACTTGTGATGCTGCATAGGTGGCTAGTTGCTTGTTAATTGATTTTGAGCTGTTGCTAGCGGCGAAGGCTAATAATTTCATGGGTAACTTCCTTTGACAAGTTGATGGTTAGCAGTATACATTCATCGTTAAATGTAATTAATAACCTAAAAGTTAAAAGACTATTTCCATATGACTGCTAATGAAAAGCAAACCAAGTTATTTGAAGGCGTTGTTATTTTTACACAAGTGGTTAATTGCGGTAGCTTTTCAGCTGCTGCCGAATTAACCGGCCATTCAAACTCTTATATTAGTAAAGAAATTAATAAGCTTGAATCACGTCTTTCACTACGACTATTAAATCGTACCACGCGTTCACTTAGCCTAACACCGGATGGAAAAATTTATTTTGAACATTGTCAGCAGATGGTTTTTGATGCTCAAGATGCACTCGCTTCGTTGAACCAAAGTAATGTCCAACCAAAGGGAATCTTTAGAATAAGTTGCCCAGTTGATTTTGCTCAAGGGTATTTAGAAAAGGTTTTATCTGAATATATGACATTGTACTCCGATGTTCAGTTGGAGTTAGACTTAAATGACCGCCATGTAGATCTTGTTCAAGATGGCTTTGATTTGGTGATAAGAGCGACTACACAGCTAGAAGAGTCGAGTCTTATTTGTCGTAAAATATATAGTAGTAAAGCTTATACGGTTGCATCTAAAGAATACTTGCAACGTTTTGGTAAGCCAAATAAACCACAACAATTATCTGAGCATAACTGTATTTGCTATAGCAACTTAAAAAATCCTAAACGCTGGCCTTATAAAGATCTTAATGGAAAAAATATTTATGTTGATGTGACCAGTAAAATGCAGTGTAACAGTTCACAAATGGAGCTTGCTATGACTTTAGCCGGACATGGAATATGCCGTTTACCTGAGTTTATTATGAAAAAAGCAATAGTTAACAGTTCCCTTGAAATATTATTTGAAGAGTATCCTGAAATTGAAGTAAATGTTTATGCAATTTATCCAAGCCGAAAACATTTGTCACCTAAGGTGCGTTGCTTTATTGATTTACTTATAGCAAGAATGCCAAACTCATAAAATAAGATTTAACCACAAAGGAATAGTCACTACGCTAATCAGTGTACTTAGCACAACTGTTCCGGCAACTGTTTGCTGATGCTGTTTGTGTGTCGCAGCTATTAAGTAGGCATTTACACCCGTAGGGCAGGCACTTAAAATCACTAATACGGTAATAATAAAAGGGTCAAGTTTGAATATATATTGGCTTGTTAGCAGCACTAATGCAGGTAGTAATATTAATTTACAAAAACAGGCGATGCTTATGAAGGTTATTTCTTGGCGCACCTGATAAAAAGCTAATGATGCACCCAAAATAAATAAAGCCAGTGTGATAGCTGGTTTTGATATTAAGGCCAAACTATCTTGTAAAAAACCCGGTAAAGTAATACCTAATATGTTCACGAGTAGACCAGATAATATGCTGATAATTAATGGGTTATTGATGGTTTGCTTAATGAAATTCAATCCGTTGAATTTTTTTGTACCACGCTTCGACTCAGCCCGCGCAGCAATTGCACTGGTCAAAGCAAACAACATTGCACTATGAAATGTGATAATTAAAAAAATTATACCAATGACTTGCTCTCCCATTGCGGCTAAGAGGACAGGCAAACCAACAATAATAGTGTTTGAATAACTAGAGCCTAAAGCAAAGACTGCCGAACCTGCACTATTATTAAGCGGTTTTCGCTTGTAAAAATAATAACTAATAAGCCAAGTTATAAGGTAGCAAGTTAATACCGGTAAATAAAAAGCTGCGAATAATTGTGGGCTGACTTGTTCGCTAAAGTCAGCTTTTGCCATTTGATAAAATAGAAAGGCCGGTATGCTAATCGAAAAGGTGAACTTACTTAAGGCGTTAAGTTGCTCCTTACTTAGCCATTTAGTTTTTGTGCAAAGATAGCCGAGTAGGGCAACGGTGATTAACGGCGATATAATTGAGAGTATGTTCATTTTGTGAGGCTTTAATTTATTCTAACGGCTACTGATAGCTTTGTTCGAAAAAGCTTTCAATTATAAGCCTTGCTGATTCAGCATCGATATTATCTTTTTTCAAGTTTTTATAACCACCACGAGAAAATAACTGCTCTTTTGCATCGGCTGTCGTTAATCTTTCGTCTTGAAATTCAACGTTTAAACCGAAACGTCCTGCAATTCTATTTCCAAATTTTCTAGCGTCTTTAGTTAGCTGCTGCTCGCTGCCATCCATATTGAGTGGTAAACCAACTACAATCAAATCAGGCTGCCATTCTTTTAAATAATTGCTTAAAGAGTCCCAATGTGGAATTCCATCATTAGCTTTAATAGAGCCAAGAGGAGAAGCACTACCGGTGATTTCTTGGCCGACCGCGACACCTATATATTTTTTACCAAAGTCAAAACCGATAATGGTGCGCTGGCCAGTGGGTGTGTTAGTTTTTGCCATAGTATCGAGCCTCGCTTCGCTCGTGTTGACCTACATTAAGCATGGCCAATATCAGATGATAAATGCGCTATATCTATACCGAGCTTTTCGGTAGCTTTTTGCCAGCGCTGTTCAATTGGGGTATTAAATAATATGTCACTGTCAGCATCAATAGTTAACCAAGAGTTGGCCTGTAACTCTGCTTCAAGTTGACCCGGTCCCCAACCGGCATAGCCTAGTGTGACCATAAACTGTTCCGGCGCTTTTGTGGTACCTAATGCTAATAAAATGTCTTTTGAGGTGGTGATCATAATATCATCACTTAAGGCTAAAGAACTTTTCCAACCAGATTGAGTACGATGTAAAACAAAACCACGATGTTGAGAAATAGGACCGCCGGAAAGTACTAGTTGTTCTAGGCTATGATCTAATAAAATATCTTTAACTGTTGAAGCGGAAGATTCTTGCACCGTGTTACTTTCTTGCTCGGGGGGGGGGGCTTCCTTGTGATCCGTTTTTCTAGTCGCAGCCGTTTTATTACTTTCTTCCAAATCATTTTCTTCAATTTGCTTCAATAAATCTTGCAAGGTGATATTTACAGGCATGTTGATAATTAAGCCCATAGCGCCTTCATCATTATGCTCGCAAATATAGGTCACGGTTTTATTGAAATAGTCGTCACCTAACGACGGCATAGCAATTAAAAATTGGTTCTCTAAACTTTGCATTTATTCACCTTTAGTAGGTCGGGTTTTATCCCGACAATAATTATCTATTCGACGGACTAAAGTCCGACCTACATATTATTTTCTAATATTTTCTTCTATAGCATCCATTAACTTACCACTAATATTGATAGGATAAGCGGCTTCTATTTCACGTATACAGGTTGGGCTGGTAACGTTAATTTCAGTTACTTTATCGCCAATTACATCTAAGCCAACAAAGTATAAACCACGCTTTTTAAGTTCTGGTGCTATAGTTTCTGCAATGAGTTTATCACTTGGGCTTAAAGGTCTGGCTACACCTCGTCCGCCTGCAGCTAAATTACCACGGGTTTCACCCTGCGCAGGAATACGTGCTAAGCAATAGGGCATTGGCTCACCGTTAACAATGAGTATACGCTTATCACCATCAACAATTTCTGGCATATATTCTTGTACCATAGCGTATTGCTGACCATAGTTTGTTAAGGTTTCGATGATTACACCAACATTTGCATCATCTTCTTTAATACGAAATATTGACGATCCACCCATGCCATCAAGTGGTTTAATGATGATATCTTTTAGTTCTTGGTGAAAAGCACGAATTTGTTTATCGTTTCTTGTTACCAAAGTACGCGGCGTTAAATCAGCAAACCAAGCAGTAAATAATTTTTCATTACAGTCACGTAAGCTTTGTGGTTTGTTAACAATTAAGGTGCCTTCTACTTCTGCACGCTCAAGCATGTAGGTAGCATAAATGTATTCAGTATCAAAAGGAGGATCTTTGCGCATTAAAATTGCGTCAAGTTCACTTAAGGCGATGTCTTGCTGATCGGATAATTCATACCAATGATTAGCATCATCAAATACTTTTACTTTTTGAGTGCTAGCTCGAGCTTGCCCTTGATCAAGGTATAAGTCTTTCATTTCCATGTAGTAGATTTCATAGCCACGCTTTTGAGCTTCAAGCATCATTGCCATGGAAGAGTCTTTGGCAACTTTTACTTGTGATATTGGGTCCATCACAATGCCGAGTTTTATGGTTCTTTCTGTCATTTCATATCCTGTTTTTTTGTACTTGTAGGTCGGCATGAGCGATGTGAGGCCCGACTATTATTTATTTTAAATCACCAAAGCGGCATTGTAGTGCCGTGATCGCAGTAAGTGCCGCTGTTTCTGTTCTTAGTACCCTTGGGCCAAGCAATATATCTTCAAAGTTAGCTTGATTGGCTTGAGCTATTTCTTCATCGCTTAAACCGCCTTCAGGACCAATAAGTAGCCTAATTCGTTGGTTGTTTGTTGAGCTTTCTATTGGCAATGTCATAATAGAGTGCTCAGCTTTGGGGTGTAAGTTTAGTTTTAACGCTTTAGTTTCTTGCTTTAACCAGTCTTGCAACAACGTCGGCTCAGCAACTTCAGGTACAATACAGCGTCCGCTTTGTTCACAAGCACTAATCACTATTTTTTGCCATTGATCTCGTTTTTTGGCTAAACGCTCAGAGGATAGTTTCACTCCGCAGCGTTCGGTAAACAGCGGTGTGATTTTGTTCACACCAAGCTCTACAGATTTTTGTAAAGTAAAATCCATGCGATCACCGCGAGCAATGCCTTGTCCTAAATGAATATTCAACGGTGATTCGTTATTTAGCATTTCTTGGCTGATGATCTCTACCTTAGCGTGCTTCTTTTTTACTTCAACTAATCTAGCGGTATATTGATAGTTTTCATAACCATTGAAAAGCGCTACTTGATCACCTTCAACTAAACGTAAAACTCTAACAATATGACCAAAGGCATCATCAGATAATTTCACTATCTCGTTTAAAATAAATTCACTGTGTTGATAAATACGTGTTTTAGGCATGTCTTTTAATATAGGTTAAAGTTTTTTGTTATTGATAGTTAAAAGATAAGGGCAGAAGCAGTAAAAAACAATGTCATTGATTAAGTATTTAACAATTGATGCGCAGGATATAAAAAGCCAGCACGCTGAAGTAGGGTACTGGCTTTTGTTATTCATATTTAGATTAGCGAGAAAGGAGATTAGATCCCAGCTGATTTACGTAAATCGTCAGCTTTATCTGTTTTTTCCCAACTAAAGGCTGTAAAAGTATCATCACCAACAGTCATTTCAAATGGTTCACGGCCAAAATGGCCGTATGCTGCTGTTTGTTGATACATAGGGTGTAATAAATCTAGCATTTCAGTGATGCCATAAGGACGTAAATCAAAATGTTCGCGTACCAGTTCAACTAAGCGCTCTTCGCTAACCTTACCTGTACCAAATGTATCTATAGAAATAGATGTTGGCTCGGCAACACCAATTGCGTAAGAAATTTGAATTTCACAGCGCTGTGCAAGACCTGCTGCAACAATGTTTTTAGCTACGTAACGACCAGCATAAGCGGCGCTTCGATCAACTTTTGATGGATCTTTACCTGAGAAAGCTCCGCCACCATGACGTGCCATACCGCCATAAGTATCAACAATAATTTTTCTACCGGTTAAACCACAATCACCTACGGGCCCACCAATAACAAAACGGCCGGTTGGATTAATAAAATATTTAGTATCCTTGGTCAGTAATTCAGCCGGAATAACATGTTTAATAATATTTTCCATTACAGCAGCAACTAAGTCTTCCTGTTTAATATCAGGGTTGTGCTGAGTTGACAGTACAATAGTATCAATGGCAACAGGTTTATTATCTTCGTAGATAAAAGTGACTTGTGATTTAGCATCAGGACGTAACCATGGAAGAATACCTGATTTACGTGCCTGTGCTTGACGTTCAACTAAGCGATGTGAGTAATATAATGGCGCAGGCATTAAAGTTTCAGTTTCGTTAGTCGCATAACCAAACATCAAACCTTGATCGCCAGCACCTTGTTCTTCTGGTTTAGAACGGTCTACACCTTGAGCTATTTCAGGTGATTGTTGACCTATTAAATTCATAATGCCACACGTTGCGCCATCAAAACCGACATCTGAAGAGGTATAACCTATATCACTAATTACATTACGAGTAATGGTTTCTAAGTCAACCCATGCGTCAGTACTCACTTCGCCTGAGATAATAGCTACACCGGTTTTAACCATGGTTTCACAAGCAACACGGGCAAATTTATCTTTGGCAATAATGGCATCTAATACCGCATCAGAAATCTGATCGGCTATTTTATCTGGATGACCTTCAGAAACAGACTCAGAAGTGAAAAAGTGTGTAGACATAAATCCTCAGTAATTTGAATTTTAACGCTTAACATTCAACGTTTAGTAATAGTAGCCTATTTAAAAAAGCTGCGAAAAAATAATAAACATCGACATTAATATAGTAATGAGCAGATTCTACTATTATAGAGTTCACTTTTCTATCTTTTTTACGCCTAGACGTCTAAATGGCTTAAAACACCCGAATAAAGTAAATGTTTATGTTTACATAATGGTGCTTCGTGATAGTATTAGCCTAATGATAAAATTTAAAGGATCAACATGAGCAGTGATGTGTCATTACAACGATTCAAACAATTCCCAAGGTTGATGTGGATCTTGTTGTTTGGCTCATTTATTACCCGTGGTAGCTATTATATGGTGTGGCCATTTCTTGCGGTAATTCTATATGAAAAATTTGCTTTGTCAGCTACTCAGGTTGGCTTTATATTATCTACTGCAGCGGTTATTGCCGTACTCGTTAGTTTTATTGGTAGCTCTTTATCAGATCGATTTGGTCGAAATCAATTAATGTATGCAAGTGGTGTCTTATATATCATTTCATTTTCTTTGTTGGCACAAGTTGATTCTATTAGCGGTTATGCCGTTGTGATCACATTATGCTCTATTGCAACAGCATTATGGCGACCATTAACGTCTGCTTTGATTGGCGATATAATTGACGACACTAAAACACGTGAGCTTGCCATGCAGTCACTGTATTTTATTGTTAATGTTGGCTGTGCTGTGGGACCTATGTTAGGTGTATGGCTAGGATTAACAGGAGAGCAATCAAGTTTTGGCATAACGGCTGTGGCCTTTGCATTTTTATTAGCTTTATTACATTGGGGTTTTAAAAGCCACCAACGGACAAGTACAGCTAAATATTCCTCTGTAGATAATAAAGTTGCTGGTAATAATGCAACGGAAAAATCAGGGAAGAAAGAAAATCATTTAAGTCGACAGCAAATTATAGCAACTTTATCAGCAGACAAATTATTCCAATGTTTAATTTTTGCTAACATCATATGTATGTTTATTTATGCTCAAATGGATACATCGTTAATTCAATATTTAACAAGAGCACAAGTACCAGATTTATTACAACTAATTTCCTCACTGATCTTTACTAATGCCTTGGTGATAATTTCAACACAATTCATTTTATTAAGATTAATGGCGCAACTATCACTGATTAAAAGGATTCAGGTTGGGCTGGTATTACTGATGTGTTCTCAAATTTGGTTGGCAATAAATCCACTAACATTATTTTGGGGGTGGATAGGGGCAATTATTGTAATGAGTTTAGCCGAAGCTATTTTATTTCCTACTATGAATGTTCATATTGATAGATTAGCACCAGATCATTTGCGCGGTGTTTATTTTGGTGCGGCTTCACTTTATGAACTAGGTTTTGCAATAGCACCATTAGGCGGCGGAATGATACTTGATCACTTTAGTGGCTTTGGACTGTTTATGACAGGAGCTGGTTTGTCCTTATTGGTAATATATCTATATGCAATTTTAGATAAATTGCCGCGACCCAACTTTGATGATCATTCTGCTGAGGTTGAAGAGCAAATTGGTGCTTGATTAATTTTTTAGGAATATACGTTTTTTAAAGATAGCGCGGAAGTATTATGTATTGGAGAGGAATAAAGGAAGTTCTTCCAAGGTG
>JAPYOP010000174.1 GCA_029938115.1 Colwellia sp. | reverse complement strand
TTTGCCCGCGAATTTTCACAGGTTCAAAATGGGTGGTTTTTTATGTAGGTCGTACTTCAATGCGACAAAAAAGGCAATAATCACCGCCTACCGAAAGTGTTCAACCAAAAACACTGTTTAATTCTGCCGTTAAGTTTTTTCATAATATTAAATAGATCAAGCTGTTCTTGTGGGGTAGAATCTGTTTATAAAAAGTATCGTTACACAAAAAAGGATTGAAATGAGTAATAAAATAACAAAAGCAGTAATCCCCGTAGCTGGCCTTGGTACACGTATGTTACCCGCCACTAAAGCTATTCCTAAAGAAATGTTACCTATTGTCGATAAGCCTATGATTCAATACATTGTTGATGAATGTGTTGCTGCAGGTATTACCGAAATAGTTTTGGTAACCCATTCTTCAAAAAATGCTATTGAAAATCACTTTGATAAATCTTTTGAGCTTGAAACCACGCTAGAAAAACGGGTTAAGCGTCAATTACTTGATGAAATTCAGGCGATTAGTCCTAAAAATGTTACCATTTTACATGTTCGTCAAGGCGAAGCAAAAGGACTTGGACACGCAGTATTAAAGGCTAGACCAATTATCGGAAACTCTCCGTTTGTTGTTGTTTTACCTGATGTTATTTTAGATGATGCGTGCAGTGATTTGAAAACTGAAAACTTGGCGGCTATGTTAGCTCGTTACAATGAAGTCGGTGGCTATAGTCAGATAATGGTAGAGCCTGTGCCTATGGAGCAAGTAAGTAGTTATGGCGTAGTTGATTGCTCTGGTCATGAACTCGCGCCGGGTGAGTCGAAAACGATGACGGCTATTGTAGAAAAACCTCCTGTTGATGAAGCACCATCAAATCTTGCTGTTGTTGGGCGTTATGTTTTATCGGAAAAAATTTGGGACTTATTAAAGCTAACACCTCCTGGGGCTGGTGATGAAATTCAACTAACTGATGCCATTGCTATGTTGATGGAGAAGGAAACAGTTGAAGCCTTTCATATGACCGGTAAGTCACATGATTGTGGCTCTAAATTAGGCTACATGAAAGCTAATGTTGAATACGCTTTACGTCATAGTGAATTAGGCGAAGAATTTGCTGCGTTTTTGAAAACGTTATAGGTTTTTTACACGCGACTAATAACTAGCCGGCTCAGTAGGTACGATCTATTAGTCGCTAAACTGTATTCGTTATCCATTATCTCTAATCCTTAATCCATTCTAATCTGTGGAAATTCGCGGGCAAACTTAACTTTTGTTAATACCCGTTTGCCCTGACCCTGCTAAAGGGTCGAAAGGCAAAGAATTAAAGAAAACAATTATAATAATCAAAGGATTTGCGCCAAAGCTATGGAACTTTTCAATAAAAAGACTAACATCTCTAAAAATGCTGAGCTTGCAAAAAAACGTTCTATTTTAGCGCTTTTTGACACACCTAACCGAGTCGACGAATTTTCCGTTAATGCTGCTGATCTTTATCTTGATTATTCAAAACAGAATATTACTACTTCTGAATTAGAAAGCTTAATTACTTGGGCAAAAAGTAATGGGTTATCGCAAAAAATTAATGCCATGTTTAGTGGCGAACAAATTAACAATACCGAGCAGCGCGCAGTATTGCATACGGTGTTAAGAGCACCTCAACATGTTAAAGAAGCTGTGCTTGGAAAGGAAGCTAAGCAGGTTCAACAAACTGAGCAGCGTATGGCTCAAATTGTTGATGATGTTCAGCAAGGTAAATTACTTAGCTCAACCGGTAAAAAGTTCACCGATGTATTAGCGATTGGTATTGGCGGCTCATACTATGGCATTAAGGTTGGCTTAAGTGCCCTACATCCATATCATAATACGGGTTTAAAAGTTCATGTGTTGGCAAATGTTGATGGTGCAGCCGTTACTGAAAAGCTTGAAAACCTTACCGCTGATACAACCCTTGTGGTTCTTATATCTAAAACGTTCACCACGCAAGAAACCTTATTAAATGCTAAGGCTATTAAGCAATGGATGTTAGCTGAGTTACAAGATGATGGCGCTATTGCCAAGCAATGGTTTGCAATAAGTAGCAATGTAGAGAAAGCGCAAGCTTTTGGCTTAGATGCGAGTCATGTTTTACCAATGTGGGATTGGGTAGGCGGGCGATTTTCATTATGGTCTGCGGTTGGATTACCCCTCGCCTTGGCTATTGGTAATGAGCACTTTAATGAATTAAAAGAAGGTGCTTATCAAATGGATCAGCATTTTCAAGAAACTGACTTTTCACAGAACATGCCTGTATTAATGGCATTAATTGGTATGTGGAATCGTAACGGACTTAGTTACCAAAGTTTAGCTGTATTGCCATACGACCACGCACTAAGAGCCTTACCAGGGTATTTACAGCAAACCGATATGGAAAGTAATGGTAAGTCTGTTTCAAAACAAGGCGAAAAGCTTAACTGGCGAACTGCGCCTATTGTTTTTGGCCAAGAAGGTACAAATGGTCAACATGCTTTTATGCAGTTAATGCATCAAAGCGACGAAATCATTCCTACCGACTTTATTGTTGCCTTAAAAGGTACAAGTTCATTAGATGAGCACCATAAAGTATTAGTTGCTAATTGTTTTGCTCAAAGTGAAGCATTAATGCAAGGAAAGACCTTAGTTCAGGCTGAAAAAGAGCTGGCTAATAATGGTTTGAGCCAAGATGAGATAACTCGTTTAGCTGCGCATAAAACCATGAAAGGAAATACTCCGAGTAATACGCTATTGATGCAATCACTCACGCCGAAATGTTTAGGTGCTATTTTAGCGCTTTATGAACATAAAATTTTTGTTCAAGGAGCGTTATGGAAAATTAATTCTTATGATCAATGGGGCGTAGAATTAGGAAAACACTTAAGCGAACAAGTGCTAGCATTAATGGCTGACAGCACTGTCGAGCATCAAATGTCGCCATCAAGCGTCAAACTAATTAAAGCTTTTGTACAAAAATAACTACACAATTTATTATTATTAGCGACAAGAAACTTTTTTCTTATGCCTGTATAGGTTAAAATATGCGCCATTAAAAGTTAGTAAAACCATGGTTTTTTTAACTTATTGTTTTAAATAAGAAAAGTTAAATATGAATATTTTAGTTGTAGATGATAAAAAAAGTATTAGAGATTTTGTTAGTCAGTTTTTAACCTCTCTCGGTTACACTGTCAGCGTGTCTGTGAATGGCTTAGATGGCTTTGAAAAAGCACAAAACACACCATTTGACTTATATATTGTTGATCACCTTATGCCATTGATGAACGGCGTTACCCTGAGTAAAAACCTTAAAAAAACAGCATTTTGTGCTAATACACCTATTTTGTTTATGACAACACAAAGTCGAGACAATGTTGAAAAATTACCTGAGTTTAGCTTGTTCAATAGTATTATCAATAAACCCTTCGATCAAAGTGAACTTAT
>JAPYOP010000173.1 GCA_029938115.1 Colwellia sp. | reverse complement strand
CTTAAGTGAAATTACCGGAACCTGGACTGGTCCGGAGAACACTGACGACCCAACTGTTCACCCAACAATTATTTCAATAGATGAGGATGGAAATATGCCTACCTTCACTTGGTTTGACTCGAATGAGGAGGGTGTCGATTGCTATTTCGAGTTAGGTGGGCTTAAGCTTACCGATAACGCCAATGGGGTCTTCACCCTTACCCAAACTTTTAATACATTTGAAGTAAAAGATTCGTACTTCATTATGATCAACGGTAGTGGTGACGTGATGACACTATCTACATACAGCGAAGGATTGGGTCAGTTGATTGTTGTAATGAACAGAATCAGTAATGAGATCGATGACGTAAGCCCTGTCTGCTGGCCCCAAAGCTCAAACCCCTAAGAATATTTCCCCTCCACATCACATAATGGGGGGCTTAATTTTACTGTGCAGCGATGTCGGCTTCTAACTCGGCCAGCACGGGCTGAGGGTCACCGGGCGTGAGGGTCTTGTCTTATGCCTAAGCGTACAACGCAAGACCTAACCACAAAGTATTTTTTTAAATTAAGCAATAAAAAGCAGTCGCCTCTTTAAGATACTTCTATCAAGAGGCGACAGCCTTTAACACTCTAATAAATATTTTTGGCTAGCTAAAACTATTCCCCACACTCCCCAATGCAAATCTTGCTGACGGCAATATCTTCAGTCGGCTGGCCAGCTACAGTGCCATTCGGGTCAGGTCTTGCCTTTTGCCTTAAGCACACAAAACAAGACCTTAACCCTTGAGAACTTTTTACGGTAATATCAAATTTAATTACAAGGAAGGATGACAATATTTATTTAACATGGATTTAAGTTCATTCATATTTATAGGTTTAGTGAGATAATCGCTCATTCCCAGTGCAATACATTTTTCTTTATCACCCGACATGGCATCCGCTGTGAGCGCGACAATCGCCGGCCGTGACTCATTCGGGTATTTTTTAATAATGTACTTGGTTGCTTGAAAGCCATCCATTATAGGCATGTGAATATCCATTAAAATTAGATCATAACTGGCTTTTTCTAATTTAGTTAAGGCTTCCTCACCATTACATGCTAAATCGAATACACAACCTAACTCTTCTAACATATCAGAAGCTATAATTTGATTAATCTCGTTGTCTTCCACCAAGAGTATTCTGGTTTGATTGTCTCTTAGGTCGCCTATATTTAATTCAGGTATTTTTTCTGTATTAAGCTGTGTACCTGTCACCTCAACAAATGACAAAGTAAAAATAAAGTTACTTCCCACACCTAGCTGACTCTCAATGTTAATCTCACCATCCATTAAATGAATTAACTTTTGGCAAATAGATAAGCCGAGCCCAGTTCCTTCTATTGATCGAGTGAGAGAAGAGTCAACCTGAGAAAACTCTTTAAACAGTCCAGGTATGTTTTCTTCACTAATGCCCATTCCCGTATCTTTAACATTAAAAACTAATTTAACATTAGCCCCATTTTGGGATGCTACCTTCACCGAGATAGACACACTGCCGCATTCGGTAAATTTAATGCCATTAGAAATAAGATTACTCAGGATTTGCTTGATTCGTAAAGTATCACCCAGCATCATCAAAGGTAACCCTGTATCCATTTCCACAGACAACTTAATCTCTTTTTCACCGGCTAGGCTTGTCATCACTGAAACCACTTCTTGGATTGTATCGACAAGAGAAAACGGCTCATTTTGAATTTCTAATTTATTGGCTTCGAGTTTGGAGTAATCAAGAATATCATTAATCACATACAATAATTGTTGGCCACTATTGAGCAGAATGTTGGAGTACTTCTCTTGCTTAGCATCTAAATTGGTTTTAGCCAGCAATTGAGCCGTCCCTAACACTCCATTCATTGGGGTTCTAATTTCATGACTCATCATAGCCAGAAACTGTGATTTGGCTCTATTGGCTTCTTCGGCCTGATTACGAGCCAACGTCATATCCTTTGATACTTTTTTCAGTTCTTCTTCAATCAGCTTTAACGCATTTATATCTGTATTGGAACCTAGCCATTTAACAATTTTTCCAGAATTATCACGCATAGGAACCGCACGGGTTAAAAATTGATGATACTCGCCGCTGGCGTCTCTAATGCGAAACTGAATATCGAAATCGGTTCCATCTATTACTTTTTTCCCCCACTCTTCTATGGTTCTCTCTCGGTCATCAGGGTGTAATTGACCTAACCAGCCATAACCTAACTGAGGCTCTTCTGGAATTCCAGTATACTCAACCCATTGTTTACTCAGGTAATCACACGGCCCATTGGCTAAACATGTCCAGACTAATTGGGGCATTGAATCAGCCATCTCACGAAAACGCGCCTCACTCATCTTTAATTTTTTATCTGTTTTTTCCCTATCGGTAATATTTTCATAAAAAACTCCCACATGGTTATCCCCTAAATACATGGCCTCAAACTTATAGATATTTCCTTCCCCCATTTTTTCATCTTCATAAGAGAAATTTGGAAATTTCTGATAGCCTTCTCCTTTTTGGCACCAGTCGTAATACAACTCTAATAGCCCATACTCCTCAACGGTTGGGAATGCTTCGGTAAGGCGCTTACCTAATACCGCCTTCACCTCTGTTTGCGAGGCCTTGGCTGCCGCTTCATTAACGGAGTTAATATGAAATGAATATTTATCTGCTCGGTTCTCAAGCCTAAGCGTCATAATTCCAACAGACATATACTCGATTATATTTTTATAAAGCCTTAACTCTCTTTCTACTTTGTTTTCTTTCGTTAAACTTGGCACGGACGCGTCGATTCCAACTTCGACATCTTCAGCCTTAGATTGTGTAAAGCTCTCTGTTGCATTGCACTTTTGACGTAACGCTTGCAACTCTTTAATCAACTGTTCTTTTGTTTTACGTTCGTCTTCCATACAAAAAGGCATTCCTGTTATCAACCGCACCAAATAGTTACGTATTTCATGAAATGACATATTTTTGCCATTCAGTAATTCATTAAGTTTAGTAACAATTCAGCGAATATCCTTTATTTCTTTTAGTTATATTAATTGGATGGTCTAGTAGCACACTAATTTTGGTCGCAAGGTAAGAGGCATCAATTGTAGCTGGGGTTCTAGGGATTTCCCTTTCTAATTTAATACTTGCCTATGCAGAATTTGTCTTACTATACTTTGTAAACCTTCTTGTTAATTCGCAGCGGTTCATGGCAAATATAGATTATAGCGGCCGCTCGGTTTTGATCATTGAACAGACCGAATCCTTCCGCGCCCTATTAAAAAAAATGTTAACCGACATGGGGGCCGGAGAGGTAGTAGCGACCTCTAGCGGCAAAGAAGCGGTTGAAAACTGCGCCAATCATGATTACCACATTATTGTTTGTGACTATGACCTAGGCCCAGGCAAAACAGGCCTGCATGTATTGGAAGAGTTA
>JAPYOP010000066.1 GCA_029938115.1 Colwellia sp. | reverse complement strand
GGTTAAAACAAAGTGGTGTAGGTAAAGATTGCTCTCACTATAGTTTAGAAGAATACATGACCTTAAAACGTGTTTCCGTTCTTGTTAATGATTAACTGGTTAGCAATTAAACTATTAGCCTTCTAGGCTCCAAAGGAACATTTCCTGTGAAAAATCTTATTAAAGCACTGTCGTTGTTTATACTCGCTGCGGTATTCAATACCAGTGTATACGCGCAACAAAAACATTCCAATACCCTATCACTTGACGGTGACTGGCAAATTATTTTTGATAAAAAAAATATCTCTAGAGCGAAAAAGCTTTATAAGAATGAACATTTTTTGGTACAAAAAAATATCCGTACGATCAAAGTACCCAGTGTTTGGGAGCTTGAAGAAAAAGACTATGAAGGTGTGGCCGTTTATCGTCGAACCTTTAAGGCTCCAAAAAAATGGCAAGATAAAATCGCTCATATTTCGTTCGATGCAGTCAATTACCGTGCGGAAGTCTACCTAAATGACCATGTTGTTGGCGTTCACGAAGGAGGCTTTACTCCCTTTAGTTTTCGTATTGATTCAATGTTGAATTTCGATAGAGAAAATGTCATCACGTTGCGAGTGCTCGGCCCTATTTTATTAGACACGGATAAAGTGATAGATGGATTTGGCGCAATGGAAACGCCACAATGGCGTGGTGGTATTAGTGGCGGTATATGGCAGTCAGTACGTCTGGTTACTACGGATAAAAGTTATATTAAAGATATTTATGTTCAACCAAACTATCAAACAAGCCAAGCGAAAGTTACTTTATCAACCACCAACTTTGGTGAATTATCCAGTCAAGATAGCGTAATTTTTGAAATAGCTGAAGTGGCAACCAATAAAGTTGTGGTAACCAAACAAATTAAACATAAATTTCAAGCAGGACAAAGTCAACTTATTGAAACAATTGATATTCCTAATGCTAAAACTTGGTCACCCAGTAGTCCTAATCTATACAAACTAACGGTGAGTATAGAGCGTCAAGGTAAAATCAGTGATACCGTTAGTGATCGTTTTGGTTTGCGTGAGTTTTCAATTAATAACAAACGTTTTGTGCTAAATGGTAAAGAAATATACGTTAAAGCAGTATTTCTTGAAGGGGTTTATCCGGTCGGTATTGCCACACCTGTAGATTTAGACATGGCACGCAAAGAAATAAGATTAGCGAAAGAAGCTGGCTTTAACATGATCCGTCCATGGCGTCGTCCTCCACCACCTAAATGGTTAGATTTAGCCGATGAAATGGGTGTTTTGGTCATTGGTTCTCCTGCACTTGAATGCATGGATTTACCGGTAAGCACACCGGATTTACCCAACAGAGTTATTGCTGAATTAAAACAAACGATACTACGTGATCGCAACCGCGCCAGTGTTGTTATGTGGGAATTATATAACGAAGTTCGTCGCCCTATTTTAAAACAAATGATGGCTGAAACCTCCATGATGGCAAGAGATATTGACCCCTCTAGGTTAATTCTCGATGAATCTGGTGGCTGGGCATTTGGCGCAAAAGTGTATTTGCCTAATGAGCGCGACTTTATTCCTTTTAATGACGTTCATACTTACCCTGGCCCCAACGTAACTAACAGCTTTTATGATAAATTCTTAGGGGTTTCTTATACCGCAAAAGAACGAAAAGAATTAAATGTTAAAGGCAAACCTATCGGACATAACCTACAAGAAGGTGCGACCTCTTTTGTCTCTGAATTAGGTTATGGCAGCTATGTTGATTTTGACAAAGTTAACGCTCGTTTTGCTAAAGAAGGCAACCCTATTGCACCGCCTACCCGTTATCACAAACAACTAGGCAGTCAGTTGAATGAATTACTTAGCTCACAATTAAGCGATATTTATCCAACACCACTTGATTTCTATAATGAACAACAAGAAATTCATGGTAAAGCTAATGCAAGAATGATTGAAGCAACTCGTGCTAACCCGAAAATCACCGGTTATTGTGTGCATGCCTTAACGGGTGGTGATTGGGTAATGGGCGCAGGATTGCTTGATATTTGGCGTAATCCTAAACCAGCTGTTTATAACAGAACTCAAAAAGCGAACAAACCGCGTATATTAACCATTCGAACCTTCCCCCGCTCTGTTTATCAAGGAGAAAAAGTAAGAGTTACTGTCAAAGGAATAAATGATTTAGAAGAAATTGACGGTGCATTTAAAGTATCGATAAAAGACTCGAAAGATAAAACAATTTGGCAAGCTGAATCAAGTATAGATTTTAATCATGCTATTTCTGACTTACTTGATCAACAGATAGTAACCGATAAGTTAACAGGTACTTATACCGTTAGCGCTGAAATTATAGATAACCATGGCAACTCTATAGCTGATAATAACTTTAACTTTGATGTATTTAACATCAAAGGCAATAACCCTATTGGAAAGTTTTCAGTCGTTGACCAAACTGGCAGTGTTAAAGCTTTCTTAAACAAACAAGGCATTAAGTTTTCACCATTCAATAGTAATACCTCGATAAATACGCCGGTACTTGTTGCGATGAAACTTAAGAAGCAAAAGCAGCAAGTAGCGTTGAATAAACAGTTATCTGACTTTGTAAAGCGTGGTGGCAAAGTCACTTACGTGCAGTTCCCCTACATAGGCCCTAAATGGAAAGATGGCGTTTTAAGTAAAGGCTTCTCAATGAATATGCCTATTAATATAAAAATGAAAGCCTCTCAAGGATTATGGGGCGGCATGAGTCATGTTGTTGCTAGACACCCTGTTTTCACTGGCTTGCCTAACAATAAAGCTATGCAAGGTGTGTACGAAAATGTACGCGCTAAAATCAGTATGATTAACTTAAACACTAAGCCAATAGTTACCGTTGTTGCTAATGATAACTTTCCTGAGATGACCTTAATGAAACGCCACTATCAAGGTACTGGCGATGTATGGTCAGGCTCAGACTTATCTGAAGTTAAACATGGTAAAGGCTCATTACTATTATCTACTATGCGAATAGTGCCTAACTTAGGTAATGATCCGGTCGCTGATAAGTTACTGATGAATTTATTGAACTATATAACTAAAACACCATAAACAATTTATCTGCCACTTATCTATGAATAGCACAAGTTGGCAGAATATAAATCTAAGGAATGCTGGTGAAGTATTTACAAACCAACCCAATTATTGCCATTTTGAGAGGGTTGCAACCATCACAGGCAGAAAGTATTGGCAAGCTTTTATATGACGCTGGAATCCGTGTAATGGAAGTACCTTTGAATCGATCGAATGCATTCGAGAGTATTCAAATATTGCAATCAACAATGCCCGAAGATGTATTAGTAGGCGCAGGAACGGTCATCAACGAATCTCAGCTAGAACAGCTACAAAGTATGTCCGTGCCGTTAATTATCTCTCCTAATCTAGATGTCGAAATAGTCGGTAAAACGCTTCGCAGTGGCTTGATTTCTATGCCTGGGGTTGCAACAGTATCAGAGGCATTTATCGCTTATAACCTAGGCGCAAGGTGGTTAAAGCTATTCCCCGCTGCTAGTTATGGTGAAAATCACCTTAAAGCCATGTTAACTGTTTTGCCTAAAGAGGTAAATTTTGTTGCTGTTGGAGGTGTTGATGCAACTAATATTCAATCTTGGCTAACTGCAGGTGCTAAAGCGATTGGCATAGGCAACAGCTTGTTTTGTGAAGATGATACTTATCAACAAACTAAAACAAAAGTTGAAAAATTTAAAAGCATATTCCAATGAATTTGTTTGTAGACATAATAAATTCACTGACAAGGAAATAAATTGAAAATCAAAAAGGTTATCACTGTTGATTGGGGCAGTAGTAAATTACAGGCCAATTTATGTAAAATGGCAAGTGATGGACAACTAACAGTGCTTGATTCAAATACCGGCCTTGGTATTAATAAAGTAGCGGGACAATTCGAGCAGGAATTATTAACCGTTATTTCACCTTGGTCAGATCAATATGGTCCACTAGATATTCTTATGTCAGGCCAAATTGGCGCTAATATTGGCTGGAAAGAAACTGAGTATTTGTCCTGCCCAGTATCTCCTGAAAACTTAGCCAAAGCTTGTTTAAAATTTCAGTGTCAAAACTTTCAGGGTCAAAACTTTCAAATATACTTAATTCCGGGAGTAAGTTATACCAAAGATAAGGACTATCCTGAAGTAATGCGTGGTGAAGAATTGCAAATTTTGGGCTGGTTGCAAACAGATTATAACTTACAAAAACAGCGCCATTTAGTTTGTTTACCGGGTACTCATACTAAATGGGCGATAGTTGAAAATGGAAAAATAGAGCTATTTCGCTCAGCGATGACCGGTGAGTTATTTGATCTTTTATCTAACAGCAGTGTCTTGATTCAAAAAGCAGAGAACGACTACTTTAATCAAGAAACATTTCTATCGGGTGTTCACAGGATAATAGCAAATAGTACAACAAATGATTTCTATCACAGTTTATTTAGTGTCAGAACAAAGCAGCTTTTGGCTGGTTTAGCTCCCAAAGATGCTTGCTCCTACCTTTCCGGTTTACTAATTGGTGCGGACGTTAGAAATGCGATGGAAAGTTATTTATGGGACAGTGCCAAATTTGATAAAATTGCTATAATTGGTGCTGAGCATATCAGTCATTGCTTTGCGACTGCTTTAAAACAATATGACAAGCATTGTACTTTATACGATGCCAACCAAGTATCTATAAAAGGATACCAAGTGGTTCTTCAGGAAATTTACCAATAGCTAAACAAACTATTTATACACCTTTAGAATATATGATGACAATAAAATCGGATGAAAACTTATGAAGCAGACAATGATAATCAATGGAAAAAAACATGAAATCGATGTCGATGGTGATATGCCATTACTGTGGTTTCTTCGTGATGAATTAGAATTCACTGGTACAAAGTTTGGCTGTGGCATGGGTTTATGCGGTGCTTGTACTGTGCATGTAAACGGACAGGCAATACGTTCATGCACTACACCCGTTAGCTCGCTAATTAATAAAGAAATCACTACAATTGAAGGTTTATCTGAAAATGGTGATCATGCCTTACAAAAAGCCTGGCTGAATAATAATGTACCACAGTGCGGCTATTGTCAGGCTGGACAAATTATGAATGCAGCAAGTTTATTATCGGTAAATGCAGCGCCTACGGAAGAAGAAATTGAAACGTCAATGCAGGGCAATATTTGTCGCTGTGGAACTTATCAACGCATCAAAAAGGCAATTGCAGAAGCCGCCGATACGCTAAGCAAGGAAGCTTAATATGAGTAACCAAAATGTAAGTCGTCGAAATTTTTTAAAAATAGCGGGCGTTGCCACTGGCGGTCTTTGCATCAGTATTGCATTGCCTAGTAATGCATTAGCAGAGAAAGGAATTATCACAGATAGCAGTACCGAGCTTAATGCCTTCATTCACCTCGATGAAAATGGTGATACCACTATTTATTGCGGTCGTTGTGAAATGGGACAAGGCATAAGTACCGCGTTGCCATCAGCCGTGGCAGACGAAATGGAAGCTGATTGGCAACGAGTTAAAATTCAACAAGGGGATGCCGACGAAAAATATGGCCCTCAATCAACAGGTGGTTCAAAAAGTATTCGGGTAATGTATAAACCAATGCGCGAAGCAGGTGCTACCGCAAAAGCGATGCTCATTGCTGCAGCGGCTAAAGTTTGGCAAACCTCTGCTGATAACTGCTATGCACAATCTCATTTTGTTATTAATAAACTCAACCAGCAAAAACTAGGTTTTGGTGAATTAGCTAGTATTGCTAAGAACATGCCTATTCCTGACAAAGTTACCCTTAAAAAGAAAAGTGAATTTAACTACATAGGTAAGCAATTAGCTCGACATGACCAAGATGAAGTAGTTGTTGGCAAACGTATTTATGGGGTTGATACAAAAATACCAGGCCTGAAATATGCCGCTATTATTCATTGTCCGGTGCTAGGCGGTAGCATCAAAAGTGTTGATAAAACCGAAGCCTTAAAAATGAAAGGGGTTAGCGATGTTATAGAAATACCTCGTTTTGATATCCCTTTTGGCTCAATTGGCGGTGTTGCTATCGTTGCTGACAATAGTTGGACAGCACAACAGGCAGTAAAGAAATTAAAAGTTGAATGGAATTTAGGTGAAAACGCTATATACAACACTAAAGACTATAAACAACAATTAGTTGAAAATGTGGAAAAACCAGCAACCTTGGCAACAAAACGCGGCGATGTGAATAAAGCGTTTAAAAAAGCAAAACACAAACTCAAAGCTACCTATACTGGAGGACATCTTTCACATTCACCGATGGAGCCTAACGCTAGTGTGGTATGGGTGCAAAAAGATAGTTGTGAAGTTTGGGCTTCAACGCAAAGCCCTGTAGATATTCAAAAAGTATTAGGACAATATTTAAAACGAGATCCTAAAGATATTATAGTACATGTGGCCATGGCAGGTGGCGCTTTTGGGCGTAAGTTCATGTGTGACTATGTTCACGAAGCAGCAGTGATTTCACAAAAAGCAGGCGTTCCTATCCAGCTGATTTGGTCACGTGAAGAAGACATGCGTACCGGTTATTATCATTCAATTAATGCTCAACACATAGAGGCTTCAATGGATGAGCAAGGAAATGTTACCGGTTGGTTGCACAGAGCTGCTTTTCCTTCTATCCCCACTTTATTTGATCCGTCTATAGTTAGAGCGCCCAAAGGTACCCTAAATGCGGTAGCTAATCATTTGTTCGGTGTAAAAAACATCAGAGTGGAATCAGGCGACGCTAAAGCCCATACGCGTATTGGTTGGTATAGAGCTGTTAATTCAATTTTTTATGGTTTTGCTTTTAGCACTTTTGCCGATGAGCTTGCTTATAAAGCAGGTAAAGATCCTTTAACTTTTGTTAATCAACTCTTTGATAATAATAAAAAGAAAAAGCAAAGAAAAGACGTCAAAAGAATAAAAGCAGTTTTGGCATTAGTCGCTGAAAAATCAAACTGGCATAACAGAGAAAACTTACCTAAAGGTCAAGGAATAGGCTTAGCGGTACATTATAGTTTTAAAAGTTTTGTTGCTATGGCGGTACATGTTGAAGTAAAAAATGACGATATCAAAGTATTAAATGTCGATTGTGCTATTGATTGTGGCCAAATACTCAATATTGATGGTGCAACAGCTCAAATGGAAGGTGCGGTTGTGATGGGTATGTCATTAGCTTTGAGTACTGAAATCACCTTTAGAAATGGCGCTGTAGTGAACTCAAATTTTCATGACTATCCTGTTTTGCGCATTACCGATATGCCAAATGTTCAAGTGCATATTACCGATTCAGACAAAAACCCAACCGGTTTAGGTGAACCAGGGGTTGCCCCTTTTGCACCAGCATTAAGCAATGCAGTTTTTGCCGCATCAGGTAAACGTTACAGAAATTTACCTTTTAAGCCAATGCCAGTGTAAGTATTATTTATCAGAATGAACACTAGTCGTTAGTTCAAGTCTTTGATGCCCTTGGGCAGCGAATATTAGATACCTGTATAGGCAATAAAGTCCATTTCAATTAACGCATTGATGGTCATGCCTGAGCAAACGGTTATACGTGCAGGTTTATTGCCAGGGAAAAATTCCTGATAAGCGGTAATGTTTTGCTAATGGATTTAACAAAGTAAAGATAAATAGCATATTATGCTTAGCGTTAAGTTAGGTGAGTCAGTGATAAAAACTTACGGTGATTTTGCGATTAATACTGGCTTTTATAGCTTTTCATTAATTAAAGGTGGTAGAGTTCAAATACACCCTGCCAGATTTAGTTTTAGCTACCTTAAATTGGCGATGACTGGAAAACAATCAATCACCATTCATCCAAAACACCCTAACAACAAAATATAGAAAGCACTTACACAATGAATAAAATCGTTACTTTAGGTCCCGCTGGAACTTACTCTGATATCGCGACTAAAAAATATATTACCGAGCAAAAACAGCCATATCAAATAGAGTATTTTCATTCAATAAAAAATACTCTGCGCGCCATAGGTCACACGGCTGATTTATGCGTACTACCTATTGAAAACCTCTCTGAGGGCTATGTATCATTAGTATTAGATCATTTATTAGAAGTAGATTTATTCATCGTTGGCGAAATCCTTTTACCTATTCAATTTTCTCTGGTCAGCAATGCCAGCAATTTAGATGAAATAAACAAACTTTATGTACAGTTTGTTGCGAAAGGACAATGCTCTGAATTTATTGATTTATTAAATGACATTGAGGTGGTAACGACTGAAAGTAATATTGAGTCATTGAATTTTGCTATTGAAAAAGAAGGACTCAATGCAGCTGTTGTGCCTTCTAATTCTTTCTCAGCCAATAACTTCAATTTAGTAGTTGAAAATATCAATGACTATAAAAATAATCAAACACGTTTTTTAGTTTTTTCAAGTAAAGAAAACAAAATTAAAAAAGCAAAGAACGGCAGATACAAAACAAGTATTGCCGTAATTGACGATAATGATCATCCAGGATTTTTAGGTGATATATTGTCTTCTTTCTCAATGAGAAAAATCAACCTAACCTCAATAATATCAAGACCTACCCGAGAAAAATTCGGTAAATATCATTTTTTCATAGATTTTGATGGCCATATTGAAGATAGAAATATAATTGAAGCATTAAATGAAATTAAGACACATCACAATGTTAAAGTAATGGGTTCATATATAAAATCTTGATACTATCCCCTATGTAAAATATTGATATTATTTACTAATACATTTTTAGCCTATACATCAAAATTGCTATCAAGCATAAGAAGATTTTAGAATACGCCATTGTTGGCTAAGACAATAAAATCAAGTAAGTACATAACAATGAAAATAGCTATTTCATTAAGTGCCCTTGAGCGAGTTATAAACTATAAATTAGTGGCCAACTCACTTAACCACAACACTTGTAAGGGCTGAAATTACGGACTAATGGATTGTACGTTCTTGCTTGTCCCACATACTTCCTTGCCAATTAGAGATAGTTCCAGAAGCTTCACATGTGTCGCAATGCCATTCAATCATGTCAACTGTGATACATGTTGCTTCAATGCACCCGATACAAGACAGTTCATCAGCTCGACTGTTGCATTTTAAATCAACATAAAGTAGTGGCTGTTCGATATTATCAGAAACCGATGATACAATTTTGATCAGAAATTTGAAAACCGTTTTTGCTTGTTCAGTAAGCTCTAGTACGTTACCTTCTTCGTCAAGAAAATGTCTTAAATCTGCTTTTAACGTCATACGTTTTATAAATCATAGAATGCTAATGCACCTAACATATAGCACTTAAAGCTCTCGGTACACCATTTCTAATTAAATATTATCAAGCTGCCAGCACCGTTGGAGAATTACATCAGTTTGACCACAGGCCCACTCAGTCTCTTTGATACGAAAGTAGTCATACATTGGTCTGACCATAAAGGTTAGTAATTAGGTTAAAGACTCTGGGAATATTATATAGATCAGGTTAGTAGTTCTGTTCAAAGAAGTGATTAAAATTATATTGTAACTTTTCAAAATATTGGCCCACATGCAAACCGTCAACTATTGCATGATGCACCTCTACAGATACTGGCATCGCTATTTCGTTGTGAATAGTTTTGTATTTCCCCATCACTATTCTTGGTATTGAGTCATGTTCGTTTTGTTTTTGGGCATGAGAAAAGCTTGTAAAATGAAGCCAAGGTAAAACTGAACAGAAGATTTCATTTCCTCTGTTATTTGTTGGTTTTAACGTTTTATAACCTTTCTTAATTTTAGCTAATTGTTGATCTGCGTGTTGGTAAAATAAATCAAAGTTACTGCTGGAGCCAAATTCACCAAAACTAAAGCTTTCGTCACTATTGAGCACAGTACAACTTATTTCCAACTCATCATGTACATAGACTTCATTGTTATTTATTCGAAACCTAAATGATTCTATTTGATTTGCGGTGTATCCGACCAGAAACAAAGAACAAATGAAGAAAGAAAGCTGATTCTCTTTACAATAATTAAGTGTTTTAGTGATATCAACTGTTGCGCATACATTGAAGGAAGGTTGTTTAAAAGTAGTATAAAAATCAAAATGTTCCTTTCTATACCAAGTATCAATATTAATTTTTTTCATGCCGCGCAACAATGTAATGGTGTAGGAAACATCCTAACACATCCCCAAGTTACTTTAATTAGTTCTTCGACAATGTAGTTGCCATAAAACGCTATGGCGCTTAAGTACCCTACGGTGAGATAGAGCTAACCTTCACTATTACCACAAAAGACAGCTACCTCACTTAGCATATTTCAGTATTTTCTAACTGGCAACAACACCAAAAAGCAAACAAGACGCTCCCACTCTGTGTCAATGGAAGCGTCTCAATTATTGCGCCGCTAGAGTCGTTTGTTCTAGGGTTTATTCTTTTGGCCTAAGTGTCTCAATAATCTGGGCATCCACCCAGTAGATATCTATATTACCTTTGTCATCCATGCCTCTGTTGAAGAGTATGAACTTGCCATCAGATGTGACGCTTGCATAGAAATCCGCTTTATCGGAATTGATCTTGTCGCCCATATTGATGGCAGTTCCCCATGAACCATCCTTTTGTTTGAAACTTATATAAAGATCAGTATCACCATAACCGCCTTCTCGCTCACTATCCCAAATCAGATAGTTTTCGTCTGGTGCGATGAAGGGATGGGCTGTCCATTTGCCAGTATTGACCACAGAACTCATTTTTGTTGGGACTTGGCGTATGCCGTCCTTGATAGTTGATATACGGATCATGTCCTTGCTTTTATAATCGTCGAAAACATAGGTGCCCTTGGCGGATGCCGACAAACGCATAATGCCCCAATCTTTGCGGTCAAACATCGGCCCAAGGCTTTTGCGTTCTGACCAGCCGTCGCCAATGCGGTCTTTATACCCTTTAGCCATATGCCACCGCTTACCGTCAGGAGAGAATACGGTTTCACCGCGTCGCGGCAGTTCAATGTATTTCTTCCAAACATTATCTTTCTGGCGAAAACCGATAACAGTGGGCTGGAATTTTTTAGCGTCGGTGGCGCGGTCTAAGATAAAGTAAAACTCCTTCATGCCGGGGGCAAATACGCCTTCAACCTCCCAGCCTTCTTTGGATATGATACCCGGTGCAAAAGGCTCTGCGACCAAGCCTGGTGGTTTTTGCCCCATATAAGGGCCTTTAAGAACTGGAAATTCATCTTGGCTATAACTATTGTTACTTATAGCTAATACAGGAAGCAGCAAAACGATAAAAAGTGTACTCATATTAGTAATGGATTTCATGGTTTATTCCTTATTTCTTATTTCTTATTTAACAAAAGCAGGTAGGATGCTTTCCGTCATCAGTTGCATGGTATTGTTTTCTCTCGCAAGGGCGGTAAATACGACAGTTAAATCAAGCGTTTCTACTGTTAAAATGTATTGCTCACCACCACCCCAAGCAAATTTTGCATTGTAGGTTCTATCTCCAACTTTCATATCAGTTTGATACCAAAAATAACCATATGAAAAACTGTCAGGTATCCACTCTTCTGTCGGTTCTGTTGTGCCATTGACCGCCTTAGATACAAAGGCGGCTGAAATAAGTTGCTCGTTTTGCCATTTTCCTTTGTTGATAATCAGTGTTCCCAGTTTAAGCATATCGCGAGAGGTGAAATTAGCGCCAGTCTCTGGTACCGGTAAGCCATTAGCATCATTATTCCAAACGTAATCAGTGATGCCTATTTTTGCTAACACTTCATTATTGATAAAATCTTTAGCGGAACCCGGAACAACGCTATTAAGCACTTGCATAGTAATTCGAGGATCTGAATCTTGGTATTTAAAGGTTTGCGACGCTGGTGAAATAGCTTCACTGTGTTGCAAAAACTGCTGAGTGATATTTTCTCCTTTTATATTCATGCTGTTATCCATGATTAACTTTTGACTTTCATCACTAACGCGAATACCTGAACGCATGTTCATAATCTGGTGAAGGGTGATTTTTTCCGCGCCCTCAGTTATTTTTCCAAGATCGATATTTTTTATAAAACTAACAACCGGTTTGTTTAAATCAGCCATTGTCATGTACCCCAATTGAATGGCGCGTCCCATTGCTATCGATACGAAGGACTTGGTTACTGAGGCTTGCATGTGAGGAAGATTGATACGACCTCTCCCGTAATAAGACTCAAAAATAAGTTTATTTTTATGGGAAATAAGCACACTGGCGAATTTTCCTTCGTTATTTTCTGCTATTTCCTTCGCCATCTTAATAATTAGGTCTTTATTACCGCCATCGACGCCTAAAACACCCACAGAAAGATCGTCTTTTCTGCTATCAGGCGCAGTATCGATAAAGGCTTTTTCAAGATGAGGCATATCCCAAACTGAAATGTTTCTTTCGGCGGCTGAAGCCTCTGGCGCATTGGTGTTTTTATCAGTATTAGCTGCAACAATGCCGCTAGAAACACTGAACAGCGCAATAGCGATTAAACTTTTACATTTTAAATTGGTGATCATCGTTTTTCCCATAGTATTTTTCACTTTATGTACTTAATTTCATTAGAAGTCGTGCACTTTTATATTTGCTCTATCTCTGCGTTTTTTTCTATTTTTATGTTTATAGTTTGGGCCTGAGAGTCTCGATAATTTTTGCATCAACCCAGTAGATATCTGAATTACCTTTACCCATGCCTCTATTGAAGAGAATGTACTTGCCATCAGGTGTGACGCTGGGACCGAAATCCTCTTTATCGGAATTGACCTTGTCGCCCATATTAATCGCGGGTCCCCATGCTCCCTTTTTTTGTCGGTAACTAATATAAAGATCATTGCCTCCATAACCACCTTCACGTTCGCTATCCCAAATTAGATAACTTTCGTCTGGTGCGATAAAGGGATGGGCAGTCCATTTCCCAGCATTTATCGTTTTGCTAAGTGGCTTCGGTTCTTCATGTTTGCCATTGATTAATCGAGAGTAGCGAAGCACACCATTGCCCTCTCTAGTCGCTTCGTCAAAAACATAAGTGCCTTTTGCAGAAGCCGACAGGCGCATAATATGCCAGTCTTTCCGGTCAAACATAGGCCCAAGGCTTTTGCGTTCTGACCAGCCATCGCCAATGCGGTCTTTATACCCTTTCGCCATAAGCATGCGCTTGCCGTCAGGTGAAAATACGATTTGACCTCTTCGCGGGAATTCAATGTATTTCTTCCAGAGTTTGTTTTGCTGGCGAAAACCGATAACAGTGGGCTTCTTTCGATTTGTAGTGAAGTAAAATTCTTTCATACTGGGAGAAAACACTCCCCCAAGCTCCCAGCCTTCTTTGGAGATGATACCCGGTGCAAATGGTTCAGCTACCATGCCTGCTGGCTTTTGCCCCATATAAGGCCCTTCTAGAAGTGGAAATTCATCTTGGCCATGGCTTTTGCTACTCAGAGCTAACACAAAAAGCAGTAAAGCGATAAACATAGTAATAGGTTTCATTGTTTATTCTTCCTTTTTTGATAAGCTTGATAACCATTTCATACTACGGACACCAAGCATAGGAAATGAGTCGCTATGGCCCGAAGATTCAATCACTACATGTTTTATTGATGATAACCCTTCATATTTATTATTTTTTAGCTTGGTAACGAAATCTTCAACATGAGTGCTCAACTTCTTCTCCAATTCGCCATACGAAATAAAAAGGTTGATCGCTGATGCTTTACTTTTTAATGCAGCATTTTCAAGAGAAAAAAGTAAGGGGATATCTCGCCAAAGCGAAGGACTTCCAAGAATGTAATTTTTAAAGGTATCGGGTTGTGCCATTAAAATATAAGCGCCAAACCTTCCTCCAGCGGAAAACCCAAAATAAGTGCGATTGTCAGGATCAGTTCGATAATTTTTTTCTATCGTCTTAATCACATCTTTACGAATAAAAGTCAGATGATTACTGGCCTGCCCGAGTTGATATTTAGCCTGAATTTCTGAATTACTTGACTCACTTATTGAATAATCTCTATTTCGGCTTACGTGCTCCCCTTTTTCATTCATTAGCGCTTCATTAATGTCCTTCTGCCAAGAAATGCCAACTAAAATAGCGTCTTCCATCAAGAATTCAGAGGCGCCGGATAATAATTCGATTTGCCAGATTGCATCAGTAAAATAGATGACAGGATAGATCTTATCTTTGTTCTTCGAATATCCCTCGGGTAACTTAATATACAACTCATACTGTCTATCGGCCTGAGTGTCTTTAATTGGGAGGACTTGTATTTTCGGCAAGGTGAAATCACTTGTTTCGCTAGCCTTTACTGTTAAAAAAGGTAGTAAAAAAAGGCACACTAAAACTAAAATCTTTTTCATATCCATTAAATATCTCACTGGTAACACGCTAAACCGTTATAGGGCTCTTCTTGAACATCAGGAAGGGGCTCAATATATATGAATCAAAATTAAAATACCTGACGTGCTGCTGATTTTTAGCTGACTTCTATCTGGCATTAAAATAACTCTTAATTATCAGACTATTATAAAGTTAGCTTTAGCTTGCATCAGGATTCATGCTAAGATATTTTTTTTGTTTATACTCAATTTTGAGTAACAATTTTCATTCTGGTAAGAAGTTTTATGGCGTTACAGTATTGGGTTGGTGATTTTTTTGTCGATTTATCCCGGAACCAAGTCACTCAAAAAGAGCAATCACAAACGATTGCCCCGAAAGCTTTGGCTGTTTTAACCTACCTTGCTGAAAATCAGGGCAAAGTGGTTAGTTACGACGAGTTGTTTGCTAAAGTGTGGCCCGACACCGTTGTTACACCTAATACATTACAAAGAAGCATAGCCCAACTAAGAAAAGTGCTGGGTGAAGACAGTAAACTTCAATCCTATATTAAGACACACGCTAAACAAGGTTATAGTCTTGAATGTGATGTTCGATGGCACGATCAAACCGATACTCAATCGTTAGTTAAACAAGCGCTATTATTAACAGCCGATACAGCCACTACAACGGACTTTGATACGGAAAAACCTGAGACACAACCAAGACATGCCACCGCGAATACTCAGAATGAAAGCACCTACATTGCCAATGCACCCTGGTCAGCTTTAAGCTTAATCTCTATCTTTGCAGGCATTGTTCTATTTATTTTTATTGGCTTTAGCTACTTTACACCTGAACAACCTTTTAAATTAACCGTTGGAGAGTTGCGTTCGCTAACAGCCACTGACAACAAAGAACATTCAGGTATGTATTCGCCTGATGGTGAATACATTATTTTCAACCGCTATTCAGAAGAGCTTTGTTATAGTAGTAATATCTGGGCAAAAAACACCAAAACACAAAAAGAAACCCAACTCACTAAAAACATGGCGCGCTACGGCAACCATAGTTTCTCCAAAGATGGGAAAAAGCTGGTATTTATTGAAACTGAAAACTGCAACCAAGTCATTACTCAGAAGAATTGTTATAAACTAATGACCTTGGATTTTGTAAAAGCACTTGAAGCGCCTCAATCTCCGAGTTTACTCGTCGAGTGTAAAAACTCAAGAATAACCAAACCTGCATGGCTAAATAATAATAACGTTGCTTTATTGCGGGAGTTTTCTAACCGTTGGCAGTTAATCAGCTATTCGATATCAGACAACAAAAGTACGGTGTTATACACGCAGGAAGACGGTAACTTAATTGACTATGATTACTCAGTTAAAGCCGACCTTATCGCATTGACCAGCATCCATAGTGATGGACAGAATTACATTGAAATACTCAAATCTGATGGCCAGCTTTTATCCAGTCATCAGATTGAATACCCGCCAGAAATACCAAACTTAAGATTTATCTACCCAAACTTTACGCCATACGATAATCAGCTCATTTTTAGCACGGGGAGACAGCTTTTCACATTATCTTATAAAGGTAAAATTACTAATATTAGTTTGCCTTTGGATGAACCAATGGGCTCGCCAATTTTTCACCCCGATGGTAAACGAGCGCTGATGATTAAGGGACATTGGGATAGTGATGTCGCGATGCTCTCGCTATCACAGTTAGCTAAGCAGCAATCAGCCCAGACAATATTAACGCAGGCTCAAGAGAACCAAACGCTAACAAGAGAAAATATCAATGATTCAATTCCTATTCCTACTATACTGGAACGATCAACACACGCAGAAGACAACGCCATTTACCAACCTAATGGTGAGTTAATCGCTTTTAAATCAGATCGTTCAGGCGATGATCAAATTTGGATAACTGATGGCAACGACGCACAGCAACTCTCTAATTTTCCAATAGATTCTTATATTTCAGGGATGAATTGGGCGGCTGATGGTAAAAGTATACTGGTCAATGTTAATAATAAACTCACTCTGCTGACTCTGGATTCAATTCAAAAGCCCTTTCCATTCGGTCACAGTGTTAAGCAACTTTTTTACTGGAATAGTGAAGACGATACCGCGCTATTAACGGCGCGTATTAAAGGAGTAGTCAAGTTTGGTGAGTTCAATCTGAATAACTCAGTGTTTAGAGTAATAACCGACAAGAAAGTAAGCTGGGCGCTTAAAAGTGAAGATGGTCGATTGATTTACACCGATCATTTGGACAGATTTTGGCAGCCAGGTCCCGCCGAAGATCAACTGATTGAAACACTTAACGGCCAAGGAAGCGACAAAGGGTTCATAACAAAGCAAAATGTAATTTATGGCATTAATGAGGAATTTCAATTGTGGTCTTACAATATTAACAAGAATACGTTTGAAATTCTTGGTAATACACCTAACAACGTTGATTCTTTAACCGACATTAATCAGTCTGACATTCTAATGACAATTCGTATTACTGCTAAAAAAGAAGTGGCAGAACTCACTTTAAGCGATTAAAAAAACACAAGTGATTTAGATACTGGTAGCTGCTTCTCGGACATTTGACTCATATGTTCTTTATTGATGAAGGTCCGTTTACAACAAAGTAACTGATTAAGCCAGTCTGCTATAAGTATACGTAAATCGAACCATGGTGTATATTCGAAAGGTCGATAAATTAACTGTCATCTCAGATTAAAGATATTAATTTTATCGAACTATCTGCCGAGATCGCTAACTTTCTCAGGAATAAATAGCAACCAGTTAGCAACCAAACGAAAAAAGGCCAACTCATCATGAATCGGCCTTTAAATATCTATTTGTATAAGTTTAGTGGTGCGTTGGGGGGACTTGAACCCCCACGACCTAAATCACCAGCCCCTCAATAGTGGTCACCTAAACAGAATAAATAACATAGATACAACAACTTACACGTAAACCACTACTCTATTGGTAGAAAAATAGTAGCAGTACCAGTCATTTGAGAACAATAGCTTACATCTGAATTAGCAACCAAGTTGTAATAGTTATGTCGCTCAATGAGTAAACTTTCCTGCTCTGTCTTTAGCTGCAATAGTTTGTCATCTATTACGGTTAACTGCTGTACGATCAATTTTCTTTTATTCATCAGTTTAAAGCCATTGTTTTAATACTTGAGTCAATTTATCTAATGCTAGCGCTTTTTTATCCTCATTCATTTTATTAATGTTAATCAACTTCCATTTTACCGCAGGTAAATTAGCAATATTACTATCTGGAGCAAGCTCCCAGTTAGGCTTGCCTGATTTAAAAGACAGCAGAAAATCAAAATCTTGTTGAGTAAAATGAGTTTTTAACGCTACTATTAATTGTTCAGGTATGGCAATAAGATCCTCAACAGTTATAGGCTCTGTTGTCATGCCGTTGAACTCTTGAATAAATGAGTTTTTGATATCTTTCAGTCGCGGAGACATCACTTCAGCAATAGGCCTTGGGTGACTTAACAAGTACGCAATAAAACCTTCAAATATTGCTCTATCAATACCTTGTGACAAACCTTGTTGTTCAAGTAGTAACTTAATGTCAAAAAGATCTCTTGGGTGCTGTCTATCAAGTGCAGCACAAATTTTACCGCCATATAAATCAGCTAATGAAACGACGGCAATACTAGCATAGCCAAATTCATCTTCTACTGACTCAATAAGATCCATCTCTATTGCTGGCTTTAAAGTGCCTCGCATTACAGGTGATACTTCAATTTTTATTTGTGCTTGTTGTCCTGTCACAATAATACGCATTTCATCAGGTCTATTGAGTTGCAACTCGGCTTTAGCTATTGCTGAACGACTAATCTGTTCAGCGATACTGTTTAATGCATTTCTTACATTAACTATAGCTTCATCTCTTTGCTCCAAGAACATGTAGGCCAAATCAATATCGACTGACAATCTAGGGAAGTTTTGAATAAACAAGTTAATTGCCGTGCCACCTTTTAGGGCGAAACATTTTTCCTTAGCAACATAAGGTAATACAGAGATCAACAATTTTACTTGTTTGTAATAATGGCTGTTTTTATCCATTTTCTAACTCTCCGTGTTTAAACTTAAGTGGTACTGTGATCTGATATTGCTTATCTACATAACCGCCCTTCGTTATTTGACGATTACCAGCTCCAAGCTCTACTTTTCCTTCATCTAAACGCTTAAGCCAAGGATGTTGATAATAATGCGCTAGAAACAAGAAAAGACGTTTCACTTTTATCGAAGGTGATCTTTCCAATAATGATTGAAGCTTTCTAGGCCTTAACGATATAAGACCTTGAAACAGTTCAGAAGCAAAAATAAAACTACTTTCATCTGTTACTTTCTCTAACACTTCTAAAACCGCTAATTCAATTACGCTGGCTTTAACCGTTTGGTTATTAATAGTTAACTCTATTAGATCATTCTCATAAACTTTATCAAGTACTTTAGAGCACTTATATTCTATCTGCCAATTTTGAAAAAATAACCATTTGGGCAATCTTATGGCCTTTATAGAATTAAATTGAATTGTTTCACTACCCATAGGCAGGTAATGAGATACCCCTTGATGCGATAGACTTGAAAGTCCTGCAAGATGCAGTGTACTAACTTGTTGTAATTGCAATGCAGCGAGTGCTGAACTCCACGATATATTTTGACTTGGTTTTTTATAAACGCCACTAACAACGACTTCTAGCCAGCCACTCTTTACATAATTTTGCACATGCGAACGAGATATACCATGACGGTTTAAATACGGCATTAATAATAGTTCAAACTGTGATAATTGATCATTTAGCCATTTGAGCTTGATTGACATTTTATTTACCAAAATACAAATAAGTACACTTTAAATGTACGATATTGTATTTTGTTAAACAAGTTATTTTTAATATTAGTAGTATTTTTAGATAAGGTAACGATTTATATTCCGTAATACATTAATCAATCTACACAAAGATCACATAATTAAACAGAAAAATATCATTTCCACTAATAACGAAAGCCGATCAGTGATAAACGCAGATTTAAAGTAAATTTTTTGCTAAATTAATGCACTATAATTATGTATGTATCACCATGCCTTGCTTTTTACCATAATGTTTCGCTTGAGCTTTACCCTGTACAATCATCATAATCGACTAAAAGAGAGTTTCTCCAAGTTTAATAAAATAACTTTGTCTAGACTTTGACTGTAGATGGAATATAAATTCATCTATAAGAGATTTTAAAAAGAGTATTTTGACTGAAATTATAAATAGAATGCCAACCTTCTCAGGAATAATTAGCAACCAATTGAATACCAATTAGCAACCAAACAAAAAAAGGCTTAACGCGCAATGCATTAAGCCTTTGATATTCTTTAATAATTTAGTGGTGCGGTTGGGGGGACTTGAACCCCCACGACCTAAATCA
>JAPYOP010000172.1 GCA_029938115.1 Colwellia sp. | reverse complement strand
TGGCTTTTAACCAATTTGTCGAAGGTTCAAATCCTTCACGGCCGACCACTTCTTTTATATATTTTCTAGTTACTATTTGTCATCTTTGAGTCAAACGTTCTAAACATTAATATTTGTACTCTTATTTATAAACAATAGTAATAAACCTATAGTACACATTCTCTTTGCATTCCTTTATAATTGCCGCGTTTTAAAACTACTTGTATTGTAAAAAATAGCAGAGATTAATCATGAGCCAAACTAACTTAGCCGTCGACTTCGACTTTCAATTTCCAGCAAAGCCTCAACCTTTGTCTAGTAATGAAAAAGTTCAATATAAAGAGAAAATAAAGCGACTTCTGAAAGAGAAAAATGCGGTACTTGTTGCTCATTATTATACGGATCCAGAAATTCAGGCGCTTGCCGAAGAAACCGGTGGCTGTGTTGCTGATTCTTTAGAGATGGCGCGCTTTGGTAATGAACATCCAGCAGAAACACTTATCGTTGCTGGTGTTAAGTTTATGGGTGAAACAGCTAAAATATTAACACCTGAAAAAACAGTCTTAATGCCTGAGTTGGAGGCAACTTGCTCATTAGATTTAGGCTGCCCAATTGAAGAGTTTTCAGCCTTTTGTGATCAACACCCAGATCATACCGTTGTTGTGTACGCAAATACCTCAGCTGCCGTTAAAGCACGTGCAGATTGGGTTGTTACTTCAAGTATCGCTCTAGAAATTGTTGAAATGCTAGAAAGCGAAGGCAAACCAATTCTATGGGGACCAGATCGTCACCTTGGTTCGTATATAGAAAAAGAGACAGGTGCAAAAATGCTAATGTGGCAGGGCGCTTGTATCGTTCATGATGAATTTAAGGCCAAAGCTTTAAAAGACTTAAAACTTCAATATCCAGAGGCTGCCGTCCTAGTTCACCCTGAGTCGCCAGCAAATGTTGTGGCAATAGCTGATGCTGTAGGCTCAACTAGCCAGTTAATAAAAGCTAGCCAAGAAATGCCGAATCAACATTTCATTGTTGCAACGGATAAAGGCATTTTCTATAAAATGGAACAAGCAAGTCCAGATAAAACTTTTGTTGCGGCTCCAACAGGCGGAAATGGCGCAACTTGTCGTAGTTGTGCTAATTGTCCTTGGATGGCAATGAATGGCTTGAAATCTATTTCTGACGCCTTAGAAAGCCCATTAGGAAAAGAGATCACTGTAGATAAGGTGCTAGCTGAAAAATCTTTAATACCATTGCATAGAATGTTAAATTTTGCTGAAGAAAACAAACTAAGAGTTAAAGGGAATGCTTAATTTTTAATTACCTTTATAGAACGCTATACTCCAATCAATATGTTGTTGATAACTCAGACTCACTATTAATGAAAGAAGAGAGTGAGCACAAGATTATACAAAAGTGACTTGGAAAGGAGGAATATCAATTTAAAAACAACTGATATTGTTTGTTCTTCGAACAATAGAAGGTTTTTATTGTAATAGCTTAGAAATCAGCTTGCACTAAGCGCTCTTTTTTCCTAACATAGCGCTGTTGTAATTTGGAGAGTTGGCTGAGTGGCTTAAGGCGCTCGCTTGGAAAGCGAGTGAAGGTTTATCCCTTCCGTGAGTTCGAATCTCATGCTCTCCGCCATATTTTATAGATAAGCTTATGCTTTACAGGGAATTTTTCTACCTGCTACTTCCTGAACCGTCAAGAAGACCGTCAAATATTCACGTTGCTATAAAAACTACCTCATATAAAATTAATCGAACCTGATCAAAGTTCAGAACCCAATAATTTTATACCTGGTTAATAGGTGAAGTGGACAATTTCATTAGTTGTACTACCTAATGGCATCAGAACTGCTAGTCATTATCATCTAATACTGTCACCTAATGTTATTTACTGCGACCACTAAATAACATTAGGTTTGCCACTTATAAATATGATCACTTTGTGCGCTTTGTTGACATTAGCAAAATGTTTTTTGTCATATGTTTTCTAATGAATTATTTTGACAAGTTACTGAAACGTATTAGTTCTTGCTGTTAATTGGCATCTTAAAACAATCCATTTAACTCCTTTAATCGCAGTAAAACAAGCCAAGTATAAAAGCTCAATAACAGATTAATTATGAATCAGGTTTTGACTTTATTGCATTCAATATTTTAATGTTTGACCCGTTTGCCGGTATAGTGCCTACATCCTGGTAATATTGTCTGATCAACCCTTTTTCGCGGAGCACTGCCAGTCCTTTCTCCAGTGCTTTATATACTTTTTCTCCATCGGGGTGTTTTTTTGAAACAATAAAGTGACGCGTTCCCATCAACTCAATGCCAATTCCCGGCACCATAGCTAGCTTAACACCATGCTCGGTAGCTATTTTATCAACATTTGCATCAATTTTAAGCAAAGTGAAATCAATGCCTCTGTTATTAATCAGCTGTAACATAGAAGAGAATAAAGGAGTCGAATATAATGATTTAGGTTTAATGGCTTGTAAGGTTTCAATATCTACCAGCCAAGTGGAGTTAGTCAAGGCAGAAAAGCTTTGTAGCTCTTTTAACGATGTCACCTTCATTAGTGCCTTATTCGACGCTAAGCCATATATTCCCTTAATTAAACCACCGTGGGCTATGATAGCTGAACTCTTAAATACACTTTCATCAATCGCAATAGAAAATGGTGTGTTACTGGCAATGAGGGCAATACCTTTTGCCAGCATCAACTGGGCGCGTTTTACATTAGGGACATGTACAAAATCATAATCTATATCGAGCCCGCCATGGTGCAACGCCTGTTTTATGATAACCAAACTGGCTATTGCTTGATTGAGATGCATTCCGGTGATTTTCGTTCTCTGCTCTACGGGTTTTGCTTGTCGAGCGACAAAGGCCTTGTACTGTTTCTCAAGCACTGGGGCGCTGGTTATTTTTACTATCATTTCCCCTGTAACAGCCACGCTGAACATCAAGCTAAAGGTAACAATAACAAGCTTGCAAGTCAGAAATTTCATGTCTGAAAAAGTAGTCAATATAATAATCCTAAATACTCATTAAAGCGCTTATGGTTAGGGTTGAAATTAACTTAGCCTAACCTTGAAAATTTATGGTGTAATAATAAGAATAGCCTAAACCAACAGAAATGTTATTTGCCACAAAATATACACATTTCCTTCTTGTTTTTCATATATCGTCCTTTTCCATCGAACTAAAAAATAAGTTCCTCTCCTTGGCGTCAATACCTACTGAATTTTTTCTATTCAAACATCGTAAAAATGTGATTTTTCATGACTGAACTTCTGCGATTTTACATATAAAATCTAATCCAAACTAACGTTACAGGCTAAATGCTCAATGTCTTCTCTGTGGCAGTAGTTAGCCTTTCAAATTCAGGCAATAATGTCAGCTTGTGGCTAATTGAAGAAGGCTCTGTTACTCATGTTCTATGTTAACAAAGATACGAAAGAAGACCTTGGCCTT
>JAPYOP010000171.1 GCA_029938115.1 Colwellia sp. | reverse complement strand
GAAAGTGATGGAAGCAAAGCTACGAAAAAAGAAGCGTTGAGCAAGGTATTAAATAGCTGATTAACTCAAAAGTTTTAATCCTACAATATTCAACGCTAATAGAGTCTTTAATGGATACTCAGCATCATTTAAATCAAAGTGCCTAATATACTTTTAAGTTATCTTGCGTATTGTGCTTACCATAAAACTCAGACATGCCCATACATCCTAAACCTACCGCTGGTACATTTAATCCTTGTTGTCCTAATAATATTTTTTTCATTTTGTATCGACTTAAATTACTGACAAAGATAGATTCTATTGTTTGTATCTTAATTTTTTATTGGGATCACTCTCCAGATGTTGAACTACGTCAATAAGGGATAATCTGTATAACCTTTTGCGGTAGAGGTATAAAAAGTGGTGTTATCTGGTTGAGCTAATTCGGCATTGATAAAAAACCTTTCCACCAGATCTGGATTAGAAATAAATGGTGTACCAAAAACTATGGCTTCCGCTTCGTTATTAGCCAAGGCTTCATTCGCTGATTTTTTGTTATAACCGCCATTAATGATCAAATTACCTTGGTATCTTTCGCGTAGAACTGGCGTTAAATAATCAGCATTCATTACGTTTTTAGCAACTGGTTTAGGCTCCAAAATATGTACATAAGCCAAATTAAAGTCATTTAATCGACTAACTGCCTGTAGAAATGTTGCTTTGGGATCCGAATCCTTAATGCCCCATACGCTATTAGAGGGTGATATTCTGATGCCGACTTTACCTGAACCAATTTCAGCGCAAACAGCTTCAACAATTTCCATCATAAATCGCAAACGGTTATCAATAGTCCCGCCATATTCATCATCTCGCTGGTTAATACTATCGCGAGTAAACTGGTCCACTAAAAAGCCATTAGCACCATGAATTTCAATACCATCTAGACCTGCGTCAATTGCACGTCTGGCGGCATCAACAAATTGTTGAATAACCTCTACTATTTGTGGTTTATTTAATGATCGAGGAACAGCAAATCCACGGTCGCGCCCTTTAGGTGTAGTTAAAGCTCCTTGCTGTTTAACCGCTGAAGAAGAAATAGGTAATTCGCCGTCAATAAAGTCGGGATGAACGATACTGCCCATATGCCAAAGTTGTACAAAAATACGTCCGCCTTTTTCGTGGACTGCATCGGCAATATTTTTCCAACCAACCTGCTGTTCTGCATTAAAAAGTCCTGGAGCATTCATCCACCCTAATCCGTTTATTGCTACAGCAGTGGCTTCAGCAATAATAAGACCGGCAGTTGCACGTTGCCCATAATATTGGGCCATAAGCGCATTAGGTACACCTTTGTCTACCGCACGACCACGAGTAAGAGGTGCCATAAATATTCGATTACTAAGTTGATAGTCACCTAAGGTAATTGCGCTAAAAATGTTGTTCATATTATCTCCCAGGACGAGCATAAGCTGTCCAAATTGATTGAATTATTTATTTGATAGAAACAACAAACTAAAGTAGGAATAACGAATAAATTTACTCGTTTGTTGTTTAACTCTATTTAAGCTTTGCCCTTATCGAGACAATTAAGAAAATTCACTTTTAAATACGTTGCCAACAACAGGAAAAGCTAATAAACGTTGTAAATAATTTTCAACGTTGGCGTATTTTTTAGTTAATGGATCTTTCATTATTATTTGCCAATGGATAGCAACGGCTAAGTAGAGATCTGCGATGCTTAACTCAGCGCCTGCGATGAAGTCATTATCTGCAAGCTGATCATTGATGATGGCAAATAGATCATGTAAAGCAGATTCTGCTTTTTCTTTAATATCAGTTTCATCATTACCATAACGGGCAGGAACAAAAGCGCGTGCAAAATGAGGATGTACATTACTGTAAACAAACATCATCCACTTTAAAGCTTGAGCACGAGCCATAGTTCCCATCGCTGGAAGCAAGTTTGCATTGGGTGCTACTTCGCTGATGTATTGTAAAATTGCCGCACCTTCCGTGATAATGTCACCATTAACAATAAGCGCTGGTACTTTGCTTAGTGGATTAATTTTGATGAATTCTGGTGTAAACTGTTCACCTGCTTGAGCATTAACAATATTCACTTCGTGTTCTAGACCGCTGATAGCTAAAGCCGCTTTAACCGCTAATGAGCATGAACCTGGAGCATGGTATAAAGTAATCATAAATATTTCCTAGTGTGTTGGTGTTCTTCTTTATATTGGTGTGAGGCATGATAATGCAGTTTTTGCTTTATGGTAATTATCGACTTTCGCATATTCTTCGTGCAATAATGCACGGATGAATGATTGGGATGATATTAGATATTTTTTGGCCGTTGCGCGAAGTGGCAATGTAACCTCGGCTGCAAAAGTGCTTGGCGTGAACCATTCGACGGTCTCTCGGCGCATTCGAGCGCTTGAAGAAAAATACGCCGTCAGGTTATTTGAACGTATTCCAACAGGTTATGAAATGACTAGCGCAGCAGATCACATTTTTGAGATGGCGTTAGAACTGGAAACCAAGAATCAGCAAGTCTCAAGACAGTTATTTGGTCAAGACAGTCGCTTACAGGGCGAAATAAGTTTGACCATGCCACATGATATTTTGGAATATTGTTTGATCGACGACATTGCTGTATTTAGAGATCAGCAACCTAAAATTCATCTCAATTTATTTGTTGCTCAAGGTTTGAAAAATATGGCCGCACGAGAAGCCGATGTTGCCATCAGGTTAACAGATACTCCTCCTGATTACTTGATAGGCAAAAAAATCGCCAACTTGCAACACGGCATTTATGCAGGTAATCCTGTCTATAGTCGTAAAAATTTATCCAATAAAACAGCAGTTATTGTCTGGAGCAGCGAAACAACCTTACCTACTTGGGCGAAAGATAATTTTCCCGATGCTGAAATAGTAATGCGTGTTGATGATTTATTTTCTATGTATTGTGCGGTAAAAGCAGGAATAGGAATTGCTAGAATGCCCTGCTATATGCCTGATTCAATAGCAAGCGACCAAGTAAAACGATTGGCAATAAATGTACCTCTTTCAAGTTGGGGGGTTTGGGTTTTGAGCCATGTTGACCTTAAACATACCGCTCGTATTCGTTGTTGCCGAGAATTTTTGGTAGAGAAACTACAACTACAAAAACAATTATTTACAGGCGAAAGTTCTATATATGCTAACTAACTTTTAGATGATTTATTGTTCATAGTTAAGAATTCTTAATATCATCGAATAATAACCATATACTTGAATTTCTAATAAAAGTTAAACCAACATCAATCGTTATTCTGGTTTTAAATAAGGATCATTGTGCATAGTCCGAACAGTCAATTAACTCCTCATTTGACAGATAAATAGATTTAAAAGTACACTGAGTAGCTTTATTGGACTAGCAGAAGCCTAGCTCTCGATATTGTCGTTGGTCTGCTTTAGATAACCAAGATACGAACGACTGGTTTGGTGGCTTTGTTCTCATTCAGGTTTGACAGGTTATTGTCTGAATACACGCGATATATCGCG
>JAPYOP010000021.1 GCA_029938115.1 Colwellia sp. | reverse complement strand
GTTTACTTGACTATTATCATGGCAAAAATTTAGGCACAAAACTCGATTGGGGTTTAGGTTTCAATAAAGTGTTGTCACGGTTTGAATACGAAATCAGCTATACTTTGGGCGGTAAAAATGAACCTAAAACGATTGATGAATCTTATGTATTCTCTGGTCGTATAGGTTCACTTAGCCATCACGACTTTATTATTGGTTTCTCCTTTTTAGACGCAAAAATAGACAATGTACAAAGAAAAAGACTTGCTATTGATTGGCAATATTACTGGCTAACATGGGGTTTTTTGGGAGAAATAGCAATTGGTAAAGATGATAAATTTCAAAAAAAAGGGCAAGAAGAGATTTATAGCCTATTGGAATTTAATAAAACATCGATTAACGAGCAGTTCAAATTATATGGACAGTATATTTTTAATGATCGTGAAGGTGAAAGTAAAAGCCAGCAATTAATTAACATCGGTGTAAGTTATCAAATTGATGGCAAATTAGAGCTAAGTCTATCTAGCCATCAGCAGCTCAATACACCAGAGTCAGGTAAAAAACAAAACCTTACTAGATTTCAATTAAGGTATAGGTACTGATATGAAAATATTCATAACATTAATACTGTTCGTATTTTTACTTCAAAATGCAAATGCTGATGCATACTGCTCGCTACGGGACCCTGTCGCTCAAATAAAACAACTATATCCACAAAAAACAAATCAATTATCCATTGTCAAAACAGTCGATACCGGTATTCGCAACCAAGTAAAACTTGCCTTGCCAAGTAATGATCTCCATTTTAGTGAATTAGGTAAGCACACCTTATATGTGGCTATGAAAAATACTGAAGCATTAGGTTATGTGCATGTGAGGTCAGAGCAAAGCAAATGGGGATTGGTTGAAATAATATGGGCATTAGATAAGAATTTAAAAATAACAAACTTCACTTTTCAACGCTGCCGAAGCCCTAAACGAAAAATCATTGATAATGAAAATTTCAAAAATATTTTCATCGGGAAAGACTATGAAGAACTAAAGAAACTCCTCAATAGTGACGGAATAACGGCTAACAATATACTGCTAGATAAAGCTAAAGGCTCCCCTGAACTTGCTAGTGTAGTTCTTAGATGTGCACTAAAAACACTTTTAATCACGGATATTTTGTGGGGAGAAGAGTTGAAAAAATTTAATCCGAAATGATCCCCTATTAAGCTCTCTTTTTAAATGGCAAATCAATAATGAAGATTTCTAATTATAATCAGTTATTAGCAGTTTCAACTCTTTTATCGGGAATAATTATTTTCGGTACGCTTTGGGGGCAATATCAAAAAGTAGAAGACATCTCGCGGGCCCATTTTAAATCTCAATTATTGGTACAAACCATTGAACATCTTTCAACCATGTCACAAGTTTGGTTAACCACACAAGACTTACTTTTTTCGGGTAAACAAACCTATTTAGCCAAAGGCATTAACGCACAATCTGACCAGCTTATGCAAACACTATTAACCATTAGTATTAAGGATAAAAATAATATTTCTGTGAATTTAATAGAACAACTTGTCAGTATAATAAAGAATAATAAAGCGATTATAGATTCGTTTTCTCACTTATCGATGTTAAATAATCAAGCTTGGCAAACCACTATCGCTGAATCTGATACATTAACAACTGATTACGTCTCAACTTTAGAAAAGTTATTATCACAAGCTTTGCAAAAGAACACTTTTCTCTATAAAGATTTATTGATTGCCAACAGTAACTTAAAAATAATTACATGGATAACAATTTCTTTGTACCTCGTTTTGATTTTTTTTATTGTCACATGGTTTAGCAAATACATTGTTAAACCTATTGAAAACATAACGGCAGTAGCCCAACAATCTAACAATAAAGTGCAAGGTCTAGAATTTAGACAAGCTAATGCACCAGCCGAAATTATTGCTTTATCTTCAGCCATCCAATCGTTTACTCAGCGTATAACCATAGAAAAACAAAAAGCAGAACAAGAGCGGCTCAATGTCATCAAAGTAAATAAACAGATAAATACCATCATGAATACGATTCCTTGCTCATTACTACTATTAAATGAGCAAGGAATAATACAAGAGTGTACTCCAGAAGCGAGTAAGTTGTTTTCAAAACACAAAGATGAAATTATTAATGAAAATATTGCTGTTTTTTTACCTGCACTTGCCACTTTAGACGGTGAGTTTGACACGGAGACCGCATTGAAAAGTATGGAAGAGTCATTGCTTGCTCCTAGTTTTGACAATCCATATATAGAATTTTCAGGACGAAAAATAGCCATAAAAGAATCGGTTAGTTACCTATTAACGATCTCCGATATCAATGAAAGGAAACATAGCCAAAAAGCGTTGTCTGCCTTAAATCAACAATTGCTCAATGCTGAAAAATTAGCATCAATAGGCCAATTAGCAGCAGGGATTGCCCACGAAATAAACAACCCTGTCGGATATATTCGCAGTAATCTTGATATTCTAGCAGACTATATTGGACCTATAATTTCATATGTAACTCTCGTTAATACCGAGGAACAGAAAGACTCCGCTAAAACCTTCTATCATGAGGAAAATTTAGATTATATTCTTAATGATATCGAGCCTTTAATCACATCCTCATTAACAGGTACCTTAAGGATAAGTAAAATAATAAAAGACTTGGGGAGTTATGCTCATGCAGGCAATAAAGAACCTGAGCCGATATTTATTGATAAGTTAATAGAGCAAAGTCTGACACTTGTTGCCAATGAATTAAAATATAAAGTAGATATCGTTAAATGTCTTGATGCCAACGTTAGCGTTATAGGCTTCCCACAAAAGCTGCTCCAAGTATTTATTAATATGCTTGTTAATGCTTCCCACGCTATTAAAAGTAATGGACGCATTTCAATTCGTTCATTCATTGACCAAGACGAAATAAATATTAGTTTTGAAGATAATGGGTCAGGAATAAGTCAGACAGATTTAAAGAGTATCTTCGATCCTTTTTTTACCACTAAACCTGTAGGTAAAGGCACAGGTTTAGGTCTTCATATCGTTAGAACGATTATTGATGAACATAACGGACGTATTGACGTAAGCTCAGTTATCGATAAAGGCAGCAAATTCACTATTTACTTACCTATTCATAGATATACATAACTGATTATACATATCTAACGATAATCTATACTGCCAACCGGATTGTGATTCCGGTTGTCGAGGGTTCCTAGATGAGCAAGCCAATCTTTTATTCCATTATAAAAGTTTTTAAGTAATTCATCAGGACAATACCTTTGTGAACAAAATACAGCACGGTTTTTCCGCAAATTCACGCGAATTCTCACAGATTAAGCATAGAGAAACAGAAAGTAGTTTAATGCTCTAATTGGCGCTAATTCTTGGGAACAGATTTTGTATCCAACTTTTAATATCTAAATAGTACTAAACAATCATTTAAATTGCTGTCTATTAATAGCGAAAGCTGCCGTCAAAGTGAACTGTGCGGTATAATCGCAGTCTAAGCTAATGACGATTTTAAAGGAAAACACCTGTTCATTTATTTGATGATGCTAATACTATTTTATTCCTCAACCATTTATTCGCCGGTTCTTTATCAACATTCACGTGCCAGTATAAATGCACATCAAGATCTGGTAGGTCAACAGGTAGTGAATATATTGAAAGATCGAGCATTTCACTATACATTTTGGCTGCAATTAAAGGTAAGGTTAATAACATATCGTTATTTTCTATAATTTTACATGCCGACAATGCATGTTGACACCTTAAGCCAATCTTGCGATGTAAACCTAACCTAGATAACTCAAAGTCTTCAAGTCCAGGACCACTAGAGCGAGATGAAACTAATATGTGATCGAGGCTAAGATAGGTTTTTAAGTCTAATTTTTTTGATATAGCAGGGTGGCCTTTACGTGCAATAACAACTAGTTGATCTTGGTTTAATTGTGTATGCAAAATATTATTACTAACCGGTAGCAACGTATCTATTGCTAAATCAATATCGCCACTGGCTAGTTTATTTTCCAACTCACTTCGACGAACCCTTCTACTACTTTTCAAATTAATATATGGAGATTCTTTTAGTAAGCTTTTCATGAACATTGGCAAATAGGTTGCTTCTAATGAGCCAAGTAATGACAGGGTAAAATGCTTTCGAGAAGTCATTGGTTCAAACTGTCGAGATTGCACTAAACAAACACGCAATTGATGTAATGCTTCTCGAACGTCAGCAATGACATTTTTAGCAACGGCTGTTGGTCGCATTTCGTTGCCTTGACGTATAAATAGTTCGTCATCAAAGTGTTTGCGTAGTTTCGCTAAGGCATGACTGACTGCGGGTTGAGATAAGTGCAACGTTAATGCTGCCTTTGTAAGATTTCCTTCACAATAAATGGCATCAAAAACTACAAATAAATTCAAATCAACTTTCATATATTCCTCGAACACGCACTATTTGATATATGAATAGTTATCTATTAGAACTATTCATTTGTTTAATTTGGTTATTAAACATAGCATAGTTAGACACAATTTAAACTGCATTAATAAATAAAAGCATTGCACAGAAAAGCAATGAACACAGAGAACCTATATGGCCGCTATTTATTTAATTAGACACGGGCAAGCATCATTTGGTAAGGCTGATTATGATCAATTGTCAGCTGCTGGTATTAAGCAGTCTAAAATTTTAGGTGAGTATTGGCAATCAAAGTCAATACCATGTAAAGCCTATTCAGGGGATTTGTTGCGACATGGACAAACCTTAGAGCATTTCATGGAAAGCTTTCAAAATAAGCAAATTCCGGTTGTTTTACATTCAGGCTTTAATGAGTTTGACCATGTTGATATTTTGACTTGCTATAACACCAGATGGCATAATTTTTCTGAAATGAGCGCAGATTTCCGCAAATCCAAAGAGCCTAATAAATTTTTTCAGAAAGAATTTTCTATGGCCTTAAATCGTTGGATGTCAGGTAAGTTTAATGATGAATATCAAGAAAGCTGGTCACAGTTTCAAACGCGCTGTATGCGTGCTTTACAAGACGTTATTCAAAAAGAATTAGCAATTAGCCGACAAAAAAACCCAAGTAATACAAAAGCTTCAAAAAACATTTTAGTGTTTACTTCGGGAGGCACTATTGCAGCAATTATTCAAAGCATATTGCAATTAAATGATGAACAAGTGTTAAAAATAAATCAGCAAACAAGAAACACCAGCGTAAGTAAACTACTTTTCTCTAAGAACAATTTAAGTGTGGACTACTTTAATAATTATAGTCACTTAACACTGGCGGACAAAAATTTGGTCACGTTTCGATAACACCGCTAGTTAACTAAAGGTGCTTATTGTCAATCAACATAAAATTTAGATAGGAAGTAACATGAGTATAAGCAATTTATTTGATTTATCAGGAAAAGTCGCACTAGTCACTGGTGCTAGTCGTGGCATTGGCGAAAGTATAGCGAAACTTTTAGCGCAACATGGCGCTCATGTCATTGTTTCAAGTAGAAAGGTTGAAGGGTGTCAAACAGTTGTTGACAATATTATTGAAGCGGGCGGTAGTGCGCAAGCCATTGCATGTCACATCGGTGAAATGGAGCAAATTGATGCCATTTTTGCCGAAATTTCTGAACAACACGGTAAGCTTGATATTTTAGTAAACAATGCGGCGGCTAACCCTTATTTTGGCCATATACTTGATACAGACTTAAGTGCATTTCAAAAAACGGTTGATGTGAATATCCGTGGTTACTTTTTTATGTCTAGTCAAGGTGCAAAATTAATGAAAAAGAGTGGTGGTGGTGGTTCAATCATCAATGTCGCTTCTATCAACGGGGTAATTCCTGGTGATTTTCAAGGTATTTACTCAATAACTAAAGCGGCGGTAATCTCTATGACCAAAGCGTTTGCTAAAGAGTGTGCTCAATTTAATATTCGCACAAATGCATTATTACCAGGGGGAACCGACACTAAGTTTGCTTCAACTTTAGTAAACAACCCCAAAATTCTTGAGCAAATGCTGCACCACGTTCCTATGAAGCGTATAGCACAACCCGACGAAATGGCAGGCACCGTCTTATATTTGGCGTCAGATGCGTCAAGCTACACCACAGGTACCGCAATTAACGTCGATGGTGGTTACTTAATTGGATAGATAGCCCCGATTAAAAACAGCAGGTCTGACAGCGAACAAATTTACATATCTAAAAATTTAGGAAAAATCATGAGTAACAGCAATTCTGAAAAATTATTTGAGTCATTTTCAACCGGCGGCTTAACCTTGAAAAACCGTACCGTGATGGCACCTATGACCCGTACATTTTCACCTGATTATATTCCAACGAAAGACGTTGCTAAATATTACCGTCGCAGAGCAGAAGGTAATGTGGGTTTAATTATCACAGAAGGTACTTTCATTTCCCATAAAGGGGCTAATGGCTATGAACGTGTACCAGCTATCTATGGCGAAGAAGCGTTAGCCGGTTGGAAACATGTGGTGGATGAAGTGCATGCCGCAGGAGGAAAAATAGCCCCACAACTTTGGCATGTTGGCTCGGTGAGAAAAGAAGGCGTTGGACCGGATAAATCAGTCCCGGGCTATAGCCCCTCTGGATTGTTCAAACCCGGTGCGAAAAATGGTGTAGCCATGACTCAAGCCGATATTGATGAAGTGGTCGCTTCATTTGCCCAAGCAGCCTTAGATTCAAAAAACGTAGGTTTTGATGCCATTGAAGTACATGGCGCTCATGGTTACTTAGTTGATCAATTTTTCTGGGAAGGAACCAACCAGCGCACAGATAGTTATGGCGGTTCATTAGAAAACCGCGCTCGCTTTGCTGTTGAAATTGTTACCGCCATTCGTGACGCTGTAGGCGAAGATTTCCCTATTATCTTCAGATTTTCTCAGTGGAAGCAGCAAGATTACAACGCCAAGCTTTGTCAGACTCCAGAAGAACTAGCGACCTTTTTAACCTTATTAAGTAATGCCGGTGTTGATATTTTCCACGCCAGTACTCGTCGTTTCTGGTTACCTGAATTTGAAGGCTCAGAGCTAAATCTTGCCGGTTGGACTAAAAAACTCACCAATAAACCAGTAATTACTGTGGGTAGTGTCGGTTTAGATAGTGATTTTACGGGTGAAGGCAGTAAAGACTTATCGGGGACGTCTAACCCAACCGGTATCGAAGGTTTGTTAGAGCGCTTAAATAATGATGAATTTGATCTTGTCGCCATTGGTCGTGCCTTATTGGTTGACCCTCAATGGGTAAATAAAATTCGAGATAAAAAAGAAGATGAAATTGCGCCATTCAATAAAGATGCGTTGATGAAGTTAAGCTAACTTCAGCTAATTTAAGCAACCAAGATTTACAGTACAGTAACTGACTAAGGATACCCCATGAATTTTGAATACAGTGATAAGGTAAAAGAGCTGATAAATCGTGTAACGTCATTTATGGAAGAGCATGTTTACCCTAACGAAGAAGCAATGCATCAACAGGTAAGTTTAGACCCGTGGTCAACACCACCATTAATGGAAGCATTAAAAGCAAAGGCTAAAGCGCAAGGTTTATGGAATTTATTTTTACCGGTTGCTTACGGAAAACACAGTGCAGGCCTTACTAATTTAGAATATGCACCCTTGGCGGAAATCATGGGTAAAGTGATGTGGGCGCCAGAGGTATTTAACTGTGCAGCACCAGACACTGGCAATATGGAAGTACTTGCTAAATACGGCAATGAAAGTCAGAAAAAACAATGGTTACAACCTTTGCTTGAAGGAAAAATTCGTTCTGCATTTGCAATGACTGAACCTGAAGTTGCCTCAAGTGATGCCACTAATATTGAATTGCGCATTGACCGTGATGGTGATGAATATGTGCTTAATGGCCGTAAATTTTATATCAGTGGAGCCTGTCGTAAACAATGTGAAATTATGATCGTGATGGGTAAAACGGATGCTGAAAATGACAATCGTTATATTCAGCAGTCACAAGTACTAGTGCCGATGAATACGCCCGGTGTCACCATGGTTCGTCCAATGAAAGTTTTTGGTTATAACGATGCGCCTGAAGGGCACGCGGAAGTAAATTTCGACAATGTTCGTGTACCTGTTGAAAATATTATTGTTGGTGAAGGTAAAGGTTTTGAAATTGCTCAAGGCCGTTTAGGGCCTGGACGAATTCACCACTGCATGCGCTCAATAGGTATTGCACAACGTGCGCTCGACCTAATGTGTAAACGTGTTGATGAGCGTATTGTCTTTGGACGACCAATGATCAAACAACAGTCGATACGTGAAGATATTGCTAAATCAGCTTGCCAAATTGAACAAGCCCGTTTGATGACTTTAAAAGCCGCGCAAAAAATGGATAACCATGGTAATAAAGCAGCAAAAGACTTAATTGCGATGATTAAAATTGTTGCGCCAAGTATGGCACTTGATGTTATTGACCGAGCTATTCAGTGTCATGGCGCTGTGGGTGTCAGTCAAGATACTTTCTTAGCACATGCTTATGCAGGTCAGCGTACTTTACGTTTAGCAGATGGACCAGACCAAGTGCATATGATGCAATTAGGGCGTGATTTAGTAAAACAAATTACCAGTTAAACGAGTCCCTTAGATTTTAATCTAGGGGGCTAGTACATATTTATCTCAAGAGTATCAGGCCAATGTCAAAAACGTTATCTATTAATATTGAAGCGCTAACCGCTTACCTCGAAGCGCATGTTGATGGCTTTAAAGGTCCAATGACAATGGATAAATTTTCGGGTGGTCAATCAAACCCCACATTTAAAGTAACTGCGCAATCAGGAGTTTATGTATTACGTCGCCAGCCCCCAGGTAAATTATTAAAATCAGCACATGCCGTTGACCGAGAATTTAAAGTACTTAATGCTTTAAAAGCAACCAATGTGCCTGTAGCGAAAGTTTATCACCTGTGTGAAAACACCGATATTATCGGCTCAATGTTTTATGTCATGGAGTTTTGTGATGGCAATGTTTATTGGAGTGCCTCATTAGCTGAAATTGATAATAATGAACGCCGTGCACAAATGTACGATGCGATGAATAAAACGCTCGTTGCTTTACATAGTGTTGACGTAAATGCTGTTGGCTTAAGTGGTTACGGTAAAGCAGGCAATTACTTCGAGCGTCAGCTAGGTCGCTGGACATCACAATACCGTGTTACTGAACTACAAAAAATAGTCGCCATGGATGATTTAGCTCAATGGCTAGCAGATCATTTGCCTGATGATGACGGTAGAGTTTGTTTAGTTCATGGCGACTTTCGTTTAGACAACATGATGTTTGATAAAAACAAACCAGAAATCATTGCATTACTTGACTGGGAATTATCAACGTTAGGTCATCCATATGCAGATTTAGCCTATCAATGTATGCAATTGCGCATGCCGTCAGGTATGGGGAGTATTGATGGTTTGCAAGGTATCAATCGTGCCAATTTAGGCATCCCCACAGAAGAAGAATATGTCGCAAGTTATTGCCAACGAATGGGCATCGACAACATAGATCACTGGACATTTTATTTAGCATTCAGCTTTTTCCGATTGGCGGCAATTGCACAAGGCGTGGCTAAGCGTGCTTCCCAGGGTAATGCGTCCAACGATAATGCCAAAAAAGTGGGCGCGTTTGTCGAACCACTGGCAAAAATGGCCTTACAGGTTATCGCAGAAACAACCAAAACAACAAAAAATTAAAGGAGTTTTCTCATGGATCCATTATTAGACTTTACTGGAAAAGTTGCCGTTATCACCGGTGCAGCACAAGGCTTTGGTAAATTACTTGCACAAGAATTAGCTCAACGAGGTGCTAAATTAGTCATTAGCGATGTTAACGAAGCAGGTGTTCAGCAAGTAGCTGATGATATTGCTGCCACAGGAGCTGAGGTTTTTGCCTTAAAATGTGATGTCTCAAAAAACGAAGAATGTAAAAAAATGGTTGATATAGCCATTGAACACTTTGGAGGTGTTGACATTGGCGTGAACAATGCGGGTATTGCCCATGAATTTACTGCTTTGCATCAAATTGACGAAGCGTTAATGGACAGTCAATTTGCAGTGAATGTTAAAGGAGTTCAATTTGGTATGAGTCATCAAATTGAACAAATGTTAAAGCAACAAGGTGGCGCTATATTGAATGTCAGCTCAATGGCGGGTCTTTGTGGCGCAGCCAAAGTAGGTGCTTATTCTATGGCGAAACATGCGGTTATTGGTTTAACTAAAACCGGAGCGGTTGAATATGGCCGTTATAATATTCGTATCAATGCTATTTGTCCTTTTTTTACTTTAACTCAAATGGTCACTGATATGGCTGATGACAACGCGCAGGCTAAAATGAGTCAAGGTGCACCGATGAAGCGATTAGCACAGCCTAAAGAAGTGGTTGCTATGATGTTAATGATGTTATCCCCAGCTAATAGTTATATGACAGGTCAATGCATCGCTATTGATGGCGGTGTCTCTGCGGCTTAATAATATCGGCACTTTTAAGCGCTTTAAGGTATCACAAATTGGCGTTTGGTTAAACATCATACCAATTCGTCAAGCATATAGTTAGATATCAAAACTATTCATTTGTTTAATTTCAATGGTGAGCTTAGCATAGGCTATCGCTTATATTTTATGCATACGCCGTGATATGAGATGGCTAAAAAGAAGAGATACTAATGCCGACAATAATTAATAAAAAAGATATTACTGATTTTATTGGACATCAAGCAGAGCCAACTAATTGGCATCAAATAGATCAAGGGCAAATCAATCAATTTGCAGACTGCACACTTGATCATCAATTTATTCACGTTGATGAAGAAAAAGCAAAAGCAACACCGTTTGGATCAACCATAGCACACGGTTTTTTATCATTATCGATGTTGTCTCATTTTGCCGAAAGCTTTAGTGTCATTATTGATGGCTTTTATATGGGGCTAAATGCGGGGTTCGATAAAATAAGGTTTTTACAGCCTGTTACGGTAAATAGCCGAATTAGAGCACATGCAAAAACGCTCTCAATAGAAGAGAAAAAACCAGGGCAGTTTCGTTTATGTACTGAAGTTACCATTGAAATAGAGGGATGCGATACACCGGCACTAGTTGCTGAGTGGGTTTCAGTTCAAATGGTTAAATAGCTGTTCACAGTAGCGATATTGATATCATGGATATCAAAATGAATAACATGGTTATGTAGTTAACTCAGTATTGAACTCTTGCCTCGACAAAAGGCTTTTTCGAGCCTCACTATGCTTGTGTCACCCTACAAATAATTAGCGCTTATTTGATAGTGTTTTTCTGAGCCAAATACATAGGCACGATAAATTATTAAGAAGTTAAAGGAAATTAAAATGACCATAAGTTTTGCGGGTAAAGTTGCCGTTGTTACTGGTGCCGGTAACGGTTTAGGACGTTCTCATGCTTTGGAATTGGCTAAACGTGGAGCAAAAGTTGTCGTGAATGATTTAGGCGGCGCACGTGATGGCAGTGGTGCATCGAGTGAAGCTTCACAAGACGTGGTTCGTTTAATCGAAGACATGGGTGGAGAAGCTATTAGCCATGGCGCGAATGTCGCAAATTTTGATGAAGTACAAGACATGATTCAACAGGCTATGGAAAAGTGGGGACGAATCGATATTCTTATCAATAATGCAGGGATTTTACGCGATAAATCCTTTTCAAAAATGACCATTGATGATTTTAAACTAGTGATGGACGTGCATGTAATGGGCTCTGTTAATTGTACGAAGGCTGTTTGGGACATTATGCGTGAACAAAATTATGGCCGCATTGTCATGACCACTTCTTCAAGTGGCATGTACGGTAACTTTGGTCAGTCAAATTATGGCGCTGCTAAAATGGCAGTGCTGGGCTTAATGAATACTTTGGTACTTGAAGGGGCTAAAAATAATATTCACATTAACGCGCTTGCTCCTACCGCAGGAACACGTATGACTGAAGATTTAATGCCAGCCGAAATCGTCAAAGCATTTGCTCCTGAAGCCGTTACTGCAGGTATGCTTACTTTGTGTGACGAAGATGCGCCAAGCCGATTTATTTTATGTGCAGGTGCTGGAGGGTATGCAAGTGCTAGTATTTTTGAAACCGAAGGATGTTTTATTCCACAAACTGAACAAAGTCCAGAAGCAGTACGAGAAAATTGGCATGAATTAACCGCTCAAGACAACCAAGCTGAATTAGCATCAGGGGCAAAACAAGGTGAAAAATTTGTTATGAAAGCCATGGCTTTTATGAAATCACAACAACATTAGTATGTACCCCCAAGTTAAACACACATAACAATAAAAGATGAAAAATTAGGAATTATCATGAGAGAAGCCGTTATTGTATCAGCCGCCCGTACCCCTATTGGTAAAGCCTATCGGGGAGCATTTAATGACTTATCAGCACCAACTTTAGCTGCAATTGCAGTAAAAGCAGCGGTAGAAAGAGCAGGGGTTGATGTCAATGAGATTGAAGATTGTGTTTTTGGCGCAGCATTAACACAAGGCAATCAAGGTATGAATTTTGGTCGTCAGGTTGTGATGGCCACACAGCTCCCTGTCTCTGTACCGGGCATGACTATTGACCGTCAATGTTCGTCGGGCTTAATGTCTATTGCTAGTGCCGCCAATCACATCGTTTGTGATGGTGCACAAGTTGTTGTGGCTGGTGGTTGTGACTCAATCAGCTTAGTTCAAAATGACAAAATGAATATGCACCGCGCAGTTGACCCCATTGTCAAAGCCTATCGTTCGGCAATATATATGCCTATGCTTGATACTGCTGAAATTGTCGCAAATCGTTATGAAATATCACGCGCAGCACAAGATGAATACGCACTCAAATCTCAACAACGCACTGCCGCAGCACAAGCTGAAGCTAAGTTTGATGATGAGATAGTGCCCGTAACTTGCACTAAACTAGTGATGGACAAAATCACTGGAGAAACGAGTACAGTAGAAGTCACCTTGACCAAAGATGAAGGTAATCGGCCGTCAACTAATTTAGCCGGTTTATCAGGCTTAAAAACAGTAAGAGATAATGGCTCAATTACGGGCGGAAATGCTTCGCAATTATCTGATGGTGCGGCCGCCGTTGTTGTTATGGAGCGTGAACTAGCTGAGCAACGCGGGCTAACGCCATTAGGAGCTTACCGAGGTTTAGTTGTTGCCGGTTGTGAGCCTGACGAAATGGGCATTGGTCCCATCTATGCCATTCCTAAGTTACTTGAGCGTAACGGTTTAACCGTGGATGATATTGGCTTGTGGGAAATTAACGAAGCTTTTGCGGTACAGGTACTTTATTGCGCCGAAAAATTAGGTATTCCAGAAGATCGCCTAAATGTAAACGGCGGGGCAATTTCAATTGGTCACCCATATGGCATGAGCGGCACTCGCATGGTTATGCATGCGCTAATTGAAGGTAAACGTCGTGGTGTTAAGTATGTCGTGATCAGTATGTGCATCGGTGGCGGCCAAGGTGCAGCGGGATTATTTGAAGTACTTTAATAAATAATACCAACCGGTAAAAGAACGTTTTAAGTGGTCCTTTCTTTATGTATAAAGGGCTAACAAAATGACCATAATTTACTAAAGTTATGCTGTTTATAATAAATTTGATAGGGGAAATTTCGTGGAAAAAATTTGGCTTGAAAAGAGTTATCCACCTGGAGTTGAGTTTGAAATTGATGCGGATAAATATAATTCGCTAGTAAGTCTATTTGATAAGTATACTCAGCAATATCAAAGTAATACTGCATTTATAAATATGGATGTCAGTATTAATTATCAACAACTCGCTCAACAAGCTACTGACTTTTCCGCCTATTTACAGCAAAGTTTAAAGTTAAAAAAAGGCGATAAATTTGCCATTATGATCCCTAACCTTCTTCAGTACCCCGTTGCATTATTTGGCGCACTCAAGGCCGGATTAACGGTTGTGAATGTTAATCCGCTTTATACCGCGCGCGAATTAGAGCATCAATTAAAAGATTCGGGTACAAAAGGTATTCTTATCCTTGAAAATTTTGCTCATGTACTAGCATCAATTATTGATAAAACCGATGTTGAACATGTTATCACCACGGGTGTAGGTGACCGTCTCGGTGCAGTTAAAGGCACACTAATCAATGGCGTACTAAAATATGTTAAGAAACAAGTACCCACCTATCATTTTCCCAATTCAGTAAGATTTAATCAAGCTTTGGTTAAGGGCAGTAAACAATCTTTTAATCCTGTAGAAATCACCGGACAAGATCTAGCCTTTTTACAATATACTGGCGGCACTACAGGACCCGCGAAGGGCGTAATGCTAACCCACAGAAACATGGTTGCTAACCTTATTCAGTCAAATGAAATGACTCGACATGTTTTTGAAGCAGGTAAAGAAATAATGGTCACGGCACTGCCGCTTTATCATGTGTACGCTCTCACTTCTAATTGCTTGTGTTTCCTTGCTTATGGCGGTACCAATTTATTAATTACTAATCCACGAGATATGGCAGGCTTTGTCAAAGAATTAGCCAAATATCCTTTTACTGCAATTACTGGCGTTAATACTTTATTTAATGCTTTATTGCATACACCAGGTTTTGAAAAACTTAATTTTAGTGCCTTAAAGCTTGGCTTTGGTGGCGGTATGGCAATACAACGCCCTGTGGCAGAGCTTTGGGAAAAAGTGACGGGTGTTCGTTTATTGGAAGGTTATGGATTAACAGAATGCGCGCCTATGGTGACGATGAATCCGTATAACCAAGCAAGTTATGATGGCACCATTGGCGTGCCTGCATCATCTACCAATGTTCGTTTGCTTGACGATGATGGCAAAGAAGTCCCTATTGGTGATCCGGGAGAAATGTGGGTAAAAGGTCCGCAAGTAATGAAAGGTTATTACAACCGACAAGAAGCGACAGACGAAGTGCTAAAAGACGGTTGGTTAGCCACTGGCGATATTGCGACAATGGATGAAAAGGGCTTATTTAAAATTGTTGATCGCAAAAAAGACATGATTATAGTGTCTGGTTTTAACGTTTATCCCAATGAAATAGAAGAGGTGCTGGTCAGCCATGAAGGTATTTTAGAAGCGGCGGCGATAGCGGCACCGTGTGATATAACCGGCGAAAAAGTCAAAGTGTTTATTGTGCGTAAAAGCCCTGATTTAGTCGAGCAAGACATTTTTGATCATTGTCGAGAATTACTGACCAACTATAAACGACCAAAATTGGTTACTTTTCTCGACGAATTACCTAAAACAAACGTTGGCAAAGTGCTACGAAAAGAACTTCGCTAATACATTAACAAAACATAAATGAAACTATGCTAGAAATATACGCGGGTAATTCCGCCTTAAAAACCATTCAAGAAAAAGGATTTTCACCTGAGCTATTTACCTCCTTTCTTGGGGCAAGTGGAGGGCCTAAATGGTTCACTTTATATGCATTAGATAAATATATATTTAGTGAGTTTTTTAAAAATAAGCAACAAACAATAAACCTCATTGGCTCAAGTGTTGGTGCCTTTAGAGTCGCGTGTTTTGCGCAAAAAAATCCTGTTGTAGCGATAGAGCGTTTCGCTAAAAACTATTTAGAAACCACATACTCAGACAAAGCAAAGCCCGAAGAAGTTAGCACTAAAGCAGTTGAAATGATGGATGCTATTTTTGGTGACTATGGCGAACAAGAAATCATTGATAACGCTTATTTTAAAGCACATTTCATTGTCGCTAAATGTAAGGGCTTGGTTGCGAGTGAAAATAAATTTATACAAGGTTTAGGTTTAGCACAAAGTTACCTAAATAATCGAATCAGCCGTTCACGGTTAGATAGTCAATATGAACGATTTATTTTTCAGTCGAGCAATAGCGATTTTAAGCTTAACGATCCCGAAAATATATCAACGACGCGTTTGCCTTTTTCAACAGCCAATATACGCAATGCGCTACTTGCCTCTGGCTCTATTCCTATGGTGATGGAAGGTATCAATAATATTGAAAGCAGCCCTAAAGGCATGTATCGAGATGGTGGTATTGTTGATTATCATTTTGATTTTGAAATTGAAAATTCAGGCTTAACGCTTTATCCGCATTTTAGCTCTACGTTGAAAGCAGGCTGGTTTGATAAAAACTTACCAAGAAAAGTCAAAATGAAACACTATGATAATACGGTACTCGTGTGTCCCTCAGAAAAATTTATTGCCGCTTTGCCTCACCAGAAAATTCCAGATCGCAATGATTTTGTCATCATGGAACGAGAGCAGCGTATGGCTTATTGGCAACAAGTAATGAAGGAAAGTGAAAAACTTGCACAAGCATTTGATCAGCTTTACCAAACGCAAAACATAAACAGTATTAAAAACATCAGCCAGCTTTTGGCCTAGCACTAATATGCATACTAATATTAGTTTTAATAAATAACACCATAAACAAAAGAGATAACAAAATGACAACTTATACCGCAATTAATTTAGTCGCTCGTCCAACTGGAGGCCCCGTAGGTCCAGAGCTATTTGAAGTTGTTCAAAAAGAAATGCCAAGTGTTGGCGAAGGGCAATTTTTAGTAAAACAAAATCATATGTCACTTGACCCTGCCATGTTTGGCTGGATGAGTCCTGACACTGAAAGTTATATTCCTCCGGTTGAATTAGGCACAGTGATGCGAAGTTCAGGCGTAGGCGAAATTGTCGAAAGTAACCATCCTGACTTTAGTGTTGGCGATCGAATTATGGGCATGATGGGCTGGCAAGAATACTTTTTAACTGATGGCACGGGTTTAAATAAAGTTACCGCGCCATTACCAGATGAAGCTATTTTATCGGTATTTGCTTTACCGGGTTTAACAGCTACGCAAGGGCTTTACAGTATAGGTAAACCACAAAGAGGTGAAACCCTTGTTGTCTCAGGTGCTGCCGGCTCTGTTGGCTCAATTGTTGGTCAATTGGCAAAAGCTGATGGGCTAACCGTTATCGGTATTGTTGGTAGTGACGAAAAAGCAGACTGGATTGTTAACGACTTAGGCTTTGACGGTGCTATTAATTATAAAACTGATGACTTAGCGGCTAAACTAGCTGAATTAACACCGAATGGAATCGATGTTTATTTTGAAAATACCGGTGGACCAATACAGCATCATGTTTTTGCCCGAATGAATGCCCATGGTCGTATTGCTGTTTGTGGCATGATCGCAGATTATCCAAAAGCAGAGCCTGATTTAGCGCCAAGTTGGATCCCTATCATTAAAAAGCGTCTAACTATTCAAGGGTTTACCATGCCTGACCATTTTGGTGAAGTGCCAGCACTTTTAGCCAAACTTTCACCTTATGTGATGCAAGGGAAAATTAAACATCGTGCTCATATTCTAACAGGGCTTGAGTCAGCAATGACCGGTTTAAATTTATTTTTTACTGGTCAAAATAAAGGCAAGTTAATCGTCAAGCTATAAGCTTGTTAATCGATAAGAATTACAATGGAAATAGATATGAATACTCATCTTAAATTAGTAAGTAACATGATGGCGATAGTCACGGTTTTTTGTTTCTCTTCATTATCAGTTAGTGCTGAAACAATGGAATATAGTGAGAATACAACCGCAGTCATTAACTCAGGCATAGAAAAAACCGTGGTTAAAGTTGATGAAGAAAGTTTTAGCTGTATCAGAGAGATGACACCCGTACGGCATTTTTATATTGATAACCTTCTTGGTGATATCGACAGTACGTTGGCCGCGGCAAATAACCCGAAAGGCGAAGTTTATCCAACGGGCTCTGTTGTACAACTTGTGCCAACAGAAGTGATGGTTAAACGTGAATCAGGTACATCTCCAGCGACGGGCGATTGGGAGTTCTTTGAATTAACCGTGGACGAAAGCGGTTCAACCATTGCTAAACGTGGATTTGTTGATGTGATGAACCGTTTTGATGGCAACTGTTTTTCATGTCATGCACCTGCTAGGGAAACGTGGGATTTTATCTGTGAATCAGGTCATGGTTGTGATCCTATTCCTATCGATCACAAAATGACCGGTGCCCTGCAACGTTCAGACCCACGTTGTGGTGAGGCTGTACCTGAGGATGGAGACTGGATGGCACTGTTTAAACTCAAAGCCATGGTTAGCATTGGTTTAACTAAAAAATGGTTTGAAGAACTTTTTTAATGACTATGTAGGCTGGACTTTGCCTACAAGGATGTAGGTACTTAGGTTTTGTCTGGAACAAAAAACCTGCAGTCCGACAAAAAAGGGCAATAAATTACCCCCTACAAGGGGCTTAAGTCACTTTACTGAGCAAGATGCATAGGCAAATTTAATAACCAAGTCAGGGAAAAACATGAGCGAAATTAAAACACATTATCGAAACTGTAATATTTGTGAAGCCATGTGTGGCTTGGAAATTAAATATCGAGATAAAGAAATACTGTCGATAAAAGGCGATCAACAAGATCCCTTTAGTAAAGGTTACAATTGTCCCAAAGCAACTGCCCTGCAAGATTTTTATACGGATAAAGATCGGCTAAAAACACCAATCAGGCGCACCGCAACCGGATGGGAAGATATTTCTTGGGACGAAGCGTTCACTGAAATAACCGAAAAATTTAAAGGCATTCAACATCAGCATGGTAAAAATGCCTTAGCTGTTTATTTAGGTAATCCTAATGCCCACAGCCTTGGCAACGCTATGGTGTTAAAACCTTTTATGAGGTCTCTTGGCACGATAAACCGTTTCAGCTCTGCTTCTACGGATCAAATGCCACATCATGTTGCTTCAAATTTTATGTTGGGTGCCGGTATGCTTATTCCAGTGCCTGATATTGACCGTACTGATTTTATGTTGATTATTGGCGGTAATCCAGTGGTTTCAAATGGCAGCATGATGACTGCACCTAACGTGATCGGTCGTATGAAAGCGATTCAAAAGCGTGGAGGAAAAATTGTTGTGGTTGATCCGCGTCGTACACGTACTGCAAAAATTGCCGATCAACATTTATTTATTCGCCCTGAAAAAGATGCGTTATTACTTTTTTCGATGATCCACTGTGTATTTGCTAACAGTAAGGTTAACTTGCGTCATTTAGAAAACAGGGTCGAAGGGCTTGATGAACTTCAAAACATAGCAACAAACTATTCACCAGAAACAGTCGCTGAATTTGTTGGTATTGATGCTATTAGTATTCGCACTTTGGTTGATGAAATGTTGGCTGCGGATTCAGCCGTTTGTTATAGCCGCATGGGCGCTTCTACCCAAACCTTTGGTGGATTATGTCAATGGTTAACCAATGTCTTTAATATTATTACCGGTAACTTTGACCGAGCTGGCGGTGCAATGTTTCCACAGCCCGCTTTTGATTTACTGAGAAACCATAAAAAAGGCCATAAATCTTCATTTGGTCAACATTCAACGCGGGTGAGAAAATTGCCCTTTTTTAATGGTGAATTTCCGGTCGCAACGTTAGCCGAAGAAATACAGACAGCAGGCGAAGGGCAAATAAAAAGCTTGATAACAGTGGCAGGTAACCCAGTACTTTCAGCACCGAGCGGTCATCAATTAGCGCAAGCATTTGAAGGCTTAGATTACATGGTGTCAGTTGATATTTATTTAAACGAAACCACCAAATATGCCAATATTATTTTACCGGCTACAACGGGAATTGAAAACTCGCATTTTGATATATTCTTCAATTCATTCTCAGTTCGAAATACGGTCAAATATTCAGCGCCATTATTTGAAAAGACTGACGAACAACGTAGTGATTGGCAAATTTTAACAGAGTTATCGGCTCGCATGAGCAATACACCTATTGACGATCCTATGCGAAACATCACCCCAGAAATGATACTTGATATGGAATTAACAAAAGGTCCCTATGGTGCGCAAGGCATGAGTTTACAGAAACTGATAGATAACCCGCATGGTATTGATATTGGCCCATTAATGCCCTGTATTGAAGAGCGAATAAAAACAGCAAATGGTAAAGTAAATTTGCTCCCTCAGTTATATGTAGATGATTTACCGCGCTTAAATGCGGTGATGGCACAGCCGGCTCGGGATGATAACTATCCATTTGATTTAATTGGTCGCCGTTTAGTTAAAAGTCACAATACTTGGACGCAAAATTCAGCACGTTTAGTCAAAGGTAAAAATCCATGTACCTTAGAAGTTCATCCTGAAGATGCTAAATTGCTAGGGATAGAAAAAGGACAACGAGTAAAAGTTAGCTCCATAGTGGGTGAAGTTGAAATTGAAGTTGTGATCACTGACGATATTCAACAAGGCGTTGTTAGCATGCCACAGGGCTGGGGACATAACCAAAAAGGCACTAGAATGTCAGTAGCAAAAGCGCAGCCTGGGGTGAGTATTAACGACTTAACCGATGCGAATAGAGTAGACACATTAACAGGTAACGCAGCACTTAATGGTACACCCGTGGCAATAAAAGTGGCCTAAAGAGAGGTATTATCATGAAATATTTTTCGCCTTTATTTATCTTTATCGCCGGTTGGCTATTGCTCTTGTTCACCGATAATTTAGCGGCAATAAGTTTAACTAATGGCTTATTACAATTAGTATTATTTGCTTTGGTAGTCTGTTTACCCGCATGGCGTACAGGACGCATGTCATATGTCGATATAGGTTGGCCATGGGGTTTAACGTTAATCGGTGTACTGACGTGGGTATATGGTGAAGGTGATAGTGTTCGTGTGGCCATTGTTAGTATTGCTTATATTTTTGCCGGTAGCCGCATGGGCTTAGGTGCCTTAAAAATGTGGAAATTAGGTTATTTAAAAACTGAATTCCCACGTTATGAATACCAAAAGCGCCGGTGGAAAAAGTCAGGTAAGACGAACACAACATTAGCAATGCAAGTAGAAGCGATATTGCAGGGCTTAGCCAACGCCTCTTTTCTAGCGATGCCTGCATTTGTAATTGCAACAAACCCTGATGCCAACATCTCGATGTTTGAACTTATTGGTATTATTGTTTGGCTAAGTGCATTTGCTTTGGAAACTGTGGCTGATATGCAAAAACTGGCATTTTTAAAACAAATGAAAAAAGTAGGTAAAAAGAATAAAGTCTGTAATGTCGGTTTATGGAAATACAGCCGTCACCCTAATTATTTTGCTGAATGGATGGTGTGGAACGGTTTAATTATTGCAGCCATTCCATCATGGTTGGCACTTTATCAGCAGGAGGCTATCATAATCTGGGGTTTATTAGGTGTTGGAACATTAATGGCTTCTAGAATGATGTATACCACTTTGGTTTATTATACCGGTGCAATACCTTCAGAGTACTATTCTCTGCAAAAACGCCCTGAATATAAAGCTTACCAACAAACCACTAATATTTTTTTTCCTGGGCCTATTAAAAAAGAAGTTGAGTAACAATGAACATCAAAATAATAGAGTTTAGTAGACACATAACATCGCATTGTAGCTATTTAATCTTGTCAATTATGCTGATGGCATTGGCCCCTAGTATAGTTTTTGCCAATCAATCGCATGTGCCTAATCATGAAATAGCCTTACGGGATGTGCTAATTGTTGGTAACAATTGGGATGGCATGGTTGATATCATTGATGCTAATAGCTTTGAGTTAGTTAAACGACTTAATGTTGTTCCTGATAAAGAGGCGCGTCTTGAAGAAATATATTCATTTGGTCTGCGTTGGGTAAAATCAACCTTCATCAATGAAGTTATTGGCGAAGGGCATGATCAACTAGTTGATGATATGTTTTTATCAAAAGATGGGCGCTTTATTTATGCATCACGCCCTAGCTTTTCTGATGTTATCTCTATTGATGTCAATAGCGGTAAGATTGTTTGGCGCACCGCTGTTGAAGGAGATAGATCTGATCATGCCGCGTTATCTCCTGACGGAAAAACCTTTTTAGTTTCTGCTTCTACTGCTAGGAAAGTACAAGCTATTGATACCGCAACAGGTAAAATAATTGGCGAATTTTCATCAGGTGACCAACCTCATGAAAATACTTATTCACGTGATGGAAAGCGTATTTATCATGCGAGTATTGGTAAAGTATACATTTCATCTACTTGGTTAGATTGGTTAAAAGGCGATCGTTGGTTTCAAATTGTTGACGCCAAAACTATGGAAGTATTATCTCGTGTTGATATGGGTGAAAAGCTTGAAGAATTTGGCAACCCGTGGATTGATAAATCGATAAGACCAATGGCTATTGCTCCTGACGAGCGCTTTGCTTATTTACAAATTTCATTTTTTCACGGTTTTTTTGAATACGATATGCAACTTGAAAAAATAACTCGCAAATTAGATCTGCCTATCCCTGACGAAATTCAACAGATGGACTACAGCGATTATCAGCTGAATTCTGCTCATCATGGTATAGCAATGAATCACGAAGGTAGCAAACTTTGTGTTGCGGCAACTATGTCTGGATACGCAGCCATTGTTGATCGCGAAAGTTTTGAATACACCACAATACAGTTATCTGATACACCTTTAGGCGCTAAACCTTACTGGGCAACAGAAAGTGCGGATGGCCGTTTTTGTTATATATCAGTGAGTGAACAAGACCGAGTGTCGGTGATATCTTTTGACCAAGCAAAAGAAGTTGCCAGTATTCCTGTGGGCGATCATCCTCAACGTATTCGTACGGGCAAGATATTGTTAATCAATAGCGAAGAATAACGTTTAGATAAGTAAGGAAGGTATATGGACTTTTTACGAACAGACGATAGTTGTTTCAATGATTTACCAGACTATGATTTTCCACCTAATTACCAAATGGTTGATGACTTTGAAGGTGGGCAGTTACGTGTTCACTATCTTGACGAAGGTCCTAAAAAAGCAGCACCTATTTTATTATTACATGGCGAGCCTAGCTGGAGCTTTTTATACCGAAAAATGATTCCAATACTAGTGCAAGCGGGTCATCGCGTTATCGCACCGGATCTGGTTGGTTTTGGTCGCTCAGATAAACCAAGTAAACGCATTGATTACACTTATCAACGTCATGTTGACTGGATGAAATCATTGATTGTTCAACTTGATTTAAAAGATATTACTCTGGTATGTCAAGATTGGGGAGGTTTAATAGGATTACGTTTAGCGGCTGAAGATACCCAGCGTTATGCACGTATCGTTGCTGCAAATACTATGCTACCAACAGGGGATCATGATCCCGGAGAAGCCTTTAAAAAGTGGCAAAAGCATTCACAAGAAGTGCCTGAGTTTTCTGCGGGAAATATCATAAACGGTGGTACAACTACCGCATTATCCGCAGCGGTAATTTCCGCTTACAATGCGCCTTTTCCTGAAGAAAAATACAAAGAGGGCGCTCGTCAATTTCCTTTGTTAGTACCTATTACCCCAGATGATCCTGCGGCTGGAAAAAACCATACCGCATGGAAAGTATTGTCTCAGTGGCATAAGCCATTTTTGACGGCTTTTAGTGACTCTGATCTCATTACGGCAGGCGGCGATAAATTAATGCAAAAACTTATCCCTGGTACTAAAGGACAAAAACATACCACCATAATAAATGGTGGTCATTTTTTACAGGAAGACCAAGGTCAGTCTTTGGCTGAAGTGGTGGTTAACTTTATTGTTTTAAATAACGATTAAAAAAGTCGACCACACTGTTTTCTGCTTTTTCTTTATCGTGTTGCCATAAACGGGTATGACGTCCACCTTCTGCTTGCCAAAATAGCTTAGGCTCTTTAGCCGCTGCGAATAAGCGTTGACCATGACTAAAATCAACAGTTTGGTCTGCTGTGCCATGCATAATATACACAGGGCGGGGTGATATTTGACCAATATATTTTTCTGGGTTTATTTCATCACTGTCTAAATCGCCTCGCCATTCAAACAGTTTTTCAACGACAGGCATTAATGGGTAACGCGGTAAACCGTGTAATTTTTTCGCTTGCTCAGTTAATACGTCCATGCCGTGTGCATAACCACCACTAAATACACCTACTTTAACGCGTGGATCTTTTGCCATCACAATAATGCCCGTAGCAGCCCCCATTGAAAAACCCATCAGACCAATCTGCTTAATATTTTTTTCTTTTTCTAAAAAGTTCAAAGCGGCGGTCACGTCTTTTTTCTCATGAAAGCTCATGGTTGATATGATATTAGGATTTTGGCGGGGATGACGCATATCAAAAGCCAATACGTTATAACCTGCGGCAATTAATGGCTTGGCATAGCGCATGCCTTCGGTGCGATTTGCGCCACGACCATGCACAAGTAATATAGCTTTGTCATTATTATGATTATTGACACTAGCAGCCATGTACCAACCGGGTAGTGTTAAACCATCCTCACTGGTAAAATTAACGTCTTCAAATTCAATGTCTTGAGTGCTTGGGTCACCACAAAATACATAGTGTTCTTGATTACATTCATGAATACTAAGCTGCAGTATCACCGATGAAAAATACCAACCGGCTGTAAGTATAAGCGTGGTTAAAACTAAACAAATAGATATTATTATTTTTTTTATCATGATGGCAATTTTCCTTGATTTTGTTTTTATTGATTACGTAATTTTTAAATATTTATCATGTTCTTGTCATTTGCTTTGGTTGTAGAACTAAACTTAACACGTAAAAACTTCACCAACACACCTGCGGTAAATAACATGATGAGTGTATAAATAGCAGGCGTAAAGGACATTTTGTAATTTGCTAGCAGAGTTAACGCCATAAACATTGAGAGCGTACTATTTTGTAAACCTACTTCAATTGTTATGGATGTTCTTTGTGCCATATTTAAACCAAACCATTTACTTGAATAATAACCAAGCGCCATGGTTGAAAGATTAAGTAACAAAGAGACAGGGCCTGCTGCAATTAACGCAGAAAGAACAATGTCTTGCTGAATATAGGTTAAAAAGATCATTAAAAGTGTGAGAAATAAAATGCCGAACCTTGAGACATGTACTTGTATACTATTGGCAAATTTAGGATAAAAAGCATTAATTATCATCCCTATAACAATGGGTACTATAGTCAATTTCATTAAGCTAAACATGGTAGCAATAATGGGTAAATTAAACTCGTTGCCTTGCCCCATAAAATGAACCAACGAAAAATTAAGGACAATGGGAATGCTAAAGACAGTGATCAGGCTTGCTATAGCTGTCATGGTTACTGAAAGAGCGACATCACCTTTTGCTAAATGAGAAAACATATTTGACGTGGTGCCACCGGGACAGAGTACGAGTAGCATAACGCCCACAGCATACTCTGGCTCTAATGGCATAATGTTTGCCAAAGCAAAGCCTATTATCGGCAAAAATAATAACTGATTGGTTAAACCAACCGTTACGGCTTTAGGGTATTTTACGACACGTTTAAAATCATCAAGTGTGAGAGATAGACCCATGCCCATCATAATTAAAAATATGCAAATAGGAATGACTTGTGTATTTACTAACGTAACCAATTCAATATTTTGCATATTTATGTTCCTACTCCATGTTTAATCTCATTTTCAATCAATTAAAAAATGCTACCGCACTTTCTAATGTTGCTCTGTCTGTTTTGGTTTTATTGATCGCTGCATTTTCGTCAGCGTAACCAAAAGACATGCCAAATAAAATGCCGCGCTCATCTGGTAAATTTAAAACTTTTCTAACCGGATCAGGAAACTGTCCTAACGCACCTTGCATACAACTGCCAATTCCTTGCTCGGTTAATAATAGCGATAATGTTTGCGCATAAATACCTAAATCAACAGCGCCCATAATATCTAAGTATTTATCCATAGTGAAAAATGCCGCATAAGGCGCATCAAAAAATTGCCAGTTACGCACCATGGCCATTTGTCGCGCTTTTTTATCTTCTCTGGCAACACCTATAGAGTTATATAGCGCGTTAGCTGAGCCAAACTGACGTTCACGGTGAATGCCTTCATATTTGGGTAACCAATTAAAATCAGGATTAGGCTTACTGCCACTCATTAAAGTCTGCATAAATTGTTCTTTAAGTGCGTCTAGGCTTTTTCCAGAAACAACACAAATTTGCCAAGGCTGTACGTTGCAATTTGAAGGGGAGAGTTGTGCGTTTTCAAAAATACTTGTCAGAGTCTTTTCAGCGATGGGCTTATCTAAAAATGCACGAATAGAAACACGATTTTGCAACAATTTTTCAACAGACATTACTTTATTCTTCCTTTTTATCACCAGTTTAATATTCATGCTATATCGACCTTTAAAATTTAACCAATGAATAATGCTTATAGGTAACTATGCACAAGCTAAATAGTATCAATGCCAGATATGGCTCTTTTTACTAAGACAACTATAATTTTGGAGAATAATAAGTCATAAGTATTATTCATTGGCTTAATTTGTAAGCAACAATTAGCATGGTTTAGTCGGGTGAATTCGGTGATTAAATCATCACTACAACGATGCTTGAACAAAAAGAGCGCATAAAGCGTCAAGAACATTATAAAAAAATGTGACAAACATTAGTATGCATTGGGGACTTCCATGAATAATATTAACAAATTTAAATTTTTTAAACATTCTTTACTCGCGCTATCGGTTGTAGGCGCACTAGGCTCTACAGCCTATGCTGCAGAAGATAATGCTAACGCAAAAGAAGATGACAAGGATATAGAGCGGATAATGGTAACAGCTTCTAAACGTCTCAAAGGATTACAAGAGTCTCCTATTGCAATTACCGTGGTCAGCAGTCTTGCTGTTGAACAAACAAAAGTTTTAGATGTTAGTGATCTACAAACACTTGTGCCGACATTGCGGGTATCACCATTGCAACGCTCTACTAACGCTAGTTTTTCTATTCGTGGTTTTGCTAATGGTGCCAATAATATCGGCATTGAACCTTCGGTAGGCGTATTTATTGATGGTGTTTATCGCTCGCGTGCGGCCGCCCAAATTGGTGACTTGCCGAGACTTCAACAAATTGAAGTACTCAGTGGTCCACAAAGTACTTTATTTGGTAAGAATGCAGCAGCAGGGGTTATTAATGTACGCACTTTGGCTCCTTCACATGATTTAGAAGGTAAAGTGGAAGTCGGTGTTGGTAACTATAATCAACAACTGATGAAAGCTTATATCACTAATGGCATAACGGACACTTTAGCCGTTAGCTTCTCTGGGGGGTATAATGCCCGTGATGGTTACACCGACAGTGTTACCGGATTGAGTGGCATGAATGACCGTGACCGCTGGAACATACGTGGGCAGGCTTTATATGAGCCAACCAGCGATGTAACTTTGCGCTTTATTGCTGACTACAGTGAGATTGATGAAACATGCTGTACTGTTTCTAGGGCTATAAATGGACCTACAACGGGTGCAGTTCAACTTTTAGGCGGTACTGTTCTTAGTGATACAGAACCTTTTGCTTATCAATCAGCCCTCAATATCGACCCAAACAATACCGTGGAAGATGGCGGTTTTTCTTTGCAGCTCGACATCGATTTTGATAGTTTTTCTTTTACTTCAATTACTGCGCTGCGTAATAATGAATCTACCTGGATTCACGATATTGATTACACCTCTTTGGATATTATTCGAGAAACCGGTGACATCAAAATTGATACCTTTACTCAAGAATTCCGATTGACGTCTACTGGCGACAACCGATTTGATTGGATGGTAGGCGCTTTTATCTTTCAAGAAACAGTGGATTCTGAAGACGCTTTGTTTTATGGCCAAGATATGAGGAACTACTTTGATGTTTTAAGTGCCGCTGGTGGTGCTCCCGGTTTGTTAGGACAAGTAGAAGCCGTTTATGGTGATGCACCTGGTTCATATATTTCAGCAGACACAGTAGTCGCTACTGAATTTGAGCAAAATAATGATGCTTATTCGTTGTTTGCTAATTTTGATTATCGTCTTACTGACGATTTTACCGCGACCTTTGGTGTCAGCTATACTAAGGATGAAAAAGACGTTTGGTTAAAGCAACAAAATAACTCTACGTTTTCCGCCATTGATTTGGACAACGATTTAACCCTTTATGGGGTACCACTGCCGCTTACACCATTTGCGCCTGCAATTCCAATTTTAAAAGGTATGCAGTTTATGCCGCCTATGCTTGAATTGCCTAACTCGGTTGAAGATAATGAATCTTCTGACAGCCAAACGACTTGGTCATTGCGCCTGGCCTATGAGCTAAATGACAATATTAATTTATTTGCCACGGCCGCTACCGGTTTCAAAGCGTCATCATGGAACTTGTCTCGTGATACCCGTCCATTTCAAGCCGATCAACAGGCAATTGAAACCGCTGGTTTAGCACAAAAAAATCAAACCTACGGTGGCCGTTATGCCAGCCCGGAAGACTCTACTGTTTATGAAATTGGTATGAAAGCACGGTTTGAAAAAGGGGCAATCAATATCACCCTATTTGATCAAACAATCGAAGGTTTTCAATCTGCAACTTTTATAGGTACAGGTTTTGTATTGGCTAATGCCGGAAAACAAAGTACACAAGGTATCGAATTCGATTCTGTCTATACCCCAGCAGAAAATTGGGCATTAACGTTTGCGGGTACCTTCCTTGACCCTGTTTATGATTCATTTGTGGGCGCCTCAGGTGTCGATGGTCCGATAGATTTATCTGGAAAAAAACCTGCGGGCATCTCTGAACAAACTATCGTTGCTGGAATCACCTACAACTTTGAATTTGGTAATGGTATGTATGGTTATCTCCGTACCGATTATCGCTACGAAAGTGAGGTCCACATTATTGAAAATGTGCCAGAATCTATGACCCGCACGGTAAGTACCTTTAATGCCAGTGCCGGTCTTAGCTTAGAAAACGGTGTTAATTTACAACTTTGGGCACGAAATTTAAATAATGATGAATATTTTACTTCTGCTTTCCCTACACCGATTCAAGGCGGAAGTTATAGTGCCTATCCAAGCCAACCAAGTACTTATGGGGTAAGTGTTTCATACGAATTTTAATACACAGTTGAAATTTAAGTAAACAAATAACAAAGGCCATCGTTACCGTGAGTAGACTATCACAGTAACGATGGCCTTTTTGCTGTTCTATGCCATCCATTAGTATAATGCCAAGTTCAGGCTATTTATATACATCGTAGTTTTTATCAATGTTTTGAGTAAAGCTTAAAACAAAAATCAGTTGAATAAATACACTTGTCATTGGAGAAACATAAACCTGATTTAAATCAAATGTTTTCATAAGACAAATACCAGCAATAAAAATGTTGTACATAATAAGATAAGAGGTAAGTGTTTGGCATTTGTCAGCGATAACTTTCAAACGGTCGTCACTGTTAATAAAATGGTCTTTTTTCTTACCATATAAACTGCTGAATATTAACCACGCTAAATAAAATGTCATTAAAGTATTCAATAATAATAGTAGCAATGCTTTACTTGATTGCTCAAACCATAGTTGTTCAATAAATATATACAACGCAAAAATTAAGGTGACCCCATAACTTAATAGGGTGAATACTAATTTTGTGGTGGAGATAAAATCAGTAATTTTTCTGTTATCAAAGCTACTTTTTCTTTTTGTGGAAGGAAAATTTTGAGCCATTAATACGTTGTTTTCTTTGTTCCAATAACTGCTTAAAAACCAAGGTAATAATTGAATTGCAGCAATAACTAACATGGAAGACGCAACTATTTCTAAATCAGCTTGGGTCAGATAAAAGCACAAAACCACACTTAAACTAATAAACGTAATGGAACGATCAATTAATTTTCGTACTTTAATTCGGCTCAATTCAACCGCTGAAGTTTGTACATAAAGGTTTGGGTAGTCTGAAGGTGGATATTTTGTTAGTAGCATACCTTTTCTTTTATACCACTTGTTTGCAAACACAATTGATATGACTAAAATTTGACTGATAAGTGCTAGATAAATAATTGCGGTCATTAAATCGGTATTAAGTAATGTCATATTTCAGCCTATTTTGATTGCTTCATTAAGGAAGAAAAAATGATCCGGATCTCAGAATCAGTTAACCCAAGTGCTTGCATGTTAATAATTGAATCACTCATGATAGTTAAGCCTTTATCTTTGAGGTTTACTTGGCAGTTTTCTTTGGCATGTTCATGAATAAAAGTACCGCGATAACCTCTAGCTACAATAATTGAGTCTCGCTCTAATACTTTATACGCTTTAGCTACGGTATTTTGATTCACCCCTAATTCATTAGCTAACTGCCTAATTGAAGGTAAAGAAAACCCCGTTGCAAGCACGCCTTTAGTAACACTTTCCTTAACCTGATTTACCAGTTGAGAAAATATTGGAGTGTCATCATTTATGTCAATTTCTATTTCCATTTATCACTTCTTTTTACTTATGACGTTTGTTTCACTACGGCAGTATAACATTAAAATATTTCAATGTACTACTTGATCTAATAATACAACTAAGTTATATTGCACAAACAAGTTGTACTAGATGTTCTGCTAGTACAACAAATCAAAGGTTCAAATTTAATACTAGAAGGTAACTTTATGAATATTTCAAAAGAGAAAAAAATCACACTTATCCATTCAATTGTTTGGGCTGTATTGATGCTTGTTTTAGCATTTCTAATAAAAGGCAATGAGCAAACTAATATAATATTTATCTTTATGGTGGGTGGTTGGTATATCTCGCATGCCAGCATACTTAAACAGGCAAAGGTTAAAAAATCTGATTCTGAGAATACAAAAACATCCATTATGTGCTGCTTATAATTAGTCTATTAAAGAGTAGGGGGTAAAATGTCTACTCACCTTTTTCTTGAGTCATTGCTGATAAATTCTATACTGTCGGGTAAGTGTCGTGATAAATTCGTAACCGACACCAAGTAAAGTAATGAATACTTATGGTTCTTAAGTGCAGAGGTTAATTTAATGATTCTGAAAGAGTTACGTATAAGTCGCCATTTTTCACAAGAGCAACTTGCTCAAATGTCTGGGTTAAATGTCAGAACCATTCAGCGAATTGAAAGTGGTAAAAATGCTAGTTTAGAATCTCTTAAATGCCTTGCTGCTGCACTTGATGTTGATATATCAACCTTGAATCAGGAGAAATTTATGATAGATAAAAATTCAGATAACTGGAAAAACTTACCCTTCTTATTAAAAGTTTGGTTTGTATTTAATTTTTTGCAAACCCGGCCAAGTAGAAGGTCTGCGATCAAAATTGAAGTTATCGCCCATGCAAGTGGTTTCATCTTTTGCTGTTTAGGTTTGATTAGTGAGGCGGCTCTTGTTGGAGGCTTAATTATGCTGTCTACCGCTTACTTATTTCACTTATTAAAATGGCAAGGTGACAAATATGGCATTTGGTATGACGCCAAAGAAATTAAAAGCAGCTAGCAATTATTGTTAGAATTACTAAAAAAGTTGGCTATTCATATTAATCAAGTCTCTTAGCCAGCTCTTATCTGACTATTCATAAGGTGTTTTGGTAATCCTTTAGCAGCTAAATCAAAGGGACACACTAAGAGATAAATAGACTTGTTGGTGTAAGAAAGAATAGCTAATCTTGATAACGCCTCATAACAGCTATTTTCCCTGTTTATTAAACTCTAAAACTAAAATGGTGCGACCGACAAAGTGTTTTTCTTTACCTTGTTTATAGTAATGTGCATCTTCACTAAAGACGACTACTGCAGTTGCTGTTCCTACGGCTATACTTTCAATTTTCAGCTTATAGGAAATACTAGCATCCCCTTTATTTAATAAACCAACTCTTGCTTTTTTACGCCCTTCTTCACCTGATTGGATCACGTTATAACTTACATGGTGATCGACAATGTCAGCACTCATGAATGCAAAATTATGAGTCATTTGCGATTGATAAACGGTATTCATTGCCTGCATAAAGTCTGTAACTAATGCTTTATCTGATTTAACTCAGCCAAAAATTTCGCCATTTCTACTCTAGCAGCAGGGCCTTTTTCGCCTAACAGGTGAGGCGCATCTTCATAATTTATATGAGTGCATGGTTTTGAGCTATTCCCCACTAGGGCTAACTTACAGATTAGCTGAGCCATGTTATTCGACGGCCATGCGCTATCTTGACCACCGGAAAAAAGTAAGATGGGAGCATTAATGTTGCTCACATTAATGAGTGCGCTATTAAATTTCTTAGCTCTGTCTAATGAAGCCTGATGCCAATCTAACATACGTGTTGGTTTATTCGTTCGAAACTCAGTGCGATGAACATAAGGAATAAAATTGAGTGGCTTGCCTTTTAAGCTCCAACTTGAAGATGCTTTTGAGTAATCATCTTTCACGCCTTTAGGTATGCCCGACCAAATAACAGCACTAGGCGCTGTGGCGATAACGCCTTTATAGTCTGCATCATGAGCAGCGAGCACTAGCGCTAATTCAGCACCTTTAGATAAACCATAAACTACCACGCCATCATTTTTTGTATCCGCTTGCTTCATAAGCCACGCTTTAGCCTTGGTAATATATTCAAGGGGTATTAACTCGAGTGATGTTGGAATACTGCCATCGTCTTTTCGATTAAAATAGGCAAGTGATAAAACAGGGTTGCCCATTTCACTTAACTTCTTTGCCATAAAGTCACTTTTACCGCCAGAAGAGCCATTTAAAACAATAATGCCGTATTTTTTATCAGTAGCGCCTTTTTTAGAGTTTGTATTTTGAGGGTAATAATTGGCATCAAAACCTGTATTAGTTACCGGTATAGCGTTTGTGGCTACTGCTGGTACTGCTAAGCTCATCAGCGTGCTAAATAATAGTAATAGCCTGAAAGTCATTTTCATGTCCTGTACTTGTATGATGGCATAGTTATTCTATGCGGATAAATGGAGGCAATCCTGTATCTAAAGTTACTGCCAATATTCAGTAATTTTAGACACCTTATCGCCGTCAAATTCGAATACCGCAAGGTGAATAACACCACTACTTTCTTTTCGTTGAACTGCTACTGTGTTTAAACCAGCAAGGTAACTGACAATGCTATATCTGTCTTCAACTTTGTTATAGCCTCCAGATTTCAAGTATTTCACGGTGTTTTTATATAAATGTACTTTGCTATATTCACCGCCGTAAGCCTCATGCACATAGATGAAGTTATCGCTATATAGAGTAAAAAGGTGTTCGGCATCAGCTATTGTTGAGCTATGCATTAACACTTTGTTTTGTGCTTTGGTAACTGCAATTACTTGCTTGATTAAGCGTGCCGACGAGAGCTCATCGCCTGCGACTACATTGACTGAAAAAGTTAGCATTAAACTTAAAATGATATTGATAGTTAGGCTTGTTTTTTGGATATGTTTTTTCATTTTATTTCCTATTAAATTTATATACGCTGCAATAGCGACAGTTTCTTTTGCTTTGAAAACTTGGCATACTTTAGAGAGAATAAAGCTGACTTACATGAGAAAAAGCTGACGTTTTACTGATTTATTCCATATCACTATTCTTTTTGGCTTAATAAAAACATTTATGACTCTACCTATAGGGCATTTGATTGCATGAGCAAACAATATCGTGTCAATGACTACTTAGTCGATCAATTGCGTAATCAAATCAGTTATCAGAATCAAAGCACGCCTTTACCCAAAAAAGCCTTAGCGGTATTAACCATACTTGCTGAAAATGCAGGCTCAGTAGTTTCACATGATGAACTAATGGAAAAAGTTTGGACCAATAGCATAGTAGCTCCAAATACCTTACAGCGAAGTATTGCGCAAATACGCAAAGCCTTTGGCGATGATAGTAAGCAGCAGTCTTATATTAAAACCCATGCAAAGCAAGGTTATAGTTTAGAAGCAGAAGTAATCTGGCTTAATAGCACAACTAGCTCGGCGGAACAGTTAACAGTCAGCTCGACAGTAAAGCCACCCTATAGTCTTAAATCAATAGTATTAATATGCTGTTCGTTAACGGTACTCGCATTACTGGCATGGCTGTCATTAACCAAAGAGAGCAAACCAAAACTCGAGTTTAATTATGTCAGACCATTAACCGCAAGTGATGATAGAGAAGCTAACGCTCGTTATTCTTCTGATGGTCGTTATGTGGTTTTTTATCGTTATCATGATTATTACCAACAGCACCTTTGGGCAAAAGATTTAACCACACTTAAAGAGTACCAACTCACCACAGAATCGGGATTTTATGGCAGTCATAACTGGTCTGAAGATGGTAATCAATTAACTTTCACCAGCCTTAAAAATGACAGTACTTTGCCCGCTTTCAATAATAAATCATGCTGGCAATTGCTTACCTTAGATTTCGCCGCTGCCATCAAAAAACCGCAACCCACTACTGTTCGGGTGAATTGCACAGCTAAACGAATGGCTGTTGCTAGATGGTTGCCTAATGGCAATATCGGGCTGCTAAAACAAACAAGTGATAATACAGACAGGCAGGGTAATATTTTACAAGGGTATAATATTCGTGAGGATCAATTTTCCACTATATACAGTCCTAGTGAAAATGAAATATACAGTTACGACTTCTCTTTCAAAACCAATACGTTTGCTATTATTGCTAGAACCAAAGATAACGAGCATATTGTTGAAAGGTTAACCACGAGTGGTGAAGTATTATCAAGTGCATTAATCGTCTTAGCAAATAATAATTCCGCCCATGAGTATTACAATATTTACTTCCATCCCAGCGGTGAGTATTTATTAACGAGTACTGAAATGGGGGTTTTCCAATTGTTTTTTGATGGTTCAATGCAGAAAATTCAAACCCTTGGTCATCGAAATTTATTTGAGCCTGATTTTCATCCTAGTGAGAAAAAATTTATTGCTATCCAAGAAAGTGGCGATCAAGATATTGCCATTATTGATCTAAATCCGAAAAGCAATATAGAGAATGAAGCTGTTAATGTTGAATACAATAAGGCGACGAGTTTTGCTCGTTCCAATACACTTGATGTCAATGCAAAATATCAGCCTAACGGACACCTAATTGCCTTTAATTCCACACGTTCAGGTAGCCGACAACTTTGGTTGTTTGATGGTAATACGAGTAGACAATTAAGCCGCTTAGACAGTGGCATACAATCGATGAACTTTGTTTGGTCTCCTTCTGGTGATGAAATTGCTACCGTCTCAGGAGATAAATTACTTATTTTCATGCTAGATGGCAAAGTTAAAACGCTTAACACTTCCATGCCAATATCTAAAGTAATGCAGTGGTCTGAGCCTAATCAATTGGTAGTTATTGCCAATCAAGATAATATAAATAGAGTCTTTCAATTGAGAATAAATGCGAAAGAAAATATTAATCATACCTTCACTAACTTAATGTCTCCCCAAGTAAAATGGGCAAGAGTAACTCAAAATAGCAAGCTGATATATATTGATGAGAGTAAAGATATTTGGCTTAAAAGTGTCAATGAACCGACTCAACAAGGAGAAAAGATAACGGCATTAACCAGCCAAGTTGCCGGCAATCGATTAACCTTGAAACATGGTTTTCTTTATGGAATAAATCGCAAAAGAGAGTTATGGCGTTATCAGTTAAGCACGCAGCAATTTGAAATTATTAAACGATTATCGCCTTCAGCCAGATATATTAGCGACATCAATAAAAACAAAGCATTAATCACTCAAACTATTACTCACAATATAGACATTATTGAGTTTTATTAACGATTTCATTATCGTCCAGTTTATTCGCCTAACCAAATAAGCCTAGCGCTTTTTTCTATTTTATCGAATTCATTTTCACTCATTTTACCTTCCGCTAGTGCATCCATTGCAGGCCAAACGATCTTCATATAAACCAACTCTATTGCTGCAAGAATGTACCCCAATTTTTGTTCGGTAATATCACCATTCTTATAGTGGTACATAGCTAACTTCTTGTTCCACACAGTATAACCTTTAGGTAAGGTAGGTAGCGTAAAATCAAGTTCTAACAATGATTTATCTGATATGGTATTGCCTTTTTCAATAGCTTCTTTAGCACACTCATACAACATATAATCGATGGTGTCTTGCATACCATAAAAATGCCAATCTACTCCTGCGTAACACTCTCCAACAATTTTATTGTTATCAAGAATATTGATCTGTCTGCCAGAGCAGCTTCCGAGTAAAAAGGTCAGTAATGCAATTGTTATTATTTTTGAAAACATAGCTCATACCATTTTGATTAAGTTTCTTCTCATTCAAGAAAATTAAATAGATATTATTCATTACTAAGCGCTTGATTGGATTTTGACTCAGTATAAAACGCGAAGAAATAAAACGAGTTAATGATAACAAGAAAACAAGAAAAAAGGTAAGCGTTGCTACTATCACCTAAGTGGTATGGATAGATGCCAATCCTAATTTCGCCACAAAACTATATAAAAAAAGTAATCAACAAAATAATTATTGTTAACTATAAACAGTGGCTTAAGTCACTTGTGTAAAGCAAGCACCTCTAAAAACTAATTAATTAGTTGATAAAGTCAACAACACCCTCTATAGTATTTAAAACTAATTCATTAGTAGGAACGAAAATGGCTCGTAAGAAATCATCTCAGCTCACGGATAGTGAGCAAAATATTATGGAAGTTCTTTGGCAAAAAGAGCAAGCGTCAGTTAGAGAAATTACCGATATTCTCTCGCAAGAAAAAAGTACCGCATACACCACAGTTCAAACTATGTGTAAGATTTTGTCTGATAAAGGTTATGTCGATTTTCATAAAGAAGGTAAGGCATTTATTTATTCGCCAATAGTATCTCGAAAAGATGCTCGAAAAGGTGCATTAACGTCATTGCTTAATAAGTTTTTTGGTGGTTCGCCAGAAGTGTTAGCGCAACATTTAATGCAAGAAACGGATATAGAAATGGATGACTTGGCTGCGTTACAGAAAGAAATAGACCGCGCTGACGATTAACGCAGCTAGAAAATTTAAATAGAGGATAGTAATTATGATAACTGAATATACCTTATTCACCACCTTAGCTTTTCACCACTTAATTGTGGGTGGCTTGCTAATTTTGTTGCTATCTCTTCTCAAATTTTTATTTAAATCAACTGCCGAAATGCGTAGTTGGATTTTGATGACTGCGTTCATTATTTCAACATTAGTACCTTTTTCATTATTTTCATCAACAACGGTTTTAACTAATCAAATAGATGCAAACAGTGATAGTGAAAAAGTAACATCTTCTTTTGTTGAGCAAAGCACACTCATTGAAAATGCTGAGCAAGGTATAGAATCGCAAGCGCTTTGGCATGCACCCAGTGAAATAGTATTTCAGTTTAGTGAGCTGTTAAGTTTGTTCATGGTGATTTGGTTTTTCGGTAGTGTTTGGCGAAGTATTACCATTGTTAATTCATATATACGTACCAGAAACCTTATTAAGTTGAGTAAACCGCTACCCAAGCAAGCCGCTTTAAACTTAACTCCCAATTCGCCTACTGAAATTTATGTTTCAGATTTAATTAGCTCGCCTATGGTTGTCGGGCTGATTTCAACAAAAATAATTTTGCCGCTTAATATCACCGAGCAACTCAATAATGACCAATTAGCCCCCATTGTCTTGCATGAATTAGCACATATTCAACGTAATGATATTTGGTTTGGACATTTTCAAGAGTTGATTGCGGTGATTTTTTGGTGGAGCCCTGTTATTCGATTATTGAATAGCAAAATTCATGTTGATAGAGAGCTAGCGTGTGATCTACGGGCGGTAAAACAACTAACAAATAGTAAACAATATGCACAGTCTTTAGTTGATTGTGCCAAATTAATGATTACTCAACAAAGGAGCGTTTTAGCCATGAGTTTATTTAGCCAGAAGAAAGAATTATCAAATCGTGTCTCAGAAGTATTAAAAAGTAAGTCCGTAAAAACCCCAAGCAAGTTTGTTATTTTAGCCGTTTGTTTAGGGTTATCTGTTACGACGATAAAAGCCTCACAACTTTTTTCGCCAAAAATTAGTATTAATGATACAAAATCAGACGGTCGACACTATTCATTACTTCCTGTTTCAGAAGGTGAGCAGCTGATCAATGCGGTGATGAATAATAATATTGCTCAAATTCAGCAGTTGCAAAACGATGGTGTTGATATAGACATACCTGCAATTGGCGATGGTACTGCGCTAATAATTGCTGTTAAAGAAAATAATGCAACAATGGTGCAGGCGCTTATTGATTTAGGTGCAAATGTTGACCAGTCATCAAGAGGTGATGGCAATCCGTTAATTATGGCAGCTATGACAAATAACCTTGAGCTCGCACAGTTGTTAATTAATAGCGGCGCAAACGTGAATGCTATTGTCCCTCGTGATGAAACGCCATTGATCAATGCTTCAAGAAGAGGGTACTTATCAATGGCTGAGCTATTAATAAACTCAGGTGCTGATGTCAACTTGTCGGTTCGAACGGGAATATCTGATGGTAGCGTACTTCGTAGCCCTTTGAATATGGCACCAACAACAGAAATCCAAAACTTCCTCATTGAAAACGGTGCGCTTAATTAACCCTAGCCACTTTATAAAGTTTAACGAAACACTTAATTAAACAGCCAAATTTAGCCTAAAAACCCGAGTGAAAACTTTGCCTATTAAATAGTAGGTTGGCTGAACTCACCCTAAAAAAGGTACAACATGAACTATTTACTAATATTAACTCACCAAGCAAAAGGTAAAAGGAGACCGTTATGATTTTTAATACACCCATTTTCTTTTGGTTCTTTTGCATCTTCATTTTGTTCTATGGCTTTGCTTTTTTAAAACAAACACCTCGTTTGTATTTGATTTTAATCAGTAGCCTAGTCTTTTATGGCGCATGGAATTATGCCTTTATTCCTTTACTGGTTGGTAGTGGCATTGCTGATTATTATATTGCGCAAGCTATTGATAAATCGCAAAGTCGGCAGTCTAAAAAACGCTGGTTGATATTATCTCTAGTCATCAATTTAGGCATTCTTGCTACCTTTAAGTATGCTGATTTTGCCATAGAATCAGTGGCGCAGTTACTTGCGGTACTGGGTTATCAAGCATCATTTACCACCTTGTCTTGGGTATTACCTGTTGGTATTTCTTTTTACACCTTTCAAAGTTTAAGTTACACCATTGATGTTTATCGTGGTGATATGAAACCCCGAAAAGGTTTGCTTGAATTTGTTGCAGCGTTATCTTTTTTTCCGCAGTTGGTTGCCGGTCCTATTCTTAGAGCAAAGCATATTTTGCCACAAATGCATGCGATAGCTCTGCCAAAGTGGAACGCAGTAAAGCACGGTTTTTTATTGATTACTGTTGGATTAATTAAGAAGACCGGTGCTGACTTATTAGCAATTCCTGTTCAAGCTGCATTTGAAGCAAAAGAAGCACTTAGCACACTGGAAATGTGGACGGGTGTCATCGCCTTTGCCGGACAAATCTATGGCGATTTTTCTGGTTATACTGACATGGCCATTGGCCTCGCTTTATTATTAGGTTTTAAAATTCCGCTTAACTTTAGAGTGCCTTACTTTGCTTTATCTCCGGTTGATTTTTGGCGACGCTGGCACATTTCTCTTTCTAGCTGGTTAAAAGATTATTTATACATTTCATTGGGAGGCAATCGCAATAACCATCGCACACGCAATGTATTTCTTACTATGTTGTTAGGTGGCTTATGGCATGGTGCGGCTTGGACATTTGTTGCTTGGGGCGCTTTTCATGGTTCCATCATCACCGCGACTCACTATTTAGCTAATTTAAAAATATTTAGTCGATTTAATGCCAACAATAGCTTTATTACCAAATTTGTTAAGTGGGCAATCACTTTCTATTTAATTTTGTTGGGTTGGGTATTCTTCCGCGCAACAGACATTAATAGCGCCATTAGCATCATTGGTAATTTGCATGCTATCGGTACATCAAGTGTTTTAGGGCTTCATGCTTGGACTATTTTCATCATGACATCTGTTTGGGTTTTATTGATGCACGTAATGGATTATTACGTGATTAAATCGGCCGACAAACTAGAAGGTAAAACCTGGCTGTTTTGGTTTTTAATCATTTTAGGGCAAGCCATTTGTTTATTTATAGGAGAGCCAAGTAATGAGTTCATCTACTTCCAATTTTAACGAAAACAAAGAGCAAGTTATGCCTGATAAATATGTATTTCATAAAATGATGTTAGCCATTGTGTTGGGCATGATCGCCGCCATAGGTCTAGTCAGGGTGATTTTAGATTTAAATGATGCGAATAAACAAGGCATTATGGGACGAGTTGCAGAGGCTCAAGCTGCGCTGCCTCGAATAATTGAGGAACCTAATGATTTAGTTATGTTTTATGGCTCATCGATGACTGGCGCTGGATTTTCGCCAAGAAAGTTTGACCGTGACCTTAAAGCGATGGGGAAAAACATCACCTCTTTTAATTTTGGTTTTGGTGGTTTAAATCCTTATTTTCAAGATTTGTTATCAAGACGTATTGCCGAGCAGTTTGAAAATAAAGATAGAAGACTTAAATTAGCGTTAATCGAATTTAATCCATTTCAAACAACGACAACACGATGGAACCGAGCAAAATTCACGCTAGATTCCTTTATCACCATGTTGGCTAGCGATGAAGAGTTATGGCAAATAACTAAACAAGATCTTACCCGTGGTATCCGCTTGTTTAACATTAAATATTTACGAAATGATATTTCTGCTGAAATGGTTACCAGTTTTTATGGTCGTGAAATATTCCCACCGCAGCGAAGTCGAGCTTTTAAGGATGATGAACAAACAATCGCTGATCGTCAAACTTACGGGAAAGAATTAAATGAGTTGTTTGAAAAGGAATATCCTGACTATGAAGGTGAAGATTGGTCTTACGCCTGGCAAGGTGCAGGCACTATTCCAGAAGAACGCTCTGCACATACGCTTGCTGTATTTGATAAATACTATGCTGCAACTCAAACCGATGCACAAATGAAAAATGATCGACTCAGCCGTATTCGATCTGCTGATATTGAAGAGCTACATTTTGAGCCCCTATTGGTGGAAAGTTTTATCGGTATTGTGAAAAACTTTCAACGTTTCTCTGATCAAGTGGAAGTTATTATGTTGCCTAAAAACACGCGTTATATCCACTATACGCCAGCGGCAAAAATTCGTTTAGCTCAGACGATAAAGCAGATTGAAGAGGCTACAGGTATTAAGATAAAAGACCACCAAGAAATTGAAGAAATTAACCCAGATATGTTTAGGGATACTACGCATTTATCAAGGTATCGTGGTGATATTGCTTATACAGACTTTTTATTAAAGGAGTATACGCAAAGCCTAAATTGAAATACTTCACTTCAATAGCGATGGAATTCTAGCAAGTAGGCTAAATTTTTTATCATTTAGTCGCAGTTATTTACTTGTCTATCGCTTTTGCTTTTGTTTAATACTCAATAAACAGCTACTCTAGGAACATAACAAAATAGGATAGTTAAGTATGAAACAGTCGATGATTATCAACGGAAAAACGCATGAAATTGATGTAGATGGTGATATGCCGCTACTGTGGTTTTTGCGTGATAGATTAGAATTTACTGGCACCAAGTTTGGCTGTGGTAGTGGTTTATGTGGTGCTTGTACTGTTCATGTTGATGGTCAAGCCATACGCTCATGTATAACGCCGGTAAATACTTTAGTAGACAAAACAATAACGACTATTGAAGGCTTGTCTGAAAACGGTGACCATCCTTTGCAAAAGGCATGGTTGAATAATAACGTGCCACAGTGTGGTTATTGTCAGGCTGGCCAAATCATGAATGCCGCTAGTTTATTAGCCGTTAATACCGCGCCAAGTGAGCAGGAAATTGATACCGCAATGCAGGGGAATATTTGCCGTTGTGGTACTTATCAGCGCATTAAAAAGGCGATTACAGAAGCTGCTCACACTATGTACAAGGAGGTTTAACATGAGTATTTCAAATGTAAGTCGTCGAAATTTTTTAAAAACAGCAGGTATCACAACTGGAGGATTAGTTCTGGGGGTTGCTTTACCTGTTAATGCGCTGGCTGAAAAAGGCATAATGAAAGCTAGTGGCTCCAGCCTTAATGCTTTTATTCATTTAGCTGAAAATGGTGATACCACTCTTTATTGTGGCCGATGTGAAATGGGGCAGGGCATAAGTACCGCTTTGCCTTCAGTTGTCGCCGATGAGATGGAAGCTGATTGGCAGCGTGTTACCGTTAAGCAAGGTGATGCCGATGAAAAGTTTGGCCCTCAAGCAACGGGTGGTTCAGCTAGTATCCGGGTTATGTACCAACCGATGCGCGAAGCGGGCGCTACCGCAAAAGCAATGTTAATTGCTGCGGCAGCCAAGGTTTGGAAAACGTCAGCTGATAACTGTTTTGCTCAAGCACATTTTGTTATTAATAAAACCAATCAACAAAAGCTGGGTTTTGGCGAACTCGCTAGCATTGCCGCCAATATGCCAGTTCCTGAAAAACCAGTGCTTAAAAAGAAAAGCGATTTTAACTATATTGGCACTAAACTACCGCGACATGATCAAAATGAAGTGGTGGTTGGTAAACGTGTTTATGGGGTTGATACAAAATTACCTGGGTTAAAATATGCAGCAATTGTGCATTGTCCGGTACTCGGCGGTAGCCTTAAGAGTCTAGATAAAACCGATGCGTTGAAAGTTAAAGGCGTAACCGATGTTGTAGAAATCTCTCGTTTTGATGTGCCATTTGGTTCCATTGGCGGTGTTGCTGTGGTTGCTGATAATAGTTGGACAGCACAACAAGCAGTGAAAAAGCTAAAAATAGAATGGAATTTAGGCGAAAATGCCGTTTATGACACCAAAGAATATAAACAGCAGTTAGTGGCTAATGTTGAAAAACCGGCCACCTTAGCAGCAGAACGTGGCGATATTGATAAAGCGTTTAAAGCCGCGAAGCATAAAATCTCTGCTACTTATACTGGCGGTCATCTTTCACATGCACCAATGGAGCCAAATGCTAGTGTTGTTTGGGTGCAAAAAGATTCGTGTGAAGTATGGGCGTCAACGCAAAGCCCTGTGGATATTCAAAAAGTATTGGGACAATATTTAAAGCGTGAGCCTAAAGAAATTATTGTACATGTTGCTATGGCAGGTGGTGCTTTCGGTCGTAAATATAAGTGTGACTATGTTCATGAAGCGGCGGTTATTTCCGAGCAAACTGGCGTACCAATTCAGCTTATTTGGAGTCGTGAAGAAGACATGCGAACTGGTTATTATCATTCTATTAATGCGCAGTATATAGAAGCATCAATGGATGATAAGGGTAATGTTACAGGTTGGCTGCATCGAGCTGCTTTCCCGTCTATTGCGACATTATTTAATCCATCTTTGGTCAGAGCTCCAGAGCAAAATTTGGGTGATATCACCAACCATTTATTTGGTGTTGAAAACTTTAGAACAGAATCAGGTGATGCCAAAGCACATACTCGCATTGGTTGGTATCGGGCTGTTTATGCTATATTTTATGGTTTTTCTTTTGGTACTTTTGCGGATGAACTTGCCAATAAAGCAGGCAAAGACTCGTTAACTTTTGTGAATCAACTTTTTGATAATAACAAAAATGAAAAGCAACAAGCGCAAATTCAACGAGCTAAAAAAGCGTTGGCAACCGTTGCCGATAAATCGGGTTACCATAACCGAGGCACTTTACCTAAAGGCCAAGGTATTGGCTTGGCGGTGCATTATAGCTTCCAAAGCTTTGTTGCTATGGCAGTACATGTTGAAGTTAAAGGCGAAGACATTAAAGTATTAAATGTTGATTGTGCGATAGATTGCGGACAAGTACTTAACCTTGACGGTGCTACGGCACAAATGGAAGGTGCTGTTGTTATGGGAATGTCGCTGGCATTAAGCACTGAAATTACTTTTAGAGAGGGCGCAGTGGTTAACTCAAATTTCCATAACTACCCCGTTATGCGCATTACTGACATGCCCAATGTAAGAGTGCATATAACTGATTCTGATGAAAAGCCAACGGGCTTAGGTGAGCCTGGCGTCGCTCCTTTTGCGCCAGCATTAAGCAATGCGGTTTTTGCGGCATCAGGTAAACGTTATCGAGATTTACCGTTTAAACCGTTAGCGGTATAAGTTGCTTCATTCATATGAATAATGAAAACTATAACTTAAAAATAATTTTGCTCGCTGCCGGTAAAAGCGAGCGTTTTAAGGATATTAAACTATTAGCCAAAGTTGAGCCGAAAGACAGTTCAGTCACTTTAATTGAACAGGTATTACAGCAAATATCTGTCTGTTTAAAGGGGTTAAATATAGCGGTCAATAAGCTGCAAGTAGCAACAGGCATATATCATGCTGAAATAGAAAAGCGCATTGGCAATAACTTTTTACTCAGTTTTTGTCAACATGCTCATCACGGTTTAGGGCATACAATCGCCCAGTCAGTCGAAAATATTGTCAGCAATGACAGTAAAACTAGCCATATAATGATCACCTTGGCAGATCAAATAGCGTTAGATATAGACGATTACACTCGATTAATTAAACAGTCACAGGCAACACCCAATAAATTAATTTGTGCAAAAGCAGCACAAGAAATAATGCCTCCGGCTATTTTTCCTAGCCGTTATTTTACACAGTTAATGAATTTGACCGGTGACAAAGGCGCTAAAGCACTTTTACATCAAAACAAAGAAAACTTGCATGAAGTCATCATGGAAAATGCACTGATAGATATAGATACTCAACAAGATCTTACCCGCTGGTTTAAGAAAACACACTGAAAGTTGCAATCATAAAATTTAAGCGTGAAAAAACGACAACTCAACGCTTTGTAGTTTTATTTGTTTGACCAATTAGATAGTTTTAACGCAAATATAAATAAAAGGAATATTTATGAAGCTCTTATTAACCTCGTTGACCACTATTTTATTGACACTTTCATCAGTAAGCTCTGCTGGTGAGTTAACTTTAACAACCCAAGAGGGTTTTGCATTAAAAGCCAGTTATTATCAAAGTAATAAAAGCAGTGATCGTGCTGTTTTATTATTACACCAATGTAATTATAACCGCACCATGTATAACGACATTGGTCAGAAACTCTCTGAGCAAGGTATTGATGCGCTAAGTATGGATTTTCGTGGCTTTGGTGAAAGTACTAATGATGAATTTAGTGTTGAGAAAATTCAAGCGCTACCAAGAGATGAGCGTCGTAAAGCTTGGGGGAAAATGTCAGCGCATTGGCCAAGTGATGTGCAATTAGCCTACAACCACTTAAAAAGTAAATTATCAGATAAAGGTATTGTTGGTGTTGTTGGCGCAAGTTGTGGCGGTTCTCAAGCCATTACTTTGGCAGAAAATAACCCCATCAATGTTATTGGTTTCTTTTCTTCAGGGCAGCGCGATGAAAATATCGCTCGTTATAAAAAAATACTGGCCGATAAACCGACGTTGATTATTGCCTCACAAGGAGATACGGGTACGTATGAAAGTGCACAAAAACTCTTTAAAACAACAACAAACGAGAGTAGTAAATTTATTGCTTATAAAGGCTCTGATCATGGTTACCCGTTATTAGACCGAGACCAGCAATTAGCCAGTTATATTGTTGATTGGTTAGATAATCAATTAAGCAAATAAATAGCCGCTCTTATGAATCAAATTATGAAAATCCCTGATGGTTTGATTCAATTAAAATGAGCGTTATTACACTTTTAGACCCTCAATACATTTATCCCAATAAGGTACATCTTCAAGACCGTTCAAGCGACGATTAACCGCTGACTTTGCAATATCGACATGGCTTATTCTACCAGCATCAATTTCTTAGTAGTGTCCTGAAATTTGTTTATGCGAATTAAAATTACTGTTAGGGTTATTAGCAAATAAAAATTCAGGAATGATTCAATGAAAATATTCGAAACTAGCAAAGCGCCTAATCCGCGCCGTGTGCGTATCTTTTTGGCAGAGAAAGGTATTGATATGGACTATGTTGAAGTTGATCTTGCCGCAGGCGAGAATCTAACCGCTGAAATGCGCGCTAAAAACCCAACAACTAAAATTCCTTTTTTAGAATTAGATGATGGTACCTGTATTGGTGAAAGTATCGCTATTTGTCGTTATTTTGAAGAAATGAACCCTGAAAGTCCGTTAATGGGCCGAACTCCTTTGGAGAAAGCACAAGTTGAAATGTGGCAACGTCGGGTTGAATTTCACTGTATGCTTCCTATTGGCATGTGTTTTCAACATACGAGTGGCTATTTTAAAGATCGCATGACACCCGTAGTCGAGTGGGGCAAAATTTCAGGTGAAAATGCTTTGGCTTATTTTGCTGAACTAAATGAACATTTCAAAGAGTCGACTTACCTTGTTGAGGACTACTTCAGTATTGCCGATATCATTTTGTTATGTGCCATCGATTTTGCTCGTGTAGTCAAAGTACGACCGAGCGATGAATACGTGCACTTGCTTAGTTGGTATAAAAAGGTTTCAGCCCGTCCAAGTTATACTGCCTAGGTTATCTAGCGTAAGGTAACTAACGCAAGGCAGCTAAAGTAAAACAACAAAAATAAGGAAAAATATGATTGATCTTTATACTTCGTCAACACCTAACGGCTGGAAAGCCTCTGTTGCATTAGAAGAAATGGCTTTTGACTATCAAGTGCATGCCATTGATTTAATGAAAGGAGAGCAAAAATCAGCAGCATTTCTAAAGCTTTGTCCTAATGGTCGCATTCCTGCGATTATAGATCGAAGTAATGATGATTTTTCTGTATTTGAAACTGGCGCTATCATGGTTTATTTAGCAGAAAAATCAGGTCTGTTTTTGCCTCAAGGAAATAAAGAGCGCTCGCAAGTAATGCAATGGTTAATGTTTCAAATGAGTGGCGTAGGTCCTATGATGGGACAAGCAAATGTTTTCTACCGCTATTTCCCTGAAAAAATCCAACCAGTGATAGACCGTTATCAAAATGAAGTAAAAAGATTATTTTCAGTGTTAGATACTCAATTAAAAGACAGTGAATATTTAACATCAGAGTATTCCATTGCCGATATGGCAAATTGGTGCTGGGTTCATACGCACGAATGGTCAGGTGTCAGTTTAGATAATCTGCCAAATTTAAAGCGCTGGGTTGATCAAATAGCACAACGTCCTGCAGTTCAAAAAGGTATTGTAGTTCCTGAGCCTATCAATGTTGATAAAGAAGTGTTTATTAAAGGCGCTAGAAGTATCGTCACCCAATAGTCATCAAAAAGGATCATGACCTAGATCAATCAAAAGTCATTTAATCTAATCAATAATGCAAATGATATTGATTCTCATTTGCGGTTGTGGTTTAATAGCACCAACTTTGAGAAGGTGCTTTTATTAATTTCCACTAATATAAAGTCTTCCAATACTTATTTCCGCTAACAAGGTTAGCACTCACATATTAATTTATACATCTATTGGAATGACAAAAAATGATGAAGAAAACACTAATAGCCTCTGCTTTAATAGGCCTTTTTGCAGGTAATGCTATGGCTAATGGACAAGCTGCAAATGTAGAAACTGATGAGTTACGTAAAATTATTGCTCAACAACAAAAAGTTTTAAAATCTTTAGAGAAGCGTTTAGACGAGACTGATCAAAAGCTAAATGCCACCGCTGATCAAGTTGAAGTAGTCGTAGAAAAAGAAGCGAGTATTTTTGCTAATACTTCCATTGGTGGTTACGGTGAATTGCACTATAACAACTATGATAATAGTGATGCGAAAGTTGATTTTCATCGTTTTGTTTTGTTTTTCGGTCATGAATTTAGTGACAGTGTTCGTTTTTTCTCAGAATTTGAATTAGAACATTCTATTGCAGGTGATGGTAAAGCAGGTGAAGTAGAGCTTGAGCAAGCTTATGTTGAAGTTGATATCAACGAAACTATAAACTCTAAAGTTGGTTTGTTCTTGATTCCGGTTGGCATCATTAACGAAACACATGAGCCACCAACATTTTACGGTGTTGAACGAAATGGCGTAGAGAAAAATATTATTCCAGCAACATGGTGGGAAGCGGGTGTTGCGTTTAACTTTAAACCTGCACCAGGTTTGAGTATTGATGGTGCAGCAACGAGTGGTTTAGAAGTTGGCGATGATTTTAAAATTCGCAATGGTCGCCAAAAAGTGGCTAAAGCAACCGCTGAAAATTTAGCGTATACCGGCCGTATTAAATACACAGCTATTACGGGTCTAGAATTAGCTGCAACACTGCAATACCAAACGGACATTACTCAAGGTGGCAATAATTTTGATGCCCCTATTGATACTGCAGATGCAACATTACTCGAAGCGCATGCAATCTATCAAATAAAAAGTTTCACCGTGCGTGCTTTGTATGCACGTTGGGATATTAATGGTGAAGAAGCTGCTGCATTAGGTCGTGATGAGCAAACAGGTTGGTATGTTGAACCATCATATGCTTTCAATGAAAAAGTAGGCGTCTTCGCTCGTTATGCGGAATATGATAATAATGCCGGTAATAGTGACTCAACAACTGTTGAATCAACCAGTGTTGGTGTAAATTATTACATTCATGAAAATGTCGTATTAAAAGCGGATTATGAAGATCTTGGTGGCGCGAAAGATTCTCAAGGATTTAACCTTGGTTTTGGTTACCAATTTTAATTTTTTTGTTTAAAATATATTTTTATAAGGTAAGTGAATAGTGCGAATGCGTTATTCACTTTTTGCGTAAATAATGGATCGTACATATGGCTAAATCTTTATTTTATTTGTTTATTGTATTGAACTTACTTTTTAGTGGGCTGAATTATGCTGCTAAAGGGGTTTATCAAACACCAAAAGATTTTATCAGCATTGCTTTTGTCGGCGCTGAGCCAGAGATAAAAACGCTATGGTTAACTAAAGAAGATAAAGTAACTATTGCTGAAATATTAAAGCATAAATACAACCGAATGCGCATTCGTTATTGGCAGTTAAATAATGAAACTGTCTGGGTACTTGATGAAATAGGCAAAGAAAAACCAATAACCATCGGCGTTCATATTAAAGATAATAAAATTAATAACTTCAAGGTGCTTACTTTTAGAGAAAGTCGTGGAGATGAAGTTCGTCATAACTTTTACTCTCAGCAATTTTTTAACGCGTCACTTAAAGATAACAAGCAATTGAGTCAACATGTTGATGGTATTACCGGCGCTACGTTGTCAGTAAGAGCCACAACAAAAGTCGCTCGCTTAGCGCTTTGGCTAGATGCGAAAGTTGCTAACACAAAATTATAATTTCTGGCTAATAGTAAAAGGATGCGGCAGAATAAGGTTAGTGAAACTAACTCTATCAATCATATTTATTACCAATGAAAAAAACTTCTAAATCGCTTCATTCTCGCTTAATTAGACACTTGCGTGAATGGCATCGAAAACTCGGCATTATCGCTGCTTTTTTTATCATATTTTTATCTGTCAGTGGGGTTGCTCTTAACCATACAACGACACTCTCGTTAGCCCATCAACCTATAAGTAGTACTTGGTTACTTGACCATTATGGCATTGCCTCTCCTAACGATGTGCGCTTTTATCAGCAAGGTATACTGCAAGTAACTAATAATCTACTGTGGTTAGACTCTAAGGTATTGCTTGAGAGTGATAGTGATATCATTGCGACTACATTCATATCGTCAGCTCAAAATTCAAGCGCTAAAATTATTTTGACTATAACGAGTAACCAAGTTTATTTATCCAATCAACAAGGTGACTTAATCGATAAGTTAGGCGCAGAAGTTGGTGTGCCACAAAATATTAGCGCAGTGAGTGTTGATAAAAATAATGTAATCGTTAAAGCAACCGCAGGATATTTTCAAGCAAGTACAGATTTTTTTAACTGGCAAAAGGTTAATTTTGCTATCGAACCAAACTGGATAGATCCAAATAAGGCCTCTGCAAAAGATAAAGCCAATGCAGAACTTGCCTATAGATCTCAATTTTTAACGTTAGAACGAATCATTTTAGATGCCCACAGTGGTCGAGTTTTAGGGTTGTTTGGTGTGCTATTTATGGATGCAGTGGCCATATTACTAATATTGCTTTCATTAAGTGGCGTGTATATCTGGATTCGCTATGCCAGAGCTAAGCGATAGTGGACATTTATGCCGATAGCATCCCATATCCATAACGTGATGTGCACATGGATTAGCTAATTCCCGCTAGACTAGCATCTTCAAATAGAAGCAGTATACTTAGCTTACATATGACATGAATTTATGAAAAGTAAGTTAAATCAATTTTATGAAAGTACTATTCGCCTCTTTATTTTTTCTATTACAAACGACACTTTTTTCTGTGCAAGTACAGTCAAATGAAGTAATAGATAATAACTCAACAGCTAAGCATGATGCTTGGCTAAAGAATAAGTTTAGTAAACAACATCAAGAGCTTATTCCAGTTGTAGCTGTGGCAGATATGCTATATTCCTGTAATCTAGAGAGAAAAATAGAGCCGGTTACTTATAAAATTAAAAACCTGGTTTTAAAAATGGACAAAAATCGTTTAGCTCAAAAGCTTATTATTTGTCTTGGTAATGATGATATGAAATCTGAAATAGCCTTGAATTTTGGTCTTTCAGGATGTTTTCATGAACAGTTAGCACATTTACCCAAAGCTGAACAATTACAAAAAAAAGCTTTGGTGAAAAGTGCAATTGTGTCGCTGACTCGTGAAGAAAGGAAAAAAAGCTTTACACAATGTGTTACCGAGCAAGCGATCCAATATCTTAAATAACACTTGTTGTTTTAAGTAACTGAGCTATATTCATAAATTGTAACAAATAGCTTGAAACATTTACGAATCGCTCTTATGAATCTGTTGCTATATCGCTTATAGTGGTTTTTATATTAGATGAGAAAATACTAAACTGGTGAGAATAATATGACCCAAGAAACAAAAAAAATTTTAGTAGTAGATGATGACATGCGTTTACGTTCTTTATTAGAACGTTACTTGGTTGAACAAGGCTTTGTTGTACGAAGTGCAGCTAATTCAGATCAAATGGACCGATTGCTTGAGCGAGAGAATTTTCATCTTTTGGTGCTTGATTTAATGTTACCGGGTGAAGATGGTTTATCTATTTGCCGCCGCTTGCGCCAACAAAATAATAATATACCTATTGTGATGCTTACCGCCAAAGGTGATGAAGTTGATCGAATTATTGGTTTAGAAATTGGCGCCGATGATTATATGCCTAAACCTTTTAACCCAAGAGAGCTATTAGCCAGAATAAAAGCCGTGTTGAGACGCCGAATTCAAGAAGCACCTGGCGCACCTTCAATGCAAGAAAACAATATTGTTTTTGGTGAGTATGAGTTGAATTTAGCAACACGCGAAATGGTAAAAGGTGATGTTAGTATGCCATTAACCAGTGGCGAGTTTGCAGTTTTAAAAGCCTTAGTGACTCATCCTAGAGAGCCTTTGTCACGTGATAAGTTAATGAACTTAGCACGGGGACGTGATTACTCAGCACTTGAGCGTAGTATTGATGTACAAGTTTCACGTTTACGTCGTATGTTAGAAAAAGATCCTGCCAAGCCAAGGTATTTACAAACTGTTTGGGGATTAGGTTATGTTTTTGTGCCTGATGGCACTTCAGCTTAGCGTTATCGATAGAAGTACCCTGTATGAAAGTTTTACCCCGTAGTGCCTTTGGCCAAACTGTTTTATTAATTGGCTTTTTGCTGTTTGTAAATCAAGTGGTCTCATACGTTTCTTTCGCACTTTATGTAATAGAGCCAAACCAGCAGCAAATAAATCAGTTATTAGCTAAACAAGTTCGGGTTGTTTTTATTGATCTTAAAGATGCTCGACTAAGTCCAAAAATGGCAGAGGCTTTTCATCGTGAAACGGGCATTGGTGTCTATCGAGAAAAAGACGCCTTAAAACTTGGTTTAGCTTCTGCAGGTTATTATCCTTATCGCAGTGAGCAAATGTCTGAGTTACTTGACGGTCCTGCTGAAGTTAGAATTTCTCAAGGAGACGAATACCTATTTTGGATTCGGCCACCACAAGCGCCTAATTTGTGGGTTAAAATTCCTTTACTTGGTTTAGAAGAAGCTAATTTTTCCCCACTAATTTTTTTCCTTGGCATCATTGGTGTACTTAGTGTAGCCGGAGGTTGGCTTTTTGTAAGACAGCTTAATAGGCCGTTAAAATCATTACAATTAGCCGCTGAAGATGTTGGTCGAGGAGATTTTCCTGAGCCATTAACTGAGCATGGTACTTCTGAAATTATGGCGGTAACTCAAGCCTTTAATCACATGTCAAAAGGTATTAAACAATTAGAAGATGATCGAAATTTATTAATGGCAGGTATTTCTCACGATTTACGAACGCCATTAACACGTATTCGGTTAGCCAGCGAAATGATGGTAGATCTTGATGACTTTCTAAAAGAAGGTATTGAGAATGATATTGATGATATGAATAATATTATCGACCAATTTATTGATTACATTCGTCATGACTCTAAAGATAAAGCTGAACTAGGTGATTTAAATGTTTTGGTAGATGAGGTGTTGAATGTTGAAACACCTAGTGATAGAAATATTGAGCTAATTGCTCATGCTTGCCCTAATATTCCTTTGCGACATGTTGCGGTAAAACGAGCTTTAGCAAACTTAATTCAAAATGCCATCCGTTATAGCGAAGGTGATATTGAAGTGATTACCGGTCATGATACAGAAAAAGGCTGTGCTTATTTTATTGTTAGCGACCATGGGGAAGGTATTCCAGAAGCGGATATCGAGCGTTTATTTCAACCGTTCACTCAAGGTGATACAGCCCGAGGCGGCGAAGGTAGTGGCTTAGGTTTAGCTATTATCAAACGTATTGTTGATACTCATGGTGGTCGTGTTGAGTTATCAAATAAAGACGAAGGTGGTTTACAAGCGAAAGTCTGTTTGCCATTGACGTTTTAGTAGCATAAAAAAACCTGTTAGTTTTCACTAACAGGTTTTAAATTCGTCGAATCTTAGTTACAGCTGTGGACCTGCAGCAACTAACGTTTTGCCGTTGTCAGTATCAGTAAACTTATCAAAGTTATTTACAAAGCGTTTGGCTAAATCAACTGCTTTGCCATGCCATTCATTAGCATCTTGATATGTGTTTCTTGGGTCAAGAATATCACCTTCAACACCGACAATAGTATTAGGAACTTCTAGGTTGAACATTGGGATAACTGTGGTTTCAGTTTCATCAATTGAACCATCTAAAATAGCGTCAATAATAGCGCGAGTGGCTTTAATTGAAATACGTTTACCTGTGCCATTCCAGCCTGTGTTTACCAGATAAGCTTCAGCACCAGCATCATTCATACGTTTACGTAAAACTTCGGCATACTGTGTTGGATGTAAACTTAAGAATGCTGCGCCAAAACAACTTGAAAACGTTGGTGTTGGCTCAGTAATTCCACGCTCTGTACCCGCTAATTTGGCAGTGAAACCAGACAAGAAGTAATACTCTGTTTGTGCAGGAGTTAACTTAGCAACTGGCGGTAATACACCAAAAGCATCTGCGGTTAAAAAGATAACTTTTTTAGCATGACCTGCACGTGAAACCCCTTTAACAATGTTGTCAATGTGATGAATAGGGTAAGAAACACGTGTATTTTCAGTACGTGAATTATCATCAAAATCAATTATGCCGTCGTCGCTAACCGTTACGTTTTCTAATAATGCATCGCGACGAATTGCGTTGTAAATATCAGGTTCATTTTCTTTACTTAACTTGATGGTTTTAGCGTAACAGCCACCTTCAAAGTTAAATACGCCATTATCATCCCAACCGTGTTCATCGTCACCAATTAGTTCGCGTTTAGGATCTGTTGAAAGCGTAGTTTTACCTGTACCAGATAAACCAAAAAATACGGCAACATCGCCATCTTTGCCTACGTTTGCACTACAGTGCATTGAGGCTATGCCTTTAAGAGGTAGTAGGTAGTTCATCATTGAGAACATACCTTTTTTCATTTCACCGCCATACCAAGTGCCGCCAATTAACTGAATTTTTTCAGTTAAGTTAAAAGCGACAAAGTTTTCAGAATTTAAACCTTGTTCTTGCCAGTTAGGATTCGTGGTTTTAGCGCCGTTCATTACCACAAAATCAGGTTGGTAAGTTTTAAGCTCTTCATCACTTGGGCGAATGAACATGTTTTTAACAAAATGTGCTTGCCATGCTACCTCAGTAATGAAACGTACTTTTAAACGGGTATCATCATTGGCACCACAATAAGTATCAACTACAAATAAACGTTTACCCGAAAGTTGTGTAGTCACTAATCCTTTAAGCTGTGACCAAGTTTCTTGGGTCATGGCTTTGTTGTCGTTTTTACCTTGATCTGACCACCAAACAGTGTCGCGAGTTACGTCATCACGAACAATGTATTTATCTTTAGGTGAGCGACCGGTAAAAATACCCGTGTCAACATTGACTGCGCCAAGTTCCGTAACTACGCCTTTATCAAAGCCTTCGAGGCCTGCTTTTGTTTCTTCACTAAAAAGCAACTCATAAGATGGATTGTAAACAATTTCTGCAACATCATTAATGCCGTATTGAGACAAGTCAATTGAGTTTTCTTGGGCGGTCATAGCAAATTCACTCCTAAAGGTATGACGAATTTTAAAGTTTGGTTAATTTTTTGCTTTATGAAAACAGGCTAAACTCCCTATTGAAATAGAGATTGAAAGTTTTCATAGTGATAATATTTCGACATTCTATTGGATTAATGCACAAAACGAAAGTAAAAAATAACCTAAGATGAAAGTTTTCAGTATAAGCAACAAAAATATTGAAAATAGCGAGAGAATTCTTTTTGGTAATATTACAACAATAATAGAGATAGGGGCTGTGGGAAAGTAGAGGTTTAACACTCTTTTAAGTAATAATCATCCAAAAGAGTGTCTTGAAACTGGTCGATGAGCAAAGTGAAAGTTTACGACTAATGCTTATCTTTCGAAATGAAACTTTTTAATTGTTCTGTAAAAAAGTCATAAGTTGTTAAACAATAATCACAAGTCATCGAAATTTTGCCTTGCTCGGCTAAAATCGCTTCAATTTCACTTGATTCAACTTGAGCAATAGCCGCTAAACATTTATTACTAGAGCAGCCACATTGGTATCTCACGGTTTGTGGTTCAAACAAACTCACTTTCTCTTGATGGTACAAACGATATAATAAAGCTTCTGCTTCAAGTGAAAAGATTTCGTCCGCTTTAATGGTGTTGGTAAGCTGGCATATGTGATCGAAATCTTGCTGTTGCTGGGCTTTGTTTTCATTGCTGCCATCACCGTCAGGTAACAGTTGCACTAAGCTTCCGGCAACTTGCTGTTTTTCATCATCGCTAAATAACCATACTTGCGTTGGAATTTGCGCTGAAACCTCGAAATAATGAACGAAGCATTGCGCTAATGTTGGTTGGTCTAAAGCAACTATTCCCTGATATGCTTCACCTTCACTGGGTTTAATGGTGATAATCATGTTGCCCTTGCCAATAAGCGCTTGTAAAGATTGTGCTTCACTGGCTTTTTTTGTTTCAACAACCTTGGCAATACCACGCATTTTTTGATTGTTATCACCGTTAACAGACATATAACCTACTGGACCATTACCTTGCAGTTGCACGGTAATATCACCTTCAAATTTTAAAGTGGCAGTAAGTAAGCAAGTCGCAGCCATTAGTTCACCTAGCAACAAGCGAACGCTAACAGGATAATCGTGGTTTTTAATAATGCTTTGATAGCTTTGACTTAGCTGAACTAATTCGCCACGAACATGCATATTGTCAAATAAATAACGATTTAGTCTATCGGTTGAGCTGATGTCAGTTTTAGGCATAGTGCTTACATCCTTTCTTTAAATTCTCTAAGTTTACGACGTTGTTTTTTGTCGGGTTTAGTGTCGCTTGCCGGGCTAAGTAAAATACCTTGCTTGCGAGCCAAGCTGTTTTTTTCTCGCACTTCGATACTTTTAAGTGCTTCTTCATATAAAGTTTGCGCAAAAGTTGCGTCGCGACGTTTATCAGCTAAAGCGATCACGGTAACTTCTTTTTCATCAAAGCCTTGGCGAATTCTAATAACATCACCAATAACAACGGCTTTACCTGATTTTGTTCGTTGACCATTATAAAAAACTTTACCACCATCGATCATTTGTTTGGCAATAGCGCGGGTTTTATAAAAGCGCGCAGCCCAGAGCCATTTGTCTAATCGAGTTGAATTTTTTTCATTTAATGCTGCCATAAAGGTATATGCGCCTTACTTATGCAATGATGGTAGTGCTCTAAATTTTGCAGAAAAATAACATATTTCAATTAAAACTGCGCTCTCTTTTATATTTCTTTTGTAAATAATAGTTAAAAACCGAGGACATTGCTTGTTGCAAAGCTTATGGTCAAGTATTATCGGTTGCTTGCACTGAAAAATTACACCTAGTTAGCATTGAAAATTTTAGTTACACACTCGCTTTCAATATAAAGAATATAAAGAAGATAAAATAAGTCAATGGCATTAACAGATAACCTAGCATCATTTTCAACCGTCTTAGCAAAAATACCTCAGCAAAGAGTTGCACAGGCAATTAGTGCGTTGTTGTTATTTTATATTGCTTTTATAGCGGCAAAAATAACTTGGTTGGTGGTGCCGCAAAAGCCAATTGTTAACAGTGCCGCTACAGCCAAACATGTTGTTCAAAAAAATAATGCCGCTCAAAGTTTTAATATTTCGGTCGTGCAATCGCTGAATCTGTTTGGTCAGTATAATGAACAGGTACAAAAAGAGGTTGTCGAAGTGATAACCGATGCGCCTGAAACACGTTTACAGCTTACATTGTCAGGTGTTGTCGCTAGCGATCAGGCTGATACAGCGGCTGCAATTATTGAAAATAAAGGCAAGCAAGAAACCTATGGTATAGGTGATATAATACAAGGAACTCGCGCGAGTTTAGAGCAAGTTTTAATCGACCGAGTCATCATTAAGCAGTCGGGACGTTTAGAAACATTAATGCTTGATGGTGCAGACTATAACCAACCAGCGCAAAGTGTTTCAAATAAACAGTCAGATAGACAGGTTGATACTAGAAAAAATAGTAGAGCACAGCAACAAGATAGTCCTCGCAGATTAACGGATAAATCGAAAAAGAGTGTTGTTGATCATCGTTCTAATAAAGATTTAAGTAGAAATGCTCAGCGATTAAGAGCAGATTTAAAAAATGATCCGGGCAAAATAACTGATTATTTGCGCATTTCTCCAGCGCGAAAAAGCGGTAAAATTGTCGGTTATCGTTTATCACCGGGTAAAAACCCAGAATTTTTTAAATTATCAGGTTTGAAGTCTGGTGATATAGCCGTACAAATGAATGGTCATGATTTACTTGTGCCTTTAGAAGCGGCGCAAGCAATGTCGGCATTGAAAACTGAACGTGATATTTCACTGTTAGTAGAACGTAAAAATGAATTGATAGAGATATTGTTCAGTATTAATTAAGTGATCAAATAATATATTTTCATAAACATTACCAAGTTTTAGCAAATAAATAATAAAGAAAGTAATAAGGAATTTTTCATGGGCACCATCTTAAACGCATTTGTGGCTAAGCAATTATCCCACAAGTTTAAGCACCTTAAGCACCTTAAGCAATTGAGCATGGCTTTGATAACGGCGCTTGCTTTTAGTGGCATTTTTGCTGTTGGACAAGCGAGTGCAGCACAATATTCACCTAGTTTTAAAAATACTGAAATGGTTGAGTTCGTCACCATTGTTGGTAAAAACTTAAAAAAGACCATGATTGTTGACCCCAATGTGCGCGGTAAAATTAATGTGCGCAGTTATGATTTATTATCTGAAGAGCAATACTATCAATTTTTCCTAAATGTCTTAGAGGTTTACGGTTTCTCTGCTGTGACAATGGATAATAATATTATTAAAATTATTCGTAATAAAGATGCTAAAACGGCTTCAATTCCAGTGGTAGGTAGCGACAGTAAAATCAAAGGCGATGAAATGGTTACCCGCATTGTCGAAGTTAAAAATGTGACTGTGCGTGAACTAGTACCGCTATTACGTCAATTATCTGATCAAGCCGGTGGCGGCAATGTAACTAACTATGATCCAGCCAACGTTATTATGCTTACCGGCACTGCCGCAACAGTAAATCGTTTAGTGAAAATTATTGAGCGTGTTGATAGAGCGGGCGATCAAGATGTAGAAATCATCAAATTACAATATGCTTCTGCGGGTGAAATGGTTCGTATTATTGAAGCAATGAATAAACCATCAGGCGGAAAAGCAGGGCAACCGACGTTTTTAATTCCAAAAATTGTTGCTGATGATCGCAGTAATAGCGTTATTGTTAGCGGTGAAGTTAAAGCACGAGAACGTGTTGTTCGATTAATTAAACGCTTAGACAGTGAGTTAGAAACTAGCGGTAATACTCGAGTTTATTACCTTAAATATTCAAAAGCTGAAGATTTAGTAAAGGTGCTGGATGGCGTTAGTAAAACTATTGCTTCAGAAGGAACTGGCAGCAAAACAAAATCCAGCTCAAGAGCGAAAACAGATACAAGTATTGAAGCACATGAGCCAACGAATACCTTAGTTATTACCGGCCAGCCAGACATGTTACGCTCATTAGAAGCGGTGATACGTCAATTAGATGTGCCGCGAGCACAAGTACATATTGAAGCCATTATTGTTGAAGTTTATGAAACTGATGGTGTGCAACTTGGTGTGCAATGGTACAACAATCAAGGCGCATTCACTCAATTTACTAATGGACCAGTACCTGTGAGCAGTTTAGCCGCGGCAGGCAAGGTAGCTGAGGGGGTTGAAGGTGAATGGATACCAGCCGTACTGAGTCCTAGTAATGGTGAAATTGTGCAAGAGGCTTATCAGAAACCGGGTACCAAAGGTGATTATTCCCTTATTGCTCAACTACTAGGCTCGGTAAGCGGCGGTATGTTTGGCATTATGAAAAATGATTGGGGTGCAATTGTACAAGCCGTTAGTCAAGACGTTAATTCTAATATTTTAGCAACACCAAGCATTACTACCTTAGATAACGAAGAAGCTTATTTTTTAGTAGGTCAAGAAGTGCCCATTATCACGGGTTCACAAACCGGTAGTAATAACTCAAATCCATTTCAAACCGTTGATCGCCAAGAAGTTGGTATAAAATTATTGGTTACACCACAAATTAATGAAGGCAACAGCGTACAATTAACCATTGAGCAAGAAGTTTCGTCGGTTAGTGGCGCCACAGGTGTTGATATTTCTATTAACAAACGTGAAATCAAAACAACAGTTATGGTCGAAAGCGGTCAAACCGTTATTTTGGGTGGTTTAATTGATGAAGATGTGCAAGAAAGTGTGCAGAAAGTACCGCTACTTGGTGACCTGCCAATTATTGGTCACTTATTTAAATCAACATCCAACAGTACCCGCAAGCGTAATTTAATGGTATTTCTTAAGCCCACCATTATTACTGATTCAAGTGTAATGAATGCCATGGCGAAGGAAAAGTATAACTTTATTAGAGCGGACCAATTACGTAAACAAGAAGAAGGTCTAGCGTTAATGCGCGATGAAAATTTGCCTATTTTGCCTGAATGGAGTGACAAATTAGAGCTGCCACCTTCATTTAAAGATTACCAAGATTCGATTAAAAAAGAGAAAGAAAGCGCATTAAAAGAAAAACCTTCTAAAGAGAATAATGACTAATGTCTGAGGAAATCAAAGAAGCTACCGAAATAGCCGTTGAACAAGCGCCAGTGCAAGAAGTGTTGGCTATTCCAGAAGAAACCTCAGTAGCTTGGCGTTTACCATTTGCTTTTGCCAAGCGCTACAGCGTCTTGCTCAGCAAAAATGATGAAAACTATGTTTTATATTGTTTAGCTGAAATCAGTTTAGATGTGATTTTGGAAGTACGCCGTATTATTAAAGCACCGTTTAGTTTTGATGTGCAGGATCTTGCTTCGTTTGAATTGTTATTAACTGAAGCCTATCAGCGTGACTCTTCTGAAGCACAACAAATGATGGAAGATATTGGCAATGAAGTAGATTTATATTCGCTTGCTGATGAAATGATAGAAAGCGAAGATTTATTAGAAAATGAAGATGACGCGCCTATTATTAAGCTTATAAACGCAATGTTGAGTGAAGCTATCAAAGAAAGTGCCAGTGATATTCACATTGAAACGTTTGAAAACTCCCTGCAAATACGTTTTCGTGTTGATGGTGTATTACGTGAGATATTGAAACCCAATAGAAAACTCGCTTCTTTGTTAGTCTCGCGTATTAAAGTTATGGCGAAACTCGATATCGCTGAAAAGCGTATTCCACAAGATGGTCGTATTTCACTGCGTATTGGTGGTCGTGCTGTTGACGTGCGAGTTTCCACTATGCCAACAGGTCATGGTGAACGTGTGGTTTTACGTTTACTTGATAAAAATGCCGCACGATTAGATTTAGAAGACTTAGGCATGACCGAAGTTAATCGTCATGCTTTTAGCAAATTAATAGACAAACCTCATGGCATCATCTTAGTTACAGGGCCTACTGGCTCAGGTAAAAGTACTACTTTATACGCAGGTCTAACCCAAATTGATGAAAAAGAACGCAATATTCTTACGGTTGAAGATCCAATCGAATTTGCTATTGAAGGCATTGGCCAAACTCAAGTAAACACGAAAGTTGATATGACCTTTGCTCGCGGGTTACGTGCTATTTTACGTCAAGATCCTGATGTAGTAATGGTCGGTGAAATTCGTGATTTAGAGACTGCACAAATTGCCGTACAAGCCAGTTTAACTGGTCATCTAGTGTTATCTACCTTGCATACTAATACTGCCGCGGGTGCTATTACCCGCATGGAAGATATGGGCGTTGAGCCGTTTTTACTCTCTTCAAGTTTGTTAGGCGTGCTTGCTCAACGATTAGTACGAACGCTTTGCCCGCATTGTCGTGAAAGCCATTTACCGGATGAAGAAGAGTGCATTTTGTTAGCGCTGCCAAGTGACAACCAGCGAGTTATTTATCGCGCTAAAGGTTGTAGTGAATGTAACTTTAAAGGCTATCGTGGCCGAACAGGTATTCATGAATTATTAGTGGTTGATGATACGGTTCGAGAGATCATTCATAATGGTCATGGTGAACAAGCGATAGAAAAGTATGTTCGTAAACATACCGCTTCTATTCGTCGAGATGGTTTTGACAAAGTGATGCTAGGGCAAACAACACTAGAAGAAGTGTTGCGTGTTACTCGAGAAGATTAATGGCAGCATACGATTATCAAGCTGTAGACAGCAAAGGTAAAATTAACAAAGGGGTGATTGAAGGCGATACCCCAAGACAAGCACGGGCGTTCTTACGTGAGCAAGGTTTAATGCCAACAGAAGTCACGCCGACATTAGCTAATAACAAAACAAAATCTGGTAAATCAAGTAGCCGAAAAAACAAAAGCAAAGTATCCGCAGCTGAATTAGCGTTAATTACGCGTCAATTAGCTACCTTGGTAGAGTCAGGTTTACCGCTTGAGGAAGCATTAGTTGCCATTGCAGAGCAAGGTGAAAAAAACGCCATTAAGAGTATGGTTATGGGAGTGCGAACTAAGGTAACTGAAGGTTATGGTTTAGCGGAAAGTATGGCTGAATATCCTAAAGTTTTTAATCGCTTGTATCGCGCTATGGTTGCTGCAGGTGAAAAATCAGGTCATTTAGATAAAGTATTAAACCGCTTAGCTGATTACACCGAACAACGTGAGCAAATGCGATCACAGTTAATTCAAGCATTGGTTTACCCTGTTATTATGACCGTTGTGGCAATTGGCGTTATCTCTATTTTATTGACCAAAGTTGTACCGCAAATTGTCGGTCAATTTGAGCATATGGGCGCAAACTTACCTGGCTCCACTAAGTTTTTAATAGCTAGTAGTGACTTTTTACAAGCGAATGGTTTTTTTATTGTTTTGTTTGTCGCGATGCTAATATTATTGTTTTCACAGCTATTGAAAAAGCCAAAATTTGAAATGGCTTATCATCAACGTGTTATCGCCTTACCGGGTATTGGTAAAGTGGCTAAAGGGTTAAATACCGCTCGTTTTGCTCGAACATTAAGTATACTTTCAGCCAGCGCGGTACCGTTATTAGAAAGCATGAAAATTTCAGGTGAAGTGCTTGATAATTTGTATATCAAACAACAAGTAAAATTGGCCGCCGATAAAGTGCGTGAAGGGGCGAGTTTACGTTTATCGTTAGAGCAAACTAAATTGTTTCCGCCAATGATGTTGCACATGATTGCCAGTGGTGAAAAAAGTGGTCAACTAGAACAAATGTTAGGTCGCGCAGCAGACAATCAAGACAAAGAGTTTGAAGCCTTAGTTAATATCTCACTAAAAGCTTTTGAACCTGCTTTAATGGTGGTCATGGCGGGTGTGGTATTATTTATTGTTATGGCAATATTAGAGCCAATTTTGAAGTTGAATACTTTTGTAGGTGGCTAAGAATTGTAGATCGATGAAATGATCTACAAGTTGCTATAGATAAGTAAAATTAAATTTAAGTTAAATAGTCGTTAGGAAATATTATGGTTAGAAATAAATTACAAAGCACGCAAGGTTTTACTTTACTCGAAGTAATGGTCGTTATTGTGATCATCGGTATGATGTTAAGTGTGGTTGTACCCAATTTAATGGGTAGCCAAGAAACGGCTAAATTGCAAAAAACAGTGCAAGATATCTCAGCCTTAGAAAACTCGTTAAGTATGTACAAATTGGATAATATTGATTACCCAAGTACAGAGCAAGGCTTAGAAGCACTAACTGAACAAACAGACATCGAGCCTATTCCACGACGTTTTCCAGAAGGTGGTTATGTCAAGCGCCTACCTAAAGACCCATGGGGTAATGAATACCTTTTATTAAATCCGGGTGAGCAAAGCAGAATGGATGTGTTTAGTTCAGGACCAGATGGCGAAGTAGGTACCGAAGATGATATAGGTAACTGGAACTTAGGCGACTACCAATAATTTTGCCTAAGAAATTCATATACTGCGTTGCGAAATATTTGTTTAGCGGACTAAACGTCATATTTAGCGCCTTGCCTATGAGCTTTTTAGTCTGAAATTTTTATCGTAGGGTCACCTTGTTGCTGAAAGGGCCAATCTTACTTTAGCCTGAAACTATCATAACTTTGTAGGTTGGACTTTAGTCCGACAAAGAGGGTGTTTATTCCCTCTTTTTAGTTGGAATTATAAGAAAACCATCGAAAACACATGAAACAAAACCACGCTTTATATTCAAATCGAACCAATAACAACAAAGGCTTCACCTTGCTTGAAGTCTTAGTGGTGATTGCGTTAATTGGCTTGATTGTTTCAAGCGTGCAGTTTAATTTTTCCGGTAAACGCCCTGAAGATGTGTTGAAAAAAACCAGTTATAAATTTGCTGAACTTTTTGAAAGTGCCTCAAACTATGGTTTGCTAAATAATATTGAGTTGGGTTTATATATTGATAAAGAAAGTTATCAATTTTTGGGGTATGACGGCGTTAAATGGAGTGTCATACCTGAGCAGGACTGGTTAGCAGCACAAACATTGCCTGAAAATGTCACCTTCAAATTAGCTTTAGATGACCTACCCATTGATGAACCACTACTGTTCGACTCATCAGTTTTTAAAGCAGCAGATGATGAATACCTTTCTTTTGATGATATAGAAAGAGAAAAGAACGCTAAAAAAGAAAAAATATTATTACCGCAAGTCTATATTCTATCGGGTGGTGATATTACCCCGTTTAGTTTAACTTTTAGTTTCACCGAAGAAGCATCGCTCTATGATGATTTAGACGATCTAGCTTATCGCGTTACCGGAATTTATAGCATTCCTTTAACCGTTGAAGGTCCGGTGTTAGATGATTAATCTCAACGTAGGTCGTAGCTTGCTGCGACAAAAGTGCCACCAGCCATCCAAGCCACCTAAGCATAAAGGTTTTACTTTAATTGAAGTGATGCTAGCTATGGCAGTGTTTGCTATTGCCGGTATAGCACTATTAAGTGCAGCAAGTAATAATGCGCGTAACATTGGTTATCTAGAAAGCAAAATGTTTGCTAATTGGGTTGCTTCAAATCAACTTGTAGCGGTAAGTGTTGACGAAAAATGGCCTCCTAAGAATAACTTTAAAGGCGAAGTTGAATTAGCAGGTCGAGCTTGGTTTTGGCAACAAAAAGTCATCAAAACTACGGATAAAGATATGCGAGCTATTGTCATGGAAGTAAGGTTAAACGAAGATGATGAATTAGCTATTAGCAGTTTAACCACCTATGTTTCTAAGGTGGAGAAATAGTGCTAAGTCGCAATACCACATCGTTAATGCAAAAAAACAATAGCGGCTTTACCTTATTAGAAGTGCTGATTGCTATTGCCATTTTTTCTATTATTAGTCTTTCTAGTTTCACTATATTTGATACGGTTTTACGAGGTGATGCAATAGCAAAGCAGAGTAGTGAGCGACAAAATGAATTGCAACGCGCTTTTTTAATTATTGAACGTGATATTACGCAAATATCACGTCGTACTATACGCCTTGATGGCGAAGCGCCGTTAGAGCGATTAATACAAACAGCGAGTGATAGTTTTGCTTCTGAAGAACAAGCCATTGCTTTTGTTCGGCACGGTTGGACAAATCCCGGTTTATTGCTACCAAGAAGTGATATGCAAGCGGTGGCATATAGAATAAGCGAAGAAACACTGCAGCGTTTACATTTTAATTTTGTTGACTCTGTTGTTGGTGAAGAACCAAAAGTTAGACCACTGATCACTGATGTTACCGAGATATTATTTGAGTATTACGATGGTAAAAAGTGGCAAGAGACTTGGGCAACTAACTCTTTACCATTAGCTATCGCCATTGAAATAGAGACCAAAGATTTCGGTGTCATTCGTCGACAATTTTTGGTTCCAGGTGACGGCTTAGCTAAGAAAAAACAAGCTGCAGGTACAAAACCGTGATAATTCGATTAGATAAATATCACCAGCAAAAAGGTGTTGCACTTATTACCGTGATGTTAATTGTTGCCTTATGTGCCGTTATTGCGAGTCAAATGACCGCCCGTTTGCAAATGCAAATGCAGCGCAGCGCAAATATCGCTTTTAATCAACAAGCCTATTGGTATGCTATGGGGGCTGAGGCTTTTACCAAACGTGTCTTAATTACTGCGTTTGAAAAAGATGATAAAGTTACCCATTTAGGGCAAATTTGGGCACAGGGTGAAACCACCTATCCCGTTGATTTTGGCACTATATCAGGTGAAATAACGGATCTGCAAAGCTGTTTAAATCTTAATGCATTACGTGCTAAACCAGAAAGCACTACGGGTGCTGGGGGGCGCTCAAGTAATCAAAAAGCACCTGCTCGACTAGCCCTTGTAGCGTTATTGATGAATTTACACATCGAGGGTGTTAGTCAATTTGAAGCAGATTCGATGGCCGACGCACTCACTGATTGGTTAGATGAAGACAGCGGTATAAGTAGTAATGGTGGCGCCGAAGATAATGATTATGCGTCACGAGAATTCCCCTATCTTGCCGCCAATCATTATTTAGCCAGTGTCAATGAGTTAAGAGTAGTCGAGCATTTTACACCTGTTATTATTGATGCGATTAAACCTTACGTTTGTGTTATTCCAGAGAGTCATCAACATAAAATAAACATTAACACCTTTAAAAGTGATCAAGCTGAATTGCTACAAGCTTTACTTGATTCAACGTTAGATGAAGCACAGGAAATATTAAGTGCTAGAGAAGAAGAAGGCTTTGCCTCTATAGACGATTTTTATGGTTTACCCGAAGTTACTAAGCTCAGAAATTTTGAGGACAAAAAAGAACAGTTTGTAGTTGATAGCGAATACTTTAAACTAAAAGCTAGTGCCAGTTTTAATGACAGTTATTTTGCTATGAGTTCCGTGATGAAAATAACAAATAATAAATATATTGATGTGATCAGTCGTACCATAGGACGCAATTAATACCAATTCCACTAAGTTTCTTCCCTCTCAGCGATAGTTAAAAGGCTAAGAGGCAAGGCTTTGATTAAAGAGAATGGTTGTTCCCTTGTCGAAATCAATAACGCAGGCTGTAAGCCTTTTTAAACTCGCCCTTTGGGAGTTTTTCAGCGATTAGATAACCGCACAGAATTTATTTAATATAGAATAACTATATGCAAACAAATTCTATTTGTTCTCAAACCGCTGACAAGCTCTGAGTGAGAACTAACTTAATGGAAATGGTATAATGGCCGAGATTTTATATATACGCCTAGGTAGTCAAGCTCAAGATGAAGTGTCTTGGTTAATCTTTAGCTCTACAGAGCAAGAAATTATTGCCAGTGGCGAATTAGCCAATGCTCAGCAATTAAATGAGTTAACCGACAAGGCACAGCAACGTTTAGTTAAGGTGTTTGTGCCGGGCTGTGACGTATTATTAAAGCGCTTAACTGTGCCAACTAAATCACAACGTGCAACACGCTCTGCTGTGCCTTACATGCTTGAAGATGAATTAGCACAAGATGTTGACCAATTATTCTTTGCTTATGCAGATATTGCTAGCGATAGTGATAATTATAACTGTTTTGTAGCCATTACTGACAAAGCACAAATGTTGCAATGGCAAACATGGTTAGCTGACGCAGAAATTCAGGTGAAAACGATCCAGCCTGAAACTCTTGCGATACCTTACGTTGATGGCCAATGGAGTGCCATTGCACTTCGACCAGTAAATATTTCTGAAAATTCAGATGGCTCTTCAAATACTTCGTCATATGAAACGCAAATAGTGGTTCGACGAGGTGAATGGCAAGGTTTTACGCTTGATAGTGACGCGTGGCAGTTTGCCCTGCAACATGTTATTGCTAAGTCCCACGCTAGCGACATACAGAGCAGTACAACTGATGAGCAAAGTGATCTTATTATCAATGCCTATTCAGATTTACCAAATCTTAATGAAATCTCTGAACAAAATGGTTTAACAATTAATAAAGCTCAAGCAGAGTTGCCTTTAGCTTTGCTCGCGCAACATTGCCAGAACAGTCAATTTAATTTGCTGCAAGGTGAGTTTAAACTGAAAGAGCGTCGTTCAAAAAACGTTAATAATTGGCTCTGGGCTGCAGGTATTGCAGTTTGTGCTTTATTGTTGAATGTTGGTTATAAAGGTGCACAGTTATGGCAACTTTCAGCGCAGCAGGAACAAGTCGAAGCGCAAATAATTGCCCGTTATAAAAAAGCTTTTCCAAGCGCAAAAAAAATACGTATTGGTACTATTAAATCTCAGTTGAATAGAAAAATAGCACAACTTGGTGGCAGTAGTGATCAAACGGGTTTCTTAACTATGTTGTCAAAAGTACAACCAGCCTTTGCAAAAGTTCCTGAGTTGAAACCGGAGTCTTTGAAGTTTGATGGCAAAAGGCAAGAGCTTCGCCTGCAAGCTATTGCTGATGATTATCAGCATTTTGAGCGTTTTAAAAGAGCACTTAATGCGGCTAATTTAACCGTAAAACAAGGTGCACAAAACAACCAAGGCGAACAAGTTACCGGTTCATTTAGTATCACCAGTAAAGAAAGCAGTAAGGGGCGTTCATAATGAATTTATCAGCAATAAAAGCATGGTGGCATGGGCTTAACTTACGCGAACAACGACTAGTTTTAGCTATGGGTTCAGCAGTATCAGTTTTTTTACTTTATAGCCTGTTATGGATGCCATTAAATGAAAATCTAGCTAAAACTGAAAAACGCTTGGCTAGCAGACAAGCTCTGTTAACTTGGGTTACGGACAATACAGCTCGTTATCAAAGTGTTAGATCTACAGGCGGCAATAAAAAAAGTACCGGCAGTTTGTCGAGTATTATTAATCGCACGGCAAATCAGCAACAGCTAACTATTACTCGTATGCAGCCTCAAGGTGAAATTTTGCAAGTGTGGCTTGATAGCGCACCATTCACTCAGTTACTTTTTTGGTTAGAACACTTGGCAAACAATGAAGGCTTACAAGTTCAAGCTATTGATTTAACTCAAGGTGATAAAACAGGCGAAGTGCGTGTTCGTCGATTACAGCTAACTAGACAGTAAACTTTTACAATTTAACTACACACAAGCGTTAAGCAGAGACAATAAATGAAAAATAAGTTCATCATTAGCGGTGTTTTTTTAATCACCTATATTGGTTTTTTAATCGCTACATTACCAGCAACCCTGTTGTTCAATCAGTTTGAAACACCTAAAAATTTAACTATTTTCGGGGTGACAGGTAGTGCGTGGAATACCAATGTTGAGCAGGTAGTTGTTGGTGAAACGAGTATTCAAAAAGTTAATGCTCGCTTAAGTTTTTGGTCTTTGTTTACCTTAACACCTAATCTATCTATCACCTTTGGCGACTCTTTTATTGCAGGCCCTGAAGGAGAGTTCGTCTTAGAAGTTTCACAAAACACAGTACAACTTAGTGATCTCAAGGTGTTAGTCAAAGCGAATGAGATAGCACAACAGCTCACCTTGCCTTTACCTATGTCAGCGCAGGGTGATGTTGAATTGAACGTTTCTAACGCTGAAATAGATCTACAAAAAGGCTATCAATGTATTGCTGCAAATGGTTCAGCAGTGTGGTCAAAAGCAGGCGTGGTAGCTTTAGAACAAAATATCAAACTAGGTAGCTTTAATGGTGATATTGGCTGTGAGGATGGAGCGCTATCATTAATTCTTTCACCGAAAAACGACCTCGGCTTAACCTTCAACGCTTATGTACGCAAAGGTGGTAAAATCTCAGGTAATGGCTTTTTAAAACCTAGCGCTAAATTCCCACAAGTGCTTAACAATGTTTTACCTTTTTTAGGTAACAAAGATAGCCAAGGACGCTATCGTTTGTCATTTTAACAGGCTTTGTGAACATAATTAGAAAGCAAGTGACTACTTTAGTTTAGCTGTATTATTCTCTACTTTTCGAATGGCTTAATAGCCATGAATAGATATTTTGATCATATAAATCATAAGCCGGATCACTGATGATATCTTCTGAACCATTAGCTAAATGAGTTAAATCAAATGTGCCATGATAGACATAAAAATGATCACGTTCTTGATAGATGGTTATTTTAGGTAATACGATATTATTACAATTTTGTTGTAAATTACCTATGGTATCAATATCCCGTTGGCTTATTACTACTGCGTCATCAGCACCATGAAAGGCCCATATTGGCACAGATTCTAAACTACAATATTCTTCAGCAACCATGTCTTCTAAATACATTCCGCCAGAAATAGGGACAATAGCCGCCACTTTGTCAGGATGCTTTTGAGCATAATAATAGGTCATAAAAGCACCTTGACTCCAGCCTGTAACATAAACGCGCTCTGGATCTATTTTATACGTGGCAATGGCAAAATCTATAAAAGCGTCAATTCGTTCGATAGGATCATTTTGCCCCGGATGCCCTAACTGTGGTGCTAAAGCGACAAAAGAGTCGTTTTCATCCCAGTTATTTGAGTTGACTAGTTGTGGTAAACCATCGAACCTGCCTATTTGTAATAATGATTTTAATGGGTCATCGCCTGATATAACGGCATTTGAACCATTGCCGTGATTAAAAATAAATAGTGGGTATAACTGATCTGGATTTTCTCCATAATTTTCGGGTAGATGCTCGATGTAACCTAAATGAGAGTATGAATTGCCCACAGGACGTGAAGTCAATTTTTGCGGTTTATCGTCTACTACTCGTACTATGCGTACTGCTTCAATTGCTGTTATATCGTCACTATCTTTAACTGAATAACGAACAAAATAATCATCAGCTAAATTAACATTTAAGTTGCTGGTAATTACAATTTGCCCTGAAATATCGCCATCTTGCTTATCTACTGCCGTTGCGCCAACCTCTTGATAATTAGCACCAACGGGTAAATATAGCGTGTGATTATCAATCAGAGTAATAACAGGTCTGTCAGGATTTTCTGAAAAATCAGGTGTTGTTGTGTCCCACCATTCTTTTATATTTGACTCAACTATGGGAGGAGTAACTTCTGGGGCAGGGGTTGGCTCTGGAGTTATTACTTCTTCTTCTGATGAAGAACCACCACAACCTGTTAACCCGATGAAAAAAACTGAAACTAGTAAATATTTATGCAAGTTATTATGCTTTGTATGAAAATTCAATCTAGTATTACTCCATTAATAAAAAGAACTTAGTTCCCTTGATATTATTAATTATTAGTGCCTTAGTTGTATTAATTATAAACATGTTACGTTTGAATATATACTCGCTTCAGGTATCAATGTGTAACATGATATTCACTTTACTGGATTAGCTAATATATCTTTAGTTAACTGACGATAATCAGAAATAGAAGTAAAGTTTTTAAAATTATTCGCTGGTTTTTGACTATCCGGATTCTCTACCGCCAGTATATGTTTGATACCGTATTTTTGAGCTGATTCTAAGACCGGTAAACTATCATCTACAAATAAGGTGCTTTCTAGTTCAAAGCCTTGCTTAGTTTGCAGTTTTTGCCAAAGTAATTGTGACTCTTTCACTACGCCAAATTCATGGGTTGAATAAAGCACGTCAAAGTATTTATCTAATTGGGTGCGCTCAATTTTTAATGACAAGGCATCTGGGTGAGCATTAGTAACTAAAATAACTTCTCGACCACTTTGCTTTAATGCGGTTAAAAATTCATCAGCGTCTTCACGTAATTGGATTAAATGCTGCACTTCACGTTTAATAAGCGGAATTGGCATTTGGGTAAATTCAGTCCAGTAATCCAAACAATACCACTCTATGGTTCCGGTTAGTTCTTGATAGTGACCGATAAGCTTTTGCTTGGCTTCTTCAACACTAATACCATGTTTTTCACTGTAACGAACAGGAAAGTGCTCTAGCCAAAAATGAGTGTCGAAGTGTAAATCTAATATGGTTCCATCCATGTCGAGTAAAACAGTAGATATTTCTGACCAATTAAGCATTTATAGGTTCCATAGTTGATGTTTATCGTGTCATTATAACTGGTATCAAAAGAATTAATAATCAATCTTGAAGAGTTATGATAGGGAAAAATCAATTACCGAAAATCAATGGTCAAAAGCAAGTAGCTAAAAGCCGCTTGTTTACTATTGAGCAGCTTGAATTAACCTTTAGTAATGGTGAACAGCGCCAGTATGAGCGTATGCTTGGCTCAGGTAATGGTGCTGTTATGATAGTGCCAATGCTTGATAGCGATACAATATTGCTTGTACGTGAATATTGCGCAGGCACTCATAGTTACGAACTAGGTTTTCCAAAAGGTTTAGTTGACCCTGGTGAAGTGCCAGAGCAAGCGGCTAATCGAGAGTTACAAGAAGAAATATTCTATGGCACTAAGCAGTTGCATCACCTTTCACAAGTAATGATGGCTCCAGCATTTTTTAATGCAAAAATGGATATCTTTATTGCTAGTGATTTATATCCTGCTCAATTAGAAGGTGATGAACCAGAACCCTTAGAAGTGATTTCATGGCCCATTAAAGACTATAAAACTTTGTTACAACAACCTGATTTTAAAGAAGCGCGCAGTATTGCCGCGTTAATGTTATTAGTCGATCACCTTTCACCAAGTAAATTAGCCAGTCAGGATAATGCATGATGAGTGATGAAAAATTATTAAACATAGCCTTGGATAGCGCGAAAAAAGCAGGTGTTGAGGTAATGAAATATTACCGCGATAAAAGTTTTACCGCAGAATTAAAAGCAGATGAGAGCCCGGTCACTAGTGCTGATATCGCAGCTAATGATATCTTAATGGATCAACTTAAAACGTTAACGCCCGATATCCCGATTATTTCAGAAGAGGTCGGTACGGTTGCCTTAGCTCAACGTGAAAAATGGGACAGGTATTGGTTGCTGGACCCTATTGATGGCACGGGCGAGTATATTATTGGCAGTGGCGATTTTGCCGTAAATATTGCTTTAGTTGAAAATGGCTGGCCAAGCATTGGTGTTATTCACGCCCCCGATCATCATTTAACCTATTTTGCTCAAAATGACTTAGGTGCTTTTAAAGACTGTAATCTTCAAAGTAATAGTCGTAGTCATCAAATTCATGTCGCGCCCTATCAAGAACAGCGCCGAATTAAGATTGCTATTAGTCGTAGGCAACAGCTAGATTTGATGGGACAGTATTTAAATAACGATTTTGATTTTGACTATGTTGCATTAGGCAGTTGTTCTTTGAAAAACTGCCTAATAGCAGAAGGTGGTGCCGATTGTTATTTGCGTATTGGCGTAACAGGCGAGTGGGACACTGGCGCTAGTCAATGTATTTTAGAACAAGCCGGTGGCACTATTATAGACAGTGAATTTAATCCGCTCAGCTACAATAAAAGAGAAAGCCTGCTTAATCCTGATTTTCTTAGTTTAGGTAACCAGAATATCCCTTGGCAAAAAATAATAAAAGCGCATAGAAAGGTTTATTGATCCCGTATGAGTTTATT
>JAPYOP010000170.1 GCA_029938115.1 Colwellia sp. | reverse complement strand
GTTAAAGCAGGGTCTTCGCGATGTACATGATAATATATCCACGGCCTTGGTGCTGGAGCATGAGTTTTTATTGGAAGAAACCTACAGCACCGCCAAGCAGTTTAGTACCCGTATTGACGTCATCAATGAACTAGATCCAACCACAATTGAATTGACCAGCGACCTTAAAGCACAGTTTGATGGCTATTTTAAATCGGCCAAAGAGGTGGCTGATATACTTATTAATAACCCTGAAAAGCCCCGTCTCTATGAAGATAAATCCCTAGAGGTAAACTACCTTAGGCTTCAGCTTGATAATCATCTTGATCAAATTTTAGAGAAACTTAAAAACCAGTATGTGGTTGCTTTGGGTAATACCAATGAACAAATAAGATCTGCCAATCAACTTGGCGCCATATTAGGCTCTGTGCTCATTGTGGCGTTGGTGGCACTGGCCTGGATTATTTCGGTTACTGTGTTGGTCGCCATTAATAAAAGCGATAAATTAAAAGAAATATTCTTAGCGACTATGAGCCATGAGTTAAGAACGCCTATTAATGGTATTTCTGGGGCTATCTCATTATTAGAGGACACTAAGCCCACGGCTAAACAACAAACCCTGTTAGATGCCTGCAAACTATCTGAGTTAAGTATTACAACAGCCATTGACGATATTTTAGAATTCACCAGTATGATGTCCGGCAAGGTGCGCATCAAACCTAGTGTATTCTCATTGCGTCAATCCCTTGATGAAATCATTCTCATGTTTACTGCTGACTATCAAATGAAAGGTTTGAGTATTGTCATTGATGATCAGATGCCTCCCGGCTTGATTTACGTCGACGTAAATCGCATTGCTCACGTCTTGCGACACCTTATCGGCAATTCAATTAAGTTTTCAGAGAAAGGTTGTGTGAATGTTCGCCTAGAAGCTCATGATTCTAAAGGAATATTGCGTATAACTAAGGATAGCAATATAGATAATAATGAAATCATTCAAGTCAGTATTGTAATTAAGGATGATGGTCCTGGTATTAGTGAGGATTATATAGCTGATGCGCTTAAGCCTTTTCATCAGATTGATGGCTCGTTTAATCGCCAGCATCAAGGCATGGGTATAGGTCTACCAATATGTAATAGTATTGCCAAAGCCATGGAGGGAAACATTGAACTACAAAACCGTGAACAGGGTGGTTTGTGCGCTCGTTTTATTTTTAATAGTCCGTTACGGGAAGTCACGCAAGCAAAAGCGACTGTTTCAAGTAAGCCACTGGCCATGAATAACCTTAAAAAGGTTTTGATAGTAGAAGACAACAATGTAAACCAAATGATCTTAAATGGTTTTATTAAAAAGATCGGATTTCATACAGATACTGCCAATAATGGGGAAGAAGGTTTAAAGTTGGCGACCCAAAACGATTACGCCATGATTATGATGGATTGCCAAATGCCGGTTATGGATGGATTTGAATCAACTAAAAACATTAGAAAACTTGGCGGCGAAAAAGGACGGGTGCCAATTATAGCGGTCACTGCCAATGCGATGGAAGGGGATAAAGAGCGCTGCTTGGAGTCCGGTATGGACCATTACATAAAAAAACCGATTAATATGGAAATACTTAAAACGGTCATGTCAGAATTTTACAGTTAATTTAGTGTCTTCAGTATTATTTTGGTCGTTTAAATAGTTGGTGCAGCTTTAAAGCAAAATATAAGATTGTAACGTATTTTGGCATAATGCCGTTTCATGTTAGGTAGACGATATTTATTTATAAACATGAATGTAATGCATGGCCTTTATTTTATCGTTGTAGAATTATCAGTTAGAATAAACAACTCTAACTTTTTCGGTGACCTGATTTCTATTCATGTATGCGATGGCATTTTTGGTGGTAGAGACATACTTAACAATTTTTTGTGTGCTTTTAATTTGCGTGGGCAAGCGGCCTTTTCCGCTGAATAAATAGTGTGCACGGTAACGTTTTAATTTGGATTTATTCATGTTAATTACATTAGAATAAAAATTATCATAATCATCGCTGTTTTCTGAGTTATCGATGGGCTCAACTTTCATGTCTGAATCTGGAAATTTATGCAGGCGCCCTAAAAATAATCTCTGTATGTCTTTTTTGCTTAGTGAGTGAATAGGGTTGTCTGGGTTCACAACAACAACAATGTCGGCTTGTATATTAACGGCTAAAAGTGAGGAAATTAATATTATTCCCGGTAATATGCTGTTTCGTATATGTGATACCCACTTAACGCTATTGATTGTGTGTTTCATATTAAAACACCACATCGATGACAAGTGATGTCATTAAACCATCATTTGGATTGTCAGCTAAATCGTTGTTTACTGTGAACATTCCTGATGTGTTTTTTAAAAAGTTAAAATATTCAACCTCCATTTTTAAATTGGCTTGTTCATGGATGTCATATCTAATGCCTAAAACGATGGATTCTTGCTCAGTATCAAAATCATTAACTAGATCGGTAGTTATTGTGCGCAGATCATCCAAATCAGAGCCTCCCGGTGTAATAGGTATTAAGGCTTCCGTCTGTTTGATTTTATTCGCTATGCCGTCAGCAAACTCATTATGGAATTCACCGTATGATATATATGGCGTGTAAGCGCCAAGTTGATAAGAAAGTGATATATAAAATCCGGTGGCATCATTAGAAAAATTATTATCTTCATTGTCAAAATACATGGCTTCTGTCATTAACACCCATAAATCAGGTTCCCACATAAAGCTTGCTGATAAGTACCTTACTTTTTTGTGTTTGGACTCTAGGTTGTTTGATATATATAGGAAATCTTCTTCTGCTTGCGCGCTTAATGCAGAAACGCTTGCCGCAGCATTTTTGAAGCCTTCTTTTAATGGGGCAGCGGTAGGTGCTAATATGGATACTTTCAAAAATTCAGTATTAATTCGCCACATAAAATTAGACCAATTAGCTGTAATGTTGGCGCCAAAAACAGAGTGGTTGGTTATATCTAAATCATAAAATATTGCTGCCGAACGTCCAGCAATTAATTGGTATTCAATGTCCACATCCCAATGGCTGGTACTGTAGATGAAATCGATACCGTCAAGGTGTTTAAGTGGATCTGCAAAAGAGGGGTAGGTGTTTGCGGATGGGCGTACCCAAGGGTACGTGAAGCCCACTTCTAACGTGGCGGAATAATAATACAAAGGGTTGCGTATGCGGCCTAGCCGGAATTGCATGTCTCCGGTGGGTTCGAAGCGTAACAATAACCATTCAAGTTCGGGGGTGTAAATATCGTCCCCTGTATAGTTGAAGCCATTGGCCACTAACTGCCCAGTAAAACCCCATTGTTCTGATAGCTCTTTATCAAGCTGTAAGCCTAATACACTATCTGAATTAAACGACCACTCACTATCATAATCTAACGCCCTTTGGTCGTCGTCATAAATGCGTCCAGCCCCTAAGGAAGCAAAACCTGAAAAGCGCCAGTCATCATCGCCAAAGCTGTTTGTAGCGAATAAAAATAAAATACTCGCTATTATGACTTTAAGCACA
>JAPYOP010000169.1 GCA_029938115.1 Colwellia sp. | reverse complement strand
TGGTGTGGCCCTTGTAAAATGATGGCGCCGGTCTTTGCAAAACAAGCATTAGCCATGCGGGGGAAGGCGGTCTTTGTGAAAGTGAATACCGAATCTGAACAACAGCTAGCGGCACGCTTTGCCATTCGTAGTATTCCCACCCTAAAGGTATTTAAACAAGGCAAGGTTGTGGGGGATCTAGCGGGGGCATTACCCGAGTCACAGCTAAAAGAATGGATAGGTCAGTATATTTGATTGTTTTTATCAGTTTGTGGCGGGACTGGTAAACTTTTTTTAAGTAATAAGTACTAATTTTGACCATTAGCTTGTTCATTTGTACCACAAAGGGAGGTATATTAAATTCTACGCTATTGCTGTAACTCATAAAAAATAAAAAAAGAGTGTAGAAATGAAGTGTGTTCGTAGTATTTGCCTGCTTGTTCTCGGTATCTGTGTATTTTTCCCCGTTCATGCCAATGAAACGTTACTTAACCATGTAAAGGCCACAAGCCAGGCCATGTCGGCTTTTTATATGCAGGGGTTAAGTGAAGGCAATGAGAAGTACCTAAAAGAATTTACTGTCTTCAAAAAACAGTCTATTACGCTGCTTAGGCAATACGTTCGTAACAATGGCACTCAAGGCGAGAAACTGTTGCACAAATGGCAAGGTTTTAGTGATCAACTTGTTCTTAAGTACGATAAAGAATATGGCTGGGAAGTGGATAACCGAGTGCGCCAAGACTTTAGATCTTACTTGTCTGATGCATATAAGTTGGTCGAAGATCAAAAATCAAATTACAAAAGCGTTGCCCAAAAAAAGTTATTAAGCCTTGTGCAAATAGAGGCGCTATCGGCACGATTCTTTGATATATCAAGTACTTACGACGGCACAGATTCTCTTTTCAGCTCAGACATCGCAAAGCTTAACCCACAAACCATCAGTGCTGACTTTAAGGCAACCCTAACGGAATTGGCAAAATTGAGTGAAAACAGCGCCATGAAAAGCACATTATCGTCGGCTAAATCAAAGTGGCAGTTTGTGGAAAACAGCGTAGTAAATTATCGCGGGCAAAGTGCGTATTTTGTTGTGTACGCCACTAAAAATAAAATCCAGAAAGCGTTATCTATGCCTTAAATGCATTGTGGTGGCGGGCCTGGTTGACTTTAAATGCCAAAATTGATGCCTGATGCTTACATTGGGTGTGGTGATGAATCACCTTTTTGCAGTAATATGAATCATCATACAAAACAATAAAAATAATAATAACGAGGATGCTTTCGTGGCCAACTATTATCGCAAATTTTTCCTTGCTGGATTGCTGCTGCTTAGTGCAAACAGCTGGTCTAGCGGTGCGTTAACGCAGCATGCATTGACAGCAAGCAAGGCTATTTCAGCTTTCTATATGTTTAGTCTCACCGAAGGGGATGAACGCTACCATGACGAGTACATTCAATTATTAGCGAAAGCCAATTCGTCTTTCTTAGAGCTTAAAAAACAAAACCCTAAACAGTTGGCTGCACTTGAGCCTTTGTGGAATAAAATCCAAAAAGAAAAAGAGTATAAAGTGAGTGCACAAGAAGAATACAATGTGCCTTCTTATATGCGCCTGCAGTTTAGAAACTACCTTGAAAAAATTTACCATTTAGTGGGCCAAGGCATTATTAGTGACAGTAACCTTAGTGGGCACATGGCCCGCATAGCCTTAGATATTGAGGTGATGTCGGCTCGATTCTTTGATGTGTCTAGTGCAACTATGGGCGCATTCTCGGTATCTAGCAGCGCCAAGGGTAACGACCCTGAAGTGATGGCTAAAAATATGAAGCAGCGTTTAGTAAAGCTTCAGTCTGTTGTAAATGCCCCCAAAATCAAAAAAAATCTGCGCACCATTGCGAATAAGTGGCGGTTTATTGAAAATAGCGTGGTTAATTACAATCAAGAAAGCGCGTTTATGTTGGTGTATTACAATAAAAATAAAATTGGTAAATTAATTAATAGTAGCCAAGGAGTGCTCGCCAGCCTCTAATATTTTGGGCGCTATGTTCAATAGCGCTCCCTCTCTCTCTTCGATGTGCAGTCTTTATGTGGTTCCCTAAACGTCAATATACAAGATCTTCGATAATATATTTCTGCGTAAGTGAATTGGATTTAAAGCGATGAATAAATAGTAGTGGATGCCATTGCCGGAATTTCAGCTTAAAGGGTGGGTTGGTCAGTACGTTTAATAACTTTTTACTATTCTAACGCGTCGTTAGTAAATGTGTTCGTAGTTTAACCATGTAAAGGCCACGGCTGGGAAGTGGGTAACCGAGTGCGTCAAGACTTTAGATCTTACTTGTCAGATTCATATAAGTTGATTGAAGATAAAAATAAAATTACAAAAACGTTTCCCAAAAAAGTTATTAAGCCTTGTGTAAATAGAGGCGCTATCGGAACGTTTTTTAATATATCAAGTACTTACGACGGTACAGATTCTCTTTTCAGCTCTCACATAACAAAGCGTAACCCACAAACCATCAGTGCTGAATCTAAGGCAACCCTCACGGAACTGGCGCAATTGAGTGAGAATACCGCCACTAAAAGTAAAATCCAGCAAGCCTTATCAAGACCATAACAAACAGTAAGTTGTGACGAACGTCTTAAATGCATTATGGTGGCGGGTCTGGTTGACTTTAAATGCCAAAATTGATGCCTAATGCTTACATTGGGTGTGGTGATGAATCGCCTTTTTGCAGTAATATGAATCATCATTTAAAACACTAAAAAATAATAATAACGAGGATGCTTTCGTGGCCAATTATTATCGCAAAATTCTCCTTTCTGGATTGCTGTTACTCAGTGCGAACAGCTGGTCTAGTGGCACAATAACACAGCATGCTGTGTCAGTAAGTAAGGCTGTTTCAGCTTTTTATATGTACATCCTTACGGAGGGGGATGACCGCTATTATGACGAATACGTTAAAATTTTAGGTCATGCCAATGACTCTTTCATAGTTATTAAAAAAGAAAACCCTAAGCAGATGGCTGAACTTGAGCCTTTGTGGAATAAAATCCAAGCAGAAAAGAATTATAAGGCAAGTGCACAAGACGAATTTAATGTGCCTTCTTACATACGAATTCAGTTTAGAAACTATCTTGAAAAGATATACCCATTAGCGGGGCAGGGCATTATCAGTGATAGTAATATTGGTGAACACATGGACCGTATTGCGTTGGATGTGGAACTAATAGCGGCTAAATTTTTTGATGTGTCGAGTTCAACCTTGGGCGAGTTCACATTAACTAGCAACGTTAAGAAAAGTGACCCTGAAATTATTTCTAAAAACATGAAGCAGCGTTTAATAAAGCTACAAGCCACAGTGTTGGATGAAAAAATCAAAAAGAATCTTCGATCCATAGACAATAAATGGCGGTTTATTGAAAATAGCGTGGTTAATTACAATCAAGAAAGCGCGTTTATGTTGGTGTATTACAATAAAAATAAAATTGGTAAGCTGATCAAAAGCAGCCAAGGAGTGCTTGCTAGCCTTTGATGTTACCGGCGCGGTGTTT
>JAPYOP010000065.1 GCA_029938115.1 Colwellia sp. | reverse complement strand
TTGTTGTAACGGGCAAAGGATATTGATCCCGTTGGTGATGTTGGTGTTAGTAAATGTAACATTTCTAAAAATATAACTATCGGGATTTCTAATTTTGCGTCAACAACTGATGGTTTTGTGTCAAATACAAAGCATCAACTCGTACTATTTGATTAATAGCCATTCTACCCTATAGTTAGGCAAAGCATTATTAGGGATAATAAAATGGACAATCAAGACTTTTCGCGCCTCGACTTACTATCAAAAAAATCATTTAATAAAACCATCACCCCTTGTGAATTTGATGAATACCTTTATCTTTTGGATGAATGGGAAGTTATTGATGAACAAAACCCAGTTTTGATCAGAATTAATGGCATAGAAGAGCAGTGTAGGTAATTTATGGACTGAGAGTAGTCTATATCGAATGTTACAACGAAGTGGCTATAGCGGCTTATGGGGACTCCAGAAATACAACCAGCAAAATTAAGCTATAGCCCATTTAAAGAGCAGTTTAGAAAAAATGAATATGATTATGCCGGTGCCAAAGGATAACTTTGCCAAGCAACACGAATCGCAGTAGGTGGGCTAATCCCTTTTTTTACATATTTAACAACCTCTAACCCTCTTTCAATTGTACGAGCATTCTGACCATTAATACGCTCCTTATCACAATAATTAACGAAAGCTTTTAGTGATGGTGAGGGACTTTTAAATTGACTTAAACTGAAATGGTGAACATCAACAAACCAATCTTCAATACTTTGTTCAGACCATTTTTCATTCATTATCTTTAATAACATAAGTTGAACTCCATCGATTGTATCGACCTACATTGTAACCAAGCTGTAACAGTTGAATTGTATAATTTAGTTACGAAAGTGTCTTAAAATGTAATCAATGGTTTTGTTGTTCAAGCTAAGCAAGGATATTTTCAAGCGAAATACAGATCCGCCATTAATAGTGAAATATTAGGGTGATGAAGAATTTACAATTTGGGAATATGAAAACAATCCGTTTGTTACGTATGAGCAACGCGCAAAATTCAATATAAAAACCATTTGGAATGCGTACTAATAATAGGCAATCGAATCAACAAAAACCGATTGTTATGGATTAAACCCGACAGAAAATGTCCGAGTCACCACCCTATAAGCTTCCCTAAGAAAAATATCAAGCACCCCTAAGAATTTACTGCTAGTATCTTTTAATATTCAGGAATAATAATATTTAACATTAAAAAGGGAATTACATGAAATTCTATATCAAATTACTACTAATTTCATACATTAGTTTAGCCATCGCGGGTTGTAGTAATCCTTATGGTGGTGATGGTCCTTGCGATGCTGAATGTATGGCTGCTTTTAATGCGAGTCAAGTTAGCGAAGATAACCCGAAGAGAGTAAGTGATATTAGTTTCATTGATGTTAACTTATCTATTTGTCTTTCTGACCTTGAGCTAAATACAGATACCATTGTTAGCTCAATCACTTCTTTAGATTGTTCAGAAATGAGCATAGTTGACCTTTCAGGTATTGAAGAGTTAACCGAATTAAATACATTATTGTTACACACCAACCAAATCAGTGATATTTCACCGCTTGCTAACCTAACCGCGTTAACCAAATTATGGTTACATAACAATCAAATCAGTGATATTTCACCCGTGACAAATCTAACCGCGTTAACTGAATTATGGTCAAGCGCCAATCAAATCAATGATGTTTCACCTTTATCTAATTTAATAGCGTTAACTGGATTAGGGTTACACACCAATCAAATCGGTGATATAGCACCTCTTGCTAACCTAACCGCGTTAACTGAATTATGGTTATACAACAATCAGATTAGTGATATTTCAACTATTTTAAATTGGACTAATTTACCTAGTGACTCCTTATATATAAACGAAAACCCTGTTGATTGTACGCAAAGTGAAAGCTTAGATAGTAGAGCTATTTCTGAAGTGGAAAATTACGGTAGCGCAGCAACTACTTGTATCAACCCTTAAAATACATAAGCGAAACTAAAAAGTAGCAATAAGCCATAATTTGAGGCTTATTTTAATGAGCAAACATCTATCAGCATTCACAGGTTTTAATAAGTTAACCTAAAGCCTGTTGTTCGCACAAAAAATAATATAATGTAGGTTAATCATGGTGTTGGAATTGACATTTAGCATTGTACTCCCTTAGTAAATACATGAGTGTCGATATCCAGCACTTTATCAATAACGCTATTCAAAATGAACTAGTAAATTTGCCAACAACACTCGCAGAAATTAAAGCTCCTGTTCAACGATTAAGTTTTCTAACGAAGTTAATGCCGCAATACAGACCTTGTTAAAACCTGAATAAAATGTAAAGTATTTATTTATCTTCTTCTTATACGGCACTATAAATGAACAAATTAGTATTAGCTTTTATTCTACTCAGCATATCTACTTTTTCTCAATCTGAATCATTGAAAGTTGCCTCATGGAATATCGCTTGGTTAGGCTCTCATGGTTATAATAAACGAGTTGCTGATGATTATGTTCAGTTAGCCAAATATGCTTCTAAATTGGATGCTGATGTCATTGCTTTACAAGAAGTCGAAGATGGTCAATGGGCAAGTAAGGTTTTTGGTGATGAATATGATTACTATTTTACTACTAAAAACTGGGTTCAAAAAGTTGGCGTTGCTGTTAGAAAATCATCTGGGTATAAAGTCATTTCAACTGAGTATAAGGCGCTTGATGTTGGGCGTGTTCGTTATGGTTTGGATCTAACGTTAACTAAGGGTGACAAAAAGTTAAGGCTACTGGCTGTTCATCTAAAATCAGGCTGTTTTGATAAAGCGTTAGACAATAATAGCGTTCACTCAATGCCTGAAACATCCAAACGTAAATCTAAAGAAAAAAATGCTTGTACAAAGCTTAAAAAGCAGATGATGCCATTAGAAACATGGATTGACGACAGCCCACCACTCAAAGATTAAAGACGTCTCAGGACGTCTTTCTTTTCGTCTGAAAACAAAAATTAATTAAACAGTAAGAGTGTTTATGGATATTAAGCAGTATATTGATTACTTTGACGAAATCTCCCATTTAAAAAGAGATATTCAATTCAGGCTTCTTGAGCAGGCACGTGATGAAATTAATATAAATTATAAACTTCCAATACTTGCCATACTTTCCCCCTTTGTTCGTTTAACATTTGTACTATTATTTACTGGCGGATGTTATCTGCTTTTTGGATTTTCGAGTTGGAGACTTTTGCTGTCTTTGCTTTTAGGGCTGCTTTGTTCAAGAGTTATTGTAACTGAGATCAGTGATTCTCTAATGTTAAAAGCTCTCAAAAAAAACTTGAGTTCATCATCTGTAAACAAAAATGATCAAACGAAACAATAGAAAATATATATGTGATATAAATTACAGTTTTTGTTGACTGAACTTACATCATTTTGTAAATGAACCTCAAGACTTGAGTGACCGAATTTCCACGGTCAATAAGATCACCCTGTAATACTAAATGACCTTTACCAAACGTCCAGCGTAATGATTCATCAATGACACCATTTGCGATTAAAAAATCACGAAAAGCTTTATAACCAATTTCGATGTATGGAATGGCCAAAATAGGATGGCTATCATCATAACTTGGTGGTATTTCAATGGAAGTACGGATCTTAAAATCAATACCTTGATCTTCTAAAATAAAATGTGCTTTCACTAGAATATCGTTATCCAAATGCGCTTCTGCACCATGGTAAGTACCAAATGAAGCAAACATCATAAACAAAACGGTGCATGCTATGAAAAAGTGCTTTAAGTTTGTTTTCAAAATATTAAACATATGATCTATCTCCTTATTTCACGACATATCGAATAAACATGTATCCGCAAAAAATACTATAAATGAGCCATTCGACTCGTTGGGGCACATGCCCTTTTTCGGTAACTCACGGTTAAAACTGTTAGATATGAGGGTAAAAATTCCAGGGCGAACAAGGCCACATCACCGCTTACAAGCAGTGATGTAGTTGAATGCTTATTTACTATGCTTGGTTAAACTACATAGTGGTTACTGAAGACTTTCCTTTAGTGCTGCCAGTACTCCTTTGGTTAGGCCAGCTATGCTTACCCCCATTACGATAGCGATGGGTATCAGCCAATATCCTAATAATTCTTCTGAGTTTGGGTAAGTGTGCTCAGAAAATGTAATGATTACACTGTTTCCTTGTGCAGCGGACCATACACCAATGACATCAGGCATAAATAATTTGCCAAGACCAATGATGATCAGAAAAAGTGAAATGCCAAAACCAAAAAGCCCCATAGAGTAATAAAGGCTTTTAGTTACGCCTCTTTTCACTTTTTGAATTGCCTTAAATCCTTTAGGTGGAGGTGTTCCTTTCAACATATGCTCTACATAATGATTAGCTAATTCTCGTGGCTCACCAAAACCGTCCAAAATAGCTTTAGCATCTGGCTGTTGTCCATTTTGCTCTTGTAGTTCAATGGCATCAAGAATATGACTTTCAATTTCACGAATTACCTCGTCTGAATTAAACTTATCGAGTCTTGATAGGTACTTAGATAAATCTTTTAAATACTGATGAATTTGTTCACGCTCAGACATATTATTCTCCTTTTGGCTTTATGGCTTGCGGGCCAGTGTGTTGAATTATGTACTCAATCTCTTCAACGGATTGGCGCCATCGATTTGTAAGCAAGGTGAGTTTGTCCTCACCTTTTTGAGCTAATTGATAGTATTTTCTGGGTCTGTTTTCACCCTCTTGATGCCATAAAGCACTGACGAGTTCATCCCGTTTTAGGCGATCCATCAAGGGGTAAAGTGTACCTTCAGTGATCTTCATTGTTTCAAAAGAATGCAATAGCTTAAGTAGCTCTAAACCATAAAGCCTGCGTTCTTTTAAAGCAGCTAAGATCACCAATTCCAAAGTACCTTTTCGTAGCTGAACATCCCATTTTTCATTTAAATTTTCTTGTTTTGTCATAATTTCACTATGCAGTGCATTGTTACCTTGTAGTACATAGTACAATGTATAGCATACTTACTGGGCAATGCAAAGATTATTTTGAATATGAGAGCAAAAATAGGACTAGGAGAAAGAGTTACGGTTTCTACAAGCGGACACTCAAATGAAAGTGAATAGTGCTTACCTCGTTGTTCGCTAAGTGAAGTGTTTGGCGATGAAGAAATAGCTGTGTTTAAGCAATCACAGAGACTTAAAACCAACGCGGTAGTTGAACCGACCTTGACTAAAAATTTGAGATAAAGGTACTTTGTTCATAAACTATGACTAATTATTAATGCAAAAATTTAAATAGTGGCTGGTGATACTTCAACACAAACACATTTATAATTCATCTATTTTAGCTAACACCATTAAAACGAATTTTATTCACATTTAAATTCATCAAATGACGAAGAACATAGCGAAAAAGAATCTTTTTAACTCCTGAAAGGTTACTGCCGTGACTTGAGTAAAAATCATCTGGTTGGTTATATTCGCCAAAATCATCCGCTATCGCCTTACTTTGTATGTAAGTGTCTTCTCCTTTCCAGTCAATATCTGGTGCAGTAAGGCACTTAGTTGATATTGCATATCCTGAAAACGCTTCACTTTGCCCAGCAAAACTGCGCTGAACTTGCATTAAGTATGACTTGTCGAGGATGTAACCTTCCAAATTTATCCAACGATCATTGTAATAAACTTCAACCCAACTATGGATAATACGCTTAGGAGCAAAGAAGAATAAATAATTAGGAATAGCACCACGTTGTAATTCATTGAAAATAGTAAATCCATGAAATCGTGTTGATATTCCAACAGACCGTAAAAGAGCCATTAACAATGTACCTTTGGTATTACACTGCCCGTAACCATCTTTAAGCACTTGGCTTGCTGGTAATCGGTCATCTGCATTATAGCCAAAGTGAATTTCATCACGTACAAAGCTGTAGATTGCACCAATGGCATCGTACGGTGATAAATCACACCATTTTCTTTGCTCAATTAAAGTTTTAATCTGCGGATGATTAAAATCCAACATGGTTGTTTCTTTAAGAAAATCTGCTGGTAATTTAGTCATGGCTTCGCTCCTTTATAATGCATGCAAATAAAGAAAGTCCTACGAGTATAAATATGGGATGTAAAATCATGACATGGAATAAAGATATATCAGCAATACTGCCATGTATAAAAGTAGCCAACACGGTTATTAGCGCAACGATGATTAAAAGTGAAGTGTTTAATTTATGTTTCACGGGATATTCCTGCTCAATGAATGTGCATATAGAATAACCAACCACTAAACAGATAACTTGAATAAACTAGCTAACCTTTTTTAAAAAGAGTAAGTGCTTGCCTTATTGTCATACCGAAGTTATTTCGAAATGTTCGACTCAAATGAGCACTATCTGCAAAACCAGCCAGATGAGCGGCATCCGTTGCAGAGCTAGTATTTATTATCGCTTGAACCGCACAGATAATTCGTCGCCATAATAAATATGGTCGCCAAGCAATACCTAATTCGTCACTAAATAAATGAAGAAAACGACTTTCTGATAAAGCTAAATGACTAGCGACTTCAGCAGCTCGCCAATTTGTCGGTTTAAGACAGTCACCGTGTAGGCATTGATTTAATTCAGCTAATAACTGTTGAATACGTTTATCTTTTACCGTACTTTTATTAAAAACTAAGAACTGTTTAGTCAGTTTTAATCCTTCGAATAATGGAGTTAAACATTTTGTAAAATCTTCAGCTTGCGCCGGTTGTTTAGTGGCTTTAAAAAAAAGTGTATTAAATGACTTAAATGGTTGCCCCATTAATTTAGTAAACAACTCCTGTCCCAAGTCACTTTTTGGCTCAATGAGTAGCACCCAACCTGCTGACATCTCGAGCTGATGCTCAACTTTTGAGGCTATTATGGTTACGCCAGATATATCACTCCCATTTAACTTGCAAAGCGAATTACTCTGAGGCCATATTACTTGTATTGCATGGTGGCTGTGGGTAGTAGCATCTAAACTTGAACCATAGATAGTAACGGCACCAGGGTTCATCCAAACAGTAGGTTTAATCACACAGGTACGCCTATTAAGTGAAGATAGGTTCCTATGTTGTCATAAGAAGCTGATAGTGGCTATATCCTTCCCCTATAGAGGTAAACTAAAATCACCCCCTACTGACAAACCGTCACAAAATCAACAGCTTGTGACAAAAGATCAAAGACAGTAATGAGCTTAAAGCGATCAGTAGCTATAACTATGCTGTAGCTTCATTTTAGCGCACGATCACGATTATCACAAAGCGGTCATTAGGTGTAAACTTTCGGATTATATTTGGTATCGATAACGCCCCAATAAGGTGCTGTTAATACGATTGTTAGCTACGATTTAATTTAAGCCATTTTTTAACGGGTATAATCCACTCAGGAAGCGGGTTATAAAATGCACCGTGTTCTTTACCTGTACTGATTGAGATTTCTTCAAAAGTTTTAACTCTTTTACTACGATCAATTAAGAACTGGCAAGATCCAACGCCATCAGACGTTTCAAATACAGAAAACACATGCCCAAATACCTTTAAATCTGGATTGTTTTTAACGAATTTTGAACAGCCTGCTAAAATTACAACGTTTACTTTATCAGATGCTAAATAACTTGAAGTCAATACTGTTATAGCGCCGCCACGAGAAAAACCTATGAACGTAATATTTTCAGGTTTAACACCTTTTTTAATAAGAGTTTTCGCATTTTCAGTCAATTTTTTAGCAAATGCTCTTGGATCTGTGTCTTTTGGACGATGATAGGCAATAAGGTTATAACTATCATCTGAAAGCACCTTTTTAATTTCAGGGAAGTCATACATCCCCCAGCGAGGATTTACCGGGGTAGGGTTTTTACCTTCAACAATAAAACCATGTGAATAAAAGACATATTTTTCATTTGCATTAATTTCTTCAGGAAATTTATCGTAAACATCTCCGGCAAAAGATAATGATGAAAAAAGAATACTTATTAATAATGATAATTTGATACTAACTCTCCTGAGTAGCTAACGCCTCACTAAAAGGCAAATAATAGTTAATTAAAACGAGCGAAGAAAGAGCGAAAAACAACCGATTTTCGTCCATCCAAGCTACTTGCTAAGCTTTATTCACTATAGACAGTGAAAATTTCCTTTCCTATATTTGCAATTGCTTTGTTACGTTGAGCAAATGATGCTTCGGTCTGAGTTAAATAAATACTTATAATTAGAGGTGTTCGTTTATCAGACCAAACAACAGCCGTAATTCCTCTAGAACCATAACCACCAGAACCAGAACGGTCAGCAATCGTCCAGTTTTCAGGAAGTACTTTTCGTAATAACTTACCTGTGACTTTATTATCTATCATCCATTGTTTTAATTGAGTCTTTGAAGCTTGAGATAATACATCACCAAATAATAATGTATGTAAACTTTTCACCATCGCATTGGGGGTCGTGGTATCTCTCTTGTCACCATCAAGTGCTTCATTTAAATCAGGTTCAATTCGATCCAGTCGAGTAACTTCATCGCCAATAGATCGCATAAACTTGAGTCAAAGCTTTTGGTCCTTTGATGCCATTAAGTACTATATTGGAAGCCGTATTATCACTCATGATCATAGCCGCAGAGCATGCTTGCTTTAAGGACATTTTTTCACCAATGAGATTTTTAGTTATTGGCGACCACTTAATAAGCGAACTTGTCGTTATAACCGTAGAAGTATCAAAAGATTGGAGCCCTTTTTCAACATCAACAAGTAACTTTGCACAGGCGAGTACTTTAAAGGTACTCATCAAAGGAAAGCTAGTATTGCCGTTATAGCTCCAAAGTTTATTATCTGTGACATCATAAATAGAGACGCCTATACGAGCACCAAGCTGATGCTCTTGTTCTTCAATTTTTTTTATTATCGCATTAATACAGCAAAGGCAAAACAAGCTGTAGATAAAGCTTTTGAAGATTTGTAACTAAGATATGACTTCTGATACTTAAATACTGCATATATAAGGAATCGCCAGCATGGATTTCCTTATATATATGTAATTATATTGTTTTAACTCCCTATTAATGTGTATACCTTTAGTGTATATTCTTTATATATGAGGAATAAAGAGGTTTATCATGAGTATTAAACTATTAGTAGCGCAACAATACAGGGAAATAATAGATGCCGCGACTCAAAAAATTTCAGGTTTAATGACACCTCCTGAGGGGTGGTTAAGAACAAATAGAAAAGCTTTACAAATGCCCGCTAAATTAATTATGGAGAGAGCAGGCATTAAAACAAGTGAGCTTTATCGAATTGAAAAAGCGGAACTAGAAGGCACCCTAACAATTAATAAGCTTAAAGAAACCGCTAATGCTATGGGATGTGATTTTTATTATGCCGTTGTGCCAAAAAACAAGATAAATACTCTTGTTGAAGCACAAGCACGCCGCCATGCAGTAAAGCTTCTTAGAAATGCTAGTGTGCATATGCAACTAGAAGATCAAGCAACATCATCAGAGCAAGTAGAATTACAAGTTGAAAAAGTAACAGAGCAGTTAATTAAAGAAATGCCTAATTGGTTTTGGGGGGAAACTAATGATCACGAATGAAAATGTAGAAGGTGCTACACCGTTAGATCCTGATGAACTAGCAGGGTTGAAATTCAAACATATTACTACCCATGGACAACTTGACGAATTAGAGCAAGCTAATATTGTAACAGGCTTACTTTGGCTCAAGAAAAACATTGCAAGAGAAGATGTGTTAACAATCAACTTTGCAATGGACTTACACAAAGCTCTATTTAAAGATGTTTGGGGATGGGCTGGAACTTTTAGATTAACCGAGAAGAATATTGGTATTGATCCGTTACAAATATCCGTTTCATTAAGGAACTTACTTGATGACTTATCTGCTTGGATAGAGTTCAGCACATACCCTAAAATTGAAGCTGTGCTTAGGTTTCATCATCAACTGGTAAAAATCCACCCTTTCCAAAATGGCAATGGTCGATTTTCAAGAATATATGCAGATATTATTGCTGAAAAATATTTTGCTATCAAACCAATCAAATGGGGCGGACGGAACTTAGATAAAATGACTCAAACACGTAAAGATTATATCAACAGTTTAAGAGCTGCTGATGGTGGTGATTTATCATTACTTTTTAAATTATATGGAACGGATAAATAATTTAACATCTTGTCGGATGTTCAAGTCATACTCTGTGACTTGAACTTAAACCACCAATTCTTATTTATATTATCAGAACTAAAAACGCACCACAGAAATCACTGCTAATTGTAGTATGCTTAACGCAAGACTTTAGTGAACTGGTCAAGTTAAGCCGCTAACTTATCTTTCCAGTTATAAATTAACTTGGTTGTAATGCCTAATGATTTAGCTGCTTCTGTAACGCTATAACCTTGTTGAGTGACTAACGCTACTGCTTATTCTCTGAAGTCATCTGTATATTTTCTAATAGTTCTTTTTTGAGTCATTTTCACACCTTAATTTTATGGATTAATTATTCCTTATTAAAGTGTGCGGTGCCATTAGAGCAGATCAATATTAACGTTGAACTGTAAGCATACAACTTGTAGTACCACAATAATACCTTGTAGCCTCGTTTGAGGTTTTTTGGTGGCTCCAATATTCATATTGATCATTTCTTGACGAATATTGAGAAATTATGTTTATCTTCTACAGGACAAATCAAATGAAATACTATTTATTGTAACTGATCTACCGCTGCTGCAACTCCACTCATGCCTTGGTTTATTTCTATGAAAATACCATCTACTTGAGATATCAGTTCCATTCCTGAATGGGATTTCTGTTGTGTTTCAATAATGTTTTTAGATAATGATGAAGATAATGCTGTATTGTTTTTAACAACTTTAGATATTTCAGATGTTGAGGTACTTGTTCTTGAGGCTAATTGCCTTACCTCATCAGCTACAACAGCAAAGCCCCGCCCTTGTTCGCCAGCCCTAGCAGCTTCTATTGCCGCATTTAAAGCCAGTAAATTAGTTTGATCTGCAATCGCTGAAATAGTACTAACAATATTACTTATTTTACTCGACTGTTCGCCTATAGCTATAATGTCTTTAGCAACGACTTCTACATTATCAGTAATTTCATTCATGATGGAAACACTTCTTGCTAACACATCTTTACCTTGTTCTGATACTTGCTCTGTTTCTACTACGGTAGAGTGCACAGCTTCAGATGCATTTTTTATATTGGTTACTCTTTCTGTAACATCCGTGGCAAACTTGACTACACGTAGTAGTTTACCGTCTTCGTCTACAATGGGGTTGTAACTCGCCTCTAGCCATAAAACGTTACCATGGGCATCTCTTCTCTCAAACAAACCCTGAACAAATTCACCATTATTTAATTTTCGCCAAAAATCTTTATATTCACTGCTTGTTGTAAGCTCTGGCGCGCAGAATATTTTATGATGTTGCCCTTGAACATCAGAAAGACTATAACCAGTAGTATTTAAAAAATTTTCATTCGCTTCAATAATTGTCCCATCTAAATTAAACGATATTGTTGCAGTTGAACGATCGAGTGCTTTTAATATGCCATTTTGAACATTCGACTTTTCAACAAAATTTGTAATATCACTGGCAATTTTCACAACAGAGGTTATGTGACCATCATCATTTTTAACGGCATTATAACTAGCTTCTAACCAAATAGGCTCTCTATCTTTAGTGAAGCGTAAGAACCTGTCACTAATTGATTGACCAGAGGCAAGACCTTTCCAAAATTGCTTATACTCGTTTGATTGAGTGTAAACCTTATCGCAGAAAACACTATGGTGCTTACCTTTAATCTCATCAAGGGTATAACCAACAGCATTTAAAAAATTAGTATTGGCATCCAATATTGTTCCATCAGGGGTAAAGGCAATAAATGCCACTGAACTCTTTAAGCTCTCTAAAATATGATGTGATTTATTTGCTTCTATCTGCTTTTGTGAAGGTGTGTTATCTACTGCTGTTTTTTTTAAAAAGAAACTCATATTCTATTCCCATTAAATATAATTAGCTTGCTTGTTTTACTGGTTTATTATCGTGATTTTAACTATAGTACAATAACAATAACAATTGGTACTGTTGTAGCGTTTCTTTGTTAGCGTTGTTGTAAAGTTAATTTCCGCTTATGGCAACTTTGAAGTTATACCAAAAAATTATGTGAACGATCTCGATGGCTTAATTGTCTGTCAGGATAAAGGCTGACATATGTCTTGTTCTCTAAACAACCAACAAAACTCTTAATGTTAATTCTGAACATTTGCTATTAGTGAGGTAAGCTAGAACGGCAGCTATTCGGTAAAATTAAAGAATAATAGAAGATGCTTGAGCGGCAATTCGCTCAAAACAGCCCGTGGGCTACTTCAATTGTTTGTGAAACTACAATACATGATTTTACTGTTGAAATACAAATCTTAGAAGTTATGACTGTCGGAAATGAGCTTAAACTTGCCCCACAAATGAGCAAGAAACTTCAGTTAGTATTGCCCCAATATGGTCGTGCTTTCACAAAAGCTCAATGACTATATATGGCTAACTAGAGAAGTATCTAATGCTCACTAGCCATTGTTAACAAAGATACAAAAGCGGACTTTGTATAGCTTCGGTAAAAATACACTAAATCATAATTGGATGCTTTTTTGTGTTTAAACATTGTCAATCCTTGACTCTTTAGTTACTAAAATCCTTTAGGAATAAACGTTCAAATCCTTCGCTTTTTTTTAATTGAAACTAAATTTTTTTTGCCACTTTTCAGTTATTTTTTGATAAATACCATTATTCTTAATTTCTTGAAAAGCTACCTGTAACTGAGTGATGATGACTATATCTGTATGCTTGTTCGCAGCCAAGTAAACGTCACTAGCTAAACCATCAATTTTATATTCTATTACTACCTTTTCAGCATCTAGCCCCGCTTCCTTTATTTCACTTTTAGCTGATACTTGATTAGTAAATATAGCATCAACGCGATTGCTAAATAGTAATTTCCATAAATTACTATGCTTTATGGTTAAATGAAGGTTACCACCTTCACGAAGCCCAATAGATTTTAAATAACTTTCACCATAATCCCCGCGTGACACAGCGATCTCATAATTGTTGATATTTTGAGGGGATGTGATTTTAATATCTGTAGCTGATTTTAACTTCGTAATATTAGGCTGTAGGCTGTATAACTTACCTATCCAAATAAAATCATCTTTTCTTTCGGGTGATTTTGCGATGGAAAAAATTAATGAATCTTTTTGGGTTAAAGCTATCTGGTAGGCTCGTGGCCACGGGTAAACTTGAATATCAGAAGTAAGCTTTGCTTGTTTGAAAATGGCTTGAACAAGTTCAACAGCCATTCCCCCTGTTAACTCACCATTTTTATATATTTGTAGTGGTGGTGCATCTTCCGTGACTACTATAATACTTTGTGACTGAGCAAAATCAGCCATCAAATATAATAATAATAATAAATATTTCAAAAACTGTTCACCACTACAATGATTCATACCATTAATCTTAGAATAGGAGAAGAGCATTTTCAATGTAAGCAGGTATGTCCGATTTAAACGGAAAGAATTGATGAGCCAAAATCAACTTCACGATCACTTAGATTAAAACATGGCAGCAAACACCACACTGCTGATCTAAATCATCACTCGAATTAACCTCAGCTAAGAGACAATTAAGATACGATAGCTGACATTAACATCAATAGATTTGTTAGTTGTTTGCATTGTTCAGAAGACGTAGACCTACCTTTATCTTGATAGAGAACTAAGCCACCTAAGCGGTCGTTAGGAGGTTACAGGTTTAGTTTTTCAGCTAAATGTTAATTATCACGTCCATTGTAAACGCTGTCCGGCCCTAATGTGCCATCAACCGACGGTCGGTCATGAATTTGAAAGGATCACTTTTCCACCAAGCTGCCCCAATCTATTAGCCGAAGTTACTAAAAGTTAGGTGCGCTATCGATAGGTAAGCGGACATTAACTTTTAAGACGCTATGCACACTTCGTTTCGCATTGAAGATATTGATCACCAAATTCATTAATATCTGCGTATAGGTCACCTTGTTAAGTCAGGACAATTACTTGCCTCATTTTATCCCTAATAAGCTGTCTACAATGGATTAGGGGATATTACAGACAGTATTCCAATTTAGGTTTTTAACTGGTTACCTAAAGGGAGCTTTCTAATGCGTTTGCCGGTTGCATCGTAAATTGCATTCATTAAAGCAGGTATAAATGGTGGCAAGGCAATTTCTCCAAGCCCTGATGGAATTTCATCGCTGTCCACAAAGTGGAAGTCAAATTTCTTAGGGCATTCATCAATACGAACTAACGGAATATCGTTAAAATTCCCCGTGGTAATTCTACCTTCCTTGAATTGGATGTCTTGATAAAGAACAGCGGAAAGGCCATCCATACAGCCTCCCTCCATTTGAGCCTTTGCCCCTAGGGGATTAATGACCAAACCACAATCTGCAGCACCAGTAACTTTATGCACGTTCAGCTTACCATCTTCATCAACAGACACATCAACAACTATTGCCGCATAACTACCAAAGGTAAAGCAGCTAGCTATTCCTCGGCCATAACCTTTGGGTAATTTATGACCCCATCCAGCTTTTTCTGCAGCAAGTCTCAGAACTCCTTTCATACGCGAACTGCTGATGACTTTATTTTCAACTGGAACTGCTGTCCAACCAGTATATGGATAACTTTTATCTTCACCTAGAATCTCTAGGCGAAAATCTAAAGGATCAAGTCCAAGGCCAATGGCAATTTCGTCAATCATGCATTCCAGAACAAAACCAGTGGTATTATGACCTGGTCCACGCCATGCACCCGTTGGCGCTTTAATCTGGGGGTAAGATCTTCTTAATCGCGAATGAGGAACAATTGTTTCAGGGAATCCCTCCAACCACGCTGTACCTTTTCTTGATGCCAATGCATCCCAAGCTACCAACTTCCCTTCTTTATCAACGCCTGCTTTAATACGATAAAGGGCTGAAGAGTTAATAAATCCGTGGCGTACTTCATCTTCTCGGGTCCAATGAACCTTTACTGCACGTCCTGTTTTTTGAGACAGGAAAAAGGCCTCAGATACAAAATCAATTTTCCCCTTACGACCATAACCACCGCCAACTCGACCGATATCGACTGTAAAATTATCAAAAGGGATATCTACCTTTTGTGAGAAATCCTTGGCAATTCTTTCAGGAAATTGATGGCTTAACTTAGCGATCACTTCGTCTTCCTTTACCCAAACGGCACAATTAATAGGCTCCATACAGAAATGAGCCCAAAACGGAACTTCATATTCTTCCTCAAAGGTTTTTGCCGCTGCCGTAAAAGCAGCGTTTATATCTCCTTTTTCATCAAGTGTACGGGTTGTTTTACGGGGAATTGCATTTCTTAGTTCCTGTTCATGCCATGCATTGGTTTCCTGGGTGTTTGGACCCTTATTCCAAACAATTTTCAATGCGTCACGGCCCTTCTTTGCTGCCCAAAAACTTTCGGCAAGAACAGCAACTCCGGGTGAATTAAATTTACTTGTTCCTTCTTCATCTAAATTAGGTACCTGGATTACATCTACAACACCTTTTATCTTCAACGCATCCAGAGCATCAAAGCTTTTCACATCCCCAAAATAGTGGGGACAACGTTCAATCTGGGCATATAATTGATTCTCAATTCTTTTATCAATACCAAATTCCATTTTTCCGGTGACTATATCATGGGCGGCCTTAAGACCTTTCCCTCTTCCGATAATATCACCTTCCCCTTTGGCTTTTATCGTGGGGCCTCCTTCCGCTGCTGTTGGCAAGACAATTCTATTGACAACATTGTCACCCCTATAAATTTTTCTTCCTAAACCTGGAACTTTAATTTTTTTTGCTGCTTCTAAGAACTGAGAATAGGGATATTTATTACCATTAGACTTAATAATTACATGGCTATTTTTAGTCGCTAAGCCTTTAATCGAAACTGAAAGAGCCTTTGCCGCTGCGCATAGAATTAAATGTCTTGCTAGAGCCCCGCACTCTCTTAGAGGTTGCCATGCCTTTGCGACAGACCAACTTCCTCCCGTGCTTTGCAAAACATAGTTTAATATTGGTTCACCTTTTTCATTTAAATATTGTGAAGGCGGCAGGGTTTCAATATTGACCCCATTCCAATCCGCATCCAACTCATTAGCAACGATCATGGGTAGACTTGTACTAACGCCCGTCCCCATATCCGGAATAGGGGCACCAATGGTAATTGTGTTATCAGGGTTAATTTGTACAAAGGGGCCTAACTTTCCCCCAAATAGATCCTCAGCGTTTTGTCCTTTGCCTTGTGCGAACAAAGAACCCATTGGGACGCATACAATTAACGCACCGGTACCACCGAATACTTTCAGGGCATGTCGTCTGCTTATTGATTTAGAAATAACCATGATCAATTCCCCGCTTTCATCAAGTCAGCAGCCCTGTGAATGGCTTTTCTAATTCGGTCATAAGTACCACAACGACAAAGGTTTGTATGATTTTCATCAATCTCTTGGTCTGTAGGGTTTGGATATTTTTTTAATAGATCAACCGTGGCCATAATCTGACCGGCCTGGCAATATCCACACTGGGCGACATCTTCTTCAATCCATGCTTTTTGAACCGCATGGAGTTCATCCATTTTGACTAGGCCTTCAATTGTTGTAATTTGAGCCCCTTTAAGTCCCCTCATAGGTATGACACAGGATCGAAATGCTTGCCCATCAACATGAACGGTGCAAGCTCCGCATTGACCGATGCCGCACCCAAACTTTGTCCCATGAAGCTTGGCGTCTTCCCTAAGATACCATAATAGGGGCATTTCATCGTCCCCATCAAAAACCATTCTGTTACCATTTACGGTCAAATCTATCATTTGTATCTCCCGAATACCTTACTAAAATCTTAATGCATAAAAATTATAAAACAAGAACATTAGACGCGTATAACGAGCATTTCATCTCATGATTTTCGTATTTAGGCGATAAAATAATTTGGCTTTAAATATCGTTAACAGCATATCCAAAAACTATGCTCACGTCGTCAAGTTGGCTCTTGTTCTCTTCCTTTTTCTTGCATTTACTAAAATACCACCCTCTCTATTTCAGACTTGCGGGATTCGTGATTTTGATACTGAAGTGGTCAAGTAATATTGGCCACGGATTTGTAGTTTAGCCAATACCTTCGTTCAGACTCATTTGGACTTAATCCTGCGTTGTACGTATGCGCTCTAGTCTGGTTGTAATAATTCATGATGTAATTAATGATCGCTTGGTTGGCTTCAGTAAAATTCCTATAGCCTATCGTTGGTACCTATTCTGTTTTCAAACGTCTAAAGAAGCGCTCCATTGGCGCATTATCCCAACAATTTCCACGACGACTCATGCTCTGTGTAATTTGATAACGCCAAAGTCGTTGTCTAAACTTTATGCTCGTGTAATGCGTTCCTTAATCTGAATGAAAAATAACACCTTTGGGCTTACCACGGCTCTCGTAGGCCATCATTAATGCTTGCATTGTTAATTCACTGTTGGGTGAATTTGATAGTGCCCAACCAATGACTTTTCGACCAAATAAATCAAGAACGATAACAAGGTAAGACCAACGGCTACCCGTCCAAATGTATGTCACATCGCCACACCAACAGATATTTGGCTCGACCACTGCAAATTGACGCTCAAGTATATTTGGTATAGCTACATGTTCTTTATTTGCCTTTTTATAGTTATGTTTAAGGATTTTAAAACTGACCAATGTCAGCTCGGTCATTAAGGTTCCTGCTCGATAGCGACTCAACGGATAGCCTTCATTCGTTAGCATATTAGCAATACTTCGCGCACCAGCAGAGCCTCCACTTAGCGTATGAAACTTTTTAATATCAACACGTAACTGCAATTCAGCTGAGCTTAAACAGTTATCTCTGCTTACCCAGTATTTATAACTACTACGATGAACCTCAAAGACGTCACATAGCTTATTAATAGGGTATTTAATTTTGTTGCTCTTTCGAAAAATCGGGTGTAACTTAATAGATTAGGATAAGCGTCTTTATAAAATCTAGTGAGATAGCCAATATAATATTTTTTAAAAACTACGATAGTGGGACATATGAAAGCAAATAATAATAGTCATAATTTCACTTGCGCTCATGCGCTCTCTACTGTGACGCTTTCTGATTTCGCCAACTAACTGGTGTAGCTCCCTCTGTGGGATAAATACTTTACAAAATCATCGACATCATAATAGACTTCATCTAATTTATTCATGCCTATTTCTTTTTTTCTTGGTCGAAAAATCGGATAGTGGAACAGGCAATTAGTTCATTTTTTTATTTTTATCCCATGTTGGGGTTAGTTACAATATTTTGGTGGCTAAGGGCTATTAATTTTATGAGAACACACAACAATATCTACGGCTATGTAGTATCCATTATGTTTATTCTGTGGATCGCTTTGGTTCCAAAAGCCCACGCAGAAGTTAAGAGAGTTCTAGTATTAAATGCATATCACGAAGGATTTCATTGGACTGATAGAATCATGTCTGGCGTAAAGTCAGTTTTAGGAGATGAAAATGACGTTGAGCTGTTCATAAACTACATGGACACAAAACGAATGTCAGATGAACAATACTATCGACAATTAAAAGAGCTTTACGCCAATAAATACCGCTTTTTAAAATTTGACGCAATACTCTCCAGTGATGACAATGCGCTGGATTTTTTAATTATGTATAGGGACGAAATATTCCCGAATGTTCCTGTAGTTTTTTCAGGGATAAACGATTTCCAACCTAGCAGAATTGCTGGTGTAGAAGGCTTTACCGGTATATATGAACAGTATGATGTCACCGGCACCATAAACTTAATGCTTAGTCTTCATCCTAATACTACTAGGATCGTCGTCGTTACTGATGTAACACGCTCAGGCGCTATCTTCAAAAATTTAGTAAAGCGGGCAGAAGTAAATTATACTGAAAAGTTGAAATTCGAATATTTACCAGATCTTGAGCCAGACGAATTGGTTAAAGCTCTGACTTTGCTACCAAGGGATAGTTTGGTTCTTTGGGCTATCTATTTGCGTACTCCATCTGGAATCTCAATATCCAGCGAGGAAAGTGTCAAATTAATAACTCAGAGCAGTCCGGTAGCAGCTTACAGCATATGGGATGTTGTTGGTCAAGGCGTGGTAGGCGGGAAAATCACCAGTCCATTTTTGCAAGGTCAAGTTTCTGCAAATATGGTAAAAAAAATATTGAATGGAGAGGATACCAGTACAATACCTGTTTCGGGGAGTGGGATTGTTAATGTTTTCGATTTTAATGCACTAGAACGCTTTTCTATAAACGAAAATTTGCTTCCAGATGACAGTATCATAAGAAATAAGCCATTTTCATTTTATGAAGAATACACCTATTTCGTATGGGCGGGGGTTTTCACCTTAATCATATTCACCGCGTTTATCCTAGCATTGATTGTTGTACTTAATAGGCGAAAAGCTGTTGAGACATTGCTTCGAGCGAGCGACAGTCGTTTCAGGACGCTCTATGATGACGCCCCTGTCATGATGCATTCTATTAACGCTAAAGGTGAGATCATAAATGTGAATAAACAATGGCTGAAGACTATGGGTTATGAATTCGATGAGGTAATTGAGCACAAATCCACAGAGTTTTTAACCGAACACTCACGTAAATACGCTGAGGAAACAGTCCTTCCTGAGTTCTTTAAAACGGGTTTATGTGAGAATATTCCATATCAATTTGTAACAAAGAATAATCAAATTATTGATTTAAGATTAAGTGCAACATCATATACAGACAGCTCAAAAAAGAATACAACTAGTCTTGCTGTACTAATAGATGAAACTGGAAAGTTACTCGCTGAAAATCAAGCTCGCCGCGCTCAAAAAATGGAAGCTATTGGCCAGCTTACAGGAGGAATTGCTCATGACTTCAATAATATATTAGGCATTGTTATGGGCAATCTTGAACTGTTAGAGATGAAACTAGCAGGAAATGATGACGCGCTGGGACGAGTTAAAAATGCACTTAAGGGGGCACTGCGAGGCGCAGATATCACTCGACAGCTTCTCCGGTTTTCTCGTCATCATAGCCCTGATATCAAGCAGACAGATGTAAATAAAATCATTGGCAATATGGACGAGCTTGTGACCAAGTCTCTGACGGTATCAATCGAGGTTCAAACTCATTTTTCGGCG
>JAPYOP010000002.1:6215-172503 GCA_029938115.1 Colwellia sp. | reverse complement strand
CACCATGAAAAGTGTATTAAACAACACTTTGATTAAACAAACGGATATTGATGCCATTGTACAGGCGCGTCATGGTGCTGCTCATACTATTTTGGGTTTGCGAGTGCTTACTGACTCCGGTCACCTTGTTATTAGTGCTTTTATTCCTAGTGCTGATAATGTTGCTGTTATAGATAAGAAAACTCAAAAACAGTTAGCGACATTAACTCAAGTTGATGCTGCTGGTTTTTTTATAGCAAAACTTCGCCGCAAAAAACACTTTGCTTACCAGTTGAAAGTGACTTGTGATGGTCAAACAAAAATCCTTGAAGATGCATTTTCTTATAGCATGGACTCAGGCACATCAATTTTAGGTGAGATGGATATCCACCTTTTAAATGAAGGAAACCATCAAAAACCTTACCAAAAACTAGGCGCGCATGCTCAAATAATATTTGATAAAAACAGTCAAAATGTTGCAGGTGTCGCTTTTTCATTATGGGCACCCAATGCGAGTTCAGTTGCTGTTATTGGCGACTTTAATGATTGGGATGGTCGCATTCACCCAATGGAAAATATTGTTCATCATGGCAATCGCAGCGGTTATTGGACAATTTTTATTCCTAATATTGAATTGGGTAGTTTATATAAGTTTGAGTTAAAAGACTCTCAAGGTAATGCTCTCGCCAATAAAGCCGATCCTTTTGCAAGCCAAGCACAATATCGACCTGATACCGCTTGTATTGTAGCGGACGAACAAGCATATCCTTGGCAAGATGAAAAATGGTTAGCGATGCGCGCACAGCGAAATTCTCGTACCGCCGCTATTAGTATTTACGAAGTGCACCTTGGCTCTTGGAGAAGAGCTGAAAATGGTGATTATCTAAATTACCGTGATATTGCTGCCCAGTTAATTCCTTACGTGCTTGATATGGGGTTTACGCATATTCAACTTATGCCTGTTAGTGAATACCCTTTTGATGGTTCATGGGGTTATCAACCCGTAGGGCTATTTGCGCCAACAGCACGTTTTGGTAGCCGAGAAGATTTTCAATACTTTGTTGATAGTTGTCATCAAGCCAACATCGGTTTGTTAATTGATTGGGTGCCGGGACATTTCCCGAGCGATGCTCATGGTTTGGCGAAATTTGATGGTACGCATTTATATGAACATGAAGACAAACGTTTAGGTTTTCATCCTGATTGGAACACCCTTATTTATAATTACGGTCGTACTGAGGTTGCTAACTTCTTACGTGCGAGTGCTATGCACTGGTTAGATAATTATCACATAGACGGTATTCGCGTAGATGCCGTTGCCTCAATGTTGTATTTAGATTACAGCCGAAAAGAGGGGGAGTGGTTACCTAATATTCATGGTGGTCGAGAAAACCTTGAAGCGGTGGCCTTTTTACAACGCTTTAATGAAGAATTGTATAGCCAATATCCAGGCACATTTTCTGTTGCTGAAGAATCAACCTCTTGGCCGGGCGTATCACGTCCTACTGATTCTGGCGGTTTAGGTTTTGGTTATAAATGGAATATGGGCTGGATGAATGACAGCTTGCGTTATATGACCGAGGATCCTATTCATAGAAAATACCATCATGACCAATTAAGTTTTAGTTTGGTTTACGCTTTTGATGAAAACTTTGTTTTGCCATTAAGCCATGATGAAGTAGTACACGGTAAAGGTTCTATCTTAGACAGAATGCCGGGCGATACTTGGCAACAGTTTGCTAATTTACGTGCCTACTATGGTTTTATGTGGACGCATCCGGGTAAAAAACTACTCTTTATGGGCTGTGAATTTGCTCAAGGCAAAGAGTGGGACCATGACAGTGAACTTGATTGGCAGCAACTAGATGTTCATTGGCATAGTGGTGTGCAACGTTTAGTTAAAGACTTGAATAAGGTTTACACCACCACACCGGCACTTTACCAAAAAGATTGCATGCAGGAAGGCTTTGCTTGGTTAGAGCATGACAACAGTGAGCAATCTATTTATAGCTTTATTCGTTATGGAGACGATAGCAGTAACCCCGTTATTGTTATTTGCAATTTCACCCCGCAGTGTCATCAAAACTATGCGGTTGGCGCACCTGTTGCGGGTTTTTATCAAGAAATATTAAACTCTGACGCTGAAATATATGGCGGTAGTAATCAAGGTAACTTAGGCGGTGTTGAAAGCACAGCAGGTCAATGCCAAGGCCAAGAACAACATATTACGATTACCGTTCCGCCGTTAAGTACTGTTATTTTCTCTTTAATAAAAAGGGATGATTAATGGCTGTGGCAAACAAACAAATATTCCAAGTAGGCTCTGGACGCTCTTATCCATTAGGCGCTACTGTGAATGATAAAGGTATTAACTTTGCTATTTTCTCTGCCAATGCAGAAAAAGTTGAGTTGTGCTTGTTTGATGCCTCAGGAAAAAATGAAATACAACGCATTATCTTGCCGGAATTTACCGATGAAGTATGGCATGTTTTTGTTGAAGACTTACCTGAAGGTTCGCTATATGGTTATCGTGTTTATGGACCTTTTGCTCCCCATGAAGGGCACAGATTTAATCCGCATAAATTATTATTAGATCCCTACGCTAAAGAGTTAGCGGGGGATTTTATCGCCTCATCAAGTCATTATGCGTTTGATGAACACTGCGAACAGCCAGATTTAACCATAGATATTCGTGATAACGCAGCGTACCTGCCTAAATGTGTGGCAGTAAAGCCACTGACTTTGTGTGAGTCTCATCCACAAGTTCGTCGCCGCGATACTATTATTTATGAAATGCACGTTAAGGGGTTTACCAAGCAACATCCCGATGTGCCGGTTGAATTACAGGGTACTTTTGCCGGTCTTGCTCAGCCAAGTGTTTGTCAATACTTAAGCGAACTCGGCATCACCAGTATTGAGCTTTTACCGGTTCACAGCTTTTTAGATGAACCTTTTGTGCGTGAAAAAGGCTTGAGTAATTATTGGGGTTATAACAGTTTAAGCTTTTTTGTACCGCAACCTAGTTATTGTCATAGTGACGATTCACATGGTGGTACGAGTGAGTTTAGAACCATGGTGGAAACATTTCACCAAGCCGGTATCGAAGTTATACTTGATGTGGTTTACAACCATACCGCCGAGGGCAATGAGCTCGGTCCTACCTTAAGCTTTAAAGGCATAGATAACGCTAGTTATTATCGCCTATGCAGTGAAGATAAACGCTTTTATGTTAATCATTCCGGTTGTGGTAATACCCTAAATATTGCCCATCCGCGCGTATTACAGTTAGTTACCGACAGCTTACGTTATTGGGTTGAAGTCATGGGTGTTGATGGTTTTCGCTTTGATTTAGCGCCGATATTAGGCCGTGGCGAACACCATTTTTGCGCCAACAATCATTTTTTTACCACGTTAAAACAAGACCCGATCTTAGCGAAAGTGAAACTAATAGCTGAGCCATGGGATATTGGCGAAGGTGGTTACCAGTTAGGTCGCTTCCCCAATCAGTGGATGGAGTGGAATGATAGATTTCGTGATACTTGCCGCCGCTTTTGGCGTGGTGATGAAGGATTAGCACCGGAGTTTGCTGCCCGTTTGCACGGCTCTAGTGATATTTTTGAACCACGTACGCAAGGAATATCAAGTCGTCGTCCTAGTGCGAGTGTGAACTTTATTACCTCTCATGATGGCTTTACTTTGCATGATTTAGTGAGTTATGAAAAGCAGCAAAATCATGCAAATGGCGAGCAGAATAAAGACGGTCATCACAGCAATTTTAGTAGTAACTTTGGTATTGAAGGCGAAACAGATAATGAAATTATCAAAAAACTTCGCCAGCAACAAAAACGTAATTTATTAACTACCTTATTTATCTCTCAAGGCACGCCAATGTTGCTAGCGGGAGATGAAATGGCCAATTCACAACAGGGCAATAACAATGCTTATTGCCAAGACAATGAAATTTCATGGTTGGACTGGCATAACAGTGATGCCCAAGCTGAAATCGAGTTTGTAAAGCGCCTGATCCATCTACGAAAAGAGCATCCGCTATTAAACCGAACGCATTATCAGCATGGTCAAACTGTCTCAACACTAACCGACTTACCTGACATTAGTTGGCTTAATTGTCGAGGTCAGTTAATGCAGACAAGTGATTGGCATAACAACTCAATCAAATGTGTTTCTATGCTACTTGCCGATACAAAAAGTGAAATTTTACCCGCAGTAGACACCATCTTTGGTGAATATTGTCCATTAGGGCAGCTTAAAGATGATGCCTTATTAATCATCTTTAATGCCCATCAAAGTGATATTGATTATGCCTTGCCTGAGCTTAATGGCTACTGGCAAGTATTGTTAAACACTGCGGAACCTATCAGTGCTTTTAATAGTAATAAAAGTAAAAACATAATTACGGCCAATATTACTGCCGCAGCACACAGTTGTGTGGTGCTTAGTTTTTCCCGATCGAAAACAAGAATCAATCAGCTCACCCCAGTGAGTAAAGAAGATAGAGAGTAATAAGAAAATGACTTCACACTTAATAGAACAGCTCGCAAATTTAGTCGGTTTTCATCAAAGTTATATCGACAGTTATGGCAATCAAGTCTTTGCTAAAGATGATGCTCGTCAATCATTGCTTAAAGCTATGGGGTACGATCTTAGTGGTGCTGATGTGCTTGAACTGCAGATTAAAACATTAAATGAACAAGCATGGCGTATTATGTTACCGCCAACCCATATTGCTAAAAGTGAAGCGCATGAGCATTCAATAGTTATCAGTGTGAAGTCTACAGAAGTTTACAATATTGCTTGGCAAATAATCACTGAAACAGGTGAAACCTTTAATGAACAAGTTAGCTTAACAACTTTATCCAAACTTGATGAAACTGACTTAGACGGCGAACATTTTGCCAAATATCAATTAGCATTACCTAACTTGCCGCAAGGTTATCACCAGTTATCAATATCTTATGATGGGAAAAAAACAAGCTGTCATTTGATCTTCGCACCTAAAACTTGCTATAGCCCACAAGAAGCATCGAAAGAAAAAATGTGGGGCTATGCCGCACAGCTTTATTCTTTAAAAAGTGAAAACAATTGGGGTATGGGGGATTTTGGTGACTTATTGGCTTTGGTTGAAAAATCCGCCACACAAGGTGTTTCGGCTATTGGTTTAAATCCTCTACACCCGCTTTATCCAAATAATCCAGCACATCGCAGTCCTTACTCACCGACTAGCCGATGCTTTTTAAATGTCATGTATATTGACGTAACTAAAGTGCCAAACTATGAAAGTTGTCAGGCGGCACAGCAGCGTTTTAATGATGATGAGTTTCAAGCGAAATTGGCTTTTGCAAAAAGCACTGATCTAATTGATTATTCAGCGGTTTCTGATGTGAAATATCAAATTTTAGAATTACTATTTACTGACTTTACTCAGCAAGAAAGTAAGGCATTAATGGCAGAGTTTAATGCTTTTAAAGCTGAACAAGGCCATGATTTAATGTGCTTAACCACGTTCGATGCCTTGTACGAACACTTTAGAAAACAAGATGAAAATACTTATGGTTGGAAAATGTGGCCAGCAGCGTATCAAGACCCAAACAGTGATGCAGTAACTTCTTTTCAAAGCAGTCATGCTGATCGTATAAACTATTTCGCCTTTTTACAATGGTTAGCACACCGTCAATTAAGAATGGTTGCCGATACAGCTAAAGAAAATGGCATGCCAGTTGGCTTGTACCTTGACTTAGCGGTAGGTTGTGATGGTTCAGGTGTTGATGTGTGGTGTGATAAAGATGTTTATGTTTCTGGTGCTGCTGTAGGCGCACCGCCAGATGCGATGAATACTTTAGGACAAGACTGGGGTTTAACGCCGATTAACCCTGTGGCATTAAAGCAGCAAGGGTATTTACCACTAGTAAAAGCATTACGCAGCAATATGCAATATGCAGGCGCTTTACGTATTGATCATATTTTAGGCTTAATGCGTCAGTATTGGGTAGCTCCGGGCATGAAAGCTGATGAAGGTGTTTTTATAACGTTTCCTTTAGAGGACATTTTACGCATTATCGCCCTTGAATCTCGTCGCGAAGAATGTGTAGTTATCGGTGAAGATTTAGGTACAGTACCTGACGGCTTTGGCGATATCATGGCGGCGGCAGGTTTGCTTTCATATAAAGTACTATTTTTTGAACGTTGGGATTCAGGTTTTTTCATGCGTCCAGAGTTATATCCTGCACAATCAATGGTCACTGTATCAACCCATGATTTACCGACACTAACTGGTTGGTGGACAGGTCGAGATTTGCAGTGGCGCCAAGCGCTTGATTTATATCCAAACGAAGCAATGGGTCAACAAGAACGTTCGGGGCGTATTGAAGACAGAAGCTTACTCATTTCTGCCCTAAATGATCTGAATGTTATTGATATGACAAAAGTGCCTGAACAAGCTCCGGCTAAAATGAATACAGAACTATCGGTTGCGGTGCAAAAGTATATGGCGCAAGCACCAAGTCATATTCAGTTGATCCCGTTAGAAGACGCTTTAGAAATTGTTGAGCAAGTGAATATTCCAGGCACTATTGAACAACATCCTAACTGGTTACAAAAGCTGCCTGTTACAGTAGAAGATTTTTTTCAACAAGATTCAGTTAATGCGATTGCAAACGCAATGCAACAAGCAAGGCCGAAAGCTTAGAGCTTCGACTCACTTGATTTAGTTGTAGGTCGATGCTTGCCTCGACAAGATATAAGCATGGAAAAAGACAATTGTAAATTTGTTCTTAATAATAAAAAAGAGACTATTCTCATGAAGTTATTCGTACAAAGCGTTATGTTTATTGTGGCAGTATCTGGCTTGCTCACGTCTTTAAGTGTTGACGCTAAAAATAGTGCTAAAGCCGCTAAATTGGCTCCTTATCAACAGCGTAATTTTCAAGATGAAATTTTCTATTTTGTTTTACCTGATAGATTTTATAATGGCGATAAAAGTAATGATTTAGGCGCCGCGGAAAGTGATGCAAAACGCGCTTTATCTCGCGGTGGTTTAGATGCAACTCATAAGGGTATGTATCACGGTGGTGATTTGGCAGGGTTAACAGAAAAACTATCTTACCTTGATAATATGGGCATCACCGCTATTTGGTTAACGCCAATTTTGCGCAATCAAGCCATGCAAAATGGTACTTCAGGCTATCATGGTTATTGGATTTTAGACTTTACTGAAATTGATCCACACCTTGGCACTAATGCTGATTTAAAAAACTTTATTGACCAAGCACACAAGCGCAATATCAAAGTGTTTTTCGATATCATTACTAACCATACTGCCGATGTAATTAAATATAAAGAATGTCATGGCGATGATGGTTTAAGTTGGTTATTTACAAAGGGTAATTGTCCTTTTAAATCATTAGCACAAGTGGCTAAAGGTGATACCTATACGCCGTTCATTATCAAAGGTAATGAGACACTAAAAACTCCAGCATGGTTGAACGATATTAATGTTTACCATAATCAAGGTGATTCACATTGGAAAGGCGAAAGCGCGATTCGTGGGGATTTTGCAGGTCTTGATGATGTAGATACAAATAGTGAAAAAGTTACCCAAGGTATGATTGATATTTACAAAGCTATTATTGATGAATTTAAGCCTGACGGTTTTAGAATTGACACCGTAAAGCACGTCAATACAGAATTTTGGCAGGCATTTTCTCCGGCATTAACGGTACACGCCAAGAGCTTAGGTATAAATAATTTCTTTATGTACGGTGAAGTCTATAGTTTTGATTCTAAAGAATTAAGTAGCTTCACAACCCAAGCTAAATTACCTTCTGTATTAGATTTCGCCTTACAAGGGGCTATTCGAAGTACGCTAGTTGAGCAAAAAGGAACTGATCAATTAGCCAACTTATTTGCGCAAGATCATTTTTATCAAACGGATCATGCTGATATTGACAGCACGGGTATTCAAAACACCAATGCGAATCAGCTTGTTAATTTTACCGGTAATCATGACATGGGGCGTTTTGCTTATTTCTTAAAGGAAAGTAAGCATAACTACAGTGAGCAAGAACAAATTCAGCGTAATTTACTTGCTAATGCCATAATGTATTTTAGCCGTGGTGTGCCGGTGATTTACTATGGTGATGAGCAGGGTTTTGTTGGTGACGGTGGCGATCAAGCCTCACGCCAAGACATGATGCCATCAAAAGTGGCCAGTTATAATGATGATGACCTATTAGCGACCGATAAAACCACCGCGGTTGACAACTTTGATACTAGCCATTTGTTCTATCAAACTTTTGCCAAATACGCTGAGCTTTATCAACAATATCCAGCACTGCGTTTTGGTCAACAAAGTACGCTTTATTCACAAAATAAAGCGGGCATTTTTGCTATTAAGCGCGCTTATGCTGTAAAAGATCAAACGCAGAATATAATCGTCGTATTTAATACAGCTAAGAAGATGCAGAACCTTGATGTGGTGCTCAATAAGCAATCGACAGCGTTGCTTTATCAATCAGCTGAAAACGAGTCAGGAAAAATTGCTCCATTGAGTTTTGCTATTTATCAAATTGATTAACACAGCAACTAATAGAAAATAAGGAAGTGGCATGACCAAAGTTTTACCGAAAGTAATAGTAGTATTAACACTATCTTTGGCTAGTTTATGGTGGTTCCTCGATGACAAAATTCAAGTGACTTTTGTACTTGAATCTACTAGCCTGTCGGCTAAAAGTAATCTTTATTTGGTTGGTAGCCATCGGAAATTAGGCAGTTGGCAGCCTGATCAAATTAAAATGACTTATCTTGGTGACTCTTTATTTCAGAAAAGTGGGGTGCATCGCTGGCAAAAGAAAATTAGCTTTGCTAAAGATGAAGTGCTTGAATACAAATTCACTCAAGGAAGTTGGGCTAACGAAGGAGCCAACGAGAAAGGTTTACCATTAGAAAATAATTATTTAACTGTATCAACAACGCAAACCGTAACCACTGAAATAGATCATTGGCGCACAAGCGCTGAATTACCCGTGCAAGGACAAATTACGGGCACGGTTAAATATCATAGACAAATAGAAGGGCAAGGCGTTTTACCTCGCGATATTATTGTTTGGTTACCGCCAGGTTACTTAGATGAACCGCAGAACAATGCTGACATCAATTACCCAGTACTCTACATGCATGATGGTCAAAATATTATTGACCCTAATACTTCATCGTTTAAAATCGACTGGTCTGTTGATGAGACCCTCACTCATTTGATAGCCGAGAAAAAAGTGCCGCCAATGATAGTTGTGGGTATGAGTAGTACCGCTAATCGCACTGCAGAATATTCACCCGGCACTGACGGTGAAGCTTACATGAACTTTGTCGTGAACAAGGTCAAACCGCTAATAGATAAAACTTATCGCACTAAAGCTGCCAGAGAACATACCTTAATTGGTGGCTCGTCCATGGGCGGTATTATGTCACTTATGTTAGCTTGGCAATATGATGATATATTCTCAAAGGCACTTTGTATGTCACCCGCCTTTAAAATTGAAGAACTTGATTACGTTACCACAGTGGCTAACTATCAAGGTGATAAAAAAGAGTTCAAAATTTACATTGATAATGGTGGTTTGGGATTGGAACAGCGACTACAACCCGGCATTGACGACATGTTATCCGCATTAAAAGAACAAGGTTATCAAAAGGATATGCTGTGGGTTGTTGATAAAAATGCCAAACATAGCGAAGGTGCTTGGGCTAAGCGTTTTCCTGATGCTATTCAATGGTTGATGAAAGACTAAATGAGCGAATTATTGTCGAGGCGAGCATCGACCTACAGTTAAATTCTGACTCACTTACATCGTCATATTTAGTTAAGACGTTTGGTGAATATGAACGTCTCTTTGTGGAAATGGAATGTTAATCTTAGCTTCATCTAGTGCACTGTAAATACCGGCATAAGCTTTATATTTTGCCTCATAAAGATTAATTGTAGGCGTCCATAAACGAATTGCCAGTGTAATAGCGCTGTCAGAAAACTCATCTATACCGACTTGTAATTTTTTATTGTCGCCAATGATATCCAGTGACAACATGGTTTTTTCGAGTAATGCTACAACCTCTAAAGGGTTATGTTTATAAGAAATACCGACCGTTAATTCAAGTAGTGAATCATTTTTTGAATTATGTAAAATTTCGCCAACTATATGCTTATTAGGAACCGTAATCACTACATCATCTTCATTTTTTAATACCGTATAAGCAAGTAGTACCTCTTCAACGACGCCGGTTACACCATGAACAGTAATCGTATCGCCCACCACAAAAGGTCGAACTAGAATAATATTGAAACCAGCCGCATAATTAGCAAGTAAGCCCTGTAATGCTAAACCTGCTCCCAGCGATATTGCACCTATTGCCGCAATAAATGGCGTAACACTAATACCTAACTTACCCAGAGAGACAATGGTTATCATTATCACAACAAGCATTTTAGTGGTATTCGCTAGAAATTGGCTTAAGGTAATATCAAGCTTGTGGCGTAAGCACAATTTTAGTACCCATGTTGATATTTTACCGGCTAGCATGTAACCAATAATGAAAATGATAAACGCACCAACAAGTTGAAAACTATAGTTGGTAAAAAACTCAATAATTATATTATAAATATTAGCGACTTGGTCAATTTCTTCTTTCAATAAATTAGCTGGTCCAAGTGACGTGTTGTTTTCAGTACTATTAGCAATTTGAGTGGTAAACACATTGATTCCTTAAGCTTTATTGTGAACGAGTAGTAAATTTGTTCGATGCAGATTATATTACTCTATTTGCAGCATTAATATATGAGCAAGTCGATTAGCTTTTTTTTATCAATTTAAGGTACTGCTTGGCCATTTCTCGCTTCTAATAATCGATACCAATCCACATGGCTATAATCGAGCTCTAATGCCTTTTTAGCGGCAATAATTCGTTCAGGCGTTGTTGAACCAATTATCGGATTAATATTAGCAGGATGTTTTAATAACCAAGCGAGTATTAACTGCCAAGGCTGACAGTCATATTTTTTCGCTTGAAGTGCTAGCTCTTTTTCAATGCGCTGTTCATCATCCGCAGAGAAGGTATTTCCCCAAGCAGGATAAACCACGCCACCTAAAGGACACCATGCAATCGGCGTAATGCCAAATTGCTGACATTGATCTAAGGTGCCATCGCTAAAACTACTAATATTATGAATGTTAATTTCTATCTGATTAACCAGTAAAGGTTCATCTAATGCGGATTGCAATAATGACAATTGGGATGGACTAAAATTGCTAACACCAAAATGTTTGACCTTACCGCTTTGCTTTAACTGCATAAAAGTCTGTGCAACATCTTCCGCGCTAAATAAGTAATCAGGTCGATGTAATAAGAATAAGTCTAAGTAGTCAGTGTGTAATCGTTTTAAGGAGTTTTCAACACTACTAATTAAGTAGTCGCTTGAAAAATCATAGCGTTGAGGATCGCGACGGATACCTGCTTTTGACGTTAAAATGATGCCATCACGTAAACTAGGTGACTCATTTAACAATTCACCAAAAAGACTTTCACATTCACCATCACCGTATATGTCAGCATGATCAAAATGATTGTAACCAACCTCAAGTGCGGTCTGAATAGCACGCTTACCTTTGACCCTATCTTGACTTGAATTATCACCGGCAATACGCATACATCCGTAAATTAAACGAGAGGATGATATATTGGATGATGGGAAAGTATTATGCTGCATTATTTTATCTCAGAGTTTTGATTACTGACGGAGGTCAGATGAAGAATCACTAATACTATGATAGTTATTACTTGTTGACCATGCTTTGCAAACGTATTCATTCACAAAACAAAGATATACTCGCATTTAAGCTAATTCGGTTATACTCATTGAGTGGAAAGTTATTTTTGGATGGATAACTAATGGTAAGAAACTTGTTCGTGTTTTTGTCGTTTAGTGCTATTTTTTTTGCTGGTGTCGTTATGTCACAAGTTAATGAGAGTGATCCAATGATAGTGGTAACTGAGGAGTGGGCGCCGTATAGCTATACGCAAGCTGATGGGAAAATAGCGGGCAGCTCAACGGTTATAGTCGAACAAACATTACGTAATAGTAACATTCCTTATACTTTGAATTCATACCCCTGGGCACGCTCTTATGAATTAGCGCTTAATACAGCCAACGTATTACTTTATTCGACAGTTAGAACACCAGAAAGAGAGCATTTGTTTCATTGGGTTTGTCCTCTTAATTCTGTTGAGTATTTTGTTTTTAAATTAACATCAAGAAAAGATATTGTGATCAATTCATTAAACGATCTAAAAAAATATTCTACAGGTGTTACTCGAGGGACTTTTTTAACTGACTTTTTTAAACAACAAGGGCTTGTTAAAGGTGTTCATCTTCAACTTACCGGGGATAATCAAGCGAACCTTAGAAACTTACTTGGTAGTCGAGTTGATTTAATTATTGATACTCAAGAATATATAGATGAGCACTTAGAAAGAAATAACCTTCAAGCTGACTATGTACGTTCAACATACCATTTAAATGCTGAAATTGATGGCATAAACAATACCTGTATGGCAATTAGTTTAAAAACCCCGATGGCCTTCGTGGACAAAATTAGAGACGAACACCGTAAGTTGAGAGTAAAGGCCCCAAGTGAATAACCTTAGGCTCTTTTCACCGTTTAGATTGTAGGAACATTACATTTTATCAAATTGAAATAAGCAGTTTTTCTTTAGATAATCTTCATGATTAGGTAAGTTTTTTACTGTCTTTTCCATCATATCATAAAAAGAATTCATGGTTCTAGGTAAGTCAATTTGCTGTTTATAAGCCATAATCGGTGCAACACTCTTTGGTAATATGTTTTGCCCAGTTAATACTGCTAACCAATTGTCTTGTTTGAATAAATCTTTAGCGTTGATGTCTAAATGACCATGAGTTGAAAATAACTCAATTTGGTTTTGAAGAGAATCAGGAATCGGCATGTGCTGACAATATTTCCAAAACTCGCTGTCATCTCTTTTGGTTGCTTTATAGTGCAAAATGATAAAATCACGAATGTGCTCATACTCTTCTATCGTTTGTTGATTATAAAGTTTAGTGTTTATTTCATCGCATTGCTTATTAGGAAAAAGATAAACAAGTCGCATGATTGCTCGTTGTATAAGATGCAAGCTGGTTGACTCTAATGGCTCTAAAAACCCCGAAGAAAGCCCAATAGCAACACAGTTTTTATGCCAAAACTTTTCACGACGACCGACGTTAAAATTGATCACTCTCGGCTCTGTTAGCAATTTACCATCAACGTCTGCCATTAATTCATCCATGGCAGATTGTTCATCAATAAAATCACTACAATGTACAGAACCATTACCCATGCGTGTTTGCAGTGGAATGCGCCATTGCCAACCTGATCTCTTAGCAATAGAGCGTGTGTATGGATTAATCGCTTTTACGTGACTAGTTTGTACTGCAATAGCTTGGTTACATAATAAATGTTTTGACCAATCAATAAATTCAATACCTAAGGTTTTATCAATAAGCAGGGCACTTATGCCGCTGCAATCAATAAAAAAGTCACCGGTAATTTTTTGCCCACTGGCTAGTGTTACGGAAGAAATAAAGCCATTGTTAGCGTTAGTGTCAACTTGAGTAACTTTACCCTCTTGCCTTTTTACGCCACGCTTTTGGGAATAACCTTTTAAATACTTGGCATATAAACCGGCATCAAAATGATACGCATAGTCAAAGCCAGAAAAGAGTGATTTAGCATCTTTTGCCGGTAGCGAAAATTTATCGTTTTTTGCTAAGTGCCAAGCACTTGCATAGTCTTGTAATGGTCTATTCTTATTGGAATCAGTACCTGTCGCACGATGCTTGTTCCAAAAATATGAAAAAGGTATATAGTCAAAATCAACGGCAAAGCGACCGAAGGGATGGAAATATTGGTGATTTTTCTGAGGCCAGTTCTCGAAACTAATGCCGAGCTTGATTGAGCCATTGCAATGTTTCAAAAAATCATTTTCATCAATACCAAGCATGCGGTTAAAGACTTTTATTGGCGGAATAGTCGCTTCACCGACGCCAACTGTACCGATAGTGTCTGATTCGATTAAAGTAATACTAACCTTAGACTCAAGTTGCTTGGCAAGCATTGCTGCTGTCATCCAACCTGCTGACCCACCGCCGACAATAACAATGTTGTTAATTTGATCTTTTACTGACATTTTAACCCTTAGTTGTTGGTATTTTTGCTCTTGCTAATAGTAGCTAAAAAAGATTTATGATCGGTAAAATTTAACGCACTTCGCCTAATAAATTGATCTATATGAGTTAAATCATATTTATGTGCTTGAGCACTAGAAGCCAATTTATCATTAGCTACAGGGAAAACGCCATAGCCTGCTAAAATAGCATGCCATGAAACCGGAGGATAAAAACTGACCATATCAGGCTGCATAAGCGCTTTATTTAAATCCTCACCACTTAACCAGCATTGCACTATTTTTTTCAGGTTATTGGAAATATGAGGATTTTCACTATTAAGTCGCCAATACTCGGTATCGTTTCTATCGCTTAATCTGTAATGGGCGACAATATAATCACGAATACCATCAAAACGGGCATTCATTTTTTTATTAAATTGTTCATGAGTTGCTTGAGTTGTGCATTCCAGATTATATGCGTCAATAAAGCCTTCTATTGTTTCTTGTACAAAATGTAATGCGGTGGCCTCTAAAGGTTCAATAAAGCCTTGTGACAAGCCAATGGCAACACAGTTCTTGTGCCAATGCTTTTCTACACGACCGACCTTCATTTTTAAATGATTGGCTTTGATGCTGTTATCACTAAGACCTAGTTTTTCTCTTAATTCACTTTCAGCTTGCTCTGGTGTGCAAAAGTCAGCGCTATACACATAACCATTGCCGGTGCGGTTAGTGAGTGGAATATCCCATGCCCAACCATACTTCATTGCGGTTGAAATAGTCTGTGAGTTTAACTTTTCATCTTTAGCATGAGGCGTAGCAATAGTGACGGCGCTATCATTAAATAAGTTTTCTTTAAAACTGATAAAAGGTACTTGTAAGGTTTTTTGAAGAAGTACACTAGCAAAACCAGTGCAATCAACAAATAAATCGGCAGTGATTTTTTGATCATTATTTAAAATAAGTTGTTCAATGTTTCCAGCTTTGTCTAAGCTAACATCGCTAACCGTTGCGGATAAATGATTAACCCCTTTTGCTATAGCGACCTTACTTAGAAATTTACCTAACAGCACGGCATCGAAGTGATACCCATAACCAATATCGAAAGGAAAGTTTTTATTACCGATAGGGGCTTTTTGTTGCTTGGCTAGGGTTGCGGATAAAAAGAAACGATCGACGGTACTGTCGACAGCATACCCTTGACGCTTAAATTTAGTATTGTGCACAAAAGCAGGTGCTGTATGGGCATCAATGATTGAGACGAAGGGGTGGAAATAGCGGTCAAAACCATCACGATGGCTCCAGTTTTTAAATAAAATTCCGTTTTTGTAGGTAGCATTGCACTCAGGCATCCAGTCTTTTTCTTGTACGCCTATTTTATCGAAGAAGGTTTTTAATTGCGGTGTTGAGCCTTCGCCAACACCGATAACGCCAATATCTGGAGATTCAATTAAGGTTATAGATAATTGGTTATTCGCTATTTTATCGCGCCATTGCACCGCCATTAAATTAGCTGTCATCCAACCAGCGGTACCGCCACCAAGAATGATTATGTTGTGACAATTCTTATTGATCATTTAAAAACCTTATTTTCTTTGTCGAGGCAAGCATCGACCTACAATTCAACATAACATGGTTATTTGTAGGTCGTCACTTTGTCGATCGTCACGAACGAGGCCTATAAGGATATAGGTCACTTAGGTTATGTCTGGAACATATAACCTGTAGTGAGGCACGACAAATAACACTAGTCGAGGCAAGCCTCGACCTACAAACAAAAAGAGCAATACTTCATATTTCATAAGTATTGCTCTTTAATTTTCTCAACTTACTAATTACATAGTGTAGTTTACACCGAAGTAAATTGTGCGACCAAAGTACTGAATAGTACCGGTACGCGTAGTGTCACCAAAGTATGATAGGTTAGGTTCATCAGTGATGTTATCAGCAGAAATAACTGCTTGCAGATTTTCAGTGAAGTTATACGACATTTGCGCAGAAAAAATCGTTTCTTCTTGGAAATATGCAGACTGATCACTACCAATTGCAATTTGACGGCTCAAATAGGCAGAACGGTAACGAGCATTAACACGAGCTGAAAATTTCTCATCCCAATCGTAGAACAAAGCAGCACTCAATACACGAGGAGATAAACCTTCAATAGGGCCTAGAGCACCATCTTCACCAGGTACTTTTGATTCAACTTCAATTTCACTTTGCGTATAAGAGAAGTTAACGTTAGCGCCTAAGCCGGCTAAATAGCCTGGTAAGAAGCCAAAAGTTTGCGTATAACCAATTTCTACACCGCGCATATAGCCAGCATCTGCAACATTATCCGCATGGGTGTAGGTACCGTTAGCGTAATCTATTGGATCACCAATCCCATTACCATCAGCATCGTACGCAGCATGTGTTTTGTTATCAGGTGTTGGTGGTACAACAATACCGGCAGCAGCGTAATCATAGTCTTTATCTTCACCATCACCCACCATATTTTCAATATCTTTGTACCAAAGCGCAACTACAATAGCGCCGTCAGTTTCAGTGAAATAATGTTCAAAAGATAAGTCAAATTGATTGGCATAGAAAGGACGTAAAAATGGACTGGTTGAACTGTCTAAATTTATTTGATAGCGACCTTCGTCTTCATCTTCAACCCAGTCAAAGTTACCACTGTTTGCCATTGTTGGCATTTCAGGACGTGACATAACTTTTGCATAAGCAAAACGTATTTGGTCATCATCAGTTACTTGGAAGTTTAAGTTAAATGATGGCAAAATATCTGAATAGCTGTCGCTGACTGTTTTATTGGTCCAATCAGTATTAACTACACCTAAATCATCGACAACTGCATCACCACCACCAGCGCCAGCGCTGACTAAGCCGGTACTGCTTTGAGTTGTGTCAACATAACGAACACCAAGGTTACCTGTTAGTGGTACACCAAACAGTTCAGTATCGATATTTAATTGTATATAAGCAGCTAATATTTCTTCTTCTACTACGTTGGCTTGAGTCATAGTCCAGCTATGTTCCCAAGTACGAACTGGTGTACGGTCAACGCCTGGAATCCAAGCATCTAAAATAGCGTTATTATCAACCGCTAAGAAGCTTGGCATACCCACTAATTCACCACCGATAGTGGTAACAGTAGAGTTATTAGTATCTAACTGAAAAGGTTGGAAACGTTCAACTTCAATTGGGTTTCCGTCAGCATCGACACCAGCAAAAGTAATGTATTGACCATTACGCATTTTTTGATCCGTAGTGCCATATAAGAAACGACCACGACCTAATTCATAATCACGTTGTGAAGCACGAACACCAAATTCAACTGAGCTAAACACTTCACTTTCAAGTTGATAAGCAAAATCAACACGCACAGCGTCAGAAGAGTTAGCTTCAATATGCGGATATGATTCAGCACTGGTTACCATCATGTGTGCAGTATCGGTGAAATCTTGGTTGAATTGTAGATCAGGTGGATTTAAACCATTCAATTGATAACTAAAGATAATGTTGTCATCAATGACAGGCGTTGCGGCACTTGAATCTTCAAAGTAGGCCATACGCATAACCTGATCTTTGTAGTTTTCATCACCTTCCGAATGAGAAACATCTACTGTCATCATTAAGTCATCGCTGATATCCCACTCGCCTTTAAGGCCAAAAGCAGATGACGTACTATTTGTAGTATTATCATCGGCCTGTGTTTGGATATTTAGATCTTTAGAAGAGCCTTTATATGGTGGAGCAATGTTTGTACCATTTGGATTTCTATAAATAGTACCACCAACAAGGGCACCATTTGACACTAATGGATTATCAATTAGTAGCGTAGAGCCTGAAGTTCCAATGTTATTGATGCCAGAAATACGTAAACCACGATCCCATTTGTTAGAATCGAATTTAGAGTGAAACGCATCAAACTGAAAGCGTAATGTATCTGTTGGTTCATAGTTGATGGCCATAGTATAAGCATTACGCTCATCTTCACCACCACGTTCATTAATTTCAAAACCAGATGAAACTAAAAGCTCTGGTGCGCCATCATAGGTTTCACCTAAATCTTTTTCATCAAATTGATAATTTACAAAACGGCTTGAAACGGTAGGTTGGAACATGTTTGCCCAACCAATAGAGAAGCCTAAAGTTTCATCAAGGAATTTACCTTGGTAAGCTAATGTTAAGCGACGACCGAAGGTATCTGAATCTTCATTGTCTGCTGCAGCTTCATTGTAGTTGCCATGTAAAGATGCACGAACTGAATGTTCTTTTTCATTATCTAATGCATTAGCCGTGTCTAAGTTAATTGTTGCTGCAACACCACCCTCAATTAATGACGCTTTTTGTGATTTATAAACCTGTGCACCAGTAATTAGCTCTGATGGAAAGATATCAAATTGAATTGAACGGCCACCACTGGTTGATACCATTTCACGACCATTTAAGGTAGAGAATACATAACCGCCGGATAAACCACGAACGTTTAATTCACTTGATTGACCATCGATACGTACAGAGGTAACACCTGGTAGGCGTGTTAATGAATCGGCAATTGATACATCAGGTAATCCACCTATATCATCGGCTGATATGGCATCAACTACGGTATCTGAAAAACGTTTTGTGTTTAGAGATTTAATTATACTACCTCTAAAACCGGTAACTTCGATAACCTCAACTTGATCATCGGCATCGTTTTTGTCTTCTGCTGCTTTTGGAGTTTCTTCTGCGGCTATAACATAATTAGGTATAGCGGCTAGTTGTAATCCCCCAAGCATTAACGCTAATGAGAGCGCACTGGGCTTAAATGTTTTCATGTGTATTCCTTAAGGCAAGTTGTATTTATGCTTTATGTTTTGTGCTCAATACTTAGTGTTAACGGAGCATTAGAGCAGTCAGTTGCTACCTTTGTGTTGTTATCGGAACGTTACTTTATATACACTATTATTTAGTAATTTTTAGTTTTAATAATTTATTTCAGCAAATTGAGTGTAAAACAACCAAATCAAAAAACAAGTAAATGTTCTATGCATACGTATGCAGCTAAATATCCTGCTATGCATACGTATTCATAGCGTTTCAAAGGAGTTGAGATGTATACAAGTAAGGTTAGTTTGTGTAGGTTTAAGGTGTTACTGAAAAAATTTAATCATCGGAATTAAATAATACTATGTCACCTCGACTTAATCAGCAAAGTTTACGGGGTGATAAGAAAATTATATACACATAAACTAAAACCATATAGTTAATGGAGTTATAGACTCATGAAATATAAATTCAAGCCCCTCATGCTTGGAAGTGCTATTGCCGTAAGTGCAGCCCTCAGTGGTTGTGGCAGCGATCAAGCACAACCAGAAATAACAGACGTATTTGCAGAAGTAGGCCTTTGGTGTAAAAATCCTGAGATAGTACAAATTGCTAGCCCAGACTCATATCCTTTATCTGAACAGGAAATAGCAGATGTCAACGCAGCTGCAGAAATAGCAAAGGCTAACGATTTAGCTCAAGCAGATCCTGATAGTGAGTGGACAGATGAAGAAGTAGCTGAGTGGGTAGCCGAATGGGAAGCAAATTTTAAAATAACCGATTTAGATCTTTATAGTATTCTAGGTTTAACCATTGAAGAAACAGCGCGTCAAGTTATAGCTAAAGAAGAAGCCCGCGCCTTTCAAATAGAACAAGGTCAAGATGTCATCCGTGGCGAAGGCTTTGAGACTTGGCTTGATGAATGGTTTGCCGCTATTCCACCAGCAAGCTATTTAGGACCGTCACAACGAATTTATCGTTCAGTGAATGAAACTACGCCAGCAATGGATGGTGAAGAAATTTGTTATAACCCGCCATTATCATGCCCTAACTACAAAGTAATTGATGAATCAGGTAATTACGAATGTATTATTCCTGAAGTCAATATTATTAACGATGCTCCCGCTCCTGCTTATTTAGCTGGTGCAGGTGAAGCTGTTGCTTATTACCGTCATGAAGAACATGTAGAAGGCGCTGATAACAGCGAGCTTTATGCAAATACCGTTGTTCATACATGGAACAATGATGATTGTACCGCTTATGCTGATAATAGTATTTCTCCGCAATGGGGTATTAGTGGTGCTGCCCAAGCCGGTATAGATGATAACTACGGTGCATACTGGGTTCTAGATTTAGTTGAAGGTCATTCAAACTGTGCCAATATTATTTTTAATGATACTAAGGGTACTAAGCGAATTTCAGATTCTGATTTGATTATGCCTATAGGTCCATCAGGTGATGTAACCTTACACAACCTTGATAAAAACTCATATGCACATGATGATTTCCCAGTTAATGTTTTAGATGGATTGTTAATTATTAACCAACATCCATTCTTTGGCGCTGAAGCTTCTTCAGGATTAGCTTCTTGTGGTTGGAGTATGGCACCAAATGACGCAGGTATCTGTGTTGGTGAAGCACTAGTTTGTCCAGAAACTGCGGTAGCAGTTGGTGTTGGTGCAGAAGAAATTGCATCTAAATGTGTACTTGCATTTGATCCAGAAACAACTGATTTATTACTACGTGGTGGCTTTAATGGTTGGGGTGGTGCTGATGATCCAAACTTTGATGCTTCAAAACTAGCTTATGTTGGCGAAGGTCAATACCGCGTTAATTATCCATACACAACAGATTGTGAAATTGTTGAAGCAGTTGAAGCTTCTGAAGGTGTTGAAGCCGTTGAAGGTGAAGATTGTGTTAGCACTTACGACTTTAAAATAGCCGATTTAGGTTGGTCTGAGCCAGCGTCATTCGGTAGCATTAAAGGTGGCGATCAATCAGCTGTTGGAACCACTATTCTAATGACTGTTGGTTCTGGCGTTGGTCAAAACATGAAAGTTGACATGGGCAAAGACAAAATTTATCAGTTCTTAGTCGATGCTGAAGATGTTGCTGCAGTTGAATTAACTATTAGTGAAGTACCTGTTAATGCATTCCCAATGTTAACTGTTGGCGAAGAAATGATGGAGCTGAGTTATACAACTAATGGTCAATATGTTGTAAGAATGGCCTTAGCAGCTGAAACACATAGTTTCACTATTTCTGATGTTGATGCCGGCTTTGCTGTTGGCGCAATCGGTACTGATAATGTTGTTATGGAAAATACTCCGTTAGCATTAGAAGCCGATGGTGGCGCATTAAGCTTTACTTCAGTTGCTGCTGAATATGATTTCATTTTGAATATGTCGGATCCTATGGCTCCTACTATTGAGATCAAACCTGCACTACCTTGGGGCTCTGATCCGGTATACATCCGTGGTTCTATCAATGGTTGGGGAACTCCTGCTGCTGATGAAATGATGTGGGATGGTGATTCTCGCTCATATAGTGTTATCTACGGCTTAGAAGCAGATGGAAACCATGCCTTTAAATTTGCTCATGAAAGTTGGGGGCCAGTTAATTTGGGCTTCGGTGAAGTTACTATTTCAGATGGAAGTGTTGCTGTAACTAACGATGGCGGGAATATGCGCGTATCAGTTACTAAAGCAACTTCTTATAAATTTGAAGTGTCATATGCAACAGCTGACCCTGTAGTGAAAGTATCTGAAGCACCACTTTATTTACGTGGTGGTATTACAGGAACTGGTTGGGGTGCTGACGATGGCAACCAATTAGGCTTTATGGCGATGGATGAAGCTAACACCGCTGAAGCGTCTCATACGTACTCATTAGAAGTTAACTACGGTGGTGGTGCTGCACAATTTAAAGTTGCAGATGAAGGCTGGGGTGGTAACTTCGGTTATAACTATGGCGTTGAAGTTGCTGATACTGCGGTTGTTTTAGGCGAACCATTAACGCTGGTTAACTCTAACAACAACATCTTAATTGATGTTCCAGCAGGTACTTACATCTTTGCTTTTGAAGATGGTGTAACTAAAACGATGACGGTTACAGCTAAACCGTAACGTAATCGTTTGGTAAACTTACCAAGTTGATATAAAACTTAAATGCCTCGTCAATGTGACGGGGCATTTTTTTGTCTGTTTAAAAGTAAAATCGAGGCAAGCATCGACCTACAGTTCAATGTAGGATTGGCATTTTGTAGGTCGTCACGAACGAGGCCTATAGGTCGCTTAGGTTATGTCTGGAACAGATAACCTGGAGTGAGGCACGACAAAGAGCGTTGTCGAGGCAAGCATCAACCTACAATTCAATGTGGTATTGGCACTTTGTAGGTCGTCACGAACGAGGCCTATAGGGATATAGGTCACTTAGGTTATGTCTGGAACATATAACCTGAAGTGAGACACGACAAATTAAGAACGACGGTACGCTTTCTACCTAGCTCTTTCGTTTTATACAGGGCTTGATCGGCTAAAGCTAACCAGTCGCTATAATCAATATTAGTAGATATTAAAACAACGTATATATGAAAGTCGCAAGCGCTGATTGCTGTGAAGCTACCACTAAACCACCCAATAGACTTAAAATAATAATAATAGGCAATAACCACATTTTCTTACGCATGCGTAAAAAAGCCCAAAGGTCGGTAATAAATTCAATCATTAAAACGGGTTCTCCAACTGTTCTTTTGTTAATTTATCTGTTCGTTTTATATAATTTGAACAGCTGCTATTTTGTTTTTTAAATTGCAATTTGTTTAATATTCTTAAAATTAATCCTATTGGAAAAATTAATAGATAAAATGTGAACCCTAAAATTATGCGAGTATTGATAAAGCCGATTATGCCGCCAATAAACATCCAAGCTCTAAAGGGAAAATAAATCAGCTTTGGGGCGGTAAAAGACAAACTGATAAAGAACAAGCTCACCCATAAGGTCCAATACTGTAGACCTTTACCTAAGATCCAAGGAGCAATAATGCCGATAAACAAAGGAAATGCCCAAGTCATTAAGAGACCGAAATCTTTTAACTCTTTAGTCGATATTTTTTGAGGTTTGTGTAAGTTTTTCATTAATCCAACTCAAATTGATTTTGCTTAGCTTCGATGATGGCAGATTCAGGTTGCTCTGCTTTACTTAGCACTATATTTTCCATTACTAGATAATCCATTTCGGTGTTTAAGAAACAGTTTATTGCATCCTCAGGTGTACACACAGGCGGTTCGCCTCGCACATTAAAAGAGGTGTTAATTAAAACGCTGCTCTGGGTGCGTTCTTTAAATGAGTTGAGCAATTGATGTAATTTAGGATTAGTGTCTTGATGAACAGTTTGCAGCCTTGCAGTGTTGTCAACATGGGTAATTGCCGGCAAGGTTGAACGAGCTTGATTTAACTTCTCTATACCTTCTAGGCCATCAGCTACCGGTAGTTTCAATTTATCTTTAATGTCAGCAACAATTAACATGTACGGGCTATCGCCTTGGTGCTTAAAATATTCACTGACATCTTCAGCTAATACTATTGGTGCGAAAGGGCGAAATGACTCTCGATATTTTATCTTTAGATTCATCACCGATTGCATTTTTTGATTTCTAGCATCACCTAAAATAGAGCGATTGCCTAAGGCTCTCGGGCCAAATTCCATTCTACCCTGAAACCAACCTATAACATTACCGTCATCAAGTAGTTGTGCCATTTGTTTATATAGAACATCATCACTGAGCTGAGTAAAAGGAAGGTTTTTATCTTTTAATATTTGACTCACTTCATCATTGGTAAAACTTGGACCAAGGTAGGCGCCTTGCATTAAATCACTTTGAAAATTTTCCATTGTAGGTCGTTGCTTGCCTCGACAATTATCGTTGCTTTCATTTGTCTGGTTTTCTTTTTGTCGAGCATCGGTATCCTCGTGTCGATCTACAGTTTGTTCATTAGTATGTTTTTTACCAGCATAATAATGATGCCAAGCAACTAAAGCGGCACCTAAAGCGCCACCAGCATCACCTGCAGCCGGTTGTATCCAAACATTATCAAAAGGACCTTCTCGTAAAATTCGGCCATTTGCAACGCAATTCAAAGCAACACCACCAGCAAGGCATAAGTTTCTACTTGTGGTTAGTGTTGATAAATAATGAACAATTTTCAGAACAATTTCTTCAGTGACTACTTGAATAGAACGCGCCAAATCCATCTCTTTTTGTGAAATATCAGACTCGCCTGTGCGTGGTTCACCATCAAATAGCTGATGAAATTTGCTATTTGTCATGGTGCTGCCAACAGCAAAATCAAAATATGACATATCGAGTACAAAACTGCCGTCTTCTTTAACATCGATTAAATCTTTGAAAATATCATCAACATATTTAGGCTCACCAAAGGGTGCCAACCCCATTAACTTATACTCGCCAGAGTTGACCTTGAAGCCGGCATAATAAGTGAAAGCGGAATATAGCAAACCTAGTGAATGAGGAAATTGAATTTCCCACAACGGCTTTAACTGATCATTCTCACCTTGCCAAGCGGATGATGTAGCCCATTCACCGACACCGTCTAAACATAATACAGCGGCATCAGTATAAGGGCTTGGGAAAAAGGCTGAGCCAGCATGTGACAAATGATGTTCGCTAAAAAGTAACTGCGGCAATTTAGCTTTACGGTCTAAATCAGCGACTAGGCGCAGTTCTCGTCTTAATACGCTTTTCAAATAAAGCTTTTCTTTTAACCAAATAGGCATAGCGCGAATAAAAGAGCGAATGCCACGGGGTGCATAGGCAAAATAGGTTTCTAGTAATCGTTCAAATTTGAGCAATGGTTTGTCGTAAAAAATAATGCTATCTAAGTCGCTAATGCAACAGTTAGCTTCTTTTAAACAAAATAAAATAGCTTGGGCAGGAAATTCAGGATCATGCTTTTTACGTGAGAAACGCTCTTCCTGTGCAGCAGCAATTATTTCACCATCAATAATGATTGCCGCGGCACTGTCATGATAAAAAGCTGAGATACCGAGTATTTTTGTGGTCATAAACTACTTCTATTTTATTTTCTTATTACTGTGTCGTATCTTAACTTCACCTATCTTTGAATTATAGACATAAAAAACCAGTAAAAGCCATGCGTTGCAAACGTATTCAATAGCCTTTGTCTTGCAAAGTATAGTGTGGTTAAGTAGGGTGTTATACATGATTAAATAGCTGAACCGAGCGTCAATTAACGTGTATAAAACAGTGTCGAAACATTTTGTTAAGCAACTCAGCTTTTATCTGATCTTAATTGTTATTCCTTTTATTATTTTACTGTTACTTGAGCTTACTTTAAGGTTGAGTTCTTTTGGCGATGAATATCCACTTTTTATTGAAAAGCCAACCACGAAGAATAAAGCTTCCTTATATTTACAACCAAATCCTTTGGTAATAAACCGTTACTTTGCTGATGAAAAGTTAGCGCCTAAGGTTAGTCCTGATACTGTTTATTTCAAAAAAGAAAAAAGCCTAACCAGTTTTAGAATATTCATTCAAGGTGGCTCGACTGCAGCGGGCTTTCCTTATGGACGTTGGGGATCATTGCAAGGAATGCTAGAGCAACGTTTTAAACGACTTTATCCTAATAAAGAAATTGAAATTATTAATACCGCCATGGCAGCAGTGAATAGTTATACCTTACTTGATTTTGTTGATGAAATTATAGAACAGCAGCCCGACTTAGTTTTAATTTATGCCGGTCATAATGAATACTTAGGCATAATGGGCGTCGGTAGTGCCTTTGCCGCCAAAGGGGGCCGATTAGCCACTTTACTTCATTTGAAATTTAAAAGTTGGCGTCTTTATCAATTATTGCAGAAAGCTTATAGCTTTACTTTAACTGCAGATAGCCAACCCTCTAAAACGAATAAAACCTTAATGTCGCGAGTCGCAAAAGAGAAAGAAATCACCCTCGATAGTGATTTATACCAACAAGGTATTGAGCAATTTAACGGTAATATGTCGTTAATCTTAGCGAAATATAAAGCCGCAGGTATTCCTGTGGTATTGGGTAATTTAGTTAGTAATGAAAGTGGTCAAATCCCTTTTTCTACTGTTGAGCGTGTTGATTGGAATTCGTATAAAGACAGTTTGAATGCAGCGCATGCGCTAACAGAAATAGCGCAATTGAATGATTTTATATCCCAAGGTGAAAATGCCGAAAACTATTATAAATTAGCGCTTAACTTGCAATTACTGTCACGTCACGCAGAAGCTAAACAGGCATTTGTTTTAGCAAAAAATCATGATTTATTACGCTTTAGAGCGCCGAGTCAGTTTAATCAGGTAATTGAAGTTTTAGCTGAAAAATACGGTGCGAGTTTGGTCGATGTACAAAGCCTTTTTAATGATAATTCAGTTAATGGCATTATTGGCAACAAGTTGATATTAGAGCACCTTCATCCGACAGTTGCTGGTTATTTTTTACTAGCTGAAGGGTATGTAGACTTAATTGTAAAACAAAATTATATTCATTCATCAGCACAAAGTTACCCCAGAGATAAAGCATGGCTTGATATTCCTGTTAGTGCCATTGATAAGTTATATGGGGAGTTTGTTATTAGCAAGCTTGTTAATGACTTTCCTTTTACCTCAACGATGAATAAAGCTAAAAAAGAAGTAGCACTTCCTCCAAGTCGAAAATTTGAAAAACAAGCATTGATAAAGCGTATTGAAAATGGCGACTGGTGGGAGCTTCAGCAAGACTTACTGGTTAAGTATCAACAGCGAAACGAAATTGAGCAAGCGGCTAAGATTGCTGGTTCCATGAGTAGTGCCATGGTTGATAACCCTCAAGTAGCTTATATCGCAGGGCAGTTATATCAGCAGTTAAATGATTGGCAGTTAGCAAGTTATTACCATAAAAAAGCCGTTAAAATGCAAAGTGAAAACGTACAATATTTATTAGCTTTAGCGCAGGATTATTTTTTACTAAAAAGCTATTCACATAGTTTGTCAGTGTTGAAAAAAGCAGATGATTTAGTTGCAGAATCAACACCAGAAAAACAGAAGATTTTGAAGTATATAATTAACGTTAAACGAGCTATGTTGCCAAAATTACTACCCAATAAAAAAGCTAAGAGCAGTTCATGAATAAAACCAGAGTTTATCAATTAATTGCTTTAGCAATTCCGTTTGCCTTTTTTGCTCTGTTAGAAGGTGGTTTACGCTTATTTGATTATGGCAGAGACATGCCGTTGTTTATGGATTATCCACAAGCTGAAAATAGCACTGCACCACCGTATTTATTACCACGCCCTGATGTCGTTAAACGCTATTTCCCCGAAGGCTCTGCTGCACCATCGGTCACCATAGAAACTAATTTTTTTCTTAAAAATAAACCTGAAGATGCTTTGCGCATTGTGGTGCAAGGGGGGTCTACCGCGGCAGGTTTTCCGTTTGGTTATGGCGCTTCAATAGCCGGTATGCTTGATTATCGATTAAAGCAAAGTTTTCCTGATAAAACGGTTGAAGTGATCAACACCGCATTAGCTGCGGTAAATAGTTATACCGTATTAGATTTTGTAGATGAAATTATCGAACAGAAACCCGATGCGGTACTCATTTATGCAGGTCATAATGAATATTTAGGCATTTTGGGTGTCGGCTCTGCTTATACCGCTGCTAATTCAGCGGCAGCGACGTTACTGTATTTAAAATTGAAAGACTCGAGGATTTTTCAGTTATTACAAAATATCTATTGGCAATTCACTAAAGCTGACGTGCCAAAAAATGCGCAGCGTTCTCGCACTTTTATGTCTAAAGTGGCAAAGCATAAAAATATACCTTTTGGCTCTGAATTGTATGAGGCTGGTTTAGCGCAATTTGATAATAATATCTCCTTAGTTATTGCTAAATATCAAGCGGCAGGTATTCCTGTTTTTATTAGCTCAATTGCGAGTAACTTAGCAGATCAAGCCCCGTTCTCTAGTAAAGAAACGCCTAATGAGCAAAATGCTGATTACTATTATCAGCAAGGCCAGAAACTATTAGCACAAGCTAACTATAAAAAAGCTAAACAGGCATTTACCAAAGCGAGAGATTACGACTTATTACGCTTTAGAGCGCCTAGTGCCATGAATGACATAATTATTGAATTAGCTAAAAATGAGTCGGTGTATTTTGTTGATGCTAACCAAGCGCTAACTCAAGCGGCGAAGCATGGCATTATTGGTAAATCATTAATGTTAGAGCATCTACATCCAACCATTGATGGCTACTTTGTAATTGCTGATAGCTTCTATAACGCCATTGTGAAATCTAACGTATTTGGACAATTCCCACAGCCTATTAGCACAGCAAAAGCACAAAAAGATGTGCCAGTTTTTGATGCTGAAGTCTACTGGGGTAAAGCTAAAATTGCGGGTTTGATGGCGGATTATCCTTTTACCGACAAACCACAAAAAGTAAAATTACCTGTAGCAAAAACACCGAGTGATCGCTTAGGTTTATCGGCCTATAGAAAAAAAATTGGTTGGTTAACTATCGCCACGGAAAATTTGAACTACGCTAAGAAAAATGATCCTGCATTGTTCCTTAAATCGGCCAAATTACTTGCTGATGCCATGCCGTTTGATGCAGCTCATAACTACCGAGCAGGCGTTGCGTTGATTAAAGCGAAACAGTTTTTTCAAGCACCACGTTATTTAAAACGAGCGGTTGCTGTCAACCAAAGCGATGTGAATTATCCATTGGCGTTAAGTCATGCGTACTTAGAGCAAGGCAAGTTAAAACAAGCCGTGCCTTGGTTAGAGTCTGTACTTGTTTTAGAGCCTAAAAACGCTACAGCGAATGATATTTTACCAAAAGTGAAAGCGCGTTTGGCTAGCCAAGTGAACAGTAATAACTAACGAGCAATAAACATGAACAAGATGTTTTTTTCTTAATTGGCTTACTTAGGTCGGTGCTCGCCTCGACAAGTTTTTTGTCGTGCTTCACTCCAGGTTATATGTTCCAGACATAACCTAAGTGACCTATATCCCTATAGACCTCGTTCGTGACGACCTACAGGAGGGAGTGTCAATATGAATCGTTACTTTAAGTGCTTATCAAAAAAGTTAACCATTTCTTCAAGGGTCTGCATTCTGTGAGCTTGCACACTTAAATGATGATTTGCATCTTCAATTTCTACGTACCGAACATTTTTATCGTAACCTTCTAATTCATCAGCCATTTCACGGCTATGCTTCACTGGTACAACTTTGTCATCGGTACCATGTATTAAAAGAATTGGAATATTGATGTTTTTGGCAAAATTAACCGGAGATGCGGCTTCAAGTTTATCGCTATCGGTGCCAAATTGCTTTTTAACAATTTTTTCATTAGTGAACCGACGGGAATCACGAACAATTCTTTCAAGGTCCGATACACCGGCAAAACTTGCGGCGCATTTAAAACTTTCGCCATGCTTTACTGCTGCCATTAACGCGGCGTAACCACCATAACTCGCGCCGGCAATACACACTTTTTTAGGATCAATAATCTTTTGTTCCACTAACCATTTGGTTGCGTCTTGCAAATCATCTTGCATGGCTTGTCCCCAACCTTCAATTGACGCCATTTCAAAGTCGTAACCATAACCTGATGAGCCGCGAAAGTTTGGCTGAAATACCACATAACCTCGGCTTGCAAATAACTCAGACCAATAATCAAAGCCGGAATGATCTCTTGCCATCGGGCCTCCATGAGGAAAAATTATCGCAGGGGGTTTGTTATTCTCTTCGCTGTTTATCGGTTTGGTTAAATAACCTTCTATTTCAGTACCATCGCGGGCAGCGTAATGAACAAGTTTTTTACTCGCGTAATTATTTTCATCAATTTGAGGATACGAGCTGGCTAAGTAATCGAGACTTTTTTCTTTTCTATCTCCTAGTAAATAATCACCCGCTCTAGTTTTTGAACTTGAATATAAAACGTATTTATTTAGATCTTTAGACATGCTGATAATTGTATTGTTTGAATCAGGAATTGCCTTATTTAGTGCTTTTTTAAAGGCAATATACTCATCATCCCAATAGACTTTATTGTCGTCATCACTGTCATGGCTTAAGCCAACCACAGCACCTGTTTTTGGCGAATAAATAAGTGAGCCATCTACATCGTATTTGTCATCCGCATAAATTAATTCACGTGTTAGTGCTTTGTCTTGCAGATTTACTTTAAAAACAGCATACCGGTCTTGATGAAGTGCTCGTATATAAAGCACGTTTGGATCTAAATCAAAACCTAGAATATGTACTACCTCTTTTTCAAAAACTTCATAAGACCATAAATCGCGTTCTATCTCGCCATCAATATCAAAGAGTTTATAAGATACTTTAGTGTCATCAACTTGAGAACTAATCCTAGCTCTACCTTGCTGATCTGCAACCCAGTCATCTATATAAGTTTTTGCTCGTTTGATACGGGATCTTTGCTTGGTTCGAATATTAACTCTATAGAGAGAGGGTTTACTGTACATTTCAAAGTTCAGTGCCATCAAAATCACATCCTTTTCTGCAGGCATAAGACTAATTATATTGTCTTGAAACTGTGCTATCTTCTCAACTTTTGAATCTTTAGGTTTAATTAATAAGGTAAGTATTTTCTCATTTTCGACATCAAATTTATATAAACGAGTAGAAGTATACTTTGTAGTTCTTTGCATGGTTGTGTATGCAGCGCTTATCAATAAAATATCGTCATTACCCCAATTGTACCAATTCAGAATTACATCAATATTATCTGCTTTGAGTACAGCCTGACTTTCACCATTAACAAGGCTGTATACCATGAGTATTAATGTGCCATTCAAGTTTTTAACCATGGCAATACTATTACCGCTAGGCGAGAGTTTTACGTTGCTAAAACTTGGCAGGCTACCATAAGTTTTTATAGGTAAAGGGGCTGATACAATACTTTTGGCAAAGACCGGAGATGATGAAAGTAATAATACAAATGCAAAGAAAGTAAAAAACAACTCCCTGAATTTATTTGTTGTTTTAGTGGCGAAATTAGTCTTTATCACGTTTATCGTTCCTTGTTAAATGTGTTTTTATCTGATTAAGTTATTGAACTTGTGGTCAATTTTATACTAACAGCTTCTTATTTTTGACAAAAGGATGAATACGTATGTAATGGCTATTTGTTCGCCAATGCAAGCAGTATCATGACATCATATTTATTTTCACAATAAGCACGTTATGTTTTGGAATAAAAAAGTATTATTAGCCATTTTTCTCGTCATTAGCACTTTTCAAGCAAGTGCTATTAACAATACCGATTTTCTTAATGATCCTGAGCATCAATTTTGGTTCGACATTAATGATGTACCTACCGTTGAATTAGTGTTTGATGAAGCACAATGGCAGTTATTACTTACTTCAACTCGAAGTGATCGAGAAGAAGTCAGTGCTATGCTGATTTATTTTAAAAGTAGCCAAAGATATCAACTCGACAACATTGGTGTAAAGGTCAGTGGCAATACCAGCTTTATACTACCTGAATCCCCTGACGATCCCTATGTGCAAGCAAACTTCACTCTAGACTTTGATGAGTTTGTCGATGAGCAAACGCTTAGTGGTATCTCGAAAGTAAAACTCAAACGCTTTCATAACGATAGTACCTATGTGCATGAGCCGCTAAGCAACCAAATAATGCACAATTTTGATGTCTGGACTGTGCATTCATCAACGTATGTAAAACTAAATATTACTGTCGGTGATAGAGATAGTGCTTATTACGGTATGTATCGTTTAAATGAAAGTGTGAATCGCCATGAATATCTTGATAAGCGATTTGGTACTGATAATGACGGTGGTTTTTTATGGCAAGGAAACTATAAAGACTGGGGACCAGCACATTTTTCTCGTATTGATGAAAATTGGGGTGGAGTTGGTGATTTCGACCAAGCCAGTTTTGAATATAAAGGTAAAGGGAAAAAATATGAGGAAGCTCACACTCAGTTAGTTGATTTTGCTCAAAATGTTACCCAACTTGAGGGTAGTGAGTTTGAAGCTTATGTTGATCAGCATATTAATATGGAGTTATTTTTAAAAGGTTTAGCATCTGAATCTATATTAGGGCATTGGGATGGTTTTTGGGGGAACGGTAATAACTACTTTGTTTACTTTGATGAATCACAAATGATGCATTTTGTACCTTATGATACAGATAACGCATTAGGCACTTCGCTTATTGTCAGTGATAGCGGAGAGCAAAATCCAATTAATTTTGCTAGTAATGAAAATGCGCCTTTATTAGTTAAAAAAGTGTTAGCTATTGATAAGTACTTGCTAGCCTACAAAGGTTATATCGAAACATTAGTGACTCAATCTAACTTGATGGTTGAAGATTATGCGGTAGATTGGATTGAACAAATTCATACTTTGATAAGTTCCGATGTCGTTAACGATACAGGAGACAACCTAGTTATTGCAGATGAGCCCGCTTATTGGGGTAATCAAGATCGCTATCGTATTTTTGATGTTGCCGATGGAAAAAATTGGTATGAAACACGCTTGAATGCAGTAAACAAAGCACTTGGCAATGAATTTTCTTTGTTCGAAAATGTATATTATCGAGGCGTGACCAATAATTGGCAAGCCAGTTTGATGACTGAAACCTTAACGAATATTTGGAGCATAACCGTTAACAATGATGCCGCTACTAACGCTTCAGGTGAACCTCGTTTCAAGTTCGATATTTTCGCCGATTGGAGTGAAAACTACGGTGATGACGATGGTGATGGTAAGTTAGAACAAGGTGGCGATAATATTTTATTTACGGAGGGTTTTGGTGAATATTTAATTACCTTTAATGGTGTTGAAAAAAGTTACTTGGTTGAAAAAACAACTGACGTTGTTGAAGCCTTGCATGAGCCTGTCGCCAATGCCGGTACTGATATCGAGTTGTTTGTCGGCGAAACAGTACACCTTGATGCGCGTAATTCAACGGATAGTGATGGTGAAATTATCTCTTATGATTGGTCAAATGGTTTGACAGGGGCTTCGGTATTTTTTGTTTATTCACAGTCAGGTACCTATGACGTTATTTTAACGGTAACAGACAATGATAATCTGATTGCAACAGATATGATTACAATTATAGTTAAAGATAAAGCGGAAGAAACGCCAGAGTCGCCCATTATAGAAACACCGAATAGTGAAAACCGCAGTGGAGGCAGTGTTTTTTGGTTGTTCCCCTTTGTTTTTATTGTTTTTTTTGTAAAAACATTTAAATTAAACGCTAAAAAACCATTATAATTTTTTTTACAAAGTTATAACATTTTCCTCATTGAATACGTATGTAGTCACTGTTCAATAGTTAAGCAAAGCTTTAGCATAAAGTCAGAATATAAAAATAGGATAGACTTTCCATGCTAACAACAAGCTTTAAACAAATACTCATATGCACCGCATTATCTACAGGTTTAGTTGCCTGTGGTGGTGGCTCTGATGGCGGAGATCCTCCACCGCCTCCACCACCAACCAATAGTGCTCCTACAATTACCACATTCTCAGCACAAGATGACGCCTTAACTGTTACCTATACTTGGGCTGTGGCAGATGCTGATAATGATGCATTATCTTGTGTGTTAAACCCTGGTGAAGGGGTAGCAAGCATTGAAATTTCTAATTGCTTAACAACAACATCAACGACTGTTACTTATGCCGATGGCGGCAGCTTTACTGCAAATCTACAAGTATCCGATCCGAGTAATGCCAGTAGTAACCAAAACCTTAGTGTGACGGTTGAAGTAGCAAATATGATTCCTGTAGTTGATAGTTTTACTGTAGCCACATCAGGCTTAGATGCTACATTTTCATGGACAGTTTCTGACGCTGACAATGATGCGCTATCTTGTGTAATCAATCCTGGTGAAGGTGTTGATAATGTTGATGTTACAGACTGTAGTGCAACGACCTCAACAACAGTAACTTACCCTGCAGATGGTGATTATAGTGCTAGTTTAGTGGTAAGTGATGCTGTTTCAGCTAGTGCTGCTGAAGCGTTAGCTGTGAGTGTTGCGCAAAACGCGACACTACCTGACCCAGTAGTAACGGCAGGTGAAAATGAATTAGTCATTTTCTTTAACAGACTTGATGATAATTACACTGATTGGGGTTTGCATTTATGGGCAAATGACGAATGTACCGCTTATGGCGGTTCTGATGTTGACTGGGCAGCACCACAAGTAAAATCGGGTGATGATCCAAACTACGGGGCTTATTGGGTAGTTACGTTAAAGTCTGATTATGCGACCAGCGATTGTGCAAATTATATAATGCACAAAGGTGATGAAAAAGCGCCTAACGGTGATGATCAAAAAGCTGATTTATCAGGCGAACGCATGATTTGGTTGCTTGACGGTATTAATGAGATATTCACTGTACCAACGTTATTCCCGTCAGGTGTGCTTATCAATGATACTGCCGCACATTGGGCAGCAGTAGACACTGTGTTTTGGAATGTTTCACCAAGCGGTGTTGCAAAAGTTAGAGTATATAGCTCAGATGTAAATGACTTAGGTTATGACGGCGAAACAGGTATTAGTGGTGATAACTTTATTGAGTTTATGCCCGCTAATAACGCTGCTAATGATTTAGGTATGCCACGTTACAGTGCCCTTGATACGTTTGAAGTAACAACACCAGACAGCGTTAAAGCGAAAGCAATGTTAACGGGCAAGTTATTAGCCATTGCCTATAACAGCACCGATGAAGTGTTAGCCGCAACTTATGTACAAACACCTCGCGTACTTGATGCACTTTATACGGCAGGCAATAATGACGCCGATGAAGCAGAGCTTGGTTTGGCTTACACAGCAAGTGATATTACTGCTAGCGTTTGGGCGCCTACTGCTCAGCAAGTTTCATTGAAAATTTACAACAGCGCTAAAGACTTACAAAGTACTGAAACCATGGTTGTTGATAGTGCGACGGGTATTTGGTCATTCACTACGCCAATAGCAAACGATAGAATGTTCTATCGTTATGATTTAACTGTTTTCCATCATCAAAATCAGAGATTTGAAACAATTTGGTCAACAGACCCTTATTCAGTTTCACTGTCAATCAATGGACTATATTCGCAATTTGTTAACTTAACAGATGCCGACTTAAAACCGACTGATTGGGATTCGCATACTATTCCTGTTATTGCCGATATTGAAGATGCGGTTATTTATGAAGGTAATATTCGTGATTTCAGTGTTCGAGATGTAAGTACTAGCGCAGCGAATCGTGGTAAATATTTAGCCTTTACTGAAGAAAGCTCAGTGCCGGTTACGCATTTAAAATCATTAGTTACCGCAGGCTTAACGCATTTTCAAATTCTACCAGCGAATGATCTTGCTAGTGTAGAAGAAGATTTTGCTAAGCAAATCAACTTAACCAATACGGTTGATGAACTGTGTGCAGTACAGTCTAATGCGCCTGTGTGTGGTGTTGAAGATGGCGCTGCAACCTTATTGTCAGTATTTGAGAGTTATGATACCAGTACCGAACAAGCGAAATTACTAACTGAAGCAATTCGTGACAGAGACGGTTATAACTTTGGTTACGACCCTCAACACTTTAATGCTCCTGACGGAAACTTTTCTTCTGACGCTGATGGTGTTGCCCGTATTTTAGAAATGCGAGCCATGATCAAAGCTTTACATGACATGGGTTTAAGAACTTCTTTAGATGTAGTGTATAACCATACAGGTTCAGCAGGTTTGTACGACAACTCAGTACTAGATAAAATGGTACCTGGGTACTACTATCGCCGTGATTTAACTAGCGGTAATGTTCGTAACGAAACTTGTTGTCAAGACACTGAAACAGAACATAGTATGATGGATAAACTAATGAGTGACTCATTAGTTATGTGGTCGGCTGAATACAAGTTTGATGCTTTTCGCTTTGATATTATGGGTAGTCATTCAAAAACCTCTATTGTAAATTCGCGTGCTGCGGTACAAGCAATAGATGCTGATACTTATTTCTATGGTGAAGGTTGGGGGCGTTCAGAGCAAGGTTATGAACAAGCTGCACAATACCAAATGGCGGACACAGAAGTAGGAACTTTTAACGACAGACCTCGTGATATTATTCGCGGTGCATCGTTATTCAATGATGGCGCTAGTTTAAATGACCAAGACATTATGCGCTTAGGATTAGCCGGAACGTTGCAAGACTATCAACTTCAAGGTAATAACGGCAATATAGATTCGGGCAAAAACTTCTCGCAATCTTCTTATGCTAAAGATCCTGCAGATATCATTAACTATGTTTCTAAGCATGATGGCTCAACCTTATGGGATAAACTGCAATACGGTTTAGATAGCGATATGTCAGTTGATGACCGAGTTCGAGCTCAAAATATTGCTATTACTATGCCTATTTTAAGTCAGGGTATTCCTTTCTTACAAATTGGTGGAGATTTAATCCGCTCTAAATCAATGGATAAAAATAGCTACAACAATGGTGATTGGTATAACTTGGTAGATTTTACTAAAAATACTAATAACTGGAATGTAGGTTTGCCGATTGAAATTGATGATGGTAAGAATGTTGATGATGTTAAAACACTTATTGCTAATTTAGAAACGAGAGTTCTAGCTAGCCATATAGATTTTGCAGGCGATGTTTTTAAAGAGATATTAAGCATTCGTAATAGCAGTAAATTATTTAGATTAGCTACCGCACAAGATGTATATGACCGCGTTGGTTTTCATAATACAGGTAGTGGTCAAACGAAAGGTTTGATTGTTATGAGTATTGATGATGGTACTGGTTTAACCGACTTAGATGCTAACAACGATGCTATTGTGGTGATTATTAACGGTACTACTAGCCAGCAATCACATACAGTGTCAACTGCGACGGGTTTTGAATTGCATAGCGCTCAGCAAGCATCGGTTGATACTACAGTGCAAACGTCTAGCTTTAGTGTTGGCGCAAGCGATGGTACTTTTACTGTTCCCGCTTTAACTACCGCAGTTTTTGTTAAACCACAGTCTGCTAGCCAAGGTGCTGGTTTATCTGCGGGTGTTACTCGTGACGCACCAGATATTGCTCCTTACGGTAATAATACAATTTATGTTCGTGGTTCAATGAATAATGATGGTAACGATGGCTTCGACGCTGCCGACACTTTCACCTATGACGGTAATGATGTTTATAGCTTAGAAACTAGCTTAACTGCAGGCGTGCAAACTTTTACTATTACATCGAGTGACTCTGTGGCAGTAGATTTAGGTTTTAGTGATGTAAGTATTGGCGCAGGCTCTCTTGCTGTTACAAACAACGGTGGCAGCATGGATTTCACTGCCGATGTGGATGGAAGCTTCAAGTTCTCTCTTGATGCTTCAAATACAACGCCTGTGTTAACGATTAGCGGCGTATCACCAACAGTTGATTGTGATGCTTTAACTGATTCAGCTGATGCTATACCATTTGACATTGCTGGTGATGGTGAGCTTTATGTGAAAGGCGATCACGCTGGCTGGAATGCTGAAGAAGCATATCGTATGCACTATAAAGGCAATAATATTTACCAAGCGGTTGCAGACTTTGATGGCGCGATGCAATTTAAATTAGCATCAAGTGATGGCAGTTGGGAAACGCAATTATGGGCACAAGCTGACGGTAGTACTGAAATTAATGGGTCAGATTTAGCGGTAGGTGTTAGTTATCCTGTTGCCTATAACGGTGCAGGAACGGATAACAACCAAGCCACACTTGCTGCGGGTAGTTATAGTTTCTTATTAACATTGAATGAAGCTAATCCAGCACAAGGGGCAAATGTTGGTAGTTTAATCATTCAACAATGTCAGCCGTAAACGAGTAACGAGTTTTAAGTTACGAGTAGCGAAACTACTGTAGTTGATAAATTAAGGCTTACTGAGTTATATCGGTAAGCCTTTTTTTTTAAGGAATAACTGAAAATGAAAAAGAGACTAAAGATTGTTTACTTCACCTTTATATTTATCTTTACACCAATCTTCTCAGGCAATGCATATGCGTTAACTCATAATAAAATAAGTGTTGAACAGGGGGCTTACACCATTAGTTCTGCTGATTATAAAATTCGATTAACACCCTATGGCGATTCGATAATACGCATACAGAGTGCACGCCTCACAGAAGCGTTTTTTAAAGACGACCACTATGAAATGGTTGAATCACATCAATGGTCAAGACAGCTTGCGGTTAAAGAATATAATGACTATTGGTTGTTCACATTAAAAAATAACGATCAACTCAGTGTTAAAATAATTAAAGATAATTTAGCGGCATCTTTTAGTCAAAATGGCAACCTAGTATTAGCTCAAAATAGCGCAACCCAGTGGCACGGTAATAAAATATCAACCGTATTCACTTATGATGAACACGAACACTTTACTGGTTTAGGTCATGGCTATTTGGGTAGAGCAAAAAGTATCGATTTAAAAGGGCAGGAGATCAACCGTAATTACGGTAATCATCACAGTGAACAAGCACCGTTAATTGTGCCATTTTATTTATCAAGCAAAGGCTACGGAGTATTCCTAAACAGTACTTTTACTAATCGTTTTAATTTTGGTAACAAGGGCGAATATAGCTTTGAAATTGATGATGCTGGTTTTTCTGGGCGAATGGACTATTTCTTTATTGCAGGACCAAAATTAACCACAGTATTAGATAACTACACTCAACTTACGGGACGCCCTCGTTTGCCTAAAAAAGCCATGTTTGGCTTGCAATTATCCGACAAGGGTCATGATCATAACTCAGCAACACCGTCTGATGAAAAGTGGTGGCAAGCTAAAATCACTGAGCATCGCCAAGCTGGATTCCCGCTTGATCACGTTATAAATGATAATCGCTGGCGCGCCGAAGGAGGCAAACGCTGTAAGTCTAAATTAGCATGGGACAAAGGTCGTTATCCAGACCCTAAAGAGTGTGCATTGTGGTTAAAGCAGCAAGGCTTGGTGGCAACATTAGACTTAAATCGTTGTATTGCGCAGTATACCGATGGCTGGCAGAAATTATTTAATTTACCTAATACTACCGGCATTGATTTTAAAGACAGTGCACCCGATTTGACCAATGATGAATTTCGGGCATGGTTTTGGCAGGCGTTTTACAAAAACTCATTAGATCCAAAGCTAGGCTTTCCCGGCGATGCTTTATGGATAGATGAATTTGATGAAATGGGTGCAGCAAATGAAAAGATGATTTTAGCCAATGGCAAAAGCTGGGCTGAAATGCGTAATTATTGGTTTTTTCTCATTGCTAAAGCACTGGTAGAACAAGGCTGGGATAAATCAACTATAACAGAGCGACCTTTTGTCTGGGTACGCGGCATGACTGCAGGGGCTCAACGCTATGCTACTTTGTGGAGTGGTGATATTTTGCCAGACCATGATGATATGCAAAAGCAAATTCGTGCAATGCAACTTGCCGGTTTATCAGGCTTTCCTTATTGGGGACATGATGCCGGCGGTTTTCATAATTGGGATACAGGCAAAGGGCCAGATGAACAATTGTATCAACAATGGGCGATGGCTTTTGGTAGTTTTTCTCCTATCTGGAAGCCTCATGGCATGGGCGAGTCACGTTGGCCGTTAGATAGGAGCGACTCGACACAAAAAACTGTTCATTACTATAGTCAACTACGTTATCAATTAATGCCTTATTTATATAACGCGGCTCATCAAGCCGCAGCGTCAGGCATTCCAATAGCGCGAGCTATGCTACTTGATTATCCAGAGCAAGCAAAAGCATGGCAGTATGATTTGCAATATATGTGGGGCGACAGCTTACTTATTGCACCTAACGCTAGTGCCCGTGAGCATAAAACGTTATGGCTTCCCAAGGGGTATTGGTATGACTACCACAGTCAAAAACTCATCACTGGTGATAAGGTTTTGACCGTTAATGCACCCGCGGGAACCTTACCCATTTTCGTTAAACAGGGCAGTATTATTCCTAAACGAGATTTTGCCTTGAGTACGCAGTTTATTGATAAATCTAAGCTGATTTTGGACATTTATACTGGGCAGGATGGTCAAACCGAGTTAATAGAAGATGATGATGTTAGCGAGCAATATCGACTAAATTTGGAAACAAGGCGTACCAAGGTAACCTATAATCATGCAAGTAAGCAGCTTGTGATTCATAAGTCAGAAGGTCATTATCAAGAGGCACCAAAACAGCGGCAATATGAAATAAACTTTATTGGCTTTTCTGTTAAACAAGTAGAAAAACATTCTATTTGTGTCTTGTTGAATGGCAAGTTTAGCAAATTAATAAGTGCTACAATTTCAAATGACACTGGGGATTTAACCTTGAAAACCAGTATGTTGCCTGTAAACAAAACAATGACAATTCAGTTTTGCCGGTAAAGATAAATAACCAAGGAGTCTATCAAATAACTAAAATCAATAACCTATAGCAGAGGGAGTATGGCAGCGCATACATTCACATGCTAAAATTACAGATATTAGTACATACCTCCAATTGGAAAGCTGAATAAAATGATTAAAAATATGAGAACAGGAGACATAGTTTTATTTTCTGGATCTTGTCGTGTTGGGAAGCTTATTAAAGTATTACAACGAAATACTTGGTCTCATATTGGCATGATTGTGATGGATAGCAATTATGATTTTCCTTGTTTATATGAGTCAACTCACTCTGATGGTTTGATTGATTTGGATACTGGGAAAATAACGCAGGGAGTACAAATGGTGCCTTTTCATGAAAAGGTAAAAGTTTATCCTGGCAGTATTGGTTATCGACGATTGACTAATGTCGCTGATCAAGATTTAAATCACCAAAGCTTTTCAACATTGAAAAGCTCCTTGCAAGGTAAAGCATTCGAGCGAAGCATTTTACAAATGGTTAAAGCGAATTATGATGGTCCATTTGGTCATAATAAAGAAGATTTATCGTCTCTTTTTTGTAGTGAGCTTATTGCCGCTTCATACCAAGCCTTAGGATTATTGCCAAATAACGATATAAAGACCTCGAGTGAATATACTCCCTCAGACTTTTCATCAGACAAACTTATTTTGTCTAAGCAAGCGACACTATCAGAAATTAGGGTAATTAAAGAGTACAAGAAGCAATAAAAACTGTTGATATAGCTATTTGACTCTTGAATACGTATGCAAATGAGTAAAGTGGCTTTTTAAATATTCAATTTCCAAGTAAATTAATCAGTTATTAATTTACTTTTTTGGAAATGGTATGCGCACCGTAAATGTTACCTCTATTTCACTTTTGTCAGCTTCATTATTTTTGGCTGCTTGTGGTGACAACACTCAAAAACAAGACACTTCCTCAGCTGTCGCTGAGCAGAATTCAATTATAGCGAGTGAATTAGCAAATCAAGCAAGTGATAGTTCGGTTCATTGGTTAACGCCTGAGTTATTAGCATTTCCTAAGTCTGACAAAAAGGTTCTTTATCAGCTAATCAAAGCTTCAACAAGTGAGTTCGATGCAGTTACTTTGTCTCAAGTTGCTTTGCCTATTCAGTTAGCGAATAAATTTCCTCACCTAGCTGATTTTCAAGCCTATAAAGTCGATTTGTCAGCGTCTCAAACCAAAGCATGGTTAAAGCAGCAATTGATGGTTATTGCCCTTGATAAAGCGCAGAAAACACAAAACGTTTCCTTTGTACAAACCGGAGCAGTATTAGATTCCTTATACACTGAAGGTGAAAATGACGCCGATGAAGCTAATGATTTAGGCGCAACGGTTACTACTGAGGGCGTTAGCTTTAAGTTGTGGGCACCAACGGCACAACACGTAAATGTATTATTGTTTGATGATGATTTACAAGCAGCTAAGCCAAGCACACTAACTATGGTAGAAGATAGTAGTACGGGTATTTGGTCGGTTGCGGGTGATAGGTCTCTTAAGGGCGCATATTATCAATATCAAGTGACTGTTTATCACCCTGAGTCAAAACAAATAGAAACACTTATTACCACCGACCCTTATTCTCTAAGCCTGTCGGTAAATAGTAAGTACTCACAGATTGTTGATTTGAACGACCGTTCAACACAGCCGAATAACTGGCAAAGTCATAGTGTACCCACGGTTAAAAATGTCGAAGATAACATTTTTTATGAAACACACATTCGCGATTTTAGCTCTGATGACAAAGCACTTTCTAATGGCAACTACCGTGGTAAGTATAAAGCTTTTAGTGAGCAAGAATCTCATGGCATACAGCATTTAAAATCGTTAAAAAAAGCAGGTTTAAATAATATTCATTTATTACCTACCTATGACTTGGCGAGTATAAATGAAGATGCCTCGCAGTCAGTTGATATCAACGACACTATTGAACAGGTTAAAACTAAAGTATGTGACAGTGCGCCAATGATCACTGTTTGTACTGCTGACTATACTCCTACCGAACAGCAGCAAAGCTTAAAGTCGTTATTAGCAAGCTTTGATGTGAGTGATGAGCAAGCACAATTAATTGTGAGTGAACTACGCCAATTTGATAACTTTAACTGGGGTTATGACCCATTCCATTACACAGTGCCAGAAGGAAGTTACGCGATAAACCCTCAAGGGGCAGCGCGTTTAATTGAATTTAGGGAGATGGTGCAAAGCATTCATAACTTAGGTTTTAGAGTGATTATGGATGTGGTTTATAACCATACTTTTCAATTTGGTTTAAAAGAAAAATCGGTACTTGATAAAATAGTACCAGGTTATTATCACCGTTTAAATATCACCACAGGGGTAGTTGAACAGTCAACGTGTTATACCTGTGGTAATACTGCAACTGAGCGGGTGATGATGGCAAAATTAATGTCTGATTCATTGGTTGTTTGGGCGCAAGATTATAAGATTGATGGTTTCCGTTTTGATTTAATGGGGCACCAAGATAAAGCAGCCATGTTAGCTGCGCGAGAAGCTGTACGCGTTGTCGATGCCGATACTTATTTTTATGGAGAAGGCTGGAACTTTGGTGAAGTGGCTAATAATAGCCGTTTTAAGCAAGCGAGTCAGCTAAACTTAGGTGGCACAGAAATAGGTACCTATAGCGACAGATTGCGCGATGCGGTACGTGGTGGCGGTAATAACACCCGTGATTCACAAGGACTTGGCAATGGTTTACTGACACAACCTAATGAGAAACAAACGAAGGAGCAGTCGCGTCAAGAATACGATGTTCGTATGGATCAATTACGTATTGGTTTAGCCGGTAATTTATCAACTTTTCCACTTAAACAAATGAATGGCGAACAAGTATTAGGTAAAGATGTTCCTTATGGCGATCAGCCCACAGGTTATGCCTTAGATCCCGCGGACACTATTAATTATGTATCTAAACATGATAACCAAACATTGTGGGATAACAGCCAATATCGTTTACCTTTTGATGTCTCTACAGATGATCGCGTGAGAATGCACTTACAAAGTTTATCGTTTACTTTATTCGCACAAGGTATTCCATTTTTACACATGGGCAGTGAGTTTCTACGTTCAAAATCTTACCTTCGTGATAGTTACGATTACGGTGATTGGTTCAATCGTGTAGATTTTACCAAGCAAGATAATTACTACAATATTGGTTTACCACCAGCAGATAAAGACAAAGGTAACTGGCCGTTGATCAAAGCAGTACTTAACGGGCATCAAGGTCGAGATCAAGTGCAAGCAAAACACATTGCTTTTAGTGCAAAAGTATTTGAAGAAATGCTGGCATTACGCATGAGTTCACCGTTATTTAGGTTAACTACAGCAAAAGAGATTAATAGCAAAGTAAGCTTTTTAAATACTGAGAATAAACAACTTGGACTCTTGGTAATGAAGCTTGAGGATCGTCAAGGCATACCTGTAGACGGTAATGTTGAAAGCCTGATGGTTATTTTTAATACCAGTAATAAAGTACAAACATTTGCTTTTGCTGAAGCTGATAAATACCAACTCCATCCAATTCAAAAAAATGGTGTTGATGAAGTGAGCAAACAAAGTCAAACAGATAAAAAAGGTTTTACTGTACCAGCGTTATCAAGTGTGGTGTTTGTGAAGTACTAGTACTGAGGCGTTAGATGTAAAAAATAACCTTTTCCTGCAAATGTTAGCTGGTATGTACTTTCAGTAGTGCTACCGCTAACAATATTCTTTTCTAACAACCCTTTATCTATCAATAGCGAAAGCATATTACTAGACAACTCAGCTAATTTAGCCTTGGCATTAATTTCCATTTTAGTGGCTACGCCTTTAAAAGAATAAAGCGCTCTAATGACGGCTGCTTCTGATTCAGATATTGAAGGTAATTTACCAACATAGGGAGGATATTGATCCTTGATAAATTTTCCGTGAATACTCTTGTATGATGCCTGAATTGCTTGAATATCATTGTCTTTGTTACCCGTTAATTTAAAGGTGTGAAAAACACCAGTTTCTTTACTTAAGTAATCAACTTTGGCAAGAAAAATAGGTAAATCACAACCTTGGGCTACATGATAGAACCCTGTTTTCCATTTTGTTACTGCGCCACGTGTGCCTTCTGGGGTAAATAAGAAAAACACCCGATTGCCTTTTTGTGAATCAATGAAAGCTTTTATTTGCTCAACTTGTCCTTCACCTTTTGACGATCTGTCTATTGGCATAGCGCCTAACCACATTAACCATCTACCTAAAACGGGTATACGGCACATGCTGTCTTTTATAGAGAAGTAAATTTTCACATCTTGGAGTATTGCCGCGCCAAGGGCATAAATAAAATCCCAATTTGAAGTATGCGGTGCGGCGATAGCAACACCAGCCCCTTCGGGTGGAAATTTACAGACCTTCCAGCCTGCGATTTTAAACCACAATGAAAATAGAGATTTTAAAAAGTACTTAGTAAAGATACCGTCGAAGATAGTTTTTTCACAAATGGAGAGTGTTTTTTTAATCATGAGTCAGATATGCAAAGAGGAAAAAAGTTATGAGAATAATTATAGCATAAGGGGAAAATTATAACTTAATCTGCGTACTATTAAGTACTTTCAAAGTTTGCTTTATCGGTCAATAGTTTTTATATTATGTGAACAACAATTAAAGGATTAATGTTCATGCAAATCAAAAATATACTTTTTTATTTTAGCTTGTTTTTTTCTTCCTCGGTTATTGCGGGGGTGACTCCATGGATTGACTTTGAAGCGAATAGCGGTCACATCAAAATTCCAGTCACTATTAATGGTATTGAAGGTAAGGCTATTTTAGACACAGGTTCACAAATCAATGTTATAAACTCTGTTTTTATTAGTAAAAACCAACTTGATTTTTCTCATGGTAAAAAATATAAAATTCAGGGGGTATTTGGTGTAAATAGCCGCTCTAGCTTTAATAAAGTGCCAGTTAGTATCTTTGACACTGAGTTTATTTTAGATAACCTTGTTTCAGCTCCATTCGGTCATCCTAATAATCAGATAATATTAGGGGCAGGATTTTTTAGTCGCTTTGTTGTTCAAATTGATTACCCACAAAGTAAAATGCGTATTATGTCTAGAGATGCAATCAATTTAAAAGATATTAAGAATGTCAAAATGCAGCCAGACATAGGCACAGGTAAGCCAATTGTTAGAGTGAAACTAAATAATGAAATGTCTGCTTGGTTATTGTTAGATACAGGTAATGCTGGCGGCATTATGATTGACAGAAAAGTTGCTAAAAATAAACAATGGCTTGAGAAGTATTCAAGTAAATCAAGTGTCTCTAGAGGAGTAAATACTGTTGGTTTTACTGAAGTCTTCAGGTTGCCTAGTATTAAATTTGGTCCGTATGAGTTAGAAAATGTATTAACGTCTGTGCCGGGTGAAAACCAATCAACCAACATCACTCATCAATCAGATATTAAATGGTCACATATCAAGGGTAAAAAAGTTAGAGGGCTTTTGGGGTATGATGTATTGAAGCATTTTGTGGTGACAATTGATTATAAGCGCGGTTATATGCATGTGATAGCACCTTAATGTTTATATTAATCAAATTGCCAATGAGCCGCTAACCAAGGCTCTCTATCGGGTTGTGGTATTTGAGCATTATAAAAGCTGCCATTGCCAATCCAAACACCATTTTCATCTACTTCACCAAGGTTGGTTGTGCTCGCGGAAGCACTGCGAACGCCGAGATGAAAGTAACCTTGATTGAATAAATTAGAAATATTTAATGAGAGTGTTAATTTTTTAAAGTACGGCGGTCGATAAATAATATTTGTATCGACACTGATAAAGCTTTCAATACGCTCAATTTCATTTGTTTTAACCGTGGCTCTTTCATCGTAATAACGTCCCCTTAAGTTGAGTTGCCAACTGCTATTAAAGGTGATGTAAGCGCCACCATGTAAGGTATAGTCTGCGAGATCACCAACATCTTCACAAGCAAGTTTACCTTGTTCGTTATTATGCTGTTCTTTTGAATTTAGCCATGAAAGAGTAGTCCAAAGCGATAGGTTTGAAACCGCACTATGAGCTCGTTGATATTTAATTCTAAAATCACCACCATTGACTAAGCCGTTACCCGAATTAATTTCGCCTAAGTCAGTGGTGTTAAATAAATTTTTGCTCTGTATGTAAAAATAGTTACTAGAGAGTAAAATGTTTTTCATTTTATAATTAATGTTAAATTCGAAAGTATTAGCATCTCTTGGCTTCAACTGAGGGGCGCTACCTGATCCTTGCCAACCACCATAAAGTAAACGAGCAGATGGCTCTTGATATGCTTGCCCATAAAAAAGCTTTAATGTTGTTTTCTGCCATTGCCCCACATAACCTGCTCGAATAGTAGTTTCAGCGCCAAACACTGAATGTTTATCATTACGTAAACCAAAATGTAAAGCGTGTTTTAGTGTGCTTGAACTTGTTGCCAATTGATATTGATATAGCAGATATAAACCCCGTTGATTTGTATCTATACGATTATTGGCGACACTATCTTGTGTCGGTGGTGATGGGAAATTATAGTTCTCATTTATTAATTCAGGTGGTAACAAAGGACCAAAGTTGATGTTGTACGCTTTTTGTAAGTCTTTAGCTTCATATTCTAAACCTGCAACAATATTTAATTTACTGTTAAATTGCCAGTTTAGCTCAGTTGAACCTGTCCAACTGTTGTTAGTTGACTCCCAATAATTTGCTTCCACTAAGCGTTTTTGGCTATTGGTTTCAGCATTATTAACTAAGAAGGCATCAATGAAAAAAGGAATTATTATCAATATTACTGCTTCTATAGCGCAGCAATGTTTTAATACTTGCCTTTTCATTTAGTTTAAATCCTTGTAGCCTCTGCGTTTTATATCATCTTGAGTGATTATTTCTTTAAAAGCGGGACTTTCATCTAAACTTTGCTCTTGTTTGGAAACAGTCGTCACTTTCATATTCAGTAGGTCTTGTAAACTATAAGCAAACAGATCTATCTCTTCCGATGCTTTGACTGAAATAACATGGGTTGATAATAATATGAATACAAAGAAAATTTTAAAAGAACAGCTCATAAAAACTTTTTTAATTTAATACACTTTCTAAAAATAGCACCGGTTTTTCTTTTCTTATAGAATCTTAAAACAGTTGAAATTATAATTAATAGCACCATATGTATTCAATCAATCTGTCTTGTTCAACATTTATTGTTATTTGTTATCCTCAAAGGTAAAACCATGACTAATGCATCAGAAACTTATGCTTTGCAAATAAGCTCACTTGCAAAAACCTATAAAGGCGGTTTTCAAGCGCTTAAAGGTATTAATTTAAGCGTTAAGCAAGGAGACTTTTTTGCTTTGCTTGGCCCTAACGGTGCAGGAAAGTCGACTACCATAGGTGTTATTACTTCGTTAGTAAATAAAACTCAAGGACAAGTAAAAGTTCATGGTTATGACATAGATACTGATTTAGAAAAAGCGAAGTCTTTTATTGGCCTAGTGCCGCAAGAGTTTAACTTTAATCAGTTTGAACCTTTGATGAACATTTTAGTCAATCAAGCGGGTTATTATGGTGTTACTCGAAAAGTTGCTATAGAACGTGCTGAAAAATATCTAAAGCAATTAGAGTTGTGGGAAAAACGTAATGTTGCGGCACGTACATTATCTGGTGGTATGAAACGTCGTTTAATGATAGCACGAGCATTAATGCATGAACCCAAAATGTTGATCTTAGATGAGCCAACCGCCGGTGTTGATATTGAAGTTCGTCGCGGCATGTGGGACTTTTTACGAGCGCTAAATAATGAAGGTATTACCATTATTCTCACCACACACTATTTAGAAGAAGCAGAGATGTTGTGTCGAAATATCGCTATTATTGACGGTGGCGAAATTGTTGAAAACACAAGTATGAAAGCTTTATTATCGCAGTTAGATATTGAAACTTTTGTGCTAGATTTAGACTGTAAAGATAAACAAATTGAGCTTGAAAATATTGAGCACAGAGTAATTGATGACCACACATTAGAAGTTGACTTAAGTAGAAAACAAACGCTAAATCAAGTGTTTGAGCAGCTATCAAATCAAGGTGTTGGTGTGTTAAGTATGCGTAATAAAAGTAATAGATTAGAAGCGTTGTTTGTGAGTCGAATCGCTAATAAAAAAAGTAATAACAAAACCAAAAAACCAGCAGGAGTAGAAGTTTAATATTATGAATAATTCTATCGCCTTAAAAAGTATTTTAACCAAAGAAACTCAACGTTTTCTACGTATATGGGTGCAAACCTTAGTACCACCTGCCATTACTATTAGCTTATATTTTGTCATTTTTGGCTCTCTTATTGGTTCGCGTATTGGTGAAATGGGCGGCTTTGATTATATGTCGTTCATCGTACCTGGCTTGATTATGATGAGTGTTATTACCAATTCATACTCTAATGTTGCCTCATCATTTTTTAGTGCTAAGTGGCAACGAAATATTGAAGAAATGTTAGTGGCTCCTGTACCTAATTGGGTCATCGTTGCTGGTTATGTTGGCGGCGGTATGACGCGCGGTATGCTCGTTGGTTTGATTGTGACTTTAGTCTCGCTATTTTTTGTTGATATTCAAATTCACAATATTTGGGTGATTATAGCCACGGTTTCATTAACTTCTGCAACCTTTGCTTTAGGTGGATTAATCAATGCAATATTTGCCAATAGTTTTGATGATATCTCAATTATTCCAACCTTTGTGTTAACGCCACTTACTTACCTTGGCGGAGTCTTTTACTCAATTAGTTTGTTGCCTGATTTTTGGCAAGGTGTTTCTCAAATTAATCCAATAGTGTATATGGTTAATGCTTTTCGTTACGGGTTTTTAGGTATATCTGATGTCAGTATAACAACGGCTTTTACTGTTATTGGCTTTTTTATTGTTACCTTGTTTATCATTGCTATGACCTTGATTAGCAAAGGTATAGGTTTACGAAGTTAATGAAGAGAGAAGTTAATGACTATTGAAATAACCGGTGATTCAAAGGCGATTGTTACCAATCAAACAGGTATCCATGAAAAACTAGAGTTGATTGTTGAAAAACATTTTTCGCACCCTTTTCAAAAACCTTATCAGAGTCACACTAAACAAGCTTTTGGTGATGTTAATCAATTTGTGCAAGCCTTTTTAGCCGATAACTCCGATGGCGAAATTATTCTTGATTCGTGTTGTGGGGTTGGGCAAAGCACCCGTTTATTAGCAAAACGATATCCCGATGCGTTAATTATTGGCGTTGATAAATCATCGAGTCGTATTGAACGTAATGTTGAAGGTTTTGATAGTAGAGATGATTATTCGGTTGAAAATTTTCATTTAGTTCGTGCAGATCTTAATGATTTTTATCGCTTAGTGAAAACCGCTAATTGGCCTGTTAAAAAGCATTATATTTTATACCCTAATCCTTGGCCTAAATCTAAGCATGTACAAAGACGTTGGCATGGTAGTGCGGTATTTCCTACCTTGATATCTATTGGTGATCAAATTATTTTGCGCAGCAACTGGCTTATATATTTAGAAGAATTTCAATTGGCGGCAGATATTGCTGGTTTGATTGGCAATATAATGAAAGTCAGTGATGATGAGCCATTAACGCCCTTTGAAGCTAAATACCAAGCTAGTGGTCAACAATGTTGGCAACTCATTGTTGAGACGGCTTGTTATGGTCATTAAATCTCTTTAAATCGTTATTTTGTGGTTATATTCACCACTTTTTTAAAACGCTGAAAAAATATAAAATATTATTTTCTTTTAAATCAAGTGATTAATTATTTGGCATGACTGTTGAGTGTAACTAATTAGAATAGTTATATTTAAAGGCAATAATCATGAAAGCGATGAAAAATAAAATATTGATGACAATAATCTCTTTAGTAATGTTTTCACAGGCAGGATTAATTTACGCAAGCTCGTTTGTTAATTAATTAAATGATAATCAATATCACTTAAAACAGAAGACATTTGGGTGTTTTTTTATTAAAGTTCTGCCTTGGAATTAGTATCAGGTTAGAAAATACCTATGGCTTTCGCTAAGCGCACAGCACAAGCAACAAATGAATCTTTGCATAGAATTTTTACTATGGCCGAAGCACCCGATTCAACTTTAGGACGAATCGAGCAAGAAATGTCGCAAAACCTTGTTGGCTTTCTTAATAATCATATTGTTGCAAGTAATAATGCTTTAACTGATATTGAACAAGACTTTATTTGTCCTCACATACCTGAACAGCCAGAATTTGTTTCTGATCACATGCATCACTTGTTAGATAAGTTAGTGGCGCAGTCTGTACACACTGCAAGTCCTAGTTTTATTGGTCATATGACCTCAGCATTACCTGCTTTTATTTTACCCTTATCTAAGCTGATGGTTGGCTTAAACCAAAACTTAGTAAAAGTGGAAACATCTAAAGCTTTCACGCCATTAGAGCGCCAAGTGTTAGGTATGATGCATAACTTGGTCTATCACAAAGACGACAGTTTCTATCACACTTGGATGCATAGCGCTGAGCATTCTTTAGGTGCCTTTTGCTCAGGTGGCACTGTTGCTAATATCACAGCGCTTTGGGTTGCCCGTAACAAGTTACTTAAAGCGGACGGTGATTTCAAAGGTATAACTCGCTCTGGCTTATTTTCTGCCTTACAGCATTACGATTATCAAGGTTTAGTCATTTTAGTTTCTGAGCGTGGTCATTACTCTTTGAAGAAATCAGCCGATATTCTGGGTATTGGTCAAGACAGTGTTATTGCTATAGAAACTGATGAAAATAATAAAATAGATTGTCAAAAGTTGGCGCAAAAATGTCAGCAGTTGCAAGAGAAAAACATCAAGATTTTGTCTATTGTCGGTGTTGCCGGCACGACAGAAACAGGCAATGTTGATCCCTTAGATAAAATGGCAGATATTGCGCACCAATACCAGTGTCATTTTCATGTTGATGCCGCATGGGGAGGAGCAACCTTATTATCTAATAAGCACAAATATTTACTTGATGGAATTGAACGCGCCGATTCGGTGACTATTGATGCTCATAAGCAAATGTATGTACCTATGGGGGCAGGGGTGGTTTTATTTAAAGACCCTTCTTCTGTCGCTGATATTGAGCATCATGCAGAATATATTTTGCGCAAAGGATCAAAAGATTTAGGAAGTCATACTTTAGAAGGTTCTCGACCGGGTATGGCGATGTTATTGTACGCCAGCCTACATATTATTAGCCGTCCTGGGTATGAACTGTTGATTAATCAAGCCATAGAAAAAGCACAGTACTTTGCCGATATTATTAATAAACATGAAGACTTTGAATTAATTACCAAGCCAGAGTTGTGTTTATTAACCTACAGATACGTCCCTAAAGCTGTGCATGCTTTACTTAAACGAGCTGATGAAGAACAACAGTCTTTACTTAATGAGTTGTTAGGTAAACTCACTGAGTTCATTCAAAAACGTCAGCGTGAAGATGGTCGATCTTTTGTATCAAGAACCCGTATTCAAGTGGCTCGTTATGGCGGAGAGAAAATTATTGTTTTTCGAGTCGTGCTGGCTAATCCGTTAACTAGCAAAGAAAATTTACAAGACATATTAACCGAGCAGTGTTTATTAGCGCAAGAAAGTGAAAAATTATTACCGCAGTTATTAATTGCGGCAAAGCTCTAAATCGGGTGTGGCGAGCTTTAATTACGAAGACAAATTGTTGTGCTTAAAGTGTGTTCGCTACTTGCTACTCGCTACTTTGTTTACTCGTAACTCCATTTATAAGTTCACTGGTAAGTTATCTATCAGCCTTGCTTTACCTAAATAGGCGGCGGCTAAAATAACGATATCTTTATCGTTTGGTGTTACAGGTGCTAAAGTTTGTGCGTGACATAGATTAAGGTAATCAGTTTTCAAACCGGCGTTATCGATTTTTTCACTCGCCTGCATTACCAGTGCAGCGTAATCCCTTGGCTGATGGCTGGCGCGCAATTGCTCACTCAACCATTGTAGGGTTTTATAAAACGCAGGTGCTATCGCTAATTCTTCAGAGGTTAAGTAGCCATTACGTGAACTCATCGCTAAACCAGATTTTTCGCGAATAATTTCTACTGGAATAATATCAACTGGCATAGATAAATCTTCAACCATTGTTTTGATCACTTGTAGTTGCTGATAATCTTTTGAGCCAAAACAGGCAACATCAGGTTGTACTAGGTTAAATAATTTGCAAACTACCGTTGCCACACCACGGAAATGTCCGGGACGGCTAGCACCACAGTACAATTCTGAAATATTAGGCACTTCAACGTAGCTATTTTCGCCAAACCCTTTTGGATAAATAATATCGGCGGTTGGAGTAAACAATAAATCAGTATTAACTGTAATTAAACTGGCTTTGTCTTGTGCTAACGTTCTTGGATAATTGTCAATATCTTCACTTAAACCAAATTGCATTGGATTGACAAAAATACTAACAATGACTTTATCTGCATACCGATGAGCTGCTTTTACTAATGCTAAATGACCTTCATGCAAATTGCCCATGGTTGGTACAAAAGCAACGGTTAAGTCTTGCATGCGCCATGCTTTAACTTGAGCACGTAAATCTTTAATATTTTCAACTGTATTCATTTTAGTTCTCTTTTGTCGTGCCTCACTCTAGGTTATATGTTCCAGACATAACCTAAGTGACCTGTATCCTTATAGGCCTCGCTCGTGACGATCTACTTGATTTATTGTTGTAGGTCGATGCTTGTCTCGACAACGGCATTATGATTTAAATATATGATCTTCACCGGGAAAATTACCTTTAGTGACTTCGCTTATATAAAGCTCAATCGCTTTTTTAATATCGCCAGTTTCTTTAATGAAGTTTCGAGAAAATTTTGGCATGTAACTACAAGAGATGCCTAAAGCATCGTGCATTACTAATATTTGTCCGTCAGTATCTTTACCTGCCCCAATGCCTATTGTTGGTATAGAAATAGCTTCAGAGATAGATTTTCCCAATGGCGCGGGAATACATTCTAAAACTAATAATTGTGCACCAGCTACTTCTAACGCTTGTGCATCTTTAATCATTTGTTGCGCTTGTGCATCATCACGACCTTGAACTTTAAAGCCGCCAAAAACATTCACAGACTGTGGTGTTAAGCCTAAGTGCGCGCAAACAGGAATACCACGTTCAACTAAAGATTTTATCGTATCAACTAACCAAGCTCCGCCTTCCATTTTGACCATACTCGCTCCTGCCTGCATTAATTTAGCTGCATTGATTTGGGCTTGTTCAGTCGTGGCATAACTCATAAAAGGCATATCGCCGATGATCAGTGTGTTTTCAACACCTCTTTTTACGCATTGAGTATGATAGGCCATATCTTCAATAGAGACAGGTATGGTGTCATCTTGGCCTTGCAGCACCATGCCTAGCGAGTCGCCAATTAAAATAGCGTGAATACCTGCTTGGTCAAAAATTTTAGCAAAGCTAGCATCATAAGCGGTAATCGTTGAGATTTTTTCGCCTTGTTGCTTCATTTTTATTAAAGTCGATGTGGTTATTTTAGCCATAGTGTTTCAAATACGCTTGTTGAGTTAAATAGTTAATTGAGTAATTACTCAGTTGCGCTACTGTCGCATAATTGAAATTTTAGCGCAAGAGCTTAGCATATACCAATTTGAATAAACCTCTTCCCTACTCAGAGCTATGCTCGATATTCAATAACAAGGCAAATTTGTTTTGGTCTAGTCATTCTAAATCAAATAAATTTAACGAAGTTAGTGAGTATCGAGTAAGCTCCCAAAGGGCGAGTTTAAAAGGCTTACATACTGCGTTATTTATTTTGAAAAGGGAATAACCATTATCTTCAATTAATGCCTTGCCTCTAAACCTTTTAATTCTCGCTGAGTGGGAAAGAGCTTAATCAACTTGGTATTAGTCTTGTTATGCCATTATTCGCAATGTTTTGGCTTAAAAAATTTACACTATCGCCATTGGGCAAATTTAATTTTGAGGCTATTTCTGCTAATGGTAATAAAACAAACTCACGTTCGCACATGCCGTAGTGCGGCACTGTTAAACGGTCAGTATTAATAATGTCATTACCAAATAGAATAATGTCGAGATCTAATATGCGTGCGCCCCAACGATTTTCTTTGCGTATTCTACCTGCTTTGTTTTCTATCGCTTGCAAAGCATCAAGTAGTTTAATAGCAGATAGTGAGGTTTCAAGAGCTAAAACAGCGTTGATATAATCACCTTGATCTTGTGGCCCCATCGGCTTGCTAAGATAAAGTGAGGATACTTGAATGATTTGGCTGTGAGGAGTTTTTCCAATTGCTAATATGGCTGATTCAACCTGCTTAATTGGCTCAGATAAATTACTACCTAAGCCAATATATGCGATTACCATTATCTAGTCAGCTTTTGGTGTTGCAGGCTTACGACGCTTTCTTGGGGTACGTCGTTTACTGCTCGGAGGGCTTTTAATACCTTTAATCATTTGCAGGCGTGCTTCATTAGAAACTTCTTGGAAATCTGTCCACCATTTAGCTAACTCGCTCAAGTGAGGATTGTCAGTTTCAATTTCAGCGCGTAACAATAAAAAATCATAACCGGCTCTAAATTTAGGGTGCTCAAATGTTTTGAATGATTTTTTCCCTTCGCGACGAGCCAGTTTTTCTTGCAAAATCCAAATATCTTTCATCATGGCTTGAAAGCGTTTAGGAATGGCAATGCTGCGTTGCTGCTCAGGCATTATTTCACTTAAGGCTGCGAAAAATGCATCTTGAGGTGCAAGCTGATTCATAGCATTGATTTGTTGAATAGCTTTTTGCAGAGGGTACCAAAGCATAGCGGCAAACAAGAAAGCAGGCGTCACTCGTTGCTCATTATTAATACGCTTATCGGTGTTTCCCATCGCGAGTAGAATAAAGCGCTCGAGTAGTTCGTTATTATTATTGAGCTCTTGTTCAACAGCCGGAAAGAAATAGATAAATAAATTATAGCTTCTTAACTGTTCATAGTTGGCTACGGCTTTACCAGAGATGAACATTTTCAAAAATTCTTCAAATAACCGTGCTGCAGGTATATTAGCCATTAACGGTGCTAATTCAGCAATAGGAGCGCGAGTTTCATCCGCAATTTTCATATCAAGCTTAGTGGCGAAACGAATAGCGCGTAACATGCGCACAGGATCTTCACGATAACGCGTTTCAGGGTCGCCAATTAAGCGAATAACTTTATTTTCAACATCTTTAACGCCGTTGGCAAAATCAAATACTTTAAAGTCTTTGGTGGAATAATAAAGGGCATTAATAGTGAAGTCACGGCGCTGGGCATCTTCTTCAATGCTGCCATAAATATTGTCACGCAATAACATGCCATGTTCAGATTGCTTTGAAGTTTTCTTATCTTGTTGATCTTTTTCATCATGATGACCACGAAAGGTGGCCACTTCAATAATTTCTCTGCCAAAGACAATATGGGCTAAACGAAAGCGACGACCAATTAAACGGCAATTTCTAAACAAGCCTTTAATTTCTTCTGGAGTAGCATTGGTGGCAATATCAAAATCTTTTGGCTTAAGACCAAGCAAAATATCACGGACACCACCACCGACTAGATAAGCGTCAAAGCCACTTTTATTGAGGCGATATAAAACTTTAAGTGCACTTGGGCTAATGAGCTGACGAGAGACAGGATGCTGATCACGCGAAAGGACAATAGGTTGCTCAAGTGTCGCGACGTGGTTGCTGGTTTTGGTTTTTTTACTAGTTTTTTTAGTGAAAACCTTTTTACATAGGTTAATAACGCGTTTGATAGTGCAGACCTTTTTGGCTGAATCTTATAGAAAATATTGGCGCAATGATACAGCAATCCAGCTGAAAAGAGAATGAAAAAGCAGCGTTTTTTCAGAGCGCTGCAATTAAAGTGTTAACCTAAACTATAAATCCTTACCAAGGTAAGACTTCACCATTAGAATGTTTGAAAACACCAGACTCACTCATAGTTAACTCATTCATTAGACCTAAAAGCCGACCAGCTGAAACATCTGCGCTAATATCGCCACCATGGTTAACCATATCTGTTTGTACATAACCTGGATGATAAATACCTACAGCAATTTTCTGTGCGGTTAAGTCTTTAGCTAATGACATAGCACCGATATTTAATGCCACCTTGGACATCCTATAACCATAACGCCCCCCGGAACCGTTGTCGGAAATTGAACCCATGCGTGAGGTGATAAAAGCGATTTTACTGCCAGCGTTAACGTTATTTAATAGTGCCTGTGTGAACGCTAATGGCGCTAAAGCATTAACATTGAATTGTTCAAGAATGGTGTCTTTATTGAAATCTTGTAAACTTTCATCTCGTAAAATGCCAGCGTTGTTGATTAATAAATCTATATGGATATTGTTAAGGGCGGTTACGGCTTTAGCTATACCTTCATCTTGGGCAATATCAATATTTTCAATAATATTTACGTCTAGTGCCACAAGTTGCGCACTGCTTTGTCGGCAAAGCGCATAAACTTTATCGCCACGCTGTTTGCAAATTTTCGCCATTGCAAAACCTATGCCTCGGTTTGCACCGGTAATTACGATTGTTTTAGACATGATTTTTTCCTTTTTGATATTATTAACAAGTTATTTAGGTCTTGCTAGTGCAAAAGGAGTGGTTATACCTGCATATTCTCCACCACCAAGACGTGCTAAGGGTTTTACTTTATCGGCATGAATTTTAATTCGTTCTTTTCCATGAGCATCAATATCAATAGTAGCAACCTTGTCATTAAGGTAAACCTGCTTAACTTCAACAAAAATTAAACTTTGCGGTACATCGCCAAGCCCTTTAATTTCATAGAGTTCACAGCCATAAGCAATCGCACAATCAGTTAATCTGGGTAGAGGAAAGCCCTCAAACATTGTGGTTGCTAATTTAGTCGCTTGTAATTCAGAATCGCCATGATCTAAAGTTGCTGCTGTTTTGGTAACTAATTCAGCTTGATGCTGAGATGGTATATGAATGACGAGCTCATTATTCTTACGTACATTGACTAAGGTATCTTTGTCATCACCATTTGCCTTTTTTCCTACTGATAACATCAGTATAGGTGGCGCACTAGAAACTGCAGTAAAATAAGAAAAAGGGGCTAGGTTAAAATTACTGTTGTCAGCGTCAGTGTTTGAATCAGTTAATACCCAAGCGATAGGGCGTGGAATGATAGTTTGCGTCATTAAATGGTAACGCTGGTTAGCGGAAAAGTCAGTAAAATTTAAGTTCATTATAATCTACAACTTGTTTAATGGTTTAAGTTCGGTAACAGCAGGAACTTTTTCTCTGCACCAATGTTTAATCGCCCAACTGATAATATTAGGAATACTTTCATGGGCTAAATAAGGCTCGGGCATTTGACCTAAAAACTCAAGGGCTTTAATGAGAGCTGGCTGTGGGTTTTTATTATCAATAGCGGGAGCTCTGTTTTGCTTACTGAGCTTATAGCCATCATTAGTAACGGCTAATGGGATATGACCGTATTGAGGGGCTTGTTTATTGAAGGACTTAAATAAACTTAGCTGTCTTGCTGTCGGTTCAAGTAAGTCACAACCGCGAATTATGTGGTTAATATTTTGATAAATATCATCAACAACAACGGCTAATTGATAGGCAAACAAACCATCTTTGCGATGAATAATGAAATCTTCTTGAGCCAAGTTTTTATTACAACTTACCTGACCTTGAAAAATATCATTAAACTGATAAAGACCATGTTGATTGATTAACCTAATAGCACTGTTTTGTTCAGACACATTTAAAGTACGGCAATGACCTTGGTACATACCACCAAGCGCTTTTATTGTCGCGCGTGTACATCGACAAAAATAACTTAGCTTATGCTGTTTAAGATCAGCTAATGTATCTTGATACAGTTCAGACTGCTGACTTTGGTAAAGTACTGGTTCGTCCCAGTGCAGGCCGAAAACTTCAAGAGTAGACAAAATGGCTGAACTTGCGCCCATTTGTTCACGTGGTGGATCAATATCTTCAATGCGAACTAGCCAAATTCCCTGATTCCCTAATGAATCAACCGTTGATTTAGCATCTAAAAAGCTAGCTAGTGCAGCAATTAACGAACCGAAGTGAAGAAAACCTGAGGGAGATGGAGCAAAGCGACCACGATAGCTATTAATAGCTATTCCTGATCGCCCAGAACGAAGAATACTTTGTTGCAAAGTTTAAGAAGCTAATGACTTAGCCAGCCATTTGGCGTTCTTTAATTTCAGCTAACGTTTTGCATTCAATACAAAGATCAGCTGTAGGCCTAGCTTCTAAGCGACGAATGCCTATCTCGATGCCACAAGACTTACAATAACCAAATTCATCTTCTTCAATTAATTGTAATGTTTTTTCAATTTTTTTGATGAGTTTACGTTCACGATCACGGGTACGTAATTCAAGACTAAACTCTTCTTCTTGCGCTGCTCTATCCACAGGGTCTGGGAAATTAGCGGCTTCATCTTGCATGTGTGTTACGGTACGGTCTACTTCTTCACGAAGCTGCATACGCCATGCATCTAAAATCTTTTTGAAATGCTCTTGTTGGGGCTCACCCATGTATTCTTCATTAGCTACTTCTTGGTATGGCTCTACGCCCGCTAATGCTAAAATACCTAATGTTTTGCTTTTACTTGTTGGCATGCTGAATCTCCTAATACTACAAAGACCAAGGTTGTTTGATATTTATTATAGTAATAATACCAGTTAACTTTTCCCTTGGTTGTAATTGCCAATATCAACTACGTAACATATTTAATATAGACCTAAAATATCAGGACTATATTGTATCACATTGGATGAAAATCAATGTTTTCGACTAATAAAATAAAAAATAAAATTATTTATCTTTATTATCAGTGTGTTATTAGTAATTGAAACATTTTACACTCGACCTACTATATAGGCTTTTCTTATGAGCAAGCTTTTTTAGCAAGTTTTGATAGTGTTCGTCAATGATTTTCTTGATTGATGGCAATAATAATATCATTTAAGTTATCTTTTTCTTGTCTTAACAAAAGTGATGAGACAAGACTGTTTGTTTTTTAGTTAATTAAACTACCACTTTATTCTTAGTGGTGTTATAATCTCGCGCCCATTAACTTTGAGTGGTTGGCTTTATGCCTAAGTTTTAAGTGATTGGGTAGTCTTTTTAGGCAGTGACGGGTCAAATTTCTGGCCTTGAATTATAACGTATCTTTTTGTTTTATATGAAAATTTATTTTTCGATATAAAAAAGATAATAATGGAGCAAAAATCAATGATCCAAATGCAATCACAGCTGAATGTTGCTGATAACAGTGGCGCTAAGCGTGTTCAATGTATAAAGGTTCTTGGTGGCTCGCACCGTCGCTATGCACGCATTGGTGATATCATCAAAGTTGCCGTGAAGGAAGCAAGTCCTCGCGGTAAAGTAAAAAAAGGTGATGTTCACACTGCGGTAGTGGTGCGCACTAAGAAAGGTGTTCGTCGTACAGATGGTTCTGCCATCCGTTTTGATGAAAACGCGGCTGTAATGTTAAATGCTAACTTACAACCAATTGGTACTCGTATTTTCGGTCCTGTGACTCGTGAACTTCGTAATGAGAAGTTCATGAAAATCGTTTCACTTGCACCAGAAGTACTATAAGGAGTCACGATAATGGCATCTAAGATTCGTCGTGATGATGAAGTAGTTATACTTGCAGGCAAAGACAAGGGCAAAACTGGTAAAGTTACTAAAGTTCTTGTTGAAAGCGGCAAAGTATTCGTAGAAGGCGTTAACTTAATCAAGAAACACACTAAGCCTGTACCTCAGTTACAGCAGCCTGGTGGAATTGTTGAGAAAGAAGCATCTTTACAAGTGTCTAACGTAGCTATCCTTAACCCGAAATCGGGCAAGGCTGACCGCGTTGGTTTTAGATTTGAAGACGGCAAAAAAGTTCGTTTCTTTAAATCTGATAACGAATTAATTTAATTGGAGTAAACGATGGCGAAACTGCATGATTTTTACAAAGATACAGTTGCAGCTGAACTTCAGAAGAAGTTTGGTTACAAAAGTGTCATGCAAGTCCCTCGGATTGAAAAGATCACCCTTAATATGGGTGTTGGTGAAGCAATTTCTGATAAGAAAGTGCTAGAACACGCCACAAATGATCTTACTGCAATCTCAGGACAAAAGCCGGTCACGACAGTAGCACGCAAATCAGTTGCGGGCTTCAAAATTCGTGAAGGCTATCCTATAGGTACGAAAGTAACTCTACGCGGCGAGCGTATGTGGGAATTTTTAGAGCGTTTAATCTCTATTTCTATTCCGCGTATCCGTGATTTTCGTGGTTTAAATCCAAAGTCATTTGATGGCCGCGGTAACTACAGCATGGGCGTTCGTGAGCAAATTATCTTCCCTGAAATCGATTACGATAAAATCGATAAAATCCGTGGGTTAGATATCACTATTACTACTAGCGCGAAAGATAACGAAGAAGGACATGCATTATTGTCTGCCTTTGGTTTCCCGTTCAAGAAGAAGGTGTAGAGTTATGGCTAAAACGTCAATGAAAGCTCGTGAAGCTAAAAGAACCAAGTTAGTAGCACAATATGCTGAAAAGCGTGCTGCGTTAAAAGCAATCATCTCTGGTGTTGATTCTTCTGAAGAAGAACGCTGGGATGCTGTATTGAAACTTCAAAGTTTACCTCGTGATTCAAGCAGTAGTCGTCAACGTAACCGTTGTAATATTACTGGTCGTCCACATGGATTCTTACGTAAATTTGGTTTAAGCCGTATTAAATTACGCGAAACTATGATGCGTGGTGAAGTTCCAGGTCTTAAGAAAGCTAGTTGGTAATTCACGGGAGTAAATGGTTATGATGACTGATCCTATCGCGGACATGTTTACACGCATCCGCAACGGTCAATCTGCAGCAAAAGTTGCAGTAGCAATGCCATCTTCTAAGTTAAAAGTTGCAATTGCCAACTTACTTAAAGAAGAAGGTTATATTTCAGATTTTTCAGTTACAGCTGATGCTAAGCCTCAGTTAGATGTAGTTCTGAAATATTTTGAAGGTAAAGAAGTAATTGAAGTGATCAAACGTGTTTCACGTCCTGGTCTTCGTATATACAAAAGCTGTGATGAACTTCCTAAAGTTCTTGCAGGTATGGGTATTGCGATCATATCTACTTCTAAAGGTTTGATGACGGATCGTGCCGCTCGCTCTGCGGGTATTGGCGGTGAAGTTCTTGGTTTCGTAGAGTAAGGAGAATACTATGTCTCGTGTTGCAAAAGCACCAGTCCTTGTTCCTGCTGGCGTTACCATTACGTTATCAGGTCAAGACATAAAAGTTAAAGGTCCAGTAGGTGAATTATCACGTACGATTCATAGCTTTGTTGCGGTTTCTCAAGAAGAGAACCAAATCAAAGTTACTATCGCATGTGATGACAAAAATGCTTGGGCTCAAGCCGGTACTTCACGTGCTTTAATCAATAATATGGTTGAAGGTGTAAGTAAAGGCTATGAAAAGAAATTAGTTTTACAAGGTGTTGGTTATCGTGCCAAATCTGCTGGTAAGTCTTTAGATTTATCTTTAGGTTTTTCACACCCAATCAAACATGCAATTCCTGAAGGAATTACTTGTGAGACTCCTAGCCAAACTGAAATAACACTGAAAGGTGCTGATAAGCAGTTAGTTGGTCAAACCGCTGCGAACATTCGTGCATACCGTAAACCAGAGCCATATAAAGGTAAAGGTGTACGTTACGTTGATGAATACGTTCGTCGTAAAGAAGCTAAGAAGAAGTAGGGTAATACTATGGATAAGAAAACATCTCGTTTGCGCAGAGCTAAACGCTCTCGTGCAAAAATTAGCGAGTTGGGTGCGAATCGTTTAGTTGTATTCCGTACTCCTCGTCACATATACGCTCAATTGATCGCTCCGACAGGTTCTGAAGTAATCGCATCTGCGTCTACTTTAGACAAAGACGTTGCAGCTCAATTGGAAAAAACCGGTAATGTTGCCGCTGCATCTGCAGTTGGTACAGCAATTGCTGAACGTGCAAAAGCAAAAGGCATTGAGTCTGTTGCATTTGACCGCTCAGGTTTTCGTTACCATGGTCGCGTGAAAGCGTTAGCAGAAGCAGCTCGTGAAGCTGGTCTTCAATTCTAGGGGTTGATATATGGCTAATTATAATCAAGATAACTCACAACAAAGTGATATGGCTGAAAAGCTAATTGCCGTTAACCGCGTTTCAAAAGTGGTTAAAGGTGGTCGCATATTCAGTTTCACCGCTCTTACTGTAGTCGGTGATGGTGCTGGTCGCGTTGGTTTCGGTTACGGTAAAGCACGTGAAGTGCCTGCTGCAATCCAAAAAGCAATGGAAAAAGCACGTCGTAACATAGTAACGATTGACTTGAAGGGTACTACTCTTCAACATGTTATTACTGGCAAGCATTCTGGTTCTAAGGTTTTCATGAAACCAGCTTCAGACGGTACAGGTATCATCGCCGGTGGCGCGATGCGTGCAGTACTTGAAGTTGCAGGCGTTCAGAACGTATTGTCAAAAGCATACGGTTCTACTAACCCAATCAACGTAGTTCGCGCTACTGTTTCTGCCCTGACGAATATGCATTCGCCAGAAGGCATGGCAGCTAAACGTGGCAAAAGCGTTGACGAAATACTGGGGTAATTCAGCATGTCAAAAACAGTTAAAGTAACTCAAGTAAAAAGTTCTATTGGTCGTTTACCGAAGCATAGAGCTACATTAAAGGGCCTTGGTCTACGTCGTATCAATCATACAGTTGAGTTAGAAGATACTCCATCTGTACGTGGTATGATCAACAAGGTTTATTACATGATTAAGGTGGAGGATTAATAATGCATTTAAATACTTTATCCCCTGCACCGGGATCTCACAAAGCTAGAAAACGCTGTGGTCGTGGTATTGGTTCAGGCATCGGTAAAACTGGTGGTCGTGGTCACAAAGGTCAGAAGTCTCGTTCTGGCGGTAGTGTACGTCCTGGTTTTGAAGGTGGTCAAATGCCATTGAAACAACGTTTACCTAAATTTGGTTTTACTTCACGTAAATCTTTAGTTCGCGCTGAAGTTCGTTTACATGAATTGAACCTTATTAAAGGTGATGTTGTTGATATCCATGCGTTGAAAGATGCTGGGCTAATTAACCGTAACATTATCGCTGTAAAAATCATGCTTTCGGGCGAGATTACACGCAAGATTACTGTACGCGGTTTAGGCGTAACTAAAGGTGCTCGTGCAGCTATTGAAGCTGCCGGTGGTAACATCGAGGAATAATACAGATATGGCTACACCAGGAATGGCTTCTCAAAAGGGAAGTAAAGGCGCAGGCGGTTTGTCTGAGCTAAAACAAAGATTATGGTTTGTATTCGTAGCACTTGTCGTGCTTCGTTTAGGATCATTTGTGCCAATCCCTGGTATTGACGCCGCTGTATTAGCTCAGTTCTTTGAACAGCAAAAGGGCACCATTGTAGAGATGTTTAACATGTTCTCTGGTGGTGCACTTGAGCGAGCCTCGGTATTGGCTTTAGGGATTATGCCGTACATCTCAGCTTCAATTATTATGCAGCTAATGACGGTGATGTCACCGAAATTTGCAGAGCTTAAGAAAGAAGGTGAAGCTGGACGTCGTAAAATCAGTCAATACACACGCTACGGCACATTAGTTCTAGCAACAGTACAATCGATAGCGATTGCGAGAAGTTTACCGGATATGATGCAAGGCTTAGTTATAAATGCTGGCTTTGGTTTCTATTTCACCGCAGTAGTTAGTTTGGTTACCGGCACCATGTTTTTAATGTGGTTAGGTGAGCAAATTACTGAACGTGGTATCGGTAATGGTATCTCAATCATTATATTCGCAGGTATTGTTGCTGGCATGCCATCAGCGGTTGGTCAAACAGCTGAGATGGCGCGTCAAGGTGAATTGCCCTTATTAGTATTATTGCTTATTGGTGTTGTGGTATTTGCAGTAACTTTCTTAGTAGTATTTGTGGAACGTGGTCAACGACGTATTGTCGTTAATTACGCTAAACGCCAACAAGGCCGTAAGGTTTTTGCAGCGCAAAGTACACATTTACCTTTGAAAGTGAATATGGCGGGTGTTATCCCACCAATCTTTGCCTCAAGTATTATCTTGTTCCCTGGCACGCTTGCGAGCTGGTTCGGACAAGGTGATGGCCCTTTAGCTGATTTCTTACAAGGTGTTTCTCAGGCCATGTCGCCTGGACAACCTTTGTATGTATTGATGCTAGCAGCAGCAATTATATTTTTCTGTTTCTTTTACACGGCATTGGTTTTCAATCCGCGTGAAACAGCAGATAACTTGAAAAAGTCAGGTGCATTCATTCCAGGGATTCGCCCGGGTGAACAAACATCCAAATACATAGATAAAGTAATGACTCGTTTAACCTTAGCTGGTGCGATGTATATTACCTTTGTCTGTTTGGTTCCACAGTTTATGATCATGGCATGGGACGTCCAGTTCTATTTCGGCGGTACATCTTTATTGATTATCGTGGTTGTGATTATGGATTTTATGGCACAAGTACAAACGCATATGATGTCTCATCAATATGACAATGTACTTAAAAAAGCTAATCTTAAAGGCTAAGGCCAATAAGATTACACGGAGAAAATGATATGAAAGTACGTGCATCCGTAAAAAAGATTTGTCGTAACTGTAAAGTGGTTAAGCGTAAAGGCGTTATTCGCGTTCTTTGTACTGAACCAAAGCACAAACAAAGACAAGGCTAATTGCCTTAGCTACGAGTTACTAATCTAAAGTTTCAAGCTATAGATTAGTAACGAGTTAATGCTTAGATCTTTTTGAACTGGTATTATCCGGAATATTCTGTATAATGCCGCTTCGATTGCGAAAAAGAGAATGGTTGGGTATCCTAACGGGCTTTCCAACCAAAGTAATTTTAAATAAATATAGGAGATGTGTTTAGTGGCCCGTATCGCTGGCATTAACATCCCTGATCGTAAGCATGCAGTAATCGCCATTACTGCGATTTACGGTATCGGCGCTACCCGTGCAAAAGCTATTTGTGCGGCAGCTGGTATCCCAGAATCAACGAAGATCAGTGAATTAGACGAAGCAAAGATTGATTTGCTTCGTGCTGAAGTGGACAAATTTACCGTAGAAGGTGATTTGCGCCGTGAAGTTTCAATGAATATTAAACGTCTTATGGATTTAGGTTGTTACCGTGGCATCCGTCACCGTCGCAGTCTTCCTCTACGTGGTCAACGCACTAAAACAAATGCGCGTACCCGTAAAGGTCCTCGTAAGCCAATTAAGAAGTAAGAGGAACTAACAATGGCTAAAACACCAGTTCGTTCGCGTAAACGCGTAAAAAAACAAGTTGCTGATGGCATGGCTCATATCCATGCTTCTTTCAACAACACAATCGTGACTCTTACAGACCGTCAAGGTAATGCATTATCTTGGGCGACTGCAGGTGGTTCAGGTTTCCGTGGTTCACGTAAATCTACCCCTTTTGCTGCGCAAGTAGCTGCAGACCGCGCAGGCGCTACTGCAAAAGAGTTTGGCTTGAAGAATATTGAAGTTTTCGTTAAAGGTCCAGGTCCAGGTCGTGAATCTGCTATCCGTGCCTTAAATGCTGCTGGTTTTAAAATCACCAACATTACTGACGTTACACCTATTCCTCATAATGGTTGTCGTCCTCCTAAGAAACGTCGCGTTTAATCGCTCTTTTTAGGATAGTTGGAGAAAGAAAATGGCTAGATATTTAGGTCCTAAGTTAAAGCTTAGTCGTCGCGAAGGTACAGATTTGTTCCTTAAAAGCGGTGTTAGAGCAATTGACACTAAATGTAAAATCGAAACAATACCAGGTCAACACGGCGCCCGTCGCGGTCGTTTGTCTGATTACGGTGTTCAACTTCGTGAAAAACAAAAAGTTCGTCGTATATATGGCGTACTTGAAAAACAATTCAGTAATTACTACAAAGAAGCTGCGCGTCAAAAAGGTAATACAGGTGAAAACTTGTTACAACTTCTTGAAACGCGTTTAGATAACGTAGTTTACCGTATGGGTTATGCCAGCACTCGTGCTGAAGCTCGTCAATTAGTTAGCCATAAGGCTATCGTGGTAAATAGCGGTGTAGTAAATATTCCATCTTTCACTGTTAAAGCTGAAGATGTGGTTTCTGTTCGTGAGAAATCTAAAACTCAAGCGCGTATCATCGCTGCTTTAGATTTAGCCGATCAACGTGAAAAACCACTTTGGGTTGAAGTAGATAATAAGAAACTTGAAGGTACGTTTAAACGTGTTCCTGATAGAGCTGACTTGTCTGCTGAAATTAATGAACAGTTAATTGTAGAACTTTACTCTAAATAGTAAAGTTGCACTTTAAGAGAGGACATATATGCAGGGTTCTGTAACCGAATTCCTTAGACCACGAATGGTTGGTATTGAAAATATCAATCCTCGTCGCGCTAAAGTAACTTTAGAGCCATTAGAACGTGGTTTTGGTCACACTTTAGGTAATGCGTTACGCCGCATTCTTTTATCTTCAATGCCGGGTTGTGCCGTAACTGAAGTTGAAATTGATGGTGTATTACATGAGTACAGTAGTAAAGAAGGTGTTCAAGAGGACATCATCGAAATATTGTTAAACCTTAAAGGGCTTGCAGTAATTTTAGAAGGCAAAGATGAAGCCGTTCTGACTTTAACTAAGTCTGGTGAAGGCCCTGTAACGGCAGCTGATATCCAACATGATGGAGATGTAACTATTACAAATCCTGACCATGTTATTTGCACCCTAACGGGTGAAGGTGCTATCAGCATGCGCATTAAAATTGAAATGGGTCGTGGTTACGTTCCTGCTTCAGCGCGTCGTGATGCCGAGGAAGAAGATCGTGCTATTGGTCGTTTGTTGGTTGATGCCTCATTCAGCCCAGTAGTAAGAATTGCTTATGATGTTGAATCTGCACGTGTTGAACAACGCACAGATTTAGACAAATTAGTTCTAGACATGGAAACCAATGGTACATTGGATCCGGAAGAAGCTATCCGTCGCGCTTCAACTATTTTAGCTGAGCAGCTAGATGCGTTTGTTGAGTTACGTGATATTAAAGAAGTTGAACAAGTGGAAGAAAAACCATTATTCGACCCAATCTTGCTTCGTCCAGTTGATGATTTAGAACTAACTGTTCGTTCAGCAAACTGTTTAAAAGCAGAAGCAATTCAATATATTGGTGATTTAGTACAACGTGCTGAAGTTGAGCTTCTTAAAACGCCTAATTTAGGTAAGAAGTCTCTAACTGAAATTAAAGACGTGTTAGCGTCGCGTGGTTTGTCACTAGGCATGCGCCTAGAAAACTGGCCACCAGAAAGCATCGTTGACAACGACTAGTTCGATCATCGTTTTTTTAATAGTTTTTTAAGAAGGATTAACACATGCGTCATCGTCAAAGTGGTCGCCAGTTAAACCGTAATAGCAGTCATCGTAAAGCGATGTTCCGCAATATGGCAAGCTCTTTAGTTAAGCACGGCGTTATCAAAACGACTGTAGCTAAAGCTAAAGAACTTCGTATGGTAGTAGAGCCATTGATTACATTGGCTAAGACCGACAGTGTTGCAAATCGCCGTTTAGCATTTGCTCGTACACAAGATAAAGAAGTAGTAGGTATTTTATTCAACGAACTTGGTGCACGTTACCAAGAACGTCCAGGTGGTTACACTCGCATTTTAAAATGTGGTTTCCGTACTGGTGATAAAGCGCCTATGGCTTATATTGAATTAGTAGACCGTCCTGTAACTGAAGAAGTTGCTGAAGAAGTTGAAGAGTCAGCAGAAGCTTAAGCACTAGTTTAAGTTTTTTCTAAAAAACCCAGCTTCGGCTGGGTTTTTTATTTTTAAAGCAAAGAGTCTAACTTGACCTTAACGCTAATTCCCCGTATAAAATAGCTATATTCTAACTCCATCGTTTAAACTTATTTATATGTCATCACGAAACCCTATTATTGCTATCACAGGCTCGTCAGGTGCAGGTACTTCCACCACAACTGCTGCATTCGAACATATATTTCGTACCCTAGGTATTAACTCCGTTAATGTAGAAGGCGACAGCTTTCATCGTTTTTCTCGACAAGAAATGGATTTAGAAAAACGAAAGGCCAAAGAAGCACGTACAAACATTAGTTATTTTGGTGATCTAGCCAACGACTTTGGCGCCCTAGAAAAATTGTTTCGTGATTATGGAGAAACAGGTCAAGGCAATATACGTCGTTATTTACACACTTTCGATGAAGCAGTGCCTTATAACCAAATGCCGGGCACTTTTACACCTTGGGAGGAATTAGGGGAGGGTACCGATCTTTTATATTATGAAGGACTTCATGGCGGTGTAGTCACCGATGATAATGATGTTGCTAAACATGTAGATTTACTCATTGGCATGGTACCGATAGTGAATTTAGAGTGGATTCAAAAAATCATTAGAGATACCAAGAAGCGTGGCCACAGTCGCGAGGCTGTCACTGCGAGTATTGTACGCAGTATGGAAGATTACATTTCATTTATTACTCCGCAATTTTCTCGCACACATATTAATTTTCAACGAGTGCCAACCGTTGATACTTCAAACCCATTTAGCGCAAAAGCAATTCCAAGCTTAGATGAAAGCTTTGTTGTTATTCGATTTCGTGAAGTTAAAAATGTTGATTTTCAGTATTACTTACGCATGATTGACGGTTCATTCATGTCTAGAGTGAGTACGCTTGTTGTACCCGGCGGTAAAATGAGCTTAGCAATGGAGTTGATATTAACACCCCTTATTCGAGATTTAATAGAGCGTAAAACACAGGCAAACAAACAACTCGATTGGATGAGTGACCTATAAAACAGTTGGAGTACCGGATTGTTAGTTACAGTTATGCAGAGTTTGTATACAGCTGTTGTAACTCTCGTTCTATTTGAGTTTTGACTTCATTTTTCTGGGTAGTGCTTAAGTCACTGCTATTATGCTCGAACAAGTAATTATTCACTGTGATCTCATTTTTACATAATTTCGTATGAAATAAGTTGTGTACGGTTAAGTTATTATTTTCTACTTTAAAACTTCTTTTAAGTTCAGCATTAAAATAATCACTAATATTATTCAAATTAGCATCAAGGAATAATTTGTTACCCTGTTTATCTCGGGTCATGCCACGAATACGATAATCTATATCTACTACATCAGCATCAAACTCCTCAATAACATAATTAAGCACCTTTAATGGAGATATAACGCCACAGGTAGATAGTTCAATGTCCGCTCTAAAAATAGCGATATTGCTTTGCGGTGCTTCCTCAGGGTAGGTGTGAATGCAAAGGTGACTTTTATCCAAATGTGCAACTAATGACTCTGCTCTGGGTAATGGTTGTGCTTCTTCAGAAATCATTAAAGTGACACTCGCTCCCTGCGGCTGATAATTTTGTTCAGCGATGTTAAGTACATTACCACCTATGGTATGGCAAATTTCCACAAGTAGCGCAGTTAGTTTTTCAGCACCAAAGCATTCGTTTATATAAGTATTATAATTTCGTTGAGACTGTGGGTTATCGAGGTAATGTAATTTATATAACGAAAAACTTAAATTTTTTGTTAAATTGTTAAAACCATAGAGAGGAATTCTGTTCATTGATCACTTGCTTTATTTATCTGTTATTGAAAAATCATGAGTTATTTTGACATTACCGCTTAGCATTAAGGCAACAGAGCAATATTTGTCAGCAGATAAAGCGACAGCGCGCTGAACATGTTTTTCTTTAACATCACAGCCTGTGATAACAAAATGTAGATGAATGTCTGAAAATAATTTAGGTACAGTATCGACACGTTTTCCAGAGATCCTTACAGTGCAACCCTGAATATCTTGACGTGCTTTTCGCAAAATACTAACCACATCAACAGAAGAACAGCCACCAAGTGATATAAGTACACTTTCTAATGGACTTGGAGCTAAATTGCCATCATTGGCATCTAATAGTAGCGTATGACCACTTTCAGAAGTACCTAAAAAAAGTTCTTCACCAATCCATTTAACTTGTGCTTTCATTGTACTACTCGCTTTGTTGTCTAATTATTTAAAAGGGACATTTTAACTAAAAAAAAGGCTTATACCAAGTTGATTAAGTTCTTTCCCACTCAGCGTGTAAACTCGCCCTTCGGGAGATTACTCAATGACCACTAACATCGTTAAATTTATTTGATTTAGAGTGACTAGACCTAAACAAATTCGCCTTGTTATTGAACATCGAGCATAGCTCTGAGTTGGGAAGAAATTTAATCAAATTGGTATTATCTCTATGGTTGGCAATAATAAATGTTATAGATGGTCGTAAACTTGGATTGTTAAGTGGAGCTGAAACAATGTCCCTTATGCCGGTAAGTTATTTAGTTCACTATCGAACAAATTTTTAATTAGCGTAGCAAACTCTTTAATAAAAATGTTTTGTTGCTCAGTCACGGGATTATTTACGACACCTGATAATATTTCCTCAAGATCGTAAACAATAGCATCAACTTCACGAATAATGGCATTTCGCTGATTGAACGTTAGTGCTTCATTTTGGCTACAAACAGATATTATTTGTTCACTTAACTCTATCTCAATAACCGCCATAACCGTATCAGTAGTTTTATCTGGGGCGATACTATTTTCGAATAAACTCAAATGCTCAGTTAAATACTCGATTATATGAATGTAACCTTCAGTGTCTGTAACCATAATAATATTCAGAGTAACTTTATATTGTGATAACTAGATTATAGCAGTAACTGTACAATTTTTTGATTGTAAAAATCAATTAGAACATATGTGTTTAATGAACTATCAAAAATTAGGCGTATCAATATTCAAATGTTAATGTGATGTAAACTTGGAGGTGATTCTCAATTGCATAATTTTGTTATATAAATTTAAAGAACTGTTCATTTTTTGATACATTTCTATACGTAATACATGTAAAAAATATGTAATTTTTATGTTTACTACTTGTTTGTCATTGTTGGTGTAGTGTAATGTATGCACTTAGTGTTGTTTGTCCTAAAACAATACATAGTATAAACAAAGTATTATAAAAGAGATAAAAATATAAAACACACGGAGAGATCATGACTGCAAATTTAATTAAAAAATCTGCTGTTGCTCTAGCAATTACCGCTAGTTTAACAGCCACAGCCTTTGCTGCTGATAAATATCAAAAATACAATTTTACTAACCAAGCCCCTGTTACTATTAAAACAGGCACTATTGATTTAGAAAAAAATATTAACAAGCCAAGTGCATGGTTAATTAAGTTAAATACTCCTTCTTTAGCTGAACGTGCAACAAACGGTAAGCTTTCAAAAACAGTTGCTACCCAAGCTGTTGCTAGTATTAATCAATCACAAGAAAATGCACTTTCAGCGATTCATGCATTATCAGCTGATATTGACGTTTTAGCGCAAACTAGAAACTTAACCAACGGTATTGTTGTAAAATCTAAAGGTCAATCGTTATCATCATTGTTGAATAACCCTTTAGTTGCAGATATTTTGCCAGTTTATGATTATGAATTAAATGTTGTTGATAGTGCTGAATATATGAAAGGTACGGCGCTTGTAAATAGCGGCGTAGCATCAGGTCAAGGAATCCGTGTAGCTGTTTTAGATACAGGTGTTGATTATACACATGCTGCAATGGGCGGCGAAGGTACTGAAGAAGCATATGAAGATGCGGCAGCTGACACGGCAGATACGCCAGTTTGGCCACAAGGTCGTGTTATTGGCGGTTATGATTTTGTTAATGGCGATCCTGATCCAATCGATTTCGGTACAAGCCATGGTACTCACGTATCACATTCTGTACTTGGCTTAGCGCCAGATGCTGAATTATATGTATACTCTGTATGTAATAGTGGTTGTCCAGGCCTTGCACAGTTAATGGCTTTAGAAGCGGCAATGGATCCAAATGGCGATGGTGATATCTCTGACCGTGTTGATGTTATCAACATGTCTCTAGGTGGAAGTTTTGGTACCACTCGTGGTGGTGCAGTCCAAGAAATGCTAGATAAAGCGGCGTTGTTAGGCGTTATCTCAGCAATTTCTGCAGGTAACGATGGTCCAACGCCATTTATTGTTGGTGGCCCTAGTACAACTAAAAATGTCATGTCAGTTGGCGCAATGACTCATCCGGTTGTTGAAAGTAACATTATCAGCTCTTCACTTAATGGTGCAGATATCGATGCAGGTTCAGCAGGTTTTGGTCCTCAAGAGTTAGATTTTACCAATGCTAATTCAACAATGGCTTATCCTGATGAAAATCAAGATGGTTGTGCTGAATTTGGTGAAGGTGTAGATTTTACTGACCTTGTGGTACTTATTGACCGTGGTGCATGTTCATTTACTAGTAAAGTTCTAAACGCTCAAGCTAAAGGCGCTAAATTTGTTATTATCGCTAATAACGTTGAAGGTGGCGGTGCAATGGGCTTAGGCGGTTTTGATGCTGATGTCACTATCCCTTCTGTTGGTATTTCAATGGAAGATGGTTTAGTTATTAAAGATGCATTAATGAATGAGACTGCGCTTACTTTCTCATTTACTTCTGAACTCATCGCAACTCCGGGTGCTATTGCTTCATTTACTTCTCGTGGTCCATCATCTGACGGTTGGTTGAAACCTGAAATCACGGCTCCTGGTGTTGCTATTATGACGGCATATCCTGGCGGCGGCGATCAGTTATCACCTATCAGTGGTACTTCTTTCTCAAGCCCAATGACCGCTGGTGCAATGGCTTTACTTAAAGAGGCGCTACCTAACCGTTCTGCTCTTGAGCTTAAAGCAACACTAATGAACTCGGCTAACCTTGATGTAACAATGGAAGCTCGTTCACTTAATCCTGATGCAGCTCTAGCGCCTATTAGTTATATTGGTGCCGGTTTGGTTGATGTAGAAAAAGCATCAATGCTTTCTGTTGCAGCGTGGGATAAAGATACTAAGCAAGCAGCACTTGCTTATGGTATGAAAAACTTATCAGCTACAACAGTGATGACTAAAACCATTACTATTAAAAACTTCTCTTCAGAAGCCAAGCGTTATATCTCTTCAATACACCAACGCTTTGCCGATGATGAAAGCTCTGGTGCTGTTCAATTTAGTCTTCCTCCAATAGTAGAAGTTCCAGCGGGTGGCTCAGTTGATGTTGATGTTACTTTAACCGTTGATCCTTCAAGACTTCCTGAGTGGACTTTAGACTCTGATGCTTTATCAAGTGTTGAAGGTACAGACAATTTAACTTCTGTAGAGTTTGATGGTGCAATTATGTTCAAGCAAGGAGATGAAAGTTTCCACCTTGTTTATCATATATTGCCGAAAGCTTCTGCTTCTGTTGAGCTTAGCTCAGAAATCACAGAAGAAGGTATAGAGTACTATGTTTCAAATAATGGCGTTGTAGATTTAGAAGCCTTTACTGTTCCTTTGACTGTTGAAGATGCTGTGGGTGATAGCCCGTATTTAGATCTACAAGCAGGCTCTATTGAAGTATTGGAAGTGCCAACTAGTTTCTGTGCATCAGGCTACTCAGTATTCACAACGTTTACTATGGCTGACGGTTTTGCATCAACCAATACAGGTGGTTTCTATGCCGATATTGATTTGGATAGTGATGGAGTATACGATTATTCTGCACAAGCATTACCTTTAGATGCATTTGGTTATGATGCTCCAGGGTATACAGTTACATTCACTTCGTCATGGAATTGGGCTGAGCAGTATATTGGTAATCTATACTTTACATCAGGAAATAACTTTACAACATTACAAAGTTGTATTGAAGAAGTTGGTTTAACTGCTGCAGACTTAGGTAACATGAATTCAACAGTTAGATTCCGTATTGGTGAATCTCAATGGGAATTCCATGGAAATTCAGGCATAGATTTAGCAACAGTATCAGGTGTTGATTTTGCTCTTTCAAATACATTAACTATGTTAGTTGATGACGAAGACGAAGCTGTTGATACATTAGCGGTAGGCGAAAAAGCGCAACTTCTTTTCTCTGGCGATAATTTTGTAATGCTTTCAGATTCTGGTTCAATGCCATTTGTAGCTACACCTTTAGATGTTACAGGTTCAGCTCCAGTGGTTACCTCTGGGCTAGAGTTTAGCGTAGATGAGAATACTGAAAATGGTACTGTTATTGGTATGGTTACAGCGACAGATCGTGATTTATTAACTAGCCCTGTAACTGAATATATCATTCAGTCATCTACATCGGCTGCAGTAATGATGGACAAAGATGGTACTATTAAAGTAGCTGATTCAACATTACTTGATTACGATGCTGGTTTAACAACTATCACGTTAGAAGTGGTAGCTGTTGATAGTGCTGGTAATATTTCTGATGTAGAAATGGTTATGGTTATGGTAAATAACTTAAGCGATGAAGCATCAGAGCAACCTGTGACAGTAGCTCCGGTTGTACCTGCAACTAATTCTGGTGGTTCTATGGGTTGGTTATCATTAGCTTTATTACCATTAGTTTGGGTACGTCGTAAAAAAGCAAATAAATAGATTTAATCAATTAATTGATTAGTTTAATTATTGAATAAAAAATGCCATTCATGAAAGTGAATGGCATTTTTGTTTGTGTTATTTAATTCTGTTACTGAAACTATGCTATCGCATTGGTACTTTCAAAAATTTTATCGGCAGAAGCGGCAACGAAACCTGTGTAAAGCTCACCATCAGCTTGAGGGTAACGTTTAGCAAATTCATAAAAACAGCTTGGTATTTCCATGCGCTTATCTGAAAATTCAACAATTGCTTTATCTGCAAGCGTTGACGACTGCTCTAATTTAACTGCTTCATCACCCTTAATTTCACCACCGGTGCTATTTAGCGTATGGCCAGCTTTTTTAAGGCTGTCGTTTACCGCAACAATACAATCAAAGTTATCTAAATGGTTAATACTCACTGTAAAGTGATTCGCACGATAACCCCAGGCTGCTAACCAAGCAGCATATTCACTTGTCGCTAGTAAAGTTTGGTAATCGGTTGAGCTAACTTGCCAAGGTCGTCCTAAATACAAGAAATCTTCTTGATCACTGATGCTTTCAGGTAATTGCTCTACCAAATTATGGATTATATTTTGTATTTCGGGTGAAAACTCTTCAACGCGTAATTCACTAATAAATACTTTTGGCATAGTTGTATTGCTGTGCTCAAAGTGCTTAGCCGTTAGTTTTTTAGCAGCAAAATCATATTGACCACATTCAGTGTAGCCAATATTGGTTAAGTGACTAGCTAGCTTTTCTAAGTTTATCTTTGCTACGTTGAAGGTGCGGTAAGCAACGTGATCATTGATCACGTCATTACCACTTCCTAGTAGTTGGTGAATTTTGTCGGCTGACGGGGTTACTTCAATATATTGTTGCCAAATATTATTAAAAAGTTGAGCTACTTGGGTGGTCATAATGCTTCCTATAAATTAATAAAAATAAATCATTAAAAGGCAGCAAATGAAGGTCTGAAAATGGTGGTTAATTTTGATGACAGCACTTGCTACCATCAAAATTAAAGTTGATCGATACTTTTAAAGAAGCAGGGGCGAACCCCCCCTTCTCTTTTGATTGCAAAAATATAAGTATCTTGATGTGGCATGGTTATATTGAATCGTTAAAGTTTGATACCAGGGCTTAAGGTTGCAGGTAAACTTACTTTTTCCGCTTCAACTGAGGCGATTGGGTATGCACAGTAATCTGCAGCATAAAATGCGCTAGCTCTGTGATTACCACTAGCACCAATACCACCAAATGGTGCGGCACTACTTGCACCTGTAATTGGCTTGTTCCAATTAACGATGCCAGCACGAATACGGGTAAAAAAGTGATTGTATAGATCTTCACTATCACTTAATAAACCAGCAGATAAGCCAAAACCAGTATTGTTACCTTCATTGATGGCTTCATCAAAATCAGTGTAACGGTATACTTTTAATAACGGTCCAAAATACTCTTCATCAGGTATATCGGCAATAATATCCGTCACATCAATAATACCCGGTGAAATAAAGCCAGTGTTTGCTTCTAAATGCTTTAACTCAAGAAGTGAATTGGCGCCTAAATCAAGTAATTTCTGCTGCGCGGTAACTAAACTTAAAGCGGCTTTTTCAGAAATCATCGAGCCCATAAATGGTTGCTCTTCGTCATCATAATAACCGATGGTTAATGCTTGTGTGGCTTCTATTAACTTAGCCATAATCGCATCACCTTGCTCACCTTGTTCGATGAATAAACGACGAGCACAAGTACAGCGTTGTCCTGTGGTAACAAAAGCAGATTGAATGATGTCATGAACAACAGCCGTAATGTCGCTAACATCTTTAACGATAAGCGGATTATTACCACCCATTTCTAGGGCTAAAATTTTACCTGGTTGGCCGCCAAATTGTTCGTGTAACAAATGACCTGTTGTTGAACTGCCCGTAAAAAATAAGCCGTCGATCATTTTATTACTTGCTAATGCTTTACCTGTTTCAATTTCACCTTGTACAAGGTTGATAACACCGACAGGAAGTCCGGCAGCTTGCCAAATTTTCAGTACATCTTCTGCAACTTTAGGTGTTAGTTCACTTGGTTTAAATACAATGGTATTGCCAGCGATAAGCGCGGGAATAATATGACCATTAGGTAAGTGGCCAGGGAAATTATATGGACCAAATACGGCTACAACACCATGAGGCTTATGGCGAATAAAAGCTTTAGCGCCGGGCATAGGGTTTTCAACTGTACCGGTACGTTCTTTATAAGCATTAAGGGAAATGTTGACTTTACCCATCATAGCGCCAACTTCACCTAAGGTTTCCCAGCGAGGTTTACCTGTTTCTAGGGCGATGGTATTTGCTAAGGCTTCTTTGTTTTCACCAAGTAATTCAGCAAACCTTGTTATAATGCTTACACGCGCTTCAAAGCTGATAGTTGACCATGTTTCAAAGGCAGTACGTGCACTGCTAATGGCTTGATCTACTTGCTCAGGTGATGCTGTTTTACCTTGCCAGATAACTTCATTTCGAGCAGGGTTCACTGAAGTAACTTCATGACCTTGACCTGCTAACCATTGACCATTGATAAATTGAACATTTGACATAAATTTTCCTATTCTAATTAGGCTATTAATTACTTAAAAGGCGAACCCAATCACCTTGTTGTACTTGTAATGCGAGTGCTACATCATTAGTGATAACCACTTGATTTGCGGTTTCACGCAGCGTTACTTTGACTTGTGTTGCCCTAAAATCTTCCACCTTAGTGTTACATAGAATGTATTTTTGGTTGCTTTCACTACCGCATGCATCGTCAATTAATACTTGGTATTTATTACTTTCGCGCACGGCTCTGATTTGACTACGTTCAGCTTCAACTGTAGGGCCAGCATCAAAAATATCCACATATCCTCGGCGAGAGAAACCTTCAGCTTCAAGTAAGCGTAATGCCGGCACAGTATTGCTGTGAACTTTGTTGATCACTTGTTGTGCTTTTTTACTTAGTAAATTGACATAAACAGGGTATTTAGGCATTAATTCAGCAATAAAGTCTTTATTGCCTATACCGGTTAAGTAATCAGCTTTAGTAAATTCAATAGATAAGAAGTGCTCTTCAAGCCAGTCATAAAAAGGTGACCTACCGTCTTCATCACTAACTCCGCGCATTTCAGCAATAACACAATCAGAAAAACGCTCAGCATGCTCGGCTATAAATAAAAAGCGGCAGCGAGATAAGAATCTACCGTTGCCATTTTTCCGATGGCTTTCTTGTAAGAACAAGGTGCAAATTTCAGTTGCACCGGTGTAATCATTACAAAGTGCAAGGGTTTCAACAGTGTTATGAATATCTAACTCACGAGAACTATGAACAACTTTTCCTAAATGATAATGGTAAAAAGCATTATCCAAACCAACAGCCGCTTCAATGCCTGTTGTACCAACCACTTGGCCTGTTTGTGTGTCTTCCATAACAAATAAATAGCCTTGTTCACCCGGTTGACTCACCTGAGCCTTAAAAGAGTCTTCGGAATGGCTAATACGTTTTCTTAATATGTCTTCATTAACAGGTAACGAAGTAAACCCATGACCAGATTCAATGGCAATGCGATATAAATCGTCATAATCAGTCGTTCTAATAGGACGGATGATAATCATAAAGTGTCTCGAAAAGGGAAAGAAATACACGAGTAGCGAGTAATTAGTTACTCAATACTCGCTACTCATACTGATCGTTTAAACTGTTTTAGCTACTGCTTTTTCAAAACGAGCCAAACCTTCGACAATATCTTCATCAGGAATCACTAGCGATGGTGCAAAGCGAATAATATTTGCGCCTGCAATTAATGTCATCACTCCTTCAGCCATAGCAGCAATTAAAAACTCTTTTGCTTTACCTTGATAATTTTCATTTAATACCGCGCCAATTAATAAACCTTTACCGCGTATTTCTTTAAACACGTTGTATTTAGCATTGATTGCATTTAAGCCATCAATGTAAAGTTGAGCTTTAGCCTTTACACCTGCTTGTACTTGTGGGGTATTAATTACGTCAATAACAGCTTCACTCACAGCACATGCTAAAGGGTTGCCGCCGTATGTGCTGCCGTGAGTACCAATTTTAAGATGCTTAGCAATATCAGTAGTCGTTAACATAGCGCCAATAGGGAAACCGCCACCTAGGCCTTTTGCTGATGTTAAAATATCAGGTGTTACCCCAAGATCCATATACGCATACAATGGCCCTAAACGACCTGCGCCTGTTTGCACTTCATCAAAAATTAGTAGCGCATTGTGCTCATTACACAATTCTCGTACTCCCTTAATGAATTCATCAGTTGGCGAAACAATACCGCCTTCACCTTGTAATGGCTCAATCATGATGGCACAAGTTTTATCTGAAATAAGTGCTTTTACGCTGTCTAAGTTATTATATTCTGCGTGAACAATATCACCAGGTTTTGGACCAAAACCATCAGAGTAGGCCGCTTGGCCACCAACGGTTACGGTGAAAAAAGTACGACCGTGGAAACCTTGATTAAAAGCGATGATTTGAGTTTTATCACTGCCATGAACGTCAAGTGCCCAACGACGAGCTAATTTTAATGCCGCTTCGTTTGATTCTGCCCCTGAGTTAGCAAAATACACTTTATCTGCAAAGGTACTATCTACTAATTTTTTAGCTAAACGTAATGCAGGTTCATTGGTCATAACATTTGACAAGTGCCAAATTTTTTCGCCTTGCTCTTTTAACGCGCCAACCAAGGCTGGGTGACAATGGCCTAAACAATTCACTGCAATACCGCCGGCAAAATCAACATATTCTTTATCTTGTTGATCCCATACTCGAGAGCCTTGACCACGTACTGGGATTACTGCTGAAGGTGCATAATTTGGCACCATGACATCATCAAATAACTCGCGATTTACAGAAAACTGTTCTGACATTTGTAACTCCTAAAATTAACTGGCTTATGTGTATTGGTAACACTGACTTTAGTATATAAGTAATATAAATTTTATGTTGAAAATATAAGGCAGTGATAAAAAATAGGCGACTATTATGACAGAAAAAAGCAACTCTGTCTTGTATGGCTATGTTGCAGGCTAGTAAAAACAATGACTTGGCAGGTTTTATTCAAATATAATGAATATTTATTTTGATATGAAAAACTCTATAAAGAGGCTTCTGTTTAATACATTGAGCTTGTTTCAATAAAGCGAATTTGTCAGCATTTTCATAAATAATCAAAAATACTTTGTTTGAAAGTTATAAAAATTAGTTAAATTTTAATTTTATGTGGTCTATGTCACTTTTATTAAGTAATGAAATTTCAGTTTTAGTTAATTTTGCGGCCTCAAATAAAGACAGCTTATCTTCTTCACTAATCAGGTTCACTTTTGCTAGATTACGATAATCAATATAAACTTTAGCTTTGGTGACTATTTTAGCAATTGGGTTCATTGTGTCTATTGTTTCAGCATAAGCTAAATCAAACATTGCCTCGGTTATAGGCAGGCGCTCAAAGTTCATCAGTTCAATTAAGTCAGCTGATAATTTACTGCTTCGTAAAACCAATTGTTCAAGTAATAATTCTGGTGAGTTTTCAATTTTAGATAAAATATTGTGTAAACGTTTATCTTTAGCATTAAAGGCTTTACGTAATTCTTGCTTATACATTCGATTATAAGTGTTCAAAAAGCAGCGTGTAATCGCTAATTGACCAATATTAGATAACATACCGGTAGTAAATGCAGCGTAACGATTGGCACCTGAATGGTCCGCTAGCACGCTTGCAGCTAATGCGATAGATAAACTATCATTCCAAAGTTTACGCTTCATTAAATTAAAAGGCGCTGTCGAGGAGGGCAACCAATGTTTAAGAATAAATGTAGGCATTACTAACTTTAAGTTATCTAAACCAATATAGCTCAGAGCAAGTTTTGCATCATTAACTTGTACATCAGCGCGTTTTCTATATTGCGGCTTGTTAACTAAGCTAACTAAGTCAGTGGCAAGCCAAGTCAATGAGGTGGCGAGCGGTTTAATCTTATTAACGGATGTTGCTCGTAAAGAAAGTAATTCTAATATTGTCGGTGCAGCATCTTCAATACTGAGTACGTTATTATAAACATAAGCTTTATTATCAAACTCTTCATTTACTTGTTTCTTAACTTGAGCAAAGAAAGCTGTCATTACCTGTTTACGAAAATGCTCTTCTCCATGGGCAGCAACTATTTTTTCTTGTTGTGCTTCAACTTCAACGGATAATAATTCTCTGCGACGATTTTCTTGCTCACTGCCCTGAAATTCGACAATATCGATTTTACCACGGCGTTTTTCAGCAAAATCTTTACTCATAGTTAAGCTGATTGCTTGATGATGTATAGAGGAAAGCGTGTCGTTGTTATCAAAAAATTGCATAAAGTTTAGTTAGTGTCTCGTAAGCACAGATATTGAAATGATTTGAGTATAAAATTTAATGTTTATACTCAGGTTATCGGTCTATGTTATCAAAGCATTAACGTTATAGAACCATTTTATTTTATTATTTCAACAGCGGCTTTGTTGGGTACATAGTTAAAAAGTTTTTCAACAGAGCTTTTCCTTGCTCAGTTAAAATAGACTCAGGATGAAATTGAACACTGCAAAGCGCAAGTTCTTTATGCTGTAAAGCCATTATTTCATCCTTATTCCCTTGTTCATCAATACTCCATGCGGTGATAATTAAGTCCTTAGAAAGGGATTCTTTGTCTACTATCAATGAATGGTATCGGGTTACTTGTAAAGGTTGCTTTAGCTGTTGAAACAAGCCCGTGCCACTGTGTGTGATAAGGCTGGTTTTACCATGCATTAACTTTTTAGCTTTTATCACCTTAGCACCAAAGTGCTGAGCTATGCATTGATGCCCTAGGCAAACGCCTAACAAAGGAATTTTTCCACAAAAATGCTCAACCACCGCTAATGATATGCCAGCACTATCAGGATCGCATGGCCCGGGAGAAATAACCAAATACTCAGGCTTGAGCTTCTCAATATCATTTAAGCTAATTTCATCATGACGAAAAACTTTTACGGTCTGACCTAATGCCTGAAAATAATGCACTAGATTAAAAGTAAATGAGTCGTAATTATCGATCATTAATAACAAAGAGATAACCTAACAAGGAAAAAACGTGGCCATTCTAATCTTTCAGTAAGCTCAGGACAATCACAATTTTGTTTATAGCTTTCAAATGAGTTAGGAAATAAAAGATGAATAGTTTTTATACAAGTTTTTTTGAGTTATAGTTGAAAAGTCAATTTAAGGAAGAATAGAATGAATAAAAAAATAATTATAACCTTTATTTTATTAATTATATTAACCTTAAAGGTTGTTGCTGATGAGTATCATTATGTCAACCTTCTTAATGGCTCTAAAGCGCCAGGTCTTGGCGGAGCATTTTTGTCTGTGTCTGATGATTTAACGGCGATGCTTTATAATCCAGCGGGCCTGTCTTTTAGTCAGATGAATTCAACCGCATCTGTGAATGTACTGTCATGGGAGAAAACTGAGTTTAATAAGGTCTTTAGTGATGGCTCTGATTTTGATAGAGAATCTTTTACCGTTGTTCCTGGCTTTTTTGCTTTTCGCCAAAAAAAAAATAAATGGGATTTTGGTATTTCTTTTGCGGTAACGGATTTTGGTAAAGAGCGAACGTCTACCGATGTGATTACGGATATTCCCCAAAATGGTCCTATTCCCCCTCAAACAACAAATGAATTTGTTTATATAGACTTAGATAACAGTGCTTATAAATTTGGCCTTTCAGTATCTTATAAATATTCGGAAAGCTTTTCTGTTGGAACATCTTTATATTTTCAGTATAAAGAATTCACCACGGCACAAGGCTCAGGTATTGCAACAACTATTTTTATCCCCGATGGAAATCTGGAGGCAGGGTTTAACGCATCAAGAAGAATTACTGACTTGCAAATGTCAGTGCAGCCTATAATAGGAATACTTTGGCATAGCGACAAATTATCTCTCGGTGGTAAATTAGCTTATGAAATTCCTGTAAAAAGAGATTATGTATCGACAGCTTCAATATTTTTATCAAGCATTGTACCTTTGCCGCCACAAATACAACCCGTTTCAAGAATTACTGAAACGTCAAGTGAGCAACAAAAACTACCCTTTGAATTAGGGGTAGGGGCTAGTTATCAGTTTCACAATATTTTGGTATCTGGCGATGTAAATTATTTCTCTAAAGTGGATTCTAGTAGTAATCCTTTAGCTATTATTGGCTCTCCTACTACTCGAGATTTAACTAAGGTCATCAATTGGTCTTTAGGTTTTGAATATAAAATATCACAAGATACATCAGTTCGTTTTGGCTTATTTACCGATAATGCTAATGGCGATATTAATAGAGAAATAGATTATCAGCGCATTGAAGATATTGATTTACTCGGTGTATCCTCATCAGTCGAAACTAGCTTTGTTGGTAAAAAACTAACGTTTGGTTTGTATTATAAACAAGGTGTTGGTGATGTTAGGTATGCTGATATTCGTTCAGTGGAAAATATTGTTGGATTACCTTTGTACCCTGATAACGGTAATGATGATATTGCACAAGCGAAGAAAAAAACATTAGTACTTTTTTTAAGTTTAGACTTTTAAGTTTAGATTTGTCACAGGTAAAATAAAAAGGGACACTTAGCTTAAGTTAAGTATCCCTTATGTGATCTTATAGTTGCGATTATTTAAAATTTAGCGGCAATTTGCAACCATAATTTTCTGGTGTCAGTGGCATGTTCATCGGCACTGTAGCTTGCAAACTTAGCCAACACGCTATAGTTTTTGTTAACTTTGTAGTTAGCCACTAAATCTAATTCACTTCCGTAGTCGATGCCATTCACATCTGAGGTTAAATTATGATAAGTTGCACTCAATTTAACACCTGATACAGCACCTTTTACAGTAATATAAACATCCTCAATACCGTCACCAGGTGTGCCTAAGAATTTGTCAGCCCAACCTTGGAATTTATGCTTAGTAGCTAAAGGCGTGTTAAAAGCAACACCGTTGTCACTACCGAGTAATTCATAACCACCTAACACAGTCACAGGACCTAATTTAGAGCCCACTTCAGCATTTAAATAAGAAGCCGTGTAGCTGTTAGGGTTGTCACCATTATCACTTTGGCTTGCTGCGCTAGCATTAACAATAACAGGACCAAACTTACCATTATAAAGACCACCAAAGGTGGTGCTTGAGTTTGTGGCTCCGGTATTAAAGTCTAAAATATAAGCAAAGGCTGCAACTTTGTGAGCTTTAGATAATGTATAGCCAACGTTTGCTAAGTGAAATTCACCGGTATTGTTTGATGCAACAATATTGTTAACATTATGGATGTAGCTGTAGTCTACTGATAAGGCTCCAGCTTTATATTGTGCACGAATACCATCATAGGTTTGCTCGTTTTGACGCCAACCTACACCACCAACAAAACGTTGGTTGTTATGTAAAATACGTTGACGGCCCGCTACAGCGCTAAAACCATTGTTAGAATATTTTACATACCCTTGGTTTACATCAGTACCTTTAGGATCAGCAACAACAGGGTAATCGGTATTACCATTAGTTTTGCTATTATAGTCATCAATCAATGCGCTAACATTATCTACTTCTAATCCAAGTGAGAAGTTACTGTAACTTCCTGTTTTGATGGTCAAACGACTCTTTATTGTTAAAGCGTCAGCGGTATTATCAATACCATCTTGATCGACGCCTTCGTAACGAGCACGAAATGATAGGTTAACTTTACTATCAGCTAAAGCATCTGCAATACCTTCACCATGAACGGGATCAGCCGCAAAAGCTACTGGTGCAGATAAAATTGCTGTAGCAAGTAAAGAGAGGGCGAATTTATTTCTATTTTCTGTTTTCATAGTTTTATCCCAATTTTATGTTTCTATTTTAAATTTGTGTTAGCACTTTAAATTTTTATTGTTTGTACTCTATGGGACAATTTTTACATTCTGTTCAATGTGAAGAGTTGATTTAAATCAATTTCTCAAATTAACCTTTAAAATAGCAAAGGTATGTTGATTTACGTCAAGGTTTTACCTCACTAGTCTAGTTCAATTTCTTGTTTTGTTATTTTAAAAACTTTAATTTGGTTTATATTGATTATCTTGCTATCTTTTAATTATAATAAAATCAATATGACTTATTGATAAAATGGAATCATCAGGAGTAGTGAATGGCTGAAGAAAGACGTAAAGTTGAAGCTAGAATAAAGAAGCTACTTAAAGAGTTAAGTGTTGCTCAGCAATGTTCTTTAAGCGAAATTAGTCACTTTGGTTATACCTTATCTTTTGTAAGACAAACTCCTGAAGGAAAATTAGCAGTTGTACAACTAGGAGATGCATCAATCACCATTGACGAAGAAGGTGAAATAGATCATAACTCATCAATAAAAATAAGAGATTAATGTATTCACACTGAATTCCGACCTTTAATTAGTATAACTGTTAAACTTTTTTGACCGTTATTAAATCCTCGCTGCAAGCGGCATAACTTGCTAGACTAAACTGCACTAAATTAAGATCAAATTAGATTCTTTTTTCTCAGGATATCCACATTGAATAAATATATTTTGTCCTTAGTAATATTTGTTTTTTTATTATTAACTCCTTATACCGCTCAAGCAACTGAAGATACCCACCAACCTTCATTTAAACAAGAATTTGACTGGCTCAAGCTCACTTCTGATGAATGGTTAAAAGGTGATATTGTCTCTATGTATGATGAAGTGCTAGAGTTTGAAAGTGACAATTTAGATTTGCAAATTATTGATTGGGAAGATGTTTTAGAGTTACGAAGTAAAGGTAAGTTAAGTATTCGGCTAGTTGATGGCACGATTGCTGAAGGTCAGTTAGTTATTAGCGATGGTAAGTTGATTTTAGTAAATAACGGTATCGGTAAAAACTTTGCTTTAAGTGAGTTACTTTCTATAGCCTCTTCGAGTGAAAAAGAAAGAGATTTATGGAGTGGTTACCTTAACCTTGGCGCAAACTTTCGTCGTGGTAATACTATTCAATTTGATTATACCGTTGGAGCTGGCGTTCAAAGAAGAAGCTCAAGTAGTCGCTTCAAAGTTGATTACACCGCAAACTACAGCAAATTTGAAGACCAAGAAACTAATGTTCAATCGGTTACGGCTAATAGCACAAGGTTGACTTCTACTTATGATTGGTTTTTCAGCCAAAAAATATTCCTTAGAGCGATGGATTTTGAATATTTCAGTGATGAATTTCTCAATGTTGATTATCGGTTAAGTTATGGTATTGGTGTTGGTTATCACCTCATTGATTCAAGTCGAACGTCATGGGATGTAAATGCTGGTCCAAGTTATCAAAAAACATTATTTAACAATGTTTCCGAAGGTGAAAGTAACAGTGAAACTTCGCCAGGTTTAGTTTTGGGAACAGATTTTAGTTATGAAATAAGTAATGAAATCGATTACGAAGCGTCCTATCAAGTAACATTTGTTAATGAAGCTTCGGGTGAGTATTTGCATCATTTTGAAACAGGTCTAGAAATTGAATTATCTAGTGGTTTTGATTTAGATTTAACCTTATATATTGATAGAACTGAGACTCCTCACCCAGATGAACACGATAATATACCAGAGCAGAATGATTATCGTTTTGTAGTTAGTTTGGGATATGATTTTTAAAATATTAGATAGAAGCTTTTGAATTAATGGTTAAATTTTTATTTGTTATTAGTTTTTTATGTTGTTGTAGCGGCATTGTTTTCGCCCAAAACCATGATGAAAACAGGGCTGTTTGGCAAAAACCAACACCTACTTTTAGTCAAGAATTTGATTGGTTAAAGCTTACCTCAGATGAATGGTTAAAAGGTGACATCATCTCAATGTACGATGATGAGCTTGAATTTGACAGTGATGAATTTGGCATAAAGTTTTTTGATTGGGAAGATGTCAGTGAACTAAGAAGTCGCTTCGATCAACAAATTCGCTTATCTGATGGTAAAATTGTGCAAGGCTTTCTTATTGTTAAAAATGGTCAAGTAATCTTGATTAGTGGAGGAACTGAGCAAAAGTTTCCTCTATCTGATTTACTTTCCATTACGTCTGCGGCAGATACAAGAAATGATCTTTGGAGTGCAAAAGTTGGTCTTGGTGTTGATGTTAACCAAGGTAACTCAAATCAACTGGATTATTTGATAACAGTTGAAGCGCAACGCAGAACACCTATTAATCGTTTAAGAGCTGATTTCATTTTTAATTACAGTGAATCATCTAATGACGAAGAATCAAATGTTACTGTAAACACTAGGCGATTTAATAGTTATTTTGATTGGTTTTACAGCGCGAATATTTTCTTTCGTGTTATTGAGTATGAAAATTTTAGTGACTTACAGCAAAATATAAAAGAGCGTCATAGCCTTGGTACTAGTCTAGGTTACCATGTTATGAATAATAAGCGCATAGAGTGGGATTTCACTGTAGGCCCTAGTTATCAGTCAACTCGATACCATGCTGATGCAGGTGGTGAGTCGGATGAAAGTGCTGCGTTAAGCCTAAGTACCTTATTTGAGTATCAAATTTCCAGCAAAATTGATTACACCTTGGACTACCAAATGGAGTTTGTTAGTAAGGAATCGGGCGCTAGAAGTCATCATTTTAAAACCGGCTTTGAGTTTGAGTTTATAGATGATTTAGAAATAGACTTGCTATTTTTCCTTGATAGAATAGCCGAACCTGTAACGACTATTAGTCAGGATACACCTGAGCCAAATGATTATCGTTTGGTGTTCAGTGTTGCTTATCAATTTTAAATTTATTATTCATGCTTAATCACTACGTTTGTTGTTGCGATAGCTGAGCAACATAGAATATAACCTGCTTGTTTTTCTTGTGCTGTTAAACCATCACTTGATGAAAGCTCAACCTCACCGCTGACAAGTTTGGCTTTGCAGTTTCCGCACATTCCAGCGCGGCACGAATAAGGTAAAATTAATCCGGCCTCTTCACCATGCTCTAATATTGTTGTTTGCTCTTTATTTTGAGAGTTGACTTGGTGATTTTTGTGCCATTTATCAAAATAAATACTTAGCTTTTTATTGACTGTTTTTACCGCACTTTTGGGTTCTTCTTTTTTGGAGTTATCATTTTTTTGAGTAGCGATATTTGTTTTTTTACTACCAAAACTCTCATAGTGATATTGCTCTCTATTTAAGCCTAGTTGGCGCAAATGTAGTTGAACAGTTTCTCTAAATCCTTCAGGGCCGCAAACATAAATATCATAGTGAATTAAATCATTAATGTTAGTTAGCATTTGCGCACTAAGGCGGCCTTTATATCCCAGCCATTGTGGGCTAGTTTGTTTGGTTAACGTGTAAATAACTTGGCAGTTTCCATGTTGTTTCGCTAAAGCGTAAACTTCATCTGAGGCAATAATGTCACTCTCACTGTGGGCACTATGCAAAAAAGTTATTTTATCGCTGCTTTGTTGATTCTTCGTTTGTTGTTCAGCCATGAAGCGAAGCATTGACAACATAGGTGTAATACCACTGCCAGCGGATAAAAGTAATACCTTTTTAGGGATCGTTTTAGGAAGGTGAAAGTTGCCACTAGGAGCACGTGCTTTTACGGTATCACCAACGCTGAAATGGTCGTGAAAAAAATTAGAAACTTTACCGTTAGGCACACGCTTGATGGTTAGGCTTATTTGATTTTTTGTTGTTGGGCATGAAGCTATGGTGTAGCAACAAGGCTGTTCTTTACCAAAAATATTGATAAGCAAGTTAATGTGCTGACCCGCTAGCTGTTTAATTTTTTGTGTACCAGACCAAGTGAATACGAAAGTTTTTACATCATGAGTTTCAATGATTATCTGTTGGCAGGTTAGCTGCATTTTCTGTCCTTGTGATACTTCTTTTGATGTTTGTGTCTCTATGAGTGTAGTTGAATTTTGTTTCAATACATTAAAAACGGGCGGCTTTTGCTTGCTTATGACAAACACCGGATCACCTTGTTTTATTTGCCCTTCATTTAAGGGAATTAAATTTTGACCAAATAACACTTCGCCTTTACTGGTTTGCCTAAATGATTTTAGCGTGCGTAATGGTTGCTGCTCTGGATGTTTTTCAGCACTTTTTGGGTCGACGGTGGTAAATATACAACGCTCGCAAGGTTTACTTACTTTGAATTCAACCTCACCAATGCGAATATGTTGCCAACCATCTTCGGCAAATGGCAGGGTATTCTCAATGACAATATTTGGACGAAATTGCGCCATAGATACAGTGTGGTAATTGTTGCTCATCAAACGTTCATTGAGATCGTTTAATGATGCTTGAGAGATTAGCAGCAGCGGATAACCATCTGCAAAAGCAACTTTTCTGGCTTTGTCTGTATTTGCTTTCCTTTCACGATGTGAATTTTGTCCAAAAAATAACAACTGACATGGACGTTGCAAGTATTCACTAAACCATGCATCTGCTTGGCTTGAACAAAGTTGCCCTGAAATTTCATCTCCCCAAACAATTACGTTCTGGTATTTATTGCTAAAGGTTTTATGAGATAACGTGAGTGTTGGCATATTAGGAGCCGATAACGCTAACCCTTGTTCTACCAATGTAGATTGTACTAAACATAACTTAGGCTGAGTTCTTGCGGTGATAAACTGCCCTGATGGCTCACTAACAACGAAGCGTCTATCAAAGGCTAAGCCCATTTCTTCAACGTTTGCATGAGGTAGGCGGATCCCCGCAGTTGATTTGACCGGATAAATATAAAGACTACTAATTTTTGTGATTGACATGTTTTTCCAATATTTTTTTACTTGTCCTTTCGGTCTAAGGTATATTAACACTTATAACTTTTCATCCTATTTCAGTGTTTTTTCTTATTCATGACAAATAAAACCCAACATTTACATATTCTTGGTATCTGCGGCACCTTTATGGGCGGCATTGCTGCTTTAGCAAAGGAGCTTGGTTTTCGCGTAACGGGATGTGATACGCAAGTTTATCCACCCATGAGTACACAGTTAGAACAGCTGGGTATTGAGCTAAAGCAAGGCTATAAAACGCAGCATTTTGATGATGAACCAGACTTAGTGATTGTGGGTAATGCTATGTCGCGAGGCAATGTGATGGTGGAGTATATGCTTGACCGCAATATTCCCTATATTTCTGGTCCACAATGGCTATTAGAAAATGTGCTCAAAGACTGCTGGGTATTAGCTGTTTCTGGTACTCATGGAAAAACGACTACCAGTAGTATGCTCACGTGGATTTTAGAATATGCACAGTTGTCACCTGGGTTTCTAATTGGTGGTGTACCGCAAAATTTTTCTTGTTCAGCGCGAGTAGGTAACGCACCTTTTTTCGTTATTGAGGCCGATGAATACGACACTGCTTTTTTTGATAAGCGCTCTAAGTTTGTTCATTATCGTCCACGAACCTTAGTGATAAATAATTTAGAATTTGATCATGGTGATATTTTTAACGACTTATCCGACATTCAACGTCAGTTTCATCATCTTATTCGAATGGTGCCAAGTAATGGTTTGATTTTATCTCCACAAAATGAAGCCGCTATAAATGACACCTTAGCTATGGGTTGCTGGACGCCAACAGAGCAAAGTGCTTGTTCAAATGGTTGGCAGGCGGAAAAAATTAGTGCTGATGGCAGTGAGTTTAAAGTAACTTTTAACGGTGTTGAGCATGGCATAGTTAAATGGTCTCTGATTGGCGATTTTAATATTGATAATGGCTTGATGGCAATTGCTGCCGCACGTCATGCTGGAGTGCCGAGTCATATTTCTATTGAAGCTTTGGCTGAGTTTATTAATACCAAGCGTCGTTTTGAACTCAAAGGCGAAGTTAATAACATCAGAGTTTTTGATGATTTCGCTCATCATCCTACCGCAATAGCAAAAACGCTCGCGGGTGTTCGCACGCAGGTTGATAGTAGCAACGCGCAAGGTAGAGTATTAGCGGTACTTGAGCCGCGCTCTAACACGATGAAATCAGGTGTGCATAAAGACGCCTTACCTTTGGCATTGAAGCAAGCGGATCAAGTTTTTATTTTTCAAGATGAAGGGATTAAATGGTCTGTTGATGAGCTAATTAATCAGTGTCAACCCCCTTGCTTTGTTGAAAAATCTATTAATGATTTGGTTTCAAAAATTATCGAGCAAAGCCAAGCCGGCGATACTATCGTGGTGATGAGTAATGGCGGCTTTGGTAATATTCACGATAAAATATTAATGGCATTAGCAAGTTAGCCTCTTAATTCGAGAGATAAATATGACAAGTAATAAAGTAGAAGATTTTAGTGAAAAAATTACGATTGCGATTACCGGTGCTTCCGGCTCAGCTTATGCGTTACGATTATTAGAGTGTTTAATCGCGGCAAATTATCAAGTGTATTTATTGTGCTCTAGTGCTGGTCGAATAGTCCTAGATACGGAATTAAACTTTAAATTACCCGCATCTCCAGATGCTGCGAGTGATTTATTAATTGAAAAACTCCAAGCTAAAGCGGGGCAAATTACAGTTTTTGGTAAAGAGCAATGGTTTTCGCCTGTTGCTTCGGGCTCTGCAGCACCAAAAAAAATGGTGGTTTGCCCTTGTTCAACGGGGACGCTTGCTGCCATTAGCCAAGGCATGAGTGATAATTTGATAGAGCGTGCTGCTGATGTGGTTATTAAAGAGCGAGGGCTACTTATTTTAATGGTGCGAGAAACGCCTTTTTCGACTATTCATTTAACTAATATGCTTAGTCTCTCTCAACAAGGCGTAACCATTATGCCTGCTGCACCGGGTTTTTATCATCAACCTAAATCAATCAATGACTTGGTCGATTTTATGGTCGGTCGAATCTTAGATCATCTCGGCATTGAACAGACAATTATGCCGCGTTGGGGCTATCAAATTTAAACTGTTTTAGTTTAAGCCAAATTACATTATATTGTATGCAATGAAGAATGTAGTTTAAATCGTATTAATCCTCTTTAAGGTACTGAGATATGTTCCAAAAATTAAAACAAATAAAAATAATATCACTACTTGTTGCCAGTATAACGCTACCGATTGCTATGCCAGTTAGCGCAGTGGATACGAGCAAAGAAAGCGCAAATGAGTCAGAGAAAAAAGAAAAGTGGTCAGTGAATGCACCGCAAGGACAATTTAAAGATGCCAATATTGATGTAACTTCAGGCACATGGATGAATGTTGATGTTAGCCCAGACGGTCAAATGCTAGCTTTCGACTTACTTGGTGATATTTACACCATGTCGATAAAGGGCGGTGAAGCTAAGCCGCTAATGACAGATATAGCATGGCAAATGCAGCCACGTTTTAGTCCAGACGGCAAGTACATTGCTTTTACCTCGGATGAAGATGGCGGCGATAATTTATGGATAATGAACCGTGATGGCAGTAATGGCAAAGCGGTATCAACAGAGACTTTCAGATTACTTAATAGCCCAGCATGGTCGCCCGATAGTAATTATATTGTTGGTCGTAAACATTTTACTGGCTCGCGTTCATTAGGTGCCGGTGAAGTGTGGATGTATCACAAAACGGGCGGTAATGGCGTGATGTTAACTAAACGTCCAAATGAACAAAAAGATTTAGGTGAACCAGCTTTTTCTGTTGATGGCAAGTATGTCTATTTCTCACAAGATGCAACACCCGGAAAAAGCTTTCATTATTCAAAGGATTCTGTAAAAGGCATTTATAAAATTAAACGTCTTGAATTAGCCACAGGTGAAATTGAAACGATAATATCAGGTAAAGGTGGTGCCATAAGGCCAACACCATCTCCTGATGGTAAATACCTTGCTTTTATTAGCCGAGATGATTTCCAATCAAACTTATATTTGTACGATCTTAAAAGTGGTGCAGAGACTAAGATTTATGATGACCTAGAACGTGATATGCAAGAAACTTGGGCAATTCATGGTGTTTATCCAACCATTGCTTGGACACCAGATAGTGAAAGTATTGTGTTTTGGGATGACGGCAAAATAAATCGCCTGACGCTAAATGATAATAAAGCTGAAGTAATTAAATTTCATGTTAAAACCACCAAGAAAATTCAACAAGCTTTGCAGTTTAAGCAACAGTTACCCCAAGATAGTTTTGACGTTAAAATGCTACGAGATGTTGAAGTATCTCCAAACGGTAAAAAAGTTGTTTTTGAATCAATGGGACACATATACACCCGCAGTATTGCTAATGGCAAAGTGACAGGAAAAGCTAAGCGTTTAACTAAACAAAAGTCACATTTTGAATTAAACCCTAGCTTTGCTCGCGATGGAAAAAGAATTGTTTACGCCACTTGGAATGATGAGCGACAAGGGCAAATACGTATTGTTGCGAGTCGTGGCGGCAAAGGTAAAGCGTTATTAAAAGAGCAAGGTAAATATATTGAGCCAACCTTTTCACCTGATGGAAAAACCGTAGTTTATCGTAAAATTTCAGGTGGTTACATCACTAAGCCAACGTGGGATTTAAATACAGGTATTTATGCTGTTTCAGCAAGAGGTGAACGTAAAGAAGGCAAGCCTGTTTTAATTACTGAAGATGGTACACAAGCTCATTTTGGTAAAAGTAACGAGACTATTTATGTCATTCGTGATGGCGAAAAACCGCAATTAGCTCGAGTGAGTTTAGATGGTAAAGATGATGACGCCCTTTATCAAGGTAAGTTTTCTACTGAATATCGAGTATCCCCTAATGGAGAGTATTTAGCTTTCGCAGAGCGCTTTAAAGTTTTTGTTACCCCTTTTGTTGAGCGTGGTGACGTGATAACTATTGGCCCTAAAGCCACTAACCTACCTGTTGAACAATTATCAATTAGAGCAGGTGAGGGCATTAATTGGCATGGCAGCTCTAAACAGTTGTACTGGAGTTTAGGTGCTGACTTATATCAAGCAGACGTTGATGAGTTATTTGAGATTAAAATCAAAGAAGCAGATAGTGACTCTACAGAAGCGAGTGAAGATGAAAGTAAAGACGTTGCCGCATTAGCGCAAACGAAAGTTATCACCACTGATCTTAGTTTTAGCGTTGCAGTTGATAAACCTTCAGGGTTGATTGCTTTTGTAAATGGTAAAATAATCACTATGGAGGGTGAGCAAATTATCGACAACGGTGTTGTACTCGTTGAAGGTAATGTGATTAAGGCTGTGGGTAGTAAAGCGCAAGTTAACATTCCTAAGTCAGCAAAAGTAATTGATATATCAGGCAATAGTATTATGCCAGGGTTAATTGATGCGCATGCGCATGGCTCTCAAGGGAGTAATGAAATAATACCGCAACAAAATTGGATGAACTATGCCGGTTTAGCGCTTGGCGTAACAACTATTCATGATCCATCTAATGACACCACTGAATTTTTTGCTGCAAGTGAAATGCAACGTTCAGGAAAAATAGTAGCAGCACGGTTATTTTCAACGGGTACTATTTTATATGGTGCAACGGTAGCAGGTTACACTGCCCATGTTGATAACCTTGAGGATGCTAAATTTCATGTTGAGCGTTTAAAAGCCGCAGGAGCTTTTAGTGTTAAAAGTTATAATCAACCGCGTAGAAACCAACGTCAGCAGTTTATACAAGCAGCACGTGAATTAGAAATGTTGGTAGTACCTGAGGGCGGATCTTTATTACAACACAACTTAACCATGGTGGTTGATGGTCATACAACTTTAGAGCATTCTATTGCAACAGCTAAAGTATATGATGATATCAAGCAGTTATGGTCACAGTCTGAAATGGCATACACGCCAACATTGGGCGTAGCATACGGTGGTATTTCAGGAGAGAACTATTGGTATGACACAACTGACGTATGGCTGCATCCGCGTTTAAGTAAGTACGTACCGAGTGAATTTTTAGAGCCTCGCTCTATGAGACGTCCTAAAGCGCCTTTGCATCACTATAACCATATAAATGTCGCCAAAGTAGCAAAAGAAATGCAAGACTTAGGCATAAAAGTGAATGCTGGTGGTCATGGTCAGCGTGAAGGTTTAGCTATGCACTGGGAAATGTGGATGATGGCACAAGGGGGAATGACGCCACTACAAGCGCTACGTACAGCAACCATTTCTCCGGCACAAACTTTAGGTTTGGCAGAGCAACTTGGTTCTATTAAAGTTGGTAAATTAGCCGATTTAATTGTTGTTGATGGCGATGTTAGTCAAGATATCCGTTTGAGTGATAAAGTGAGATACACCATGGTCAATGGCCGTTTATATAATGCTGAAACTATGAATGAAATAGGTAATTATGATAACAAACGCGCTAAGTTCTATTTTGAGCAATAATCTATCTCCATGAGCTTAATTAATCATATTAAGCTCTGTATTTCTTTGTCGAGAGAGTGTTATATAATGTAAGTTATAGCTAGTATTTCTGTACAATACAGGGCTTTTTTATTAGTCTATAATTTACTTTGTAATTAGTATCATCTGGTGGGTTTAATATGGATTGTTGTAAAGGCTCTATTTTCTCTATTGTAGGTGGTATTTTTACTTGTGTGAAAAGAAAGTCTTGTATGATATCGATTGTTCTATTTTCATTACTCTCCTTTTCCGCTTCAGCAGCACAAGAGTCCATATTTTCTCCCGTTAGTATTAAAGCATTCTTCATTGGCTTAAGCTTACCCATTGTTACTTTTATTTGCTGGAAACTACTGAGTAAAATTATCAATCGAAATGATGATTCGTCAGCCACTTCAAAAGCAGATCAAGACCAATTATTTAATTACTCTCATGATTTAACGACGAATTTACCTACAGCTCAGTATGCATTGAATAAATTTGAGCAAGCATTGAAAGCAACTAAAAACTCTAAGTTGGCGGCTGTTGTATTTAAACCAGTGAATTTCCAGCAAGTAAATAGAGTATTAGGCCACCATAATTCTGATATTTTATTATTGCAATTAGCCTTTTGTTTGAAAAAGAATATTGAAGAGAATACTAACTTAATTATTTTTGACCATAGCCCTGAGCCTGTAAGATTAGCTCGGTTGCAAGGGTTAGATTTTCTGGTTGTTTTTGATTTATCAACAACTAAGCATGATGTTAAAGATGTTATTGACAATCTATGTCAGCAGTTAGCTAAAGCAGTGCCTGATGCTATGAGTTTTAAGAGCTTCTCTTTAAATTTTGAATTGGCTTTTGGGGTCGCTATTAGTGGCGAACATGGTAATAGCGTTAGTGAAATAGTCTCACATGCGACCGATGCGTTATTAAAAGGCGCAGCTAATGAGCAAGTTATTCAATATTTTGATAACAGTGCTGTTTTGTATACAGAGCAACAACTATTGTTAATGGAGCGTTTACGTGAAGATATTTTATCAGAAGAGTTACGCTGGTTTTTACAACCACAAATAGATCTTAACGATAATTCCATTATTGGTTTTGAGTTAAAGGTTCATTGGTATGTCACTGATGAAGAGCCATTAGAGTTGTGTGATTTTATTGATACTGCTGAGCACAGCGGCGAGCTTTATTTATTAACCAAGCAAATGTTCAAGCAAGCTTTTAATGTCTTATCTTCATTGCAGAAACTTGGGGTATATCAACGTGTTTCAGTTAGTTTGTCGAGTAAAAATTTACTTGAACCCGCTCTAGTTGACTATCTTGAGCAGCAGATGAAAAACTTTAACATTGCCGGTAAATACTTGATGATAGAATTGAATGAGCAAGTTATGCTCTCTTCATGTCAGCGAGCTAAGAATACTATTGACCAATTAAAATCATTAGATATTGCCATTGCTATTGATAACTTTTCTGGTAGTTATGAGTCTTTGCGCTATTTGCGTAAAATGGCAATTCATCAGGTGAAAATAAACTGTAAGAAGTTAGCTAATAAAGAAGATAATAGAGCTGATAAAGCCATAATTAATGCTTTGGTTACGCTAACTCGTAGTATGAAGTTACCTTTAATCGGTACACATATAGATAAAGATGAAATAGCAAATAGTTATAAAGCTATGGGCGGAAATTTAGTGCAGGGCGATATTATCAATCGAGGTGTTGTGCCTGATGAAATAGAGGTATGGCTTAAAAGCTGGTTTGCTCAGCATTCATCAGCAAAACCTATTAATGAGCAATGATATACATCCAAGATAAATGGATAAAAAGGTAGCGCTATCCTGATTAGTTTTCACTTTACACAACAAGATCACAAACTTAACTAACGTATATTACTCAATATCTAATGGCTCAGCTGATAAAATAATACCAGTATTATCCACGTAAATATGATCGTCAGGTAATATAGTGACACCTGCAAAATTTATAGCAACATCACTTTCGCCGAATTCATTATCGTTAGCTCCAACGGGAATTGAAACTAACCCTTGAATACCTAACTCTATCTCTTCTATGGCATCAACATCACGCACGCTACCGTAACAAACTATCCCTTCCCAGCCATTATTTGCAGCAATTTGTGCAATATTAATATCAATCAGTGCTCTTCTAGTTGAGCCGCCACCGTCAATAACGAGCACTTTACTTGTGCCGTCTGTAGCTACTGTTTTTTCAATTAATCCGGTACCTTCGAAACATTTTATCGTAACAACTTTGCCTCCAAAAGAATGCCGACCACCATAATTACTAAAGATGGGATCAAGGACATCAACTAGGTCAGCATAAGTATCACACAACTGTGAAGTATCATATTCCATAAAAGTGCTCTTTATATAGGCAATAAAATAATTACAGTATAACTTGTTGTAATGAAAATAATATAGCGACTTGTATTTTAGGGTAAAACTCTCTTTAATAGGTTAATACCGATGATACTTCAAAATGCTAGTTTCAGGACTGCTGAGCAATTCATAATCAAGGTGAATCTCTTTATTAATGGTTATTCCCTTAAAAATAGATGCAACGACGAGTGTGATTTTCTCAGCAGTCCCCAAAGGGCGAGTTTAAAAGGCATATATGCAGCGTTATTGATTTTGACAAGGGAACAACCATTCTCTTCAATCAATGCCTTGTCTCTAAGCCTTTTAATTCTCGCTGAATCCAGCATCTTGAGGTAACATGGGTATACACTTTTCACCAAAAATAGATAACCATTAATGTTTGCGAATGTAGACTCAATAGCTTTTTTATTTGCTACCCAAGCAATAGTTTTTGCTATTTTGTCATTTGTTCTCTTTATGTATTTTAGAGCTTTCAATCGAGAATATGTGAAATACTGGCTATTTAGTCTAGTTTTTCTGAGTTGTTATTATGCTAGTAGTGCTATGCTGCCTAGTTTAGGAACATACCAAGTTAGTGGTTATTGGCAGTTGTTTTATGGACAAGTTCAACAGGTTGGATTTTATCTATTTGTAGCTTTTCTATTATTTGGTCTTTATAGCGCCAAAATGAAAAAACAGCCATCAAAGCGTATTATTATCGTGGTTTTGGGTACAGCTATATTTATTGGCTTAAGTGCTGCAACCCTATTCTCTTTTGATGAATACAATGTGTTTAATCGTTTTTATCTGAAAGTTAGCTTGCAGAGTTTTATTTTTGCTTGCTGTTTTTTAGGTACAAGTTTCTACCTATTTATTGATGAAAGACCTCATTTTTCGAGTAAAATATTATTAGCTTTTTGCTTGCTACTAGGGATACGTTATTTACTCTATTCCTTTATTTCAATTGTCGCTGTAACAGAGCAATGGTTTAACCAATTTTCATTGTTTTTGTTATATTTTGATATTGGCTCCCATAGTGTTTTAGGTTTTATTCTACTTATTTGGATGCAGGGATCTGAGCGTAATATGGCTGTACATGCCATTAGTCGCGCACAATACTTAGGTAAACATGATTCATTAACGGGGGCTTTGAATCGTGTCCAAGTTATGGAAAAGCTGTCAGAGGCTATTGTTTTTGCTGGTAAAAAGTCATGTCAATTAGCTATATTTTTAATTGATATTAAACAGTTTAAATTTATTAATGATACTTACGGCCTGAAAACAGGAGACTATATCCTTGGTGAAATAGCAAAACGCTTAAATAACAGCATATTATTACCTAAAGCGGTAGGGCGCCTAAGTGGGGATTCATTTATGTTTGTTATTGAATACCAAAATGCATCTTCAATTAATCGAGTGCCTGAACACCTTCATCAGGTTATTAACCGAGCGTATGGATATGAAAATCAGGAAGTACATATTCAAGCAAGTATTGGTTTTTGTACTTTTCCAAAAAATGGTCAAAAAGCAGAAGACCTCCTACAAAAAGCTAACCTTGCCTTGCATCATGCAGAAACAAATAACATTCCTACCATCGCTTTTGAGTCAGGTATGCAAGCTGAAGGGCGACGTTTATTATTAAAAGAAAATGAACTTAGGACAGCCATTACCAATGATGAATTTGTTTTATACTATCAACCACAATTAAACTTATTAACTAATAAGTTAGAAGGCGTTGAAGCTTTAGCACGTTGGCAACATCCAGAGAAAGGTTTACTGTCACCGGCTAGTTTTTTAGATGATATAGATGCCTTAAACATGAATAGTGAGTTTGATATTTATATATTAAATAAGGCCTGTAGCGCGACTGCTCGTTGGTATCAGCAATTCAAACGAAGAGTTGCTATTGCGGTTAATGTTACGGCAGTTGAGTTTCAAGATCCGCAATTTGTTGATAAAATTCAAAACTTATTGCTAGTAAATAATTTACCGTCAAAATATTTAGAGCTCGAAATTACAGAAAACGTATTGATGACAGATATAAACATGGCCATGGATACTATTATAACGTTGCAGAATATGGGTATTAAAGTTTCTATTGATGACTTTGGCACCGGTTATTCTTCTTTGGCTTATTTACGTAAGTTACCCATAGATAAAATTAAAATTGATCGTAGTTTTATAACTGAAGTTGCAACGAATGATTCTGATTTAACGATCGTTAAATCCATGATAAAGCTTTCTCATGGCCTGGGTAAGCGTGTACTTGCGGAAGGGGTTGAAAACAAAGATCAACTTAATGTTTTACGAAATTTAGGGTGTGATGCAGTGCAAGGTTTTTTCATCGACAAGCCATTACCAGAAGAAAAACTAATTAAATATCTATCTAGAAAAAGCCAATAACCTACTTTGTATAAAATACCTAATTTCAACATATTTCCAATTGTTAAATTAATGACAGTATGTTGAGTTTTGTTGTATAGGTATTGCGTAAATATGTAAGCAATACCTATAATTGAGTTATGTTTATCATCGCTTCGCGAGAATGTCCTGAGGCTTGTATTTCAGTTAAGTAATGCAGCCAACGTTGTTCATATTCTTTTATAAGTAGCGCTAAATATTCAGCTGAATATATAGCGCTGTGTTGATCATCAAAAACCAGTCTATATCCGTGTTTACCAACATTTTCTATGGCAACTAGCATGATCATCTTTTTATGAGTGACCAAAGGTGTTTGTTTCGATGGGCTACTTATCGTTGGTGTAAAAACGCGTAAATACTCGAAACTTAAACACACAGCCTTACCATTTATTAAATCAATGGTAAGGTTTTTTGCATTATTGTTAATGGCTAATTGTTTTATGATCATAAGTACTTAACGTTCATTATTTATAAAATAAAACGGCTTAAATCTTCGTCTTTAATAACGTCGTTTAAGGTTTTATCAACATAATTCTTATCAATGACTATTGTGTCACCAGAGCGCTCATCAGCGTGAAAAGATAACTCTTCAGTTAATCGCTCCATCATGGTATGTAAACGACGAGCTCCAATGTTTTCAGTTGTTTCATTCACTTGCCAAGCAGCATTTGCAATGGCTTGAACGCCATCATCACTAAATTCAATATTAACACCTTCAGTGGCTAACAAGGCAATATATTGTTCAGTTAATGAGGCAAAAGGCTCTGTTAAAATTCTGACGAAATCTTCAGTTGTCAGTGCTTTTAGTTCAACACGAATAGGTAAACGCCCTTGTAATTCAGGGATTAAATCCGATGGCTTAGCCATCTGGAATGCGCCTGAGGCAATAAACAGAATATGGTCTGTTTTAATCATGCCATGCTTAGTGCTTACCGTACAGCCTTCAACTAAAGGTAATAAGTCTCGCTGCACGCCTTCACGTGATACATCACCGCCGCTGTTGCTGCCAGCTCGTTTACAAATTTTGTCAATTTCATCAATAAATACAATGCCGTTTTGCTCAACAGCATAAATAGCCTTTTGCTTAATATCATCTTGATTAACTATTTTAGCGGCTTCTTCTTCTTGCAATGCTTTAAAGGCATCTTTAATTTTTAATTTACGCTTTTTAGTTTTGTCACTAGACATATTTTGGAACATGCTTTGCAACTGTGAAGTCATGTCTTCCATGCCCGGAGGAGCCATTATTTCAACACCCACTTGTGGAGCCGTTAGGTCTAGTTCAATTTCTTTATCGTCTAACTTACCTTCACGTAATTTTTTGCGGAAAATTTGCCGAGTACTACTGTTGTCATTTTCAGTATCAGATTTTTCAGCATTGCCTAAACCATCACGAGCAGGAGGCAGTAATACGTCTAAAATACGCTCTTCAGCTGCTTCTTCAGCTAAATGCTGTACGCGACTCATTTCATCTTCTTTAACCATTTTAATCGCCATGTCGGCAAGGTCACGAATGATAGTCTCTACTTCTTTACCAACATAGCCAACTTCAGTGAACTTTGTTGCTTCAACTTTAATAAAAGGAGCACGGGCTAATTTAGCTAAGCGGCGAGCAATTTCGGTTTTACCAACACCCGTAGGGCCTATCATTAAGATATTTTTTGGTGTGACTTCATTGCGCAGTGCTTCGTTTAGCTGCATTCGACGCCAACGGTTTCTTAAGGCAATAGCTACTGCGCGTTTAGCATCACTTTGTCCAACAATGTGTGTGTCTAATTCGTGGACAATTTCGCGGGGAGTCATATCTGACATGTTTTATTCCTCGTATTCTTAAATTGTAGCTTGCTTTGAAAATTGTCGCAGCAAGCTACGACCTACAATTCGTCTATTGTGTGTGATTGATTAGTAAAAACACAAATGTTGCCGGCAATTGTTAATGACTTTTCAACAATTTCTTTGGCACTTAAATCGGTGTTTTCTAATAGGGCGGTTGCTGCTGACTGGGCAAAGTTACCACCACTGCCAATAGCGATCAGATCGTGCTCAGGTTGCACCACATCACCGTTGCCGGTAATAATTAATGAGGCTGTTTCATCAGCAACGGCAAGTAATGCTTCTAGCTTTCTTAAGGCACGATCACTACGCCAATCTTTAGCTAACTCAACGGCCGCTTTAGTTAAATGTCCTTGATGCTGCTCAAGCTTACTTTCAAATCGTTCAAATAAAGTAAAGGCATCGGCAGTGCTACCAGCAAAACCGGCTAATACTTTATTGTTGTATAAACGACGAACTTTCTTGGCATTACCTTTCATTACGGTATTACCCAGTGATACTTGACCATCACCACCAATAGCTACTTTGCCATTGCGTCTAACTGAAACGATAGTAGTCACATTAAACCTCAATAATTACATTTTTGTTGTAACTTAAGTGGGGTTTTTTAAGTGTTTTTCAAGGATAGAATTGACTTTATTGCAGATTAATCTCTCCACAACCAAATTTGACAATCATTGATATTATTCTTTCTGAGTTTATGTTTGTCTTGCTCTGCTGTGCGTTTTCTTGGATAGGGGCCTAAAACAACTTTATACCAAGTACTCGTTTTGCCACGAGCTGTTTGAATTTTACTTTCGATACCAACAAAAGCCATTTTGGCTTTAACTGACTCTGCTTGTGCACTTGTTCTAAAAGAGCCACATTGCATTTTATATGGACCATTTTGTTTTACTTCATATTGACCCACTTCAACTTCTTTAGTCTTTAAATGTTCAACATAGGTCCATTTTTCTTTTGGTGGTTCAGGTAGGTGTTTATCTTCTTTTACCGCTACTTGGTTTTGAACTTTTATTGGCTCTTTGGTTATTGGACTTGTTTTTAAAAACCATAAACCGTAGCTAAATGCAGTAACTAATAATAGAACTAGAACACTAATAAGCTTAGTTTTAACAGGTAATTTAGGTGCTGGCTCAGCCGATTTTTTTTTGTAAGGGCTATTCTTTTTCTTTTTTGAAGGCGTGCGAGAAATATAATCTTGGTTTGACATGAACGGGAAATAAATAGCGGGAAGTTCTGGTTATTCTAACGACTCACCAATTTAAATCAATAGGATCTATGTCTAAACTCCAACGTACTTTGCTTTGCCACTCATTATTGGGGATTGCTGCGAGTAGTTGTAAAATGGCTAGGTGTAATTCTTTTCTTGATTTTGCTTGTAAGATCAAATGATAACGAAATTTCCCCGCTTTCTTTTCCATTGCTGCGGGTACGGGACCGGCAAACTGACAATTAATTATCTCAAGTTCAGTTAACAACCGTAAAAATTTTTCAGGGTAACTAGGGTAGTTTGCTTCAGCACGAAACAAGGCTTGAAAGCTAAAAGGAGGTAACAATGCTTGTTTTCGCTCAACGAGTGCTTGCTTGGCAAAGTGCTGATAACCGTTATGAACTAAATCTTGTAACAGAGGATGATCTGGATAATTAGTCTGCACCAATACTTGACCTGGTTTGCTAGCGCGACCCGCACGACCAGCCACCTGAATAAGTAACTGTGCCATTTGTTCACTAGCGCGAAAATCGAAACTAAATAATGCACCATCGCCATCAAGTACTGCCACCAAGGTAACATCAGGGAAATGGTGGCCTTTGGCAAGCATTTGAGTGCCTATTAAAAGTTGATGTTTCTTATCGGTAATTTCCTGTAATAATTTTGTTAACTCACCTTTTTTACGTGTACTATCTCGGTCTATTCTAACAACACTCGCATCGGGAAATATCTCACTGATACGTTGTTCTAGCTGTTCAGTGCCTTGACCTACAGGTGCAATACGAACGCTACCACAGCTCGGGCATTGTTTAGGAACCCGCTTTTGACTACCGCAATGATGGCATATTAATAATTGTTGTTTTTGATGAAAGGTGTAAGGTTTGTCACATCGTGCACAATCACATAGCCAGTGACATTCTTGGCAGTTTATCGCGGGTGCATAACCGCGACGATTTAAAAAAACCAATACTTGCTCGCCACGCGCTAGGGTTTGTTTTATTTCGTGTTTTAAGGTGCCAGATAAGCCGAACTCCATTTGCTGTTTAGCAACGTCTATCAAGGCTATTTTGGCTTTTGTGCTTTGTCCTGCACGTTTGCGCAGCTGATGATATTGATATTTCCCAGATAAAGCATTTTGCAGTGATTCAAAACTTGGTGTGGCACTACCTAAAACAATAGGAATATTCAATTGTCGGGCGCGTAAAATAGCCATGTCACGACCATGATAACGAAAGCTATCTTGCTGCTTTAATGAGCTGTCGTGCTCTTCATCAATAATAATCATGCCGAGTTGATGTAGAGGTGAAAAAAGAGCCGATCGTGTGCCTATTACAATAGCGGCACTGCCTTGTTGAGCATTTAACCAAGTATCTAATCGTTCAGTGTCATTCAAATTTGAATGATGCAAGCAGATAGGTACATTAAAACGCTGCTCAAAACGCAATAAAGTTTGTGGTGTTAAACCTATTTCAGGAACTATCACTAATATTTGTTGGCTATTTGCCAGTACATTTTCCATCGCTTGCAAGTAAACTTCAGTTTTACCGCTGCCAGTAACTCCATCAATTAAGTGACAACAAAATTGCTCAAGTGATTGATTAATAGCCGCAACAATAATGGCTTGCTCAGTTGATAATATTTGCTTATTTTCAGTCGCTAAACTTTTATCTTGCCAAATAAATTTGCAAGGTTTTTGTTTCACTTCTGCTATCAAATCTTTTGCTATTAATGCATTCAGCTGTGCTTTGCTATAGCCTAGAGTGCGTAGTTCAGCCCAGCTAATGCCTTGATGTTTTGCTATTAGTTGATAAAGCGAGAATTGCTTGGGCGCCTTAGTTTCAATTTTTATTAAACGTTCTTTTTGTATGTCTTCAATCGCTTCTATGCTTTGCCAAACCATAGGTGGTTGAAGATCTACTTTTTTAACTTGGCGTAATAATTTAGGTAAGGCTTGTTGAAAGACATCACCAATAGGGTGATGGTAATAATTAGCGCATAACTTTAAGTAACTAACTAAAGCGCTGCTTAAATGAAAGCTATCGTTAAGGCGCTTTGCAATAGGTTTTATTTTTTTTGCATCAATTTCACATTTGTCATCAATACTAATAACAATAGCGATAAGCTGCCTTGCACCAAACGATACAGCAACTCGCTCGCCAACCTCTATTGAGGGCGTTTGCATTTGGGTTGGCACTTGATAAGTAAATAGCTGCTGCATAGGTACGGGTACAGCAACTTGCACATATTGATCAGACACGAATTATAATAAATGTTAATTGATGGGTATTTAAGGGCTATCTTATCTTATTTCAATTGGTATTAATTTTCTTTTAAATAAAGGCGTTTAGTTTATTAATAAGGATAAGCCTTTTTTAATCTATTTTGTAATGCTTTTACTTGCAGTCAAAGCAGCGATCCTTTATTATTCGCCCCCATTAATTTTACACCGTATGGTGCTTAGCGTTTATAAGTTGATACAACTGAGCGGCTAAGTGGCGATACGCCCAATTTCTCGAAAGAGATATAGAGGTCCCCATGAAAGACGGAATTCATCCTAATTATGTTGCGTTTAAAGCAACTTGTTCTTGTGGCAATGTTGTTACGACTCGTTCAACAGCAGCAAAAGACATTCATTTAGACGTATGTTCTGCATGTCACCCATTCTACACTGGTAAGCAAAAATCAGCTGAGACTGGTGGTCGTGTTGATAAATTCAACAAACGTTTTGGTGCACTTTCTAAGAAGTAAGTTTTACTTTTTAGAACGCCTTATTTTCTTTATTTTAAATAAAGAAAATAAGCATCAAATAAAAAAAGCGCCAATAGGCGCTTTTTTTATTTGTTATGTGCTTTATTATTGTTTTATTCTACTGAAATTGAATGTATATCCGCATCATAAATGTTTTTTAAAGTGATAATGAAACTTTGATAATCAGCTTTAGAAATACCTTTGTATTTTCTTATTGAGTTTGCGGGATAAGTTGCGATAATTTCATCATCATCATCTTTTACATATTTTTTTACTAAATCGTTGTGCTGATTGCGAGTTAGATAATAAATCGTATCATTCTCCCAAAAGTAACTCGCGGGATCTACAGAAGGCAAATCATCGATGACTTTAGTGAATGTTTTCGTTTCATTAGTCAATTTCCAAATTCCATTTTCTAATTTTCTTGTAACGTATAAATCACCATTGTTCCCTTCTACAGCATGTGCTTCATTACTATGAGTTAACTGTTCTATTTCTTTGCTAGCTAGATTATATTGATAAATACCAGATTTATTATTAGTCATCGCGCTAAAATAAATACGTTTTCCATCTTTTGACCATGATGGAAATACTGGGGTTAATTCTGGTGTCTGAAGGTGAACTAGCTCACCTTCCGGTAATGAACCTAGAAATAGCTGTTGATTCTGTCCTTCTTTTACTACCGCAACAGCAAAATATTTGCTGTTAGGGGAAACAGCAGATGTTGCTATAGCGCCTATTCCTTTAGTTAAATTTATAGTACCTTTATCTGACTTTAACCATAAGTCCCAGCTACTAGAGCGATTGGAAGTAAAAATAATATTAGCAGTTTCAGGAATATACTCACCATATATATCTCTTGAGGATGAGGATACCCTGCGAATTATGCGTTGATCAATTAATGAATGCTGTACGATATATTCATTGAGTAAATGTTTAGAAAAGAATAATTCGTTCGTTGTTGCATTAAAACTCAAATTAGAGCCACCCTTGATATTTTTTAATTGAGTTTTTGCTTTCGTTTCAACATCAATTTTATAAATAAAATAATTACCTTCATGCAAGTATGTCGCATAGAGCGCATTTTGATTATTATTCCAAGCAATGCCAGTGATTGAGTTTTTATTATCAACAAGGATTGACTCATCACCTTCTTCATTAAGTAAGATAATTTTAAATTGTTGCTGAGTTTGCCTTAAAACAGCTAAGGTTCTGTTGTTATTCAACCAAATAGCCATGATGTCTTTTGAATTGGTTGGAGGGTAACTTACCTGTACGCTAGTATTGTTTGCAAAGTTATACTTAAATATAGCCACTTTATTATTGATTTTTTTAGAGTAAACTAAATTGAGTCCATCATTTGACCAATCAAGAATATTCCAAAACGAAGAGTAGGAGCACTCTTTGTCAATTAAACGGTCTTTATTCGTAAGTATGTGTTTGACTCTCACCTCACACTGATCTTCTATAATTTTTACGTAAGCTAAAGATTGGTCATCAGCAGACCAAGCTGGGGATAGCTCATCGTAGTTGCTCAATGATATTAGTTTAAGGGTAGAGTTTTTATTTTGTAAATCTTTAATATAAATTTTGGCCTTTTTGTTTTCTTGTAACCAAGAAAAAGCTAATTTACGACCGTTATGAGAAACAGAGGGTTGTTCTTCAATGCCTTGAAAATTTGTTTGGCTTTGTAATTGAATACTTTTAGGAAAAGGTAGCCTTTCATTGATATAGTTATTCTGATACCAATAGAAAGAAACACTTGCAGCAATTGTTAATAGTACAATAAACAATCCGAAATATAGTTTAACCTTACGATAGGAGCCAATTTTATCTTCAATACAGATAGGTTTAACTGCTAGAAAATAACCTACTTTTGGTAAGGTAGTAAATAATTCATCACTATTTTCACCTAAGTCAGTAAATGCTTTGCGAATTTGCCACATGGCATTCACATAACCACGTTTCCCGACTCCTTCATTGCCTAGCCAGATCAATTTTATCGCTTCTTCTCGATCCACAATATTATTTTCATTAATTAAAAATAATTTTAAAAACTCAAAAACTTTAACGGGTAATTTAATTTTTTTTTCATTGTTTTCAAGTGTCATACTTTGACAGTCAACGATAATTTCGTTTATTTTAAATCTGTTAGTAATTTTTTTTGTCATAGTTTGAGCGTTTGAAGAGGTAGATAGGAATCATGATGTTAGCATTTAAAATTTAATTATAGCAGCCAATTAAGTAACTTATTTTTACTATGAGTTCCTTGCTTGTTCATATTTAGTTACGAACACAAATAGAAAAGGGCTTCTAAAATTAGAAGCCCTTGGTATTGTTTAAACGTCTTGTCTTTTTAATTTAACGACGACGTCGGATTAGACCTAGTGCACCTAATGCAAAGATAAATAAGCTCGTGCTACCACCGCTTGGTTTATTTTCGACATCAATTGTAATAGGTACTGCTGCAGACTGCTTGCTACCATTACTACCAACTAGCGTGAACTCTAGCGTTGTATCGCTATTTATCGCCGGTGCCGTAAATGAAATAGTGCTAGTTCCTGAACCTGTAATAGCCACAGAAGGTCCCTGTACTTGTGTCCACGTGTAACTAATTTCAGGACTTTCTAGAACCGCATCTACTATATTCGCAGAAATAGTAACGGGCTCTCCTTCAGCTACAGATATTGTCCGTCTTGAAGCTGAAAATACAGGTCGACCTTCAATAAATACAGGCTCGCCTTCAGAAGCAGTATAAATTACTTCATCACTTGTATTTACTTCAGTACTTACAACGGGTGTTACGTCAACCATACCAGTAACGTTTTCAGCATTTAATACAATACTAAAATTAACGGCTGAATTGCCATCACTTTGTGTATGAGTCCATGAAACCATGCTTCCATTGAGTGTATACTCAATATCATCGGTTGCCATTTTCATACTTTTAGTCTTCGACTCTTCTGAATTAGAATCTATTATTAAGCTATCAACGGTAACACCTTCAGCTAGTTCAAAACTGAAGTTATAAATACGATCTTCACCGGTATTATTAGCACCAACTTTGATTGAGGTTGATATCATGTCATTTGAAATAGTAGGAACTTCAACCTTAACATCATCTCCGCCACGTATCATATTCACTTTAACAGCACCAATGTTTCGACCAAGCTCAGGTGAAGTACCTAACCAGAATACGCCGTGATAGATATCACCTTCTTGCATATCATCTTGAGACCATTTAACTCGGGCTGGCAATTCCTCTTTAGCATCAACCGAAGTAGCGACGTCAAGTGTCAAGTTATCTTCGTCATACATGACATTAGTAACTGCAAGTTTAACCGTATCATAGATAGGTGCAGCATCAACACACTCCATACCTTCATCAGCTTCTTGACCTTCAGCACAGACCATTTGATTTTCTTCTAACGGTGCAGGACCTTCAGCCCAGTTATGAACAGCAATCCAGTAAGTGTCATTACGTGGTTCAACAATATCTATTTTCTCTAATGCCGCAGCTGTTGCACTTGAATAGACAAGAAAACCAAACTCGTAAGGCATACCTGTTGGGTCACCACTTAAGTCAACATCGATACCAACAAACAAATCTAGATCAGGTGAAGTAGTTTCTAATACTTCAATCACTAAACGCTTACTACCCGCTTGAATATTTAAAGGGATAGCTTTAAGCGTATCATCCATTTCAACTAATGAAGGCATGAAAGAACCATTAGTATCATCACGTCTTATTTGAAATTCGTAAATTTCTGCTTTAGCAAAGCCAGATTTACTTGATTGAATATTATCACTACCAATAGTAACAATACCTGGAACACCAACCGAATCATTGTCACGGCCTGTATTTACATCAAGACTTTCTGGAACTATACCTGCAATAAAGTTAACAGTTACCGGCATAGTTTGTACCGGAGCATTAACATCATCAGACGTTAATATCACTCGACCATTCACCCACTCATCAGCTAAGTCAGCGTTAGCTTCCGTTTTAAAGTTAATTGTAACTTCTTGTCCTGCTGCAACTGTAAATGATGTTTGATCAGCGGTTAGTGAAAAGCCTTCGTTTAAGGTTTCAAACGCTACCGACCAAGAGCCCGCTTTAGTTGCTTTAAAAGTACGAGTCCATTCACATTCAATTAAACATTCACCCTTTGACAAGCTTGGCATATTTAGTTGATGTGGTTCACCGTGCCAATCATTAATTTGACTTTGCTCGTATTCATTAGCAAATGGATTTGCCGCTAAGTAACCAGCTTTGGTTTCATTCATTACTAAACCAGCTTCAATCGCTAAGTTTACTCTTGCACTACCACTACCAATGGCATGGTGGTTAGCACGAACTAAATCAAAGACAGCATCACCATTTTCATCACGAACAACTTCGCCGTTATCGTCAAATTGGTACTCTTTTTCTTTAACATCAGTATAAGCTGTCATCATTAACGCTGATTGGGTTTCAGCAGGTGTCCATGTAGGCTGAGCAGCCTTCATTAACAGATACATACCAGCAACGTGTGGAGATGACATTGAGGTACCTGATATCTGCATAAAGTTACCAGGATGCTTATGTGTTGCAGGTAAGTTATTGGCACCCATTCCTTTGCCAATATTACTTGCCCAAATTGCCACGCCCGGAGCGCCTAAATCAGGTACTAAATAATCATTCGATACTAAATCAGGACCACGAGAACTAAAACCAGCAACAATGTCACCTTTTTCTTTAGTAGTTGACGCTTCAGATTCACCTAAAATACTAACCATATGGCCTTCGCCAGTTTCTAACCATGCAAGTAATGCATCACCATCAGTCTTGTTTAAATGAACCGTTGGTAACTCATGAAAGTCAGCAACAACAGTATCTGCGGCTTCATCAGAGTTAATTAAAATTAAACCTGCTGCACCTGCATATTTAGCGGCAATACTCTTATTTAAACGAGACATATTTGCATTGTTATATGAGCCACCACGGCGACAAACTACCACTTTGTCTTTGATGGTATTAGCTGCATAAGTACGTGGTAAACTACCACTACCATAGGCACTTGCATAACAATAACCAGGACCGCCTTGATTAATTTGGTAACTTTCACTCTCAACATCACCGGCATAGACTACTTCCGTTGGTGTTTCTAATGCTAAGGTAATACCTTTACCTGACATTTCTGGTAATTGTGAATCACCACCAGAGAATACCGCGGTTTTCTCACTATTGTAGTCTCTACCATGGCTAAATGCCGCAACGGTGGTTACCCAAGGAGAGTTACCTGGCGAGCCTACTGTTTTTTCACCAGGACCACTATTACCAGCAGAAATAGCTACATGGATACCCGCTTCACGGGCACTTAAAAAAGCCAATGCATCAGCACTGTACCAAGGTGACTGCGCGCCACCACCGACTGAGTAGTTGATAACATCAACATTATTTTCAATAGCGTGTTCAATGGCTTGTATGGTAGCAGAGCCCCAACAACCTTGATCGGCAATACATGACTTGTATGAAATAATATTCGCATGAGGAGCAACGCCACTAACATCAGTGGTAAACATTGAGGTTGCTATTTCCCATGGATTATATGCTTCAGGCGCTACCACTTGGGTAATTTTATAAGGAACAGCCAATACCACATTTCCTGCTGCGGTTGACGCAACATGGGTACCATGACCTTGATCATCTGCACCGGTCATATAGCGGATGTCTGATGTTGAAACTGTTCTCGTTTCAAAGCCTTCAAACGCTACTACACCTACCAGTTTGTCGTTACACAAATAGTCTTTTTCAACACAATCACCAAAGTATACCCCTTCACCATATGGGTTAGTGTGATCATAGCCATCACCACCAATATCAGAAAACGATGGATTAAAGTTATCCTGTGTAGGTGGGCGAGATGAATAATACCTTTTCTGATAAGAAGCGATACCCGTATCAATAACGCCTATAACAACGCCTTCACCTCTAGATTTTCCTGCTAATTCAGGATTATCCCAAACTATTGGAGCGCCAACATGTGTAGGACCAACATCAGTATGTAACTGCTGAAGAGAGTCTTTTTCAACGGCTAAAACCCCCGGCATTTTACGTAACGCGGTAACTTCATTTGGCTCTAACTCAACCACTAATGCATTTAATGCCGTTTTATGCGTTCTGATTAAAGGTAAATCACGTTTCAATTTCGTTTGAATGTTAGCAAACACATGATTTTGTTTAGTCGCCAAGTAATTGGAATACATGATAGAAGCAGAACTTTTTAAATCTATCTTGCCTTTAGCATTCATATTGCTATTTTTAGACGCTTGCAGGTTAGTTGCAGCTAAACCTGAAATACCACCTTGATATAATGAAACAGGTTCATCTTCAAGTAAGATAAAATATCTATTACCTGCTTTAGCTTCGACTGATTTCGCTTTAAGCGCTTGCATACTTGACAATTTGCCATAAGTTGCTTGCTCACCAACTTTTTCAATGGTTGGATTACTTGCATTCACTATTAATGCTAATGCAGAAATAGGTAAAGCTAGCGCAATTTTATTTAATTTAAAATTCACAATTTATTCCTCTTATAAGAGGCAATTAAGCCTCTTAATATTCAATATTTACTTAGTTCTACGATTAAGTAGGCTTAGGCTAGCTAACATCAAAAATACAAAACCAAAACTACCACCTGAAGAATCTGATGAGTTTTCTGCACTGTTTTCTGGTGCCGAGTTTGCAGGAGTAGCTGGAGTAGTTGGGGTTGACGAGTTGTTAGCAGCAATCGAGAAACTTACCGACGAGGTTGTTTGGTTCATGCCATCAGATACGATAATTGTCGAACTAATATCGCCTGCTTCCTCAGGTTTACCTGAAATATTACCTGAAAGGTCTATATTTAAACCGCTTGGTAAATCGCTAGAAGTAAACGATACACCATCACCTTCAACATCAGTAAATGACTTGGCAATGTTGGTAGTAAATTGAGTACCAACAGTGGCAGTCATCGTTGCTATTTTGTTAACTTGCATTGGCGCTATATCGTTGTTGTTAGATACATTAACAATTACTTCTACAGTTCCTGAATCACGGTTTTCATGGTCAACTTGAATCTGAAGTACATAATGTTTATTAAGGGATTCATAATCTAATGCATCAGCGTTAATCACTGTTAATTCACCGTCAGTTGATAACGCAAATGGTATACCTGGTAAAGCATTGATTAAATAGGCTTGAGCATTTCGTTGTTCATCTGAAGCGAAAAACTGTGCAGAGACAATTTTAACGGTACCAACTACAGTGCCATTAGCAACACTCTCATAGACATTAAAACTTTGGTTCGCTAGTGCAGAAGAGTCATAATTACTCGTCATAGGCACTTTTGAAATATTATTATTTTCTAATTCGAAAATAATAATCCCAGCAGGACAATCTTCATGCGTTATCCAGTTACCCGTTGAAACAACTCCTGGGTCACATTGAGCAGTGATGCCTGAATAAACAACAGCTGATTCTCCAGCTGCAATAGTAGTCATAGGTGACCAAGTTAATGTGTCTAAGTCACGTTCATCAGGATCAATATTAACAACATCAGCTGGTAATACTGCCGAACCTGCAGAGAAAGCTAAGAAGAAAGTCGCACTTTCAATACAGTTGTCAGGTTTCCACGATTTAGGTTGACAGTTTGTGTCCCACCAATTTGGATAACCATCTTCACCTGTGTGGTCAACTATCTCTTGCCAAAAATCACCACCTAATACCGGGTTAAAACGTACCATTGACTCATGAATAGACGATACGGCATCGCGATCAGTACCAAACTGCCAGCCTAGCTTTTCATTAAAGCTTGCAAGACCTGGATATTCTTCACGGTATAAGTCGTCCATACAGGTATTAACCATGACGATTTTACCGCCTGGGGCAATATTCGTTTCTAAGCTAGTTCTCCTGTAACGCGCTGTAGGGTTCCAATGATCAAACTCCATTGAGTAATCGATATACTTGGTAAATGGTTTACCACTATCGTCTAATTCTACTTGAAAATAAAATAACAAATCAGCATCAGTGGCATTTCGTTCAGCAATATCAGGATGAGCCCCTTGAGCATTTGCATAGGCTGCATTGTAAGCACGCATGGTAACTAAATGAGAACCACGATCCATATGCTCTGCCATCGCAATTTCAATAGGGTCAAACATTTCAATACTAATGGCTATAGCTTGACCAGATTCACATTGTTCATTAGGGTAAACTTTTGATCCTACTGACTTAATAATATGACCTTGCGAACCATCTTTACGCGCATCAGGATAATCTTTGTTGTGTATTAACGGCAAAGAAACAATAGTACGCTCACTATTACCCTCGTTAGTTATGTCAATTAAGTTTCCCTCAGTCCACCAGCCTGATGCGGTGTTATTTGCTCGATAGTCATCAGAATGTAGTGGCAACAATGAACTGGTAAGATCTGTGTTTGACTTAGTGAATTGTGTTGCTTTTTTCGGGTAGACTAGCCAGCCCATTTTAAGCATAGCATCATTTGCTTCTGCATTTGTGTTAGTAAAAGTCAGATACCCATTAATGGCCGCTTCAGCCCATTTTTCAATGCTATAATCAGAACCTTTTGTTAACGGGAAGTTAGTCAATAACTCATCATTTATTGTTAAAGTAACAGGGAAGGTAATCGCCGTATTGGCGGGTACACTCACTGTTTCAGGAAAGACGAAGCTAACAGCCGCGTTATTGGATTTTTCACCATTTTTAGTTAAAGATACGCTATAACTTTGTGGCTTATTTGATAAGTTTTTCAAGGTGATATTACGCGTTTCACTTACCGTGCTTGCTACATCAATGTGACCAAACGCTAAGCTTGGTTGGTAGCTACCTGTCTCCCAAAGGACCGATTGTGCTTTATCGATATTTTCAGCACTAACAAGACCCGTTCCCATAAATGGCACTTCAGCTACTTTCGTTATCTCGACACTGAAACCTTCTTCGTTTACGGTTTCTTTAATACCCGTAATACCTTCACTAATCGCAGTGTTGGCAACCAAAGCTTTAACTTCTAATGAACTTAGGTTAGGTTCTCTTGCCCAAACACGTGCCGCAACACCTGCTGCATTCGCTGCGGCATAAGCGGCTGTCGTAACTAATTCAGTTGTTCCATCTCCAGTACCTGCCTTTGCAGCAAAAAGCCCTTCGGCTTGTGCAACAACATCTGGTTTTAGCATATCATCACCACGTGATGGACCCGCTGGAGTAAACGGAGATAATACAATGTGTTCGTTATCAATATTAACTGAACCAACGGTTAATGCTTCTGGCGTTGCGCCACGTGGTGCTAAACTATGGAAAGTATCAAAATAGTAAGTACCTGCAGGTGCAACCACTAATGAACCTAACCCGGCTAAACGACGCACATGGTTAATTTGTCTAGTAGTTGAAGAAGTACCATTGCCTTTAACTTGGTAGAAGGCACCTGAACCATAAGAATTAATTAATAAAATGTCAGGACGGTCACTAAAGTCACCATCTTGGTTTGGATCAACAGCAACATCCGTCGCCGCATAAAAGTATACTCGGTCGTAGTCTAATGCTTTATAGGCTAGAATTTTAGCATCTGGTGCTTGTGCTAAGACTAAAGCCGCTTGCGCTGTACCTGATGGATAATGGTATGAATAATCATTTGTTAGAACAAAGTTTTTATCTTCAATGGGGTTATAATCATCAATATGATAACCCTCAAGTGATGCAGATAAATCGAGACCACCGATAACAGTATCAGTAGGAAAGCCATCCCAAGCATTACTTCTATTCTCCCATGCCTTATCGTACGCTTCTGTTGTACCTGTACCATTTAACGCCGCATGAGTATAATCAACACCTGAGCCGATAATCGCTACAGTAACAGCATCGCCTGGATCTTTTATTGTCAGAAATGGATACGGCTTAAATGCATTATCAGCTGTCATATTTGGCTGAGCTGATGTTTCATTAATTGAAATTATTTCTTGGTTCGACTTAAGCTGCTCTACAGCTTCATGAGTCATCTGAACACGAATCAAGTTATCAACCAGGCGGATCTTTTGCGTAATAACCGCGTCACTATCCAATGACTTAATTAATGCTTCAATGCTTTTTTGTTGTGCGTCAATTTTTGCTACAACGGCTTTACGATCGTTTCCTAAGTGAGCATATTCTTTATCTAAAGCACTTTTTTCAGATAATTGAAGAATATAAATACCCTTGGTTTCGTGTTGTCTTTTAAATGATGCTGTTGCATCAGAATTAACATTAATTGGGTGCTGATTATTTCCTACTACTGAAAGCTTATCAGTGTTTAACTGATCACTAGCGTATACTTGGCTAGTTAAAGCAGTGGAAATTAACAATGCGACCGAAGATGATTTAAAAATCATTTTATCCTCTTTATAGTTTGACATGGTTAAGGTATCCAAAAAATGTGTTGTTCTTATTATTGCTGTTAGGCACACTTTTTTGGCATTGATCTATTAATAAATAATTAAATAAGATAGGGCAATAAAGCAGCTGTCGTTTATTTGTATTTAATAGGTCGTTTTAAAAATGACCTATATCATTTAAAGGTCTTTTCTCTTCTTTTTCAGCGTGTTATCTATTGCGGAATTGATGCTTTTTTTGAGGAGGGTATTGTAATGCGGTTGTACATTTGTGTTTTAAATGTAATTTACAGGTTAAGATTTCAATGTGCATGTTAATGCTTTGTGAGGGTAGGGGCTGGATAATAAATAAGTTGATCGTTAGTCTGCTTTTAGCGGCATAACGTTGTGTTATGGCGTTGGTGTAGTCTTGATTATTTCAATACTAGTCGGTAGCGATTTCCGCTAGTGAATGGTCCATAAAATGTTCTTACCTTGTTTTGATCAATAACAACTTCAATTTTTGTGACGCTGTTAAATTCTGCTAAGCCAAAATGTGCCAAAGGTGCATCCATTGATAAAAAACCACCACTGGCTTTTATTTCTCTAATTTGTTTGAGGTTTTTCTCCCCACCATAATGAATAATGATTTTTGCGCCAATGCCTTTGTTATTACCTGATGTATCATCTAGCTCTATTTGAATATGGTTGTTTAATGACTCTTTATTTTGCCAAGTATGCAGCCTTCCTTGAATATCAAAGGCAATAATATCTAAGTCACCATCGTTATCACTGTCAACATATAGATAACTCAGCATGTCATTAAAATGCGCTAAACCAACTTGCTGCGCATGTTCTTGGAATTTTTTACCCTCTATATTTCGATACCAAGCATTTGAGGTTACTGATTGCAATTCACTGTAACCATTGACTACAAAAAGATCTTGCCAGCTGTCACCATCTAAATCGGCAAATTTCGCATTCCAAGCCCAGCCCGTAATATCAACCTGGTAATCCATCGCTAAATCAACTGCTGTAATATTATTGCCATGCTTATAAAGCATATTTACTCGTTCTTTTTGTTTTAGGTAATTAATTGAACTGTTGTTTGGTTCTACTGAGGGAATATTGTCATTTTCAAGACGTATTTTTTCTAACTGCTTTTTATTAGCAATAATATTAAGTTTGTGAACACAATGCTGTTGTAACTTAACAGAATAACTTGATAGTAAACCGCATAATGTTAGACGATCTTTTATTTGCACCGCTTCATAGCTATCTTGTAAGTTAGGTTTAGTTAATAACAAAGCTAAACATTCAAACTGAGCGTTATCGTTTAAATCCAAGCAACTTCCGGCCATTTTTCTGCGCTTTGCCGAAACTATTTTGACTATAGATTCTGCTTCTTTACATTCAAGATTATTGTTGTTTTTACAATATTGTTCAACATAAGCTTGACGTTTTATCAGTGGTACTCGTAAACCACCAGAGCTAGGGTTAAAGGTAATTTGAGCATGATAGCTTTCAAACGTTAAGTCATTATCTATATCTGCACTTGATAAACTCATGGTTGCAAAAGGTACTGACGGCCAATACGTTAACCAGCTTTGAAAGTCTTTTTTCAAAGGTGATAAATAATACATATCGGGCTGTTCAAATTCATTACCGATAAGTAATTCTCTAGTACCGTCATTATTTAAGTCACTAAAAAGTGCCGTTAACGCAGAGCCAGGGGGCCCCGGCAAGGTCTTCATAACAAACTCACCTTGTTGTTGCATTAAGAGTAAGTTTTGGCTTGGTTTAGTGTGCATCCATTCATTAAAATATTGTCCCCAAAAAATATCGAGATCGCCATCATGATCAATGTCATCAAACGCTATCGCAAAAGCAATCCTTTTATCGACAGGAAGTTTGATTATCTCGTCAAATTTCCCTTGATGATTATAGGCGATAAATCCGCCATTTTTATCACTGCTCCAAATAAGATCTAACCAGCCATTATTATCAATATCTTGTAAGGCAATGGCTCCTGTTATTCCTTCATCAAAGCTAAAGATGTTATTTTGTGGAGACAATTCAAAAGCACCATCAATATTTAGATACAGGTAAACGCCTGAATATGTACCGACAACGACATCTAGCCAGCCATCATTATTAAAGTCACCACTTGCCAGAGAGTTTGTTTGAATAAAAGGAACAATAAACTGTTCATATAAAGGTTTTGGGTGATAGTTAAAACCTAAACTTTCACCTGAGCTGTATTGAAGGTGAAATTCACTGTTGGTGTTCAGCGTTATTGATTTTCTTAAAGGCAAATACTGAATAGAATTACTTTCGTTATAATTTTGCCATTTTTGTTCGGGAGCGGTGCTTGCCGGCAGCTTTGGTACCATGATTCTTTGAGGAATCACGCGCGTTTGTGTGATCGTATTTAATTGACAAAATGCTTTAAAGTTCTCCTTTGCATCTTGTTCCTTATTTTCAAACAAGGCCTTTTTCTTTAACCGAAGCATTTCTTCTTGTGACAGTTTTTTATAGGGTTTTTTAATGATGTTTTTAGTTTTATTCTTAGCAATGTTTTTAGGCGGAAAACTAGATTTTTCTTGAATATGACTTAACTTAGTAAACGCTTTAAAATTTTCAGTTTCAATAAAGTTTTGTTGGTAATAGTGGCTTATTAATCCGGATAATACACCGAAAACAAGAATCACTGCCGCAAGTGCTGTTGCTGTTTTAATTGCTCCCGCTTTGACTAAAACAAACCAAGAATAAATGCTGAAACTTCCCAAAGTGAACAATAAAGCCGCTATATAAACTACAGGCACATCATTGATGAATAATATCGCAGCAAGAATAATGTCAAACGTGATGGGCACAGGCAGTATTAGTGCAAATAAAGCGAGCAGAACTAAAGCCATTATCATCCAAAAATTATTGCTTTGAGGAAGGTATTCAATCAGGTTATGCCAAGGAATTATTGTAATGAATATCGAACCAATAAGCCCTGCAAGTAACATCAATGGCAGCATTTTTCTTAAAAGCCAAAGGCCTTGAGTAAAGAGCTCTTTAGTTACCCAAGTCGCGGCTGCTAACCATGTCAGTTGACTAGTTATCTCGCATTGTTCAAAAAAGTGTTCGTTGTCTTGATCCGCTTTATTAATTTGAGGTACTTCGTCTTGAATAGTATGGACAATCAAAGGCACAACAAAAAGAATTAGAATAAGTGAAAGTATGAGTTTGATAATGACCAAATAGGCAGGGAACAAACTAAACGCCATTGTTAACACAATAATATTTAACAAGGGAGAACTGAGCATAGTAACCAAGGCTGTTTCTGCTCTTACGTTACGTTGATATAGGCCGTAAGCAATAGGTGCAGAGCAGTTGACACAAAGCCCTAAAGGGATCCCAAGCATTAAACCAGAAAAAACTGAAGAGATCCTTCCTTGAGGTAAGCGATTAACAATAAGCGGTAAAAGCACTAGCAAAACCGTTGATAAGGCTAAACCAAACATCATGCCTTGTTCGTTAACATGAATCCAATTTAGTAGGGTATACCCTATTTTTTCAATAATATTTGCAGCTGTGCTGAGGTCGTAACTGGAATCAAAGCTTAAACCGCCTTCCACACCTAAGGTATCAGACATTGCGGCTTTTAAATCTAAAGCTGGGTAGCGAGAATATGACCAGAAAATGGCAACTAATAGCGTAAAGAAAACACCGCAAATAATTAGCCGTTTATCAATGGATAAATTGTTCTTAGTCGTCATACAGTCTAAAAAGTTGATTATAGTTAGATAAATTGTATATCAACTTAAAAATAACACCAATCCTGACAAATCGATTATTTGTCAGGAAAGAGTCGTTTTTTTATCTATAAAGGTAAATAGAGCTTATTGACCTTTAAATGACTATTAAAAAAAGAAAGATTTGATATTGGTGCTGTAATTACGATAAAAGCGTTTTAAGGTGTCATTATAATCCAGGGTATATTTTACGCCTATGCCCCATTGGTGATCATCTTCCCAAAAACCTTCCCCGTACGATAAGCTAAATTGCCATTCATTACCGATAAACTCAGGCGCTTGAAAGTTTAAAGTTGCAAAAATAACTGAATCGTCACTGGAATCCAGCAAGTCAATATCAAGATGAATATTGTCAGTAAAATATATGTTGGTGTAAATATTAAGGTCATTTAAATCTGATAGCTCATCAGACATTACATAAGCGCCTAAAGTCCAATGGTCAAAGTAATACTCACCGGTAATACTATATAAACCTTCATTTTATCCGTCAGAAAATAATTGCTGATAGGCTAATTCTAGCCTGCCATGTTCAGAGCTACGAAGAAAACCACCTATACGTAAATTTTGAACATTATCCTTTCAATTTTCGACATTTAAGTTGAGATTATTTGCCCCCATTGTCAAGCCAAAGCTATCGCTTAGGGCAAAAGTGGCATCACCTTGCAAGTAAATAATATCGTAACTAGCCGAGTTGTATTTGGCAGAGTAACTGATGGTGTTTTCTTCAACAGCTTTGTCTGCTAGGGCGGTTTGTAATAATGTTGGAATAACGAGGGTGCTACATAAGAGTAGATTGGCTGCAAAATAAATCATTACTTATTTAAACCCTTTTTTGACATACTGCATCTAACTATATAACAGCAATTGAAGAGAAATGATTTCTTGAATAGTTCCAAGGTAATTGATGCTAAAAAATTGTTTGCACCTTCGCAAGAGCAAGAATGGATTGCTCAAGCAAAACAAGGTTCGCAAACGGCTTTTCATCAACTTTATGAAATGCACCATCGGCAAATATATGCGCTGTGCTGGCGTATGCTAGCCGATAAAGACAGCGCTGAAGATGTTTGCCAAGAAGTTTTTGTGGTGTTATGGCAAAAAATAAACAATTTTCGTGGCGAGAGTAAATTTAGTACTTGGCTGCACAGTGTTGCGAGTAATGTTGTGCTTACTCATTTACGTAAGCAGAAAAACTGGTTGCAACGAGTTTTTAGTATAGAGCAACAAACAAGCTATACATTGCCAGAAGAAGCAGCAGTACCATTAGATGATTCATCAGGACTTGAAGAATTAGATAAGCACATAGCTAAATTACCGGAACGGGCGCGGTTGGTTTTTGTTCTTTTTGCTGTCGAAGGCTATCGTCATGAAGAAATAGCTAGAATGCTGAGTATGGCTGTAGGTTCAAGTAAATCGCAATACCATAGAGCCAAAGCATTATTGAAAGAGTCGTTAAGTGATACCGCACTTGCAGGAGGAAATTATGAATAAGCATATATCAGATCAAGCGTTAGCGTCTCAAGTTGATAAGTTGCCTAAAGAAATGCAACCAGAGCGGGATTTATGGTCAGGCATTGAACGTGCGATTCAAGGGCAGAGCCAACAAAGTACGAGCGAAAGTAAGAAAAACAATATTGTTCCTATGGCTTGGGCTGCATCTTTAGTCGCCGCGGTATTAGTTGCTTGGGTTTCTTTTGCGCCTACACCTCAGTTATCTACGCCTTTAACTGCTAGTCAAGAGGGGTCTGCGGAACAATTAGTTAGTTCGATGCAGACTGACTTTGTGCAACAAAAGCAGGCAATGTTAGTAAGTTATGGGCAACCAGATATGACTGATTTGCCGGTAAAAATGAAAAATCAATTAACTGAATTAGCACAAGCACGTAAAGCAATACAGAAGGCATTAGCCAACGATGGAAATAATGTCGACTTACTTAATTTATTACGCTTTACACAGCAGCAAGAATTGAATTTATTGCAGACGTTATATCCGTACATGAGCAATAAAAATGGTAAATGGCAGACAATTTAATTTTCCAATAAATAATTTTTTAAATAAAGAATTTGAACACAGAATATAGAGGTTGATATGAATAATTTTAATAAATACATGATGGCTGCATTAACCAGTGCAAGTTTGCTTTTTATTCCATTGAGCATGGCTGGCGAGAAAATTGATGCCACGTTAGATAGTGATGGCGTAAATGCTGTAACTATTGAAAACCTAAGTGGCGAAGTTACTATTATTGGTTGGGATAAATCGAGTGTTACGGTAACAGGTGAGCTTGATGACAAAGCAGAAAAACTAATATTTGAGCAAGTGGGTAATACTATTAATATAAAAGTTGAATTACCTAATCGCCGTCGTTGGAATTCAGATGGCTCTGAGTTAACTATTCATATGCCGAGCAATATTCGCATGAACTTTGAAAGTATCTCTAGTGATGTTGATCTAAAAAACTTAAATAATGATGTCACTGTAAAAACAGTTAGTGGTGATATTAAAGCAACTGAACTAAGTGAGCATATTGAACTAAGTAGCGTTAGTGGCTCTATAAAGTCTTTAAAATTGCAGGGCAAAGTTAGTCTATCAACGGTTAGTGGTGATATAGACGATAAAAATTCCTCTGGGCGTTTGCAACTGCAAGCGGTGAGCGGTGAAATCACGTCACATTCAACAGCCAGCGAAGTGTTTGTTAATAATATTTCAGGTAATACAGAGTTAAATTTATCAAACGTTGATGAATTAAGAATGTCGGCTGTTAGTGGTGACACTGAGATTAACTTACATTTACAAAAAAATGGCGTGCTAAAAGCCTCTAGTGTTAGCGGCTCAGTAGAGCTTGATTTTCAAAATGATATTGCCGCTGACTTTCGCTTAAGAGCTAATGCTGGCGGAGATTTAATTAACAAACTAACGAGTCAAAAAGCTGACCGTGCTAAATATGGACCTAGTTCGAAACTATATTTTCAAACGGGTGATGCTAATGGCTCTGTTCGAGTGAGTACGGTTAGTGGAGATGTACTTGTTAAATAACCTGGACCACTAAAACAGGTTGAATTTATTCAGCCTGTTTTTCTTTGTTTTACCCAATATTTTCATGTCAATTTCTGCTACATTAACTCCCCTAGAAAACTATCTCACACTTTTACGCTAAGGCTCAGTAAATGGCAGACAAAAAGTACGGTAAATTTGCCAAAGAAAGGCAATTTATCAAAGACAAGAAAATTGATGAATTAAAAATACCACCACACTCTTTAGAGGCAGAGCAGTCAGTGCTTGGTGGTTTATTACTTGATAATGAAACTTGGGATCGCGTTGCAGAAAAAGCGGTTGCTGAAGATTTTTATAGCCGTTCACATCGCCTTATATTCGAAACTATCGGTGCATTAATTGAACTAGGTGAGCCGGTTGATTTAATCACTTTATCTGAAGCTTTAGAAAACGATCAAAAACTGGATGATGCTGGCGGTTTTGTTTATCTCGCTGAGATGATGAAAAACACACCAAGTGCTGCGAATATTACTGCCTATGCTGATATTGTTCGTGAACGTGCAGTTACGCGTGAAATGATATCTGTGGCTAATGAAATTGCTGAAGCTGGTTATGATACTCAAGGGCGAAGCAGTGCCGAATTACTTGATTTTGCTGAAACTAAAGTATTTGCCATCGCAGAAAAAAGATCAAATAAATCCGAAGGGCCAGAAAGTATTCATTCTGTTTTAGAAAAGACAGTCGACAGAATTGAAAAGCTTTGCTCGACAGATACGGGTGGTGTAACAGGCGTGCCTAGTGGTTTTTCTGATTTAGATAAGATGACCGCTGGTTTACAAAAGTCTGACTTAATTATTGTTGCGGCTCGTCCTTCTATGGGTAAAACAACATTTGCGATGAACTTGGCTGAACATGCCGCCATGACGCAAGAACACCCAGCGTTAATATTCAGCTTAGAGATGCCTGCTGATCAAATCATGATGAGGATGCTTGCGTCTTTAGGTCGTATTGATCAAACCAAAATTCGTACCGGGCAGTTAGACGATGAAGATTGGGCGCGTTTGTCTTCAACTATGGGATTGTTGATTGAAAATGGTAAAATGTTTATTGATGATGCGGCGGGTTTAACGCCAACAGAATTACGTTCAAGAGCAAGACGTATTCATCGTGATCACGGTGGTATCTCTATGATCATGATTGATTATTTACAACTAATGCGTGCGCCACAGTTCTCGGATAATCGTACTTTAGAGATTGCTGAAATATCACGCTCACTCAAAGCGTTAGCTAAAGAGCTACAAGTACCCGTTGTGGCACTTTCTCAGCTTAACCGTGGCTTGGAGCAACGTAGCGACAAACGTCCTATCAATTCAGATTTACGTGAGTCAGGTTCAATTGAGCAAGATGCGGATTTAATCATGTTCATTTATCGTGATGAGGTTTATCACGATGACAGTGAATTTAAAGGCATGGCAGAAATTATTATTGGTAAGCAACGTAATGGGCCTATTGGCCGTGTGCCATTGACTTTCCAAGGTAAATATTCTCGTTTTGATAATTATGCTGGGCCGCACGTACTAGAGGAAGACTAGTTTTATTAAGTTACTCGCCATGTATGGTAGCTACAACTGTGCGGCTACCGCCATGAACTCTATGTTCACCTAAATATATTCCTTGCCAAATACCTAAATTAAGTTGTCCTTTGGTGATAGGAATACTAATACTTGAGCCAAGTAAGCTCGATTTAATATGTGCTGGCATATCATCATCACCTTCATAAATATGCTGATAATATGGAGCTCGCTCTGGTGCGATGACATTAAAATGTTTTTCCATGTCGGCTCGTACAGTAGGATCAGCATTTTCATTAATAGTTAATGAAGCAGAAGAGTGCTTAATAAATAGGTGCAGAAGGCCACACTGTATTTTTGCTAAGTCGGTAAGCTGCTTTCCAATTTCATCAGTAATTAAATGAAAACCTCTATTTTTTGCTGTTAATCTAATTTCGATTTGTTGCCACATGGTATTACTCACCGTTATCCTTTTTCAATGACTTGAGTGTGATACAAGTTGTCAAAAGCGGCAACTGTTTTTGGGATGAGTTGTTGAATAATATTTGTTAACGCTTGCTCTGTTTTGTATCGAGCATATAAAGTTTTATAAATTCCTTTTTTACCAATACGTTTGGTTTGTACAAGTGATTGTTTACTTAAAGAGCCAACTAACCAGTCGGGCAAGGTTGCAATGCCCATATCGGCAGCTACCATTTGCAAAATCATATGACTATTAGCCACCTGTTTAATGGATTTTGGACGGTGTTTGTTATTTGCTTCTTTGTTGAGGAATAACTTAAATATGTCTAATTGTTCGGTTTTTAGTGGATAAGTGAGTAAAATAAAACTCTTAATGTCTTCTGCACTAATAAATGACTTTTCTGTTAAATCATGATGCTTTGCAAAAACTGAAACCACTTCAAATTGACCTATAGTGTGATAAGTAAAGCCATCGTTAGCTGTTTTTTCATCTGTAAATAGTAGGTTAATTTCACTTTTATCTTTGTCGAGTGCGTCGTTAGAAAAAACGCCTTCTGAAAAAGTAATATTTACTTTAGGGTTTTGTTGTAAGAATAGCTTGGTTACGGGTAGTAACCATTGAAAGCAAGCATGACAAGCAATTGCTATGTTGAGCTGTGGTTTGGGGGTTACTTCTCCTCTTAGTTTGTCTATGGCTTGATTAATTTTCGGTAAAATTTCATCGGCTAATTGCAGTAATATTTTTCCTTGTTCAGTAAATTGTATTGGAGAACTATTACGAATAAATAGCGGTGTATTTAAGCGTTGCTCTAAGTCTTTAATCTGGTGTGATAGTGCAGATTGACTGATATAAAGCTCATCTGCTGCTTCTCTAATATTACCGGTGTTTAGCAACGTTGTTAGTGTCTTTAGGTGTTTGATCTCAAACATAATGAAATTTCTTCATGTCCTTATTGAATTATTTGCGCTTGTGCTAATTAGCTGACTTTTTTAAAGTATAACCATTTAGACGTCTATTCGTTTGTGGTTTTATTTTAATTTTTAAATAATAAATTTATTGGAGCAGGTTATGCAAATTCACAATTTAGGTTTTCCGCGCATTGGTGCAAAGCGAGAATTAAAGTTTTCTCTAGAAAAATACTGGCGTGGTGATATTAGCCAATCAGAGTTTTTAGCACAAAGTCGAAATCGTCGTCATTCAAACTGGAAAATACAGCATGATGCGGGTATTGATTTGTTATCTGTGGGAGATTTTGCGCATTATGATCATGTGCTTAATACCACTTTACTGCTTGGCTTAATACCAGATCGTTTCACCTCCCATAAACATGATGACAACAACCTGCTTGATTTAGAGTTTCGAGCTGCTCGAGGTCAAGCGGCAACGGGTTGCCAATATGCAGCAAGCGATATGACTAAGTGGTTTAACACTAACTATCATTACATTGTTCCTGAACTTTCGAGCACGCTTGTCAATAGTCAAAGTGACGTGAATGTTGATGCATTGCTTGCTCAATTTTCTGATGCCCAACAGGTTAGTGATAATCGTAAAATTGTGCTTGTTGGTCCGATAACCTATTTATATTTAAGTGTGGTAAAGCAAGAAGAAAAATTATTTTTACTGCCGACACTATTGAAGCGATATCAAGAAGTACTGACCAAGTTAGCATTAACAGGTGTTGAGTGGCTGCAACTTGATGAACCCGCATTGGGTTTAGAATTAGATAATGAGTGGCAGCAAGCGTTTAGTCAGACATACAGCACTTTAGACAAAGGCTCATTAAAGTTGTTATTAACGACATATTTTGCATCTATTGACCATCATGTAGATCTAATTAAAGATTTACCCTTTGATGGTGTGCATATAGATACCATTGCGGAGAAAACCAACCTTAACACTATTATCAAGCGCTTACCCGAGAGTTGGATTATTTCACTAGGGGTTGTTAATGGTCGTAATGTATGGAAAACGGATCTGGTTTCAGTTTATCAAAAAGTATTACCCTTATATCGCCAATTAGGTGAGCGTTTATGGCTTGCACCCTCGTGTTCATTGTTACATTCTCCAGTTGATTTAGAGCAAGAGCAAAAGCTGGATGAAGAATTTAAGTCTTGGTTAGCATTTGCCAAACAAAAATGTCAGGAATTAGCGTTATTAAAACGCGCGATTATTAGTGAAAATAGTGATGAAATTACGCTTTATTCAAGTCGAGCGTTAGCACGTTGTGTCTCAAAGCGTATTCACAATGAGGCAGTAAAATCACGGGTAAAGCAGCTTACGGTAGAGGATTTTCAACGTGCGCAACCCTTTGCTGAGCGAAAAATCATCCAACAAAGTTCACTTAACTTACCTTTGTTACCAACCACAACAATTGGTTCATTTCCACAAACCAGTGACATTCGTGAAACACGCGCTAAATGGCGTAAGCAAGAAATTAGTGACGCAGAATATACCGCGTTAATTCAGGCCGAAATTAAAGAAACTATTGAGCGTCAAGAAGCCATTGGGCTAGATGTGTTAGTGCATGGTGAAGCTGAACGAAACGATATGGTCGAATATTTTGGTGAATTACTGGAAGGTGTTACTTTTACTCAATTTGCATGGGTACAAAGTTATGGTTCACGATGTGTAAAACCACCGATTATTTTTGGTGATATTAGCCGTAAAAAACAAATGACTGTTGAATGGATAAATTACGCTCAATCATTAACAGATAAACCTGTGAAGGCGATGTTAACAGGGCCTGTTACTATTTTGGCATGGTCGTTTGTCCGAGATGACCTATCTCGAGAGAAAGTGACTAAGCAAATTGCTTTGGCTATTAGTGATGAAGTAAAAGATTTAATTGCTAAGGGCACAAAAATCATACAAATAGATGAGCCGGCAATTCGTGAAGGCATGCCCATTAAGCATAGCCAATGGCAACATTATTTAAGTTGGGCAACTGCGTCATTTTGTTTATCGGCAGCTAAAGCACCATCGAATACGCAAATTCACACTCACATGTGCTATTCAGAGTTCAATGAAATTTTGCTAGCAATTATTGCACTTGATGCTGATGTGCTAACAGTGGAAACCTCACGTTCAAACATGGCATTGTTAGATGCTTTTGAGCAACGAGCATACCCAAATGATTTAGGCCCAGGTGTTTATGATATTCACTCGCCTAATGTGCCAAGCGTAGAGTGGATGGTTAATTTGCTAGAAAAAGCCCAACGTTATATTCCACAAGAAAGGTTATGGGTAAATCCGGATTGTGGTTTAAAAACACGTAGTTGGGATGAGACTAAGTTAGCACTAGAAAATATGGTGTTGGCGGCAAAACAATTAAGAGCTAGTAGTCGTTAACCGCTAATTTAGGTTGAGATCTAAAAAGGCACTATTTTTCAATAGTGCCTTTTGTAAATTTAATACTTTTCGTAACTTGTCTAGCTAGTAACTCAAACGTTTATTCATCAAAAGAGAATTCGATATAAGCTCTGCCTGCATCACCTTTAAGGGAAATAATAACGACAGGACCTTTCGATTTATGATGAATAGCATGACTTGGACCAGAAACAACAATCGGGGTAGCCATATCAAACTCAATGCCTTTTTCACTCAGCATACGTTTGGCACCACCTGTGACCATATTGGTTATCTCACCGATTAAATCAGTAATTTCTTCATTAACTACGTCAGGTGCTTCACCAACCATGCCTTTCATTGTTGCTAATGCTAAAGGGGCATCAAAAGTGATAGAAAGAGAACCTTTAGTTTCAGGGCTGACCATACCAATTAAGCCTGATACATCACCCTTCGCTACTTCATCTTTTTTTAATTTAGGTTTTTCGGGTACTAATTCCATTTGAGCCATTGTAGACATGACGTTAAGCATTGATGATAAAAATGGGTTGATGAACTCTACTCTCATGAAGCCTTCCGAGCCTTAGCTATTTGTAATACTTTGATTTTGCACACTTCTGAAACAAATGTAAATCAAACTATGTTAATTATTTTTATATTAGTATCTATTTATTACTCATAACAACTGCGACTTTTGATGAAAAATCAAAAGTTAAACTACCTTGAATTTTTTCTATTGAGTTAAAGTCTTGATAGTTTACAGTGTTTACTTGTTTAGCATAAGTATCGACGAGTATTGTATTTTTTACCACTAAATTAGTCAAATAGTTTACTGTAATGCTTTCTTGATATGCATAAAGTTGTCCTCTTATGACTTCAAAACCAATCCAAGTCATTTTAATGACCTTGTTATCTCTTTGTAAACTAAAATGTTTCTCTATATAACTTTGTACTAATTCATCATACTGAGGGTGTTCAGGTGAGAAATGAATTTGGTTTCTTTCAGCAATAGTATTTTCAATGTCATGGGCAGTAAACTGATGAATTACTTCAATATGTTTACTTGCTTTATTGATGGTTAGATCAGTTACACCAAAAAAATAGGTATGGGCAGCAGCTGATGCTGCTACCCCAACTAATAGAACACTGAATAGTATTTTATTAAATAAAGAATTAAAGAGTGCAAACATTAGTCGTCTGCATTTTCTTTATTTCCTTCATCGTCAGCTGATTTCAATTTTTTATTGTAATCACGCATCATGTCTTTTTTCTTACGCTTGTAAAGCTCGAAACGAGATTTAATAGGACGAGCTGGCCAGTAATTGTTATTTACATTTACATCAGCAGTTTCCCATTTTGCATCGATTGCTAACGCCGTAATTTCTTTGTCACGAATTAACAGTTTTGAGGCTTTCTTTGAGTTTTTACGCCAGATTTGGGCAGGAATATTCATATGCTCAGTACTGCCGTCAGCGTAGGTGATATCCAAAATAATTGGCATCACTAAACCGCCTTTATTTTCAAAATCAATCACGTAAAAATTACTTTGATTAAGTAGTAAATCCTTTTGCCATTGCTCAAGTTTTTTATTACTTGAATTATAGGTATTACGTGCGGCATTAGTCGCAGTGAATTTGTCGTGTTCGTTATAAAAATCTAGTAATTCAGGTTTGTCTTGGGTACGAAGCCATTGACCTTTATTCATTAGACTAGAAATATATTCAGGCTTTTCGTTATCTAAGGCACGTAACCAAGCCTCTTCAGTATCAGGGTTTTGGCTATCGGCAGTGTAAAGATGAATGTTACCCAAAGCTATATCAACATGATCTGTGGTGTAGAACCAACCACGGAAGAACCAATCTAAATCAACAGCTGAAGCATCTTCCATAGTACGGAAGAAATCAGCAGGCGTAGGGCGTTTAAACTTCCAACGCTGTGCATACTCTTTAAAAGCAAAATCAAATAATTCACGACCCATAATAGTTTCGCGTAATATGTTTAATGCTGTTGCGGGTTTCCCGTATGCATTGTTGCCAAATTGTAAAATAGATTCAGAGTTAGTCATGATAGGTACTTGGTTATTACTTTTCATGTAGCTGGTGATATTTGCCGCATCGCCACGGCGAGAAGGATAACCTTCTTCCCATGCTTGCTCTGCTAAAAACTGCAAGAAAGTATTTAAACCTTCGTCCATCCAAGTCCATTGACGTTCATCAGAGTTAACTATCATTGGGAAATAGTTATGACCAACTTCGTGGATGATTACGCCAACTAAACCGTATTTTGTCCGACGAGAATAGGTTTTATCACCAGTTTTCTTATCTAATGTAGGGCGCGGGCCATTGAAAGTGATCATAGGATATTCCATGCCACCTACAGGGCCATTTACTGATATTGAAACAGGGTATGGGTAGTCAAAAGTATATTTACTGTATTGTTCCATTGTATGGATAATCGCTTCAGTAGAGTACTTTTCCCATAATGGATTACCTTCGTTAGGGTAGTATGACATTGCCATGGTGTTGCTGCCGCCATGTTGATAACCTTGTGCATCCCAGATGAATTTTCTACTTGAAGCAAAAGCAAAATCGCGAACATTTTTAGCTTTAAAATGCCAAGTTTTTGTTTTTTCTGAGCGAGATTTTTCATTTTCAAGCGCTTCTTCAACAGTAACAATCAGCACAGGTTTCTTCGCTGTTTTTGCTTTCTTTAAGCGATTACGTTGAGTTTTGGTTAATACTTTCTTAGGGTTTTGCAGTACACCGGTCGATGCAACAATGTGGTCGCTTGGAACCGTAATTTTTACATCGTAATCACCAAATTCTAAAGTGAATTCGCCACTGCCTAAAAACTGCTTGTTTTGCCAGCCCATTACGTCGTAATAAGCAACAGCACGAGGAAACCAGCTTGCTACTTCATATAAATAATTATCGTCTTCTTTAAAATATTCGTAACCTGAGCGGCCACCTAATACTTTTTGTTCATGTAATTGATAATTCCACTCAACATTAAATTCTGTATCATCACCTGATTTAAGTGCTTTAGGTAAATCAATACGTAGCATAGTGCCATTAATAACATAATGTAGTGGTTTACCATTACTACCTGTTACTTTAGTAATATTATAGCCGCCATCGAATTTAGGCTTTTCAATCATGTTCCTCACGCTACTAAAGGTTTCTTTTATCAGCGATGATTTAGATTGAGCTAATTTTGAATCAGAGTTACGTGTTAGTTTATTTTGATCAAGCTGCAACCAGATATAACGTAAAGTGTCAGGTGAGTTATTTTGATAACTTAATGTTTCAGAACCCGTTAGTTGTTGAGTTTTATCGTCAATTTTAATTTCAATATCATAATCAACTTGCTGCTGCCAATACTTGTGTCCTGGTGCACCTGAAGCTGTTCGATATACGTTTGGTGTTGGTAAAACTTCTTCTAGTTGACGAAACTTGTCACTAGCAATGGTATTTTTAGCTTGGACATTTGTACTGAATAAGTTACTGGTCAAAGCAACAGATAGACAAATGAGTGCTGTCGAGAATGAATATTTCATGGCCTTCCAAAGTTAGGTGGGGTTTATATGTAATTTTGTATATAACGTAGAACTTTTCTTTATATCACATTAACTCCGTTATTGTGAATCTAGAATGAGACATTTTGCGATTAATGGAGGGGAATTTGAGATTAAAGGCGATGTCAAAAAACATGGATGCAAAATTTAATTATGATGTTATAGATTTCCCTTTGTATATTAGGATATGTTAATGTAGTGTTTTCTACTGCGGCTTACGCCAATAATGTCACAGGTAGGTATGCACCAAATAAACAATGCCAAGCTTGTCATTCCCAAATACATTTGTAGTGTCTACTGACAGGCGCTACAACTTCCATGGGCTTCAACTATTTGATGGCTAATAGTAAAGCCACTTGTGTCTGCCATTGAGCGCAGCGCTAAATCAAAATTATTCGACTGTATTTCTTCAACATGGCCACATTCATCACAAATAAGCAACTGTACGGGATGATTGCAATCGCCAAAGTGATGGCACATTACAAAGGCATTAATTGATTCAATTTTATGAACAAAGCCTTGTTTAGATAAAAAATCTAACGCACGATAAATAGTTGCCGGTTTTGCTGCAGAATCTAATAATTTTAGCTCAGCTAATAAGTCATAAGCCCCAACTGCACCTTCATGTTTAGCAAGCAGTAAAAATACTTGCTCTCGTGTTTTGGTAAGACGAGCGCCTTTATTTTTGCATACTTGTTGAGCTTGTAATAATAAACCGGCTGAAGACGATTCAGTTAGATCTGCTGAGGTCATTTATTTAGTCTTTTGTTTAAAAATGGGTAGGAGTTATAACTTTTTCCAGTGTAGCATTATTGTTATTGCTAAATAAATTTTATTAGCCATTCGCACTAAAATCATTTACATTATTATAAATGATAGCGCTGTCATTTTGCGCTGGTTTTTAGTTTTTGGAAATTATTATGACTCGCTACCTTGCTCTTGATGCCTTTAGAGGCATCACCATCGCTTTAATGATTTTGGTCAATACACCAGGTTCTTGGGGGCATGTTTATACGCCTTTATTACATGCTGAATGGCATGGTGCCACCCCAACAGATTTAGTCTTTCCATTTTTCTTGTTTATTATCGGCTCAGCAATGTTTTTTTCATTCAAAAAGAGTGATTTTTCGGCTGCTCCTGAGCAGTTTGTAAGAATTATAAAACGTGGTTTTATCATGTTTTTTATTGGATTTATGCTCAATATTATTCCGTTCAATACTCCTGTTGAAGAATGGCGAATTATGGGCGTGTTACAGCGGATTGGTATTGCTTATGCGATTGCGGCAAGCTTAGTGCTACTGCTAAATCGTCGCGGTATTTTCATTGTCTCAGCAGTTATCTTACTAGCCTATTGGGTAATTCTACTCAGTGTTGGTGAGGTAGGTTTAACCATAGAAGGCAACATTATCCGTCAGCTTGATTTAAGTATTTTAGGCGCAAATCATATGTATTCTATGCGTGGAGTAAGCTTTGAGCCTGAAGGGTTACTAAGTACTATTCCAGCCGTAGTAAATATGTTGTTAGGTTTTGAGTTAACACGTTATTTAACTAGCATAAAAGATAAAAACGCTAGTGTGATTAAACTTATCATTATTGGCGGGTTAGCCATTGGTTTTGGTGCTTTGTGGAGTGTGTTTTTACCTATCAATAAATCGTTATGGACAAGCTCTTATGTCATTTATACCACTGGTTTTGCTTGTCTTTTATTAGCGGCTTTTGTCTGGCTGATTGATATAAAAGGACAAGAGAAATTAGTGTCTCCGCTGCTTGTGTATGGCACAAATCCTTTATTTGTTTATGTTTTATCTTTTTTATTCGTTACCGTATATTTAACTATTCCCGTTGGCGATAGCAGCTTGTATGGTTGGTTATATCAACAATTCACCTTGTTTGCTAACCCAATATTAGCATCATTCTTGTTCGCTTTTAGTCATGTTGTTTTGTTTTGGTTTGTGTCTTTAAAATTATACCAACGTAAAATATTTATAAAAATTTAGTGTACTAATTAAGTGATGAAAAACCGAATAAAGTGAGTAATTAAAGCAGTGCTCTAACAAATTAAGCTGAATGAATCAGTACTTTATTGCTATGATTAGGGATGTAATGCTTTAAAAAGGAGTAGTGATAGAGCGTGAGAAAAGTCAAACTGGCTCAAGATGAAAATTTATCATTTAAAATCAGTCATCAGTTGCTTCCTCAAGATCAGCAGCGTATTGATCTATATTTTTCTTTGCCTGTTGAAATGGGCATAAACCCGAGTACATTGAATGCAGAGGATTATTTTTATAGTAATATCAAAAGCCACAGCGCTTATTACTCTGATCAACTGCACCTTCCCTTAGTTAGAAGTCGTTTTATTAGTCAACGTTTTGACCAAGAGAATAAAGGGGAAGAAAGTGATTATCGTTTGAACCTTAATTTATTCTCATACCAGTTAAGAATCGCCCTTGATGCTGATATAAAGCAAACACTTAAACTTAAAAGTGCTGAAGAGTTTTACCCTGCAGCAATTGAGTTGGTAGAACAAATAGCTAGTTTAGTTAAAAAGCTGCGTCGTTATACACCGCCTAACAGTAAATTGAGCTCTTTTTTTGAAAATGCAGATAATTATCTTAGTTGGCATATTGAACAATCTTTCTTAAAGTTACTAACAAAAGGCCCTAAAAGTAGTGACTTCTCTGTTGAGCGAGAGTTTTTACTTGCTGTTTGTCGAGATGAAAATAATTACCGCATTGATTGTAAATATAATTCGCAAGTTACGCTTGATGATCCTAATCGCATTACCAATAAAATGCGATTGTTACAGCGCTTAATTGAGTATGGTGTTGTTTTTAAAAAACAAACTCGTTATTTAGATTTAAATTTGAAACGCTTGGTCCGAGGTGGTGTTACTGCGGTGATTATGGCCTTTGTGATGGTGTTAGTGCTAAATGCCCGTTCAAGTTTTACGGAAGTTACTGTCGCACTCATTGCCTTCTTGGGCGTAATTTATGGGTTAAGGGAAACATTCAAAGAAGATTTGACTAGTCTTATTTGGCGAAAAATTCAAAAAGGTCGACCTAAGTGGCAAAACTTATTCCGACACAGTGTTAATAAAAAACGCATTTTAAGTCAAACGCTTTGGTTAGAGTATATAAGTAGTAAAGACCTGCCCAAAACGGTGAATGAATTGCTTCAGCAGCGGAGACAACAGAATAAGCAAGCGGCACGTTTATTTCATTTTCGTTGTGACAATAAGGTACTGGCCAAAGAATTTTTACCTGGCTATGACGAAATTCAACAACAAATGTTTTTCAATTTAACGCCTTTTGTGCGATTTTTGAAAAAAGGGGCAGGTCGTTTATATAATTTAGATGGGCAAAAAATATCGAGTCAAGCTGTTGAGCGTCGCTACCAAATAAACCTTATTCTTCGTAATATAGATAAACAAGGGGAGCATTTGCAGCGTTTTAAGATTACTTTGAATCGTAGCGAAATAGTTAATATCGAAGCAATGTCGGTAGCAGAAGTCAATTAGCAGCTAATAAAAGTTAATCGACAAAAAAACAATGATAAAAACCCCTAAAAATTGACTGAACAATAGTATTTGGTAATTGATAGCCCAGTAAATAAATCATCTTTAAGGTAGTAATATTGTCGACTAATCGAATTTCTATACGTTCATACACTAATCAAATGCGTAGTCACTTTCACGACTATCATCAACTTGTCTTGCCGTTGCAGGGCACCATTGAAATTCATGTGGGAAAGTTTACTGGGCTTGTTAGCGTAGGTGATTGTGTAATCATTAAAGCAGGACAAAAACATACTTTTCATGCAAATGAAAATGCACGCTTTATTGTGGTTGATATAGATGTTCTGCCTGATAATATTAACGGCTCAGCTAGTGAAAAAGTTTCAATAGATATCCCTCTATTTTCTTTTATTCAGTTTGTTGAGAGTCAATTAAACAGCCAAGTAAATCAACATCTTGAATCAATGATGTTTGATCTATTCTATCAATTACTTGCGCTACAACCATTGTCACAAAAAGTAGATAAGCGCATAGAAAAAGTTATCAGTATTATTACGCAAGATGTCAGTAAAACACACTTGAATCAAGCGCTTGCTAAGCATGCTTGTTTAAGTGTCACTCAATTTAAAAAAATATTTAAAGACAGTACAGGACTTACCTGCCAACAATACTTAACGAAGTTGCGAATGGAAAAGGCCAAAGCACTTATAACTCATACTGATACGCCTATTAGCATAGTGTCAGAGCTTTGTGGTTATCAAGGCCAATCTGCTTTTTGTCGAAAATTCAAACAATATTATAGTGTTACACCAAAAGCATTTATACATTAATTATTAGTGTTAATTGTCATTGTAGGTCGATGCTTGCCTCGACAAGGCAAACTTTTATTTTATTTTCATTAGCTGGAAGAGTTGTATAGGTATTCGAAGTCTTCATTACGCCCTTTTAGGTTATAAAAGCGTCCTTTAAGCACACAAAATACCAAAATAATCATTGATAATATAGTACGTTAAAAACTCAATGGAAGTGTTCTTATGGCTACATTTTATGGTGTTGTTGCTATTTTTATGTGGGGCGGATTAGCTTTGTTAGGTGCTAGCACTACTGATATTCCTGCATTCTTATTGCTATTTTTTTGCTTTAGTATATCAGCCTTATTGATGTTCATTAAAAGGTTCATAGCAAAAAAGCCGCTATTAACCAAACCTAGTTTAACAATGAAGCAGTGGCTAGTTGGTATAACAGGCTTGTTTGGTTTCCATTTTTGTTATTTTATCGCACTTAAACAAGCTCCTGCTATAGAAGTGAGTCTAATTTGTTATTCTTGGCCAATGTTGTTTGCCATATTCATTGCAAATAAATCTAGTGTCTTAAAGTCTTTAATTGGTGGTTTGATCGGCTTTTTAGGCATTAGTTTTATTATTCTTGGCGGAACAGGTTTCACCTTTAATCAAGAATACGCTGTTGGTTATGCGTTAGCCGTTTGTTGCGCATTAATATGGTCCACGTACTCTTGGTTTCAATCAGGTTCAGACAGCCATGTTGATGATATTGGTTGGATATCTATAGTGGTTGCTATGTTGTCACTGTTTGTGCATTTTCAGCTTGAAAGTAGCGACTGGCATTTTAGTAATATGCAAATAGTCGGGATCACTTTACTTGGTATCGGCCCAGTAGGAGGAGCATTCTACTTGTGGGATATAGCCGTAAAAAAAGGCAATAAAAAATTGTTAGCTTCATTCAGTTATTGTACGCCTTTAATCTCTGCAATTGTTTTATCATTAGCAGGACAAAACCCTTGGTCTGCCAACATATTCATTGCTTTATTGCTCATTATTGCTGGCGGATATATTTCTAATAGCAAGGTTATACTAAGTTGATTAAATTCTCGCTGAGTGGGAAAGAACTTAATAAACTTGGTGTTTTTGAAATAAAAAGACTAACTTAGTTGTATACGAATCACAAATGGCGATGTCAAATGTCAGTAAAAAAATCGGGTTTCGGATTGTGGACAGCTACGTCTATGGTTGTTGGTGGTATGATTGGCAGTGGTATTTTTCTACTTCCATCAGCACTTGCTTCATTTGGTGGCATTAGCATCGGTGGCTGGATATTTACCTCTATAGGTTCTCTTACCTTAGCTTATGTTTTTGCCAACCTGTCGAAGTATGTAAGAGGCTCTGGCGGCTCTTATATTTATACCCGAGAAGCCTTTGGTGATTTTATGGGATTTTCTGTTTGTTGGGGCTACTGGATTTGCATGATCTCAGCAAATGCTGCCATTGCCATAGCATTGGTTAGTTATCTTTCAGTATTTATACCGATATTAAAACAACAAAGTTACCTAACTGCGTTCGCTACTTTATTCTTCTTATGGTCTTTAGTTTGGATTAACTTACGTGGTTTAAAAGGCGTAGGGAAAATTCAGCTTGTTACCACCATATTAAAACTTATCCCTTTATTTTTAGTCGCGTTTGTTGGTTGTTTCTATTTAAATACAGACCACTTTGTACCGTTTAACTTGTCTGATATGAGTTCTTATTCTGCCGTTTCGGCAACAGCTGCACTTACCATGTGGGCTTTTTTGGGGCTAGAAACAGCAAATAATGTCGCTGGAGATGTGATAGAACCTGAAAAAAACGTCCCCAAAGCCGCTTTGTACGGCACTGGAATTTGCGCGTTGGTTTATATTCTAGGTTCAATTTCAGTTATGGGTTTAATTGAGCCATCAGTTTTATCTAAATCAAATGCACCGTTTGCAGATGCAGCGGCTATTTTATGGGGAGATTGGGGCTATTATCTTATTGGGGTATGCGCGGTAGTATCATGTTTAGGTGCGCTTAATTGTTGGACTTTATGTATTGGGCAAGTGCCGATGGCCGCGTCGAATGACGGCCTATTTCCCAAAATATTTCGTGAAAAATCTAAAAGAAAAATTCCTGCCAAAGGTATTATAATTTCAACATTATTGGTGTCGGGGTTAGTGTTAATGAATTTTAGTGAAAGCCTAGTAGATCAATTCACCCTAGTCATTTTATTATCTACATTTGCAACGGTTATCCCTTATTTACTCTGTACCTTAGCGCATTTTACCATGTCATTAAAAAATCGAAATCCGTTAGGGTTAACGCCCTTTAATGCCGTTATTACCACCATAGCAACGTTATTTTCAATCTGGATCATTGCTAATTTAGGCACAGAGACTATTGTCATGGGAATTTTACTGTCAATAGCGGGTATTCCGGTTTATTTCTTCACTAAACAAAAAGCAAAACAGTCAGCATTAAATAATAACTAGCTATTGAATTAACTCGGCTTAATAAATGTTTATGGCTAGTTCGGTGCTTTCAAAGTCTTTGTTTATAAATGCTTTTTCATATCGTTATATAATAATTTATGGAACAAATGCTCACCGGCTTCTTTACTTGGCACTAATCGGCCTGTTTCATATCCTTTAGATGCAAGCCCCTGTTGTACTGAAAGACAAATCGCCACATCCTCACCTTGAATTTTATCAGCAACAGCAACACTATTATTTTTAAAGTCTTCATCGATTAACGGATGATTATCGTCAAAGTAATATTCAAAAATAATTTTGCATTTATCAACTGCAATCGGCTCAACAATGATGATCCCCATAATAGCATCGTAACAGTTAATCATTAGGTTGGGGTACTGCCAATAATAGCGTGCGGTACCTGTTCTTACTAGTGAAAAATCGTTGTCGCGCTGCTTTGTTGGACATGACTGCAAACAATAATTGTCGGTCACTTCTATTTTGTAGTATTTGCCATCTAATGCACTGTTCAAACCTTTATGTAAAATAGGAACGTGATAGCCACCATCTAAAAAATTGTCAATGTACACTTTCCAATTACAATTTAACTCATAACTAACGCGCTTATGAAAACGCATTTTATCTAAGTTTAATGGGTCAAGTTGGTGATACAACTCTCCTAAAAACATCCTTAAAGATGGAGCATCATCATTCAAACAAACGAATACCCACTGCTGCCAAACTTCAACCCTGACTTCTTTTAAGCCATGATTGCTTCTATCAAAATTTTCAGCGTCTTCAAATTGTGGCGTAGCAGCCAATGAACCGTCAAGTTTGTAGGTCCAGCCATGGTAGGGGCAGCTTAGAGCGCGTGCACAGCCATGTCCTGTTTCCATCACCTGCGCGGCATGATGCTGGCACACATTATAGAAACCCTTAATGGTGTCGTCACGGACAATAACGATGGGCTGACCGGCAATAGTTGTGGCCACATATTGACCTGACTTTTGAAGTAACTCTGCTCGTGTTGCTACTAACCAGCTGTCATTAAATACCGAGCTTTGTTCTAACTTGGCAATAGCTGAATCAGTGTACCAAGAACTAGGTGGTGTAACGGCCTGTTCTAGCGATAAAGTCGCATCATACTTATCTATAATATCCTGTAAAATCATAAGGTAAATTTGTTGTTGCTATTCTTTGTGGACTCAGTATAAAACAGTTTGAATTTTTCACACTTATTTTTACGGTAACGACTCACACTCACTTTAAATATGCTGCATAATTCCGTCACACTATAATTTTCATGCTCTTTCTTCATGTCTTTTATTAGTTCAAGTTTTGATTGTCGCGTATGAAGAAAGCGGCGGCTTTTTTTAATATTTCGTTATCCCTTTGTGCTCGTTTTAATTGTTTTTCAAGGGATTGAATGCGTTGCTGATCTGGTGTTAAGGCTGATATACCTTCAGGAGTCTGTCCTGATAGTTCCAGTTTATATTGTCTCTTCCATCGAGCAACGGCTGAAGAACAAGCACCTGACATCGTTTGAATTTGTTTGTAGGTGTAGTTTTCTTCAACCATTAATTTAGCATATTCAAGTTTCTTTACTGGGCTGATTGTTATTTTTTGCTTTCTAGTCATTTTGATACCTTAGGTTTTGCTTATTTCAAGCTATAAACCTCTACAGTTTCATTAAACCATTACAATATGTTAAAGCTTATTTATTTCATGGTAAAAAAAGAGACTTCACATTTCTACAATAACTAAAAAGGTAAAATACCTAAATGATGCTTACAGTGAAACACAAAAATATGAGAGCCATTTATCTCATCAAAAAGCTGACTTAACTGCCTTTTTCCTGTGGTTATGGGGCACATACCGAGATAGAGTATTTACTTTACTCTGGTTGCAACTATTGATAGTAAACATGAGGATTACGTGCGTTTGATGCCATATATTAATCAATGACCATCATTTGACACACGTATTACTTGTCATTCACTCATTATCAGTATACAGTTTATTACACTACAAGTAACAAACTGTATACTGATGAATAAGTCTGAAAAACTCACATCTGCTATAGCCAAATCAATAACCTCTGGAGGCAGTGTATTTGATACTGCCGAACTTGCCTATATGTTAGGTGAGCAGGTAACGCCAAAACTTAACAAGTTTTTAACTGATTGTGTTAAGAAAGGTACATTGATAAGAGTAGCAAAAGGCATATATGTCAGTTCAATTACTCCCCCCGACCTATCAAAAGCACTTTTCAATGTTGCTAAAAAGCTAAGAGCTGGTTTTTTTAACTATATTAGTCTTGAAAGCCAACTGAGTCATACTGGTGATATATCGCAAATCACAATGGATAGGCTAACAGTCATGACTAAAGGAAGAAAAGGAACATTTGATACAACCTACGGTATTGTAGAATTTATTCATACTAAGAAATCCTTAGTGCAATTAGAAAGTGATGTGTACTTTGACTTCGAGATTAAAATGTTTAGGGCCAATACAAGTCGGGCTATAGCTGACTTAAAAGCTTGTCGACGTAATACCCACATGCTGGAGAACAATTAATGCTATCGCGTTACATAAATCAAATTCTACAGCAACACCCTGAATATGCAGGAATAATCCCTGTGATTGAAAAGGAAATTTTACATCATGACATCATGCATGTTCTCGTAGAGCAAGGAGCCTTACAACAGCTAACATTCATTGGTGGAACATCGCTAAGGCTTTGCTATAACAGCTCTCGTTTGTCGGAAGATCTAGATTTCAACGGTGGTCATGACTTCAAACCATCAGATTTCAATGGACTTGAAGATGATATTCAACAGTACCTCTCAAAAAAATACGAAGTTGAGGTATGGGTAAATAAACCGAGCCAAGAAAAACAAGGAAACACATCTTCTTGGAAAATAAGTATAGAAAGGGAGTCTAATAGGCCCGATATTCCGCGCCAAAAAATGCATATTGATGTTTGCGCCATACCTTCTTTCGACATTCAAAAACGAGCATTAATAAACCATTATGGGATTGATGTATCGACTGAAGGTTATTTAATTCCAACGCAGTCACTCGAAGAAATCCTTGCAGATAAATTTATCGCTTTGGCCTATCGTGCAAGAAGAATTAAACCTCGTGATCTTTGGGATATTGTTTGGATAAAGCAGCAAGGGATTAAAGTAAACACAGGGTTAGCATATAACAAACTACAAGCCAGAGGAAAACAGCACTATGACTTCCTTGAAATGTTGCAAACACAACTAGATCGACTAAACAATGTTGATGAAGTAAAGGTTGACTTTAATAGCGAAATGTCACGTTTTGTGCCAGCCCAAATAAAGCAACGAACTTTAGACAATCCAGATTATTGGCCGTACCTAAAAAGCGAGATAAATCAACTGGCACAAATACTGACATCGCAGTCCTCTTCACCTAAAACTAAACCATTTGATATGAGTATCTGACATCCTTATCGCCGCTTGAATTAGATATATTTCAACGAGTAGTTTATGGCGAGATTATAGTAACGAGGCAAGAAGCATTTAGTGTATTTAAGTTATTTGTGAAACAAGTTTTAAATGAGATTAATAAAAACAATAGTTAAATCATAGGACTTTAAAATAAGAGGGTTGAATCGTAAAATACACTAATGTATATCGCAGCCGATATATTATGCTCTAGTCATCATTACTTTTTTTGAAACCATTAAAAGCTATATATAAATTGCAATTAATTATTTTAAAAAAATATTTTTAAGCATCTGTTGATAGTTTATTGGGACATTGATCCACAAAAGCCCACAAATTCATTAACTTCCTGAATTCTTCTTTGCAGACCTTAATTTTACTGGTTTTTTGACCAGTACTTACATCGTTCCTTTTCCCTAATCTTTGCTTGACATAAGTTTGCTTTAGTCACTAAACTGTATCAATGTGGTAAAAAGTGGGTAATTGTGGATCTTAACGATGATTCAGATTAAACAGCCAACAAAAAAATTAACAAATAAGGCAAGTTGAGAGATATGTTCCGTGGCGCCAGCGCAATAACGCTTGATAGCAAAAATAGAATCACGATACCTACAAGGTATCGCGAGGAGCTATTTGCTGATTGCCAAGGGAAAATGATCTGTACTGTTGATATTCAGCACCCGTGTTTATTGCTTTATCCGTTGCCTGAATGGGAAGAAATTGAGCTAAAACTTTGCAATTTATCCAGCATGAACCAGCAAGAACGTTTATTACAGCAAGTGTTGCTAGGTAATGCAACTGATTGCGACATGGATAAAAATGGTCGTTTATTGCTAAATGGTCCATTAAGACAGCATGCAAGTTTAGAAAAATCAGTAATGTTGGTAGGACAATTGAAAAAATTTGAAATTTGGAGCGAGTCAGCATGGCAAGCTCAAATGCAGCAAGGCATTAGTAAAATTCAGTCAGGCGAAATTGAATTAACTGAACGCTTATTAGATTTGTCTTTATAACTATTTATTTTTAAAAATATTAGTATTTTAAAAGAGTATAAAAATAACAACATGGAATTAGATAAAACACACATTTCTGTTTTATTAGCCGAAGCGATTGATGGCTTAAATATCGATCCCGACGGTTGCTACATCGACTGCACTTTTGGTCGTGGTGGACACTCATCTCTCATTTTATCTAAATTATCCTCGAAGGGACGATTAATTGCTATTGATCGTGATCTTAGTGCTATTGCTGCCGCGGAAAAATTTAAAGACGATGAACGTTTTCTGATTGAACATCAAGGCTTTGCAGATTTAGCTGAAATAGCAGAGCAGCATCAATTAACCGGAAAAGTTAATGGTGTTTTATTAGATTTAGGGGTGTCATCTCCACAGCTTGATGAAGCAGAACGTGGTTTTAGCTTCATGAAAGATGGTCCACTTGATATGCGTATGGACACCACTCGAGGGCAAACCGCCGCACAGTGGTTAGCCATTGCAGATGTTGAAGATATTACTTGGGTTTTAAGAACCTTTGGTGAAGAAAAACATGCATGGCGTATTGCTAATGCCATTGTTGATGCCCGTGATGAAACACCTTTTACTCGCACTAGCCAATTGGCTAAGTTGATCAAAACGACTGCGCCACAGCGAGAAATTAAAAAGCATCCAGCAACACGTAGTTTCCAAGCTATTCGTATTTATATCAATAGTGAATTAGAGCAAATAGAAAAAGTATTAGCCGCTTCATTATCGGTATTGGCTGAAGACGGGCGTCTAGTCGTTATTAGCTTTCACTCATTAGAAGACCGGCTAGTAAAACAGTTTATGAGAAAGCACTCGCAGGGTAAGAAAGTGCCACGTGGTTTGCCGATAAGTGAAGAAGAATTAAATAAAGGTAAGAAATTTACCTTAGTGGGTCGCAAATTAAAACCAAGTAAAAGTGAAGTTGAAGAGAATGTTCGATCACGTAGTTCAGTTTTACGCATTGCAAAACGTTTACCCCATGTAGTCGATTAGTTGTGGTAAACCAGAGAATAACATCAAGTAAACCGTTATCTAAGCAAGTTCTGGTACTCGATGTTTGGCAAGATATTTTACAGCATTTTGTTAGTTATGTTTTATTATTTTTAGTGGTTGTTTCTGCGTTTTCAGTAATTTATTACACGCATATGAATAGGCAAACAACGAGCGAACTAGAGCAGTTATACACCCAGCGAGATGAATTAGATATTGAGTGGCGAAATTTACTGTTAGAGCAAAATAGCTTAGCAGAACACAGTGCTATCGAGAGTAGAGCAAAAAAAATGTTGGATATGAAGCGACCGGATGCCAATTCAGAAATAATTATTACTTTAGAATGAATAAGTTACGAGTAGATAATAAATGTACTCACAGAGTATTAGATTTTAACAGGGTAAATACATAGTAGCTAAATGAACAAAAAAGCAAGCAATCGCAGCAGCCAACCAACAACAACCGCATGGCGTTATTACGTGGTGATAGGCATTGTTGTCTTGATTTATGGTGGCTTGCTAGCGCGCAGTGCTTATATTCAAATAATTGAACCCGACATGCTGAAAAAACAGGGTGATATGCGCTCAATGCGTGTTGCGGCAAATACCGTACAACGTGGTTCAATTGTGGATAGAAATGGTGATGAACTCGCTATTAGCGTGCCCGTAGAAACGGTATGGGCTGATCCAAAAATCATCATGGATAAGAATGCGCTTGCTATGACAGAACATTGGCAAGCGCTTGCTGATGTTTTAGGTAAAAATGTTAATAAACTTACCACGCGTGTAGTACGGAACCCGAGCAAGCGCTTTGTTTATCTTGAGCGTAAAATATCTCCGGCAATGGCAAATTATATTCGTGAATTGAAAATCCCCGGTATTCATCTACGTAAAGAGTCAAAACGCTTTTATCCCACCGGCGAAATTAGCGCTCATATTGTTGGTTTTACCAATGTAGATGATAAAGGTATTGAAGGTGTTGAGCGTGTCTATGATCAACTCTTAACAGGTAAAGGCGGTAATAAGCGTTTTAGAAAAGATGCGAAAGGCAGAAAGATTGAAATTATTTCGGTAAAGGAAGCTCAAGCAGCGAAGGATATTACCTTAACCATTGATCAACGTATTCAAGCCATTGCTTATAAAGAATTAAAAGGTGCGGTACAAGCGTTTAAAGCAACCTCTGGCTCTGTGGTTGTTGCTGATATTCATACCGGTGAAATTTTAGCGATGGCCAATAGCCCATCGTACAACCCCAATAATCGCCGTAATACTGCCATTCATCGTTTTAGAAATCGCGCCATAACAGATATTTATGAGCCGGGTTCAACCATGAAGCCGTTAGCCGCACTTACCGCTTTGGAGTTTGGCTCCGCGAAAGAAAATACTATTATAAATACTAGCCCAGGTTGGATGCGCTTAGGTGGTCGGCGAGTAAACGATCCTCGTAATCGCGGTAAGTTGTCTATTGAAGAGATTCTAGTTACTTCATCAAATATGGGCACGGCAAAACTAGCACTTTCTGTACCTAAAAACTTTTTACTTGATAAATTTTTTGATGCTGGCTTTGCTGAAACCACAGGTACAGATTTAATTGGTGAAAGCTCTGGCATGATGCATGACAGGCAGCGTTGGTCAAAGTTTGAATTAGCAACGCTTTCATTTGGTTATGGCTTAGCGATTACACCGATGCAACTAACACGTTTTTATGCAACGTTAGCTAATGGCGGTATTAAGCGTGAGTTATCAATTATCAAAAATGAGCAAAAAGAAGGCGAACGTGTCTTTTCAAACGAACATTCTCAAGCTGTAATGGCCATGCTTGAAACGGTAGTAGATGAGCATGTGCAAAAAGCTAAAGTTGAAGGCTATCGTGTTGGCGGAAAAACCGGAACTTCGTTTAAAGCTGTGGCAGGTGGTTATGGCAATGATTATGTTGGTTTGTTTGCTGGTGTTGCGCCCATTTCAGACCCAAAAGTTGTCGTGGTTGTTGTTATCAATGATCCCGGTGGTGATTTGTATCATGGTGGTGAAGTAGCAGCGCCAGTATTTTCTCGAGTAATGAAAGGTGCACTGCGAGTTCTAAATATAGCACCTGATGCAAACAGGAAACTCGCTTCGAGTAACAAGTTACGACTAGCGAATAAAAAGCAGAAAAACAAATCACTAAGTGTTGATAAGGAGGCTAATGATGTCTAAATCATCAATGGAAATGCCTGCGACACAGTTTATCAACGACGTGCTACGTAATTTTTCTATTAACTGTTCCGAGAATTTAAGTTTAACCGGCTATAAAGGGGACTTAACCAATGATAGTCGTAATGTTTCAAATGAAGGTGGCAGAGGCGATATTTTCTGCGCCATTATTGGTCACGCACAAGATGGCCGACAGTATATAGATAAGGCCATCGTTAATGGTGCAAAGTTAGTGCTATCTGAATGTGAAAATGAAAGCGAGCATGGCAATACTTCGTTCACTAACGAACAAGTTGCTGTGATCAGTTTTTATCAATTAAACAAAAAATTGTTTGCGCTTGTCAGTGCTTATTATCAGTATCCTGAGAAAAGTATGACCATGATAGGTATTACGGGTACCAATGGTAAAACCAGTACCAGTCAATTACTTGGGCAAATTTTAACAAGTTGTCAAAAGCCTTGCGCAATTATCGGTACGAATGGTGCGGGCATGGTCGATGATTTACAGGTGTTAGAAAACACCACGCCGAGTGCCACCGATTTAGTGCAGTTGTTTTCCGTCTTTAGTCAACAACAAGTCACTCACCTTGCCATGGAAGTATCATCCCATGCACTTGAACAAGGCAGAGTAACTGGCAATGTTTTTGATATTGCGGTGTTTACCAATTTAAGTCGTGACCATTTAGATTATCACGGCACCATGGCTGATTATGCTGCCGCCAAAAGGCAATTATTTACCAACAGCGAAAAACAATTTTCAGTATTAAATGGTGATGATGTTCAAGCACGATTTTGGCTAGATAATTGGCCAAAAGAGGATAGTTTTTCTCAGCAAAAGCTGTGGCTTTATGGTCGCAGTAACCTAGTACGCCAAAATGTTCAATTTGTCAGTTGCGACAATATCAAACATCATGGTCAAGGTGTCGATTTTACCTTAAATACCCATTTAGGCGATATTGAAATTCACAGCCCTCTATTGGGCGATTTTAATATTGATAACCTACTCGCGGTTATTGCGGTGTTATTAATTGAAGGGCTTTCTTTAACTACTCTTGCAGAAAAAATTGTTAGCGCCAAAGCCATTTCAGGACGTATGGAGGCTTTTAGTTCTAAAAGTTCAACTGCTCCAACTGCCGTGGTTGATTATGCTCATACTCCTGACGCGCTAGAAAAAGCTTTGATGGCTTGTCGTCAACATTGTCACGGTAACTTATATGTTGTTTTTGGTTGTGGCGGTGACAGAGATAAAGGTAAGCGACCGTTCATGGCGCAAGCTGCACAAAAATATGCAGACATTTTAGTGGTTACTAATGATAACCCACGCACTGAAGCACCTATGAGTATTATAGATGATGTACTTGCAGGGCTTAATGAACAATGCCAAGTAACCGTTATTGTTAATAGAAAGCAAGCGGTATTAGAAACCTTAGCTAAAGCACAAGCTGGTGATGTGGTGTTATTAGCCGGCAAAGGCCATGAAGACTATATCCTTTTAGGTAAAGAAAAGATCAACTATAACGAGCGCCAAGTGGTGAAGAATTTTTTTGATAATTTTGAAACACACACTTTAGCGGGTGAGGAAATATGATCCGCTTTGATTTAACAACACTTGCGATGGCAGCCAATGGTCAGCTAAATTGCCATGAATCACTGATGTCTATCTGTGTAGATAACCTAGTTACTGATTCTCGTGCGCTAATGTCACAAGATGTGTCACAAGATAAGATTGAAGAAAAACAGCAGGATGCTTTTTTAGCGTTAAAAGGCCCTAACTTTGATGGCCATCGTTTTGCTAAGCATGTTGTTGATAAAGGCTGCCAAGTATTAATTGTCGACCATCTAATTGCCAATATTGATAGCAATGAAGTTGCGCAAATATTGGTTGATGATACCCGAATTGCCCTTGGTAAAATTGCTGCATATGTTAAACAGCAGGTGTCGCCTAAAACGGTGGGTATTACCGGTAGTAGTGGTAAAACCACAGTCAAAGAAATGCTCGCTGCTATTTTATCCCGTTTGGGCAAAGTGTTAGCAACGAATGGAAATTTTAATAATGATATTGGTGTGCCGTTAACGTTATTACGTTTAGAGCATGATCATGATTTTGCCGTAATTGAAATGGGCGCAAATCACATTGGTGAAATTGCCTATACCACAGAACTAGTAAAACCTGATGTGGCTATGATCAATAATATTGCCGCCGCGCATTTAGAAGGTTTTGGTGATTTATGTGGCGTAGCTCGTGCTAAGGGTGAAATTTTTGCTGGATTATCCGCTGATGGTGTCGCGCTGTATAACAAAGACACAAAATACACCAGCAAATGGCAGTGGCGTTTAACTGATAAACAAGTGCGCACTTTTTCTTGCCTCAATCCTGTAAATGCTGATTGCTACAGTAGTAATGTCGTCTTAGATAAAAATGGTTGTGCGAGTTTCGATTTACAAAGTGCCCTAGGTCAATGTGAAATTCAATTAACTGTACCGGGCAAGCATAATGTGTGCAATGCGGTTGCAGCAGCAGCGGCCGCCATTGAATGTGGCGCCACGCTAAATGACATCAAGTTAGGTTTAGCGCAAATGGCACCAGTAAAAGGTCGTTTAAATATTCATCATTTAAGTGAAACCAGTGCCAGTAGCAAAATTAAACTAATTGATGATACCTACAATGCCAATGTTGAATCGATTAAAGCAGCTATTACCTTACTGGCAAATTATGCTGGGCAGCGAGTTTTAGTGCTGGGTGATATGGCTGAATTGGGTAGTGATGCGCGTAGTTATCATCAAGAAGTTGGAGAGTATGCGAAAGAGCAGGGAATTAATGTCTTGCTCACTTTAGGTGTGTTAAGTCAAAACACTAGCGATGCTTTTGCTCGAAAAAATGACGCAATAAGTGAACACTTCAGTGATAAAAATGCACTTAATGATTACTTATTCAATTTACTTGAGAATGAAAATAATCAACCTCAAGAATACACTGCTCAAGATGTAAATATTTTAGTAAAAGGCTCACGTAGCGCTCATATGGAATATGTCGTTGAAGATATAATTAGTTGGCACGCAAATCACATTGAAAAAAACAATTGCCATACTCCTGAGGACAATTCTTAATGTTACATTGGTTAGCGGAATATTTAACCCAATACTACAGTGCGTTTAATGTATTTTCATACTTAACCCTTCGCGCTATTGTCAGTACCTTGACGGCGTTATTTATCTCGCTTTATTTTGGTCCAAAATTAATCCGTTATTTGCAAAAAATGCAAATTGGTCAAACTATTCGTGAAGATGGCCCTGAAAGTCATTTGTCCAAATCAGGCACGCCAACGATGGGCGGAATACTTATTTTAGCTTCTATCGTTGTCAGTATTTTACTGTGGGCAGATTTAAGTAACGTCTATGTTTGGGTGGTGTTATTTGTTGTAGTGAGCTTCGGTATTATTGGCTTTGTTGATGATTACCGTAAAGTAATTCGAAAGGATTCAAACGGCTTAATTGCTAAATGGAAGTACTTTTGGCAAACCGTTGCAGGTTTATCGACAGCAATATTTTTATATCAAATATCGCATCCAGAGCAAACTTTTTTACTTATCCCATTTATTAAAGATGTTATGCCGCAGCTAGGCATTTTTTATATTGTCATGACCTACTTTGTCATAGTTGGTACGAGTAATGCGGTTAACCTAACGGATGGTTTAGATGGTTTAGCTATCGTGCCAACCATTATGGTTGCCGGCGCTTTTGCCTTGTTTGCTTATGTTACTGGTAACGTAAATTTTGCGGGTTATTTAAATATCCCCCACATTGCTATGACCTCTGAACTGGTTATTGTTTGTACCGCCATTGTTGGTGCAGGCCTTGGGTTTTTATGGTTTAACACCTACCCAGCGCAAGTGTTTATGGGTGATGTTGGCTCATTATCCTTAGGTGCTGCCTTAGGTGTTATAGCTGTTTTGGTAAGACAAGAATTGGTGTTATTTATTATGGGCGGCGTTTTCGTTATGGAAACGGTATCGGTAATTTTGCAAGTAGGTTCTTATAAAATGCGTGGTCAACGAATTTTCCGCATGGCGCCTATTCATCATCATTACGAATTAAAGGGCTGGCCTGAGCCAAGAGTGATAGTGCGCTTTTGGATTATTTCATTAATTTTAGTATTAATTGGTTTAGCGACGTTGAAACTTCGTTAGACAATTTAGATTCGAGTAACGATTGATTAGTTACCAGCAAGAGAAAATAGAGAAAAAATAAAAAATGACATTGTTAGCAGATCTTAAACATAAACAAATACTAGTACTAGGCGCTGGCATCACAGGCATGTCCTGTGCTCGCTATCTTAGCGCTCAAGGTTTGTGTTTTGCTGTTAATGATTCACGCGAAAATCCTTTTGCTGCTAATTACACTAAAGCGCAATTTAGCGACGATTTTCGAACGGCTAGTTTGCACTTAGGTCGCTGGCATAGTGAGCTTATTAGCAAAGCAGATATCATTTTAATTAGCCCCGGTATCAACAGTGCTATGGACGATATTGCTCAACATATCAGCGATGATTGTTGTGTTATGGGTGATGTTGAGTTGTTTTGCCAACTTAACAATGAACGTGGTATTGCTGAGCAAGGCAAAGCTATTGATATTATCGCCTTAACAGGCTCTAACGGTAAGTCTACCGTGGTATCACTACTTGCCAACTTAGCTAAAAATATAGGTATTAATGCTCAATTGGGCGGTAATATTGGTCAGCCAGTATTAGACATTCTTACCGAAGAGAAACTAAAGGTATCTAATTTTGTAAACAAGGGTCTACCTGAGTTATTAATTCTAGAATTATCTAGCTTCCAATTAGAAACGTTAACTAGTATGCAGGCTATTGCAACTAGCGTATTAAATGTAAGTGATGATCACCTTGATCGTCACTTAAGCATGACCAATTATCAAAAAATCAAGCAAGGTATTTATCAACAAGGTAAGTTAGCAATCACCAACCGTGACGACTCAGCAACGGCGACGCCGAATGAATCGCAAACAAACCTTTCTTTTGGCAGTAATAGGCCAGAGGAAAATCAATTTGGCATCATAAAGCGTGATGGCAAAACTTACTTAGCCTTTGGTGAGCAAACCTTAATTACTTTAGAGCAATTACCGCTAGCAGGCATGCACAACGCGTTAAATTATTTAGCCGCGTTAGCATTTGGTTACAGTGCCGGTTGGTCGTTAACGGCAATGATTGAGTGCTTAGCTAGTTTCACTGGCCTAGCACATCGATGTCAACGAGTTGTTAGTAAAGATAATATTACTTGGATCAATGATTCTAAAGCGACTAACGTTGGTGCGACTATTGCGGCAATTAATGGTTTAGCACAAACTTTGCCACCAACAAATCATTTGATTCTTATCGCCGGTGGTGATGGTAAAGGTGCTGACTTTTCTCCGTTGACTAAACCTCTGGCGGAACATGTTAGTAGCGTTATTACTTTTGGTAAAGATGGCGACAAAATTGCTGATTTAGCAAAGTTAGTAACAACGACCAAAAAAGTAACCGATTTAATTAAAGCCGTTCAAGTTGCGAAAGCAAGCGCCAATGATGGCGATATTGTACTGCTTTCACCTGCTTGCGCTAGTTTGGATATGTTTAAAAGTTTTGCTGACCGTGGCGAGCAATTTATGACCACCGTTGCACAATTGGCGGAGGCGAGCTAATGAGTGCTTCAATCGCCATAAAGCCAAAGACTGAGCAGCAAATGAAGTTGCCTTTTTTATCCGTGCTTAGGCAAGCGATTACCAATAGTGCAGAAAATATTTTTGATAATAATGCAACGCAAAACGGTGCTGTATTTGATCGTACCTTTGTCGTGTTAGCTATTGTCATGTATATGATGGGCTTAATTATGGTAGCGAGTTCATCTATGCCAGTAGCTGAACGCTTATTTAATAATCCCTTTCACTTTGTTATTCGCCATGCCATTTACATTGTTTTGAGTTTAGGTCTTGCCGGCGTTGTTTTACAAATCCCGATGGCGTGGTGGCAAAAAAATAGCAGTTATTTATTAATGTTCGGCATATTTCTACTCGTTGTGGTTTTATTAATTGGCCGTTCAGTCAATGGTTCTACGCGCTGGATAGTTGTTGGACCTATTACCGTGCAAGCTGCTGAGCCAGCGAAGCTATTTTTCTTTTGTTACCTTGCTGCATATTTGGTTCGTCGCCGAGATCAGGTTATGGAAGATTGGCGAGGTTTTGCGAAACCGCTTGTCGTTTTTGGTGTATTGGCTGCCTTATTATTAAGACAGCCTGATTTAGGCACCATTATAGTTATGTTTGTAACCACCTTTGGTTTGTTGTTTTTAGCAGGCGCTAAACTATGGCAATTTATCAGCTTGGCTTCAGTGGGTGTGTTGTTACTGTCTTTATTAGCCATTTTTGAACCTTATCGATGGCGTCGAATTACGAGCTTTTTAGATCCGTGGCAAGACCCCTTTGGCAGTGGTTATCAATTAACACAATCATTAATGGCTTATGGTCGAGGTGAAGTTTTTGGTCAAGGTTTGGGTAACAGTATTCAAAAATTAGAGTACCTACCTGAAGCGCATACTGATTTTGTTATGGCTGTTTTAGCCGAAGAGTTCGGTTTTATTGGTATTGCGGTGATTTTAATTTTGAGTATGGTGTTGGTTATAAAAGCGCTCATGTTAGGAAAAAAAGCTGTAGCGAAAGAGAAGTTTTTCGAAGGTTTTTTTGCTTACGCTATTGGTATTTGGATGTGTTTTCAGGCAGCTGTAAATGTTGGTGCTAGCGCAGGCATAGTGCCTACCAAAGGCTTAACTATGCCATTAATCAGTTATGGTGGTAGCTCTATGATCATCATGACCCTTGCTGTCGTTATTTTAATTCGTATTGATCACGAACTGCGTATGCAAAGTATTCAAGCAACATCGTCCAAAAGAAAAATACGAAAAGTAGGGGGCGATAATGACTAAAAGTGATGGTTTTTTAAGTAAATCGCCAACTCTACTCGTGATGGCGGGGGGGACAGGAGGTCATATTTTCCCTGGTCTGGCTGTTGCTGAAAAATTACAAAGTGAAGGTTGGAATATTCACTGGTTAGGCACGGCAGAACGTATGGAAGCTGAGGTTGTTCCTGCGCATGGTTTTGATATTTCTTTTATTAACATCAGTGGCTTGCGTAATAAAAATTTATTAACTTGGTTGAAATTGCCATTTAAATTGGTCAACTCTTTACTGCAAGCATTAGCGGTTATTAGAAAAACAAAACCCGATGCAGTATTAGGTATGGGCGGCTATGCTAGTGCACCAGGTGGTTTGGCGGCATGGCTGATGAAAAAACCTTTAATAATTCATGAACAAAATGCAGCAGCAGGATTAACTAACCGATTACTGGCACGAATTGCCACAAAAATTTGTTGTGCTTTTCCTGATGCTTTCGAAAGTGATATTGCTGCGCAAGTGGTCGGTAATCCATTAAGAGCGAGTATCGGTAGAGCAGCAACTGAAGAAAGTGATGACGAAAAAACAGTAAAGAAAAGTCACAATATTTTAGTGGTAGGTGGCAGTTTAGGAGCGCAGGTTTTAAATCAAACAGTGCCCGAAAGTTTTGCAAAGTTAATAAAATTAACAAATAACAGCGATGAATATTTGCCTTTTAATATTTGGCATCAAACCGGAAAAGGTAAACAACACGGTGTTATTGAGGCGTACAATCAACAAAGTTTAGCTGATGAACAAGTTAGAGTTACTGAGTTTATTGATGATATTGCAGGTGCTTACCAGTGGGCAGACGTTGTTATTTGTCGAGCAGGGGCATTAACAGTATCTGAATTAGCAATGGCGGCAACGCCGGCGATATTTGTCCCTTTGCCTCATGCCGTTGATGATCACCAAACCAAAAATGCCCAATATTTAGTTTCCCGTGGTGGTGCAACGCTAATTAAGCAAAAAGAGTTAAGCAGTGATGTGCTCGCTAAATTATTAAATGAATTATTTAGTGAACCACAAATTTTAAAGAATATGGTCGAAGCGACCTTCGCAGCTGCAGATGCTGATGCAACACTTAAAGTTGCACAACTTTGTCAACAAGTGGCGGCGTAAATTGAATATGAGTAATAATATGAGCCTAAGAGCAATGAACAAAACTAAAGCTAGCGTACCTGAAATGCGCCGCGTGAAGTGTATCCATTTTGTCGGTATCGGTGGTGCAGGAATGGGCGGTATTGCAGAGGTTCTACTTAATGAAGGTTATCAAATATCAGGCTCAGATATAGGTGAAAACCAAGTAGTTAAACGCTTAATAGGGTTAGGCGCTAAGATCACTATTGGTCATGACAGTGAGAATATTACTGGCGCAAGTGTTATTGTAGTCTCTACTGCTATCAATCAAGATAACCCAGAATTAGTTGCGGCTAAAAAACAACGTATCCCTGTAGTTCGCCGAGCTGAAATGCTAGCAGAACTGATGCGTTTTCGTCATGGCATTGCCATTGCGGGTACTCACGGTAAAACTACTACCACAAGTTTAATTGCCAGTATTTTTGCGCAAGGAAAATTAGATCCCACTTTTGTTATTGGCGGCTTACTTAATAGTGCGGGCACAAATGCGCGTTTAGGCAGTAGCCGTTATCTCGTTGCTGAAGCGGATGAAAGTGACGCGTCATTTTTACATTTGCAGCCTATGGTCTCAGTAATCACCAATATTGATAAAGATCACATGGAAACGTACCAAGGTGATTTTGAAAAACTTAAAGATACCTATATCGAATTTTTACATAACTTACCTTTTTATGGTTTAGCCGTGGTTTGTATCGATAATCCCGTTGTCCGTGAATTATTACCACGCATTAGTCGTCAAGTGATCACATATGGTTTCTCTGAAGATGCAGATATCCGTGCCGTTAATTATCAGCAAGATGGTGGCGTGAGTTATTTCACTGTAGAAGTGGATGGTCAGCCACCACTGGATATGAGTGTAAATTTACCGGGGCAACATAATGTGTTAAATGCACTAGCGGGCGTTGCCGTGGCGAAAGATGAAGGTATTGATGATGATGCTATTTGTCAGGCATTAACTGAATTTGCTGGCATTGGTCGTCGTTTTGAGCAACTAGCGGATTTAACAACGGATGTCGGAAATATGGTGCTAGTTGATGATTATGGTCATCACCCAAGTGAAGTAAAAGCGACCATTATAGCCATGCGTACAGGCTGGCCTGATAAACGCTTGGTTATGGTATTTCAACCACATCGTTATTCTCGTACGCGAGATTTATATGAAGACTTTGTTGAAGTATTGTCAATGGTTGACTGCTTGTTCTTACTCGATGTTTACGCAGCCGGTGAAGCGCCTATTGCCAATGCAGATAGTAAAAGTTTAGCGCGTTCTATCCGTCAACGCGGACAAATTGAACCCGTATATGTCAGTGATGTTGATGTGCTACCGGAGTTACTTGCAGCTCAGTTACAAGATAAAGATATGGTGATCACTCAAGGCGCAGGAAATATAGGTGCCATAGCGAGAAGTTTGTCAAATAACCCTTTGCTTGTACAAGAAGAGGTTAAGTAAATGAACAGTACAGCATTAAAATCAGCCTTAAAAAAAGCACCTGTTGCTGTACTTTATGGTGGAAATTCAGCAGAGCGTGAAGTTTCACTTAATTCAGGCAAAGGGATAGCGAAAGGCTTGGAGCAAGCGGGTTTTAATGTTGTATTGATGGACACTAAAGAAATTCCATTAACCGAATTAGTAAAACAAAATATTAAACATGTTTTCATCGCTCTTCATGGCCGAGGTGGCGAAGATGGTTGCTTGCAAGGTGCATTAGAGTCTTTGGGGATCGCTTATACCGGCTCTAATGTTTTAGGCTCAGCGTTATCAATGGACAAAGTTCGCAGCAAACAAATATTTAGAGCATGCAATATTCCAACGGCAGCTTTTGCAGTAGTAACCAAAGCAGACTTTAATGAATTAGATAGTGAAAAGCAGCTCATTGCCTTAGGTGGAAAGGTGATGGTTAAGCCGGCGCATGAAGGTTCAAGTATTGGCATGGCGATGGCTGACTCACCAGAAAAACTGCATAACGCTTTGGTTGAAGCTTTTGGTTTTGACGGCGATGTCTTGTTAGAAGCATGGATTGATGGACCTGAGTATACCGTAGCAATTTTGGGTGATGAAGCGCTGCCGGCTATTCATATGGAAACGCCGCGAGAATTTTATGATTATGAAGCTAAATATCAATCTAATAGTACTCAATATCATTGCCCGTGCGGTTTGTCTGAGCAAGAAGAAGCAAAAATAAAAGCACTGTCATTGCAAGCTTTTAAAGCAACAGGAGCTAGCGGTTGGGGACGTGTTGATTTAATGCAAGACAGCAAAGGCAATTGGCAGTTGCTAGAAGTAAATACAGTGCCGGGCATGACACAAACATCATTAGTGCCAAAAGCGGCAAAAGTACATGGTTTAACCTTTAGTGAATTAGTAGAACGCATTGTTCAGCTAAGTTTTATTTAATGTAGTTTGGAATTTATTCCAACAAAATTTTAGGTGCGGCTATAACCGCCAATGATTATATGACTAAAAAGCTAATTAACTCAGAAAATCAACAAGCATGGTCGTTTGGGCTAGGTTTGGCGTTTTTCGTGTGTGTGCTTATTAGTTTGATTAGTATTGGCTGGTGGTTAACTAAAATGTTAGTTGACCAAGAACATGCACCCGTAAATTCTATTGTGATCAGTGGAGAAATGCCTTACACCCAGCGCGAACAGGTACTCAGTGCAATGAGTAATGTCGACTTGGGTAATTTCTTTCAAGTTGATGTTAATGATATTCAAAAACAAGTGTTGGCATTGCCATGGGTTTATTCGGTTGCCGTTAGAAAGCAATGGCCAAATGAAGTTAAAATTTATGTAGTTGATCAAACTCCCGTAGCGTTATGGAATGGTGATTTTATCTTGAATCAATTTGGTAAAGCATTTCAAGCGGATAAAACACGGTTAAATCAAGATTTACCTGAGTTCTTTGGCCCCGAAGGAACTGAGCTGTTAGCTTTGGAGAATTTTACTAATTTAAATGGCTTACTTGAGTATCGAAATTTGGCGATAAATGAACTAGTACTGAGTGAACGCTTCTCATGGCAACTAATGTTAAATGATGGTGTTATGCTCAATTTAGGTCGAGAAGAACGAGTAAAACGTGTGCAAAGATTCATGGATGTTTATCCTTTAATCAAAACGCATCTAAAGCAACAAGAAAAACAGCAAAATAATCGTAAAAAACAGTTAAAACAAGCGGTGGATTATATTGATTTGCGGTATGATACGGGATTGGCTGTTGGGTGGAAGCAAGTTCCTAACTTAGCCGTTAGCATAAACTTAAAAAAACAACAAAAATCAAACCGCGAAGTTATGTTTCAAAAAGTTATGTTTCAAAAAGATATGTTTCAACACTATTTATTTAAAAGAAATGAGTTTCAAACAAAAGAGTTGGCCTTGAATGTCTAAAGTTATAGAAAGAAATTTAGTCGTTGGACTAGATATTGGCACATCTAAAATTTCCGTTGCAGTAGGCGAAATTACGCCTGACAATCAATTGAGCATTGTTGGTGTTGGTAATCAACCGGCACGAGGCATGGATAAAGGTGGTGTTATCGATTTGAACTTAGTGATTCAATCGATTCAACGAGCAATTAATGAAGCTGAGTTGATGGCAGATTGTCAAATAAGTTCTATTTATTTAGGTATTTCAGGAAAGCATATTAGTTGTCAAAATGAAAATGGCATGGTGCCAATCAATGACAAAGAAGTGATTCAAGAAGATGTTGATAACGTAATTCATACGGCTCGTAGTGTACCTATTTCAGCAGAGCGCCGCATGCTTCATGTGTTGCCGCAGGAATACAGTATTGATTGCCAAGATGGTATCAAAAGTCCAATCGGTATGTCTGGCGTACGTATGGAAGCAAAAGTTCATATTGTTACTTGCGCTAACGATATGGCTAAAAATTTAGTTAAGTGTGTTGAACGCTGTAATTTAAGTGCAGACCAACTTATTTTTTCTGCCTTAGCTTCGAGCTACTCAATATTAACGGATGATGAAAAAGAGTTAGGTATTTGCGTTGTTGATATGGGCGCAGGCACAATGGATTTATCAATTTTCACCGGTGGCGCTCTTCGTCATACTGCGGTAATTCCTGTTGCTGGCAATCAAGTCACTAGCGATATAGCTAAAATTTTTCGCACCCCATTAAGTCATGCAGAAGATATTAAAGTGCAATATGCTTGTGCGTTGAAACATTTAGTTAGCATGGAAGATAGTATTGAGGTACCCAGCGTTGGCGGTCGTCCGGCACGTACAATGTCTCGTCATACTTTATCAGAAGTGGTTGAGCCAAGGTATCAAGAACTGTTTGAATTAATTCAAGAAGAAGTTAGAGAAGCCGGTTTAGAAGATCAAATTGCCGCGGGTTATGTATTAACGGGAGGCACAGCAAAAATGGAAGGCGTGGTTGAATTTGCTGAAGAAGTATTTCAAATGCCAGTACGTATTGCCTCACCCTTGGCGGTACAAGGTTTGAAAGAGTATGTAGACGATCCATGTTATGCAACGGTTGTTGGTTTGTTACATTATGGTATGCAAGCGCATGAATCTGGAATAAAAGAAAATAATAAATCTGATGGTGTTACTGGTTTGTGGTCACGCCTTCATGCTTGGTTTAAAGGCGAGTTTTAGTTTTAGCGTATATTTGCTTACGCTAGAACTATTTTGTAAGTCGGAATTTTTCTGACAAATATAGTAAAAAACGGAGAGAGAAAAATGTTTGAATTGATGGAAGATCATAATGAAGAAGCGGTGATTAAAGTCATCGGAGTTGGCGGTGGCGGCGGTAACGCGGTAGAACACATGGTATGCCAAACCATTGAAGGCGTTGAATTTACAACCGCGAATACTGATTCGCAAGCGTTACGTAATTCGTCTGCTAATGTTACTCTACAATTGGGCACAAACGTTACCAAAGGTTTAGGTGCAGGTGCTAACCCTAATATAGGTCGTCAAGCGGCTGAAGAAGATCGTGAAACGATTATGCAAACCTTGCAAGGTGCCGATATGGTATTTATTGCCGCAGGTATGGGCGGTGGTACGGGTACTGGTGCAGCGCCAGTTGTTGCAGAAATAGCTAAAGAAATGGGTATATTGACGGTTGCAGTAGTAACAAAACCATTCCCATTTGAAGGCAAAAAACGCATGAGCTATGCGGATCAAGGCATCGAGGCATTAGCTAAAAGTGTTGATTCACTGATCACTATCCCAAATGAAAAATTATTAAAAGTATTAGGGCCAGGTACTAGCTTGTTAGATGCTTTTAAAGCAGCGAACAATGTTTTATTAGGCGCGGTACAAGGGATTGCCGAACTGATTACTCGTCCGGGTTTAATCAATGTCGATTTTGCCGATGTACGTACAGTAATGTCTGAAATGGGTACTGCTATGATGGGATCAGGTATCGCATCAGGTGAAGACCGAGCTGAAGAAGCTGCCGAAGCTGCAATTTCAAGCCCACTGCTTGAAGACGTAGATTTAGCGGGTGCACGCGGAATTTTAGTTAATATTACCGCGGGTATGGATATTAGCATTGATGAATTTGAAACGGTTGGTAATGCAGTAAAAGCATTTGCTAGTGAAAATGCGACGGTAGTCGTTGGTGCAGTTATTGACCCAGATATGACCGAAGAGCTTCGTGTAACCGTTGTTGCTACAGGTATCGGTGCTGAAAGTAAACCTGATATTACCTTAGTTGCTCCTGCACCTATGGTTGAGCAAAGAGTGGTTGGTGGAGATTATACTCCTGCCGCTGTGCCACAAGCTGAAATGGCAGTAGAGCCTGTTGTGATGACAGATAGCAATGTTCAAAAAGTAGCTCATGCTGATTTAGATAACTATCTAGATATTCCAGCATTTTTACGCAAACAAGCAGACTAATAACAATTTACTCGATTAAAGTTACAAACTGTAACTGGTCGGGAATAAGTTGTTAGGTGTAAGCTATAAATTGCAAACAGTAGTAGTCATTTGCAACATTAAAATTAATCAATAAGTAGTTATTTTGAACTTATTGCATTTTTTTGTTATATTATGCGCCCGCCAAATTAGGCGGTCTGTTCTGTGTTGATGCGTTTTAGGTATTATCTTTTAGCGGTACTTTATAAAGATAATCATAGAAGATTGACACATAAGCAAAAATAGCGATAACGAGGCTAAGATGATTAAGCAACGTACACTTAAAACAAGCGTTTCAACCGTAGGTGTTGGATTACATAAAGGTGAAAAGGTTCAGGTCACTCTCCGTCCTGCGCCAGCAAACACTGGTATTGTATTCCGTCGTGTTGATCTTGACCCTGTGGTTGATATCAAGGCAACACCTGAAGCTGTAGGTGAAACCACCTTATGCACTTGCTTGGTTAATGAGCAGCAAGTTAAAGTTTCTACTGTTGAACATTTGTTATCTGCTGTTGCGGGCTTAGGTATTGATAATCTTATTATTGATGTCGATGCCCCTGAAATTCCTATTATGGATGGCAGCGCATTACCTTTTGTTTATTTAATTCAGTCTGTGGGTATTGAAACTCAAAATGCCGCTAAGCGTTTTATTCGTATTACCAAAGCGATACGTGTAGAAGAAGGCGATAAATGGGCTGAATTACTTCCCTTTGAAGGTTTTCGTGTCAACTTAGCTATTGAATTTAGCCATCCGGTAATTGCCAATACTTGCCAGAGCATGAGTATGGATTTTTCTAGTTGTTCATTTATTAAAGAGATCAGTCGCGCCCGTACTTTTGGTTTTATGAAAGATATTGAGTTTCTCCGTTCTCATAATCTTGCCTTAGGTGGTAGTCTTGAAAATGCGATAGTATTAGATGAATACCGTATGCTGAATAAAAATGAACTACGTTATGATGATGAATTTGTTAAGCATAAAATTCTTGATGCCATTGGTGACCTTTATATGGGCAGTGCAAGCATATTAGGTGAATTAAATGCTTTTAAATCAGGGCATGGTTTAAACAACTTACTTCTTAGAGAAGTTTTCAAACAAAAAGATTCTTGGGAATGGGTGACATATGAAGATGATAAACTAGCATCACCTATTGAATTCCAAGAGATAAATGCCGTCGCTTTTTAATAGTTTACATCTTAACTATTGATCAAAAAAGCCGAGATTTTTCTCGGTTTTTTTATGTTTGATTTTTATTTGCACTAGCCGCTAATTTCTTTAACTTCTCTTTTAAGCCCTTAGGTGCATTTTCTGCAATTTCCAATAAGTGTGATGCAGTATCTTTCGAGATGCTTTGTACGGAACTGTTGCTGCTTGAGTTCTTCTTGTTTATATAGGTACTTTGATTTGGCATTTTTCTATGACCATTAGGATTCACTTTAATTTCTATTTGTGAAAACTGCCCTTGAGTTTGTGCAATCAGCTCTTTGCAAATAGTATTACGTTCAAACTGCAATCTTTGTCCCCAAACAGGCGATTTTACCTCAATAATTAAAGTGCTCTGGATAAAATTGGCAATATTGAACGCATCTTCTGGCAGGTCAGGGCATATTTGTCGTACAATGCCTGACAATACACTCAAAGAGTTGGTTTTTGTCTGAATTTGTGCCAAAGTGCCTGTCGTCGAATTAAATAGTGTCGACATATCTTTGGGAGCTTTTGGTCTTCGTGCCATAATTTTTTGGGTAACTTTTGATTAACTTTTTAATAAATAAGCTTTAAAAAGTATTAAGAAATATATATGAGTTTAACACTACTATACCGTGGAAAGAATGTAAGATTCTCAATGCGCTTAAATAAAACGCATTGGCTTTCTGCTGTCTTGGTTTTTGCATTAATTTCTGGTGTCGTTGTTCACTTGATTTTATCTACAGATGAAAAACCAGAAAACAAGTTAAACTATTTTAATAATCAAATAGTAGACATAAGCGCAGAAAAATCAGCATTAAAAAAGCAACAGTTAACGGCGTTAACTATAAAGTTAGCCGAGTTGCAAAGTCATGTTTTACGATTAAATGCTTTGGGCGAACGTTTGGCTGATAATGCCAATATTCCAGAACAAGAGTTCAACTTTGAGCGACTTCCGCCGAGTGGTGGCCCAACGACAACAATGAGTGCAATAAGTAAAAAATCTTTTGCTCAGCTACTTATTGAAATTACTCAATTAGAAAATACGCTCTCTTATGAAGAAAATCAGCTACATATGCTTGAATCTTTGACTTTAGGTCACCATATAGAAAATACACGCTATTTATCTGGTCGACCTATAGCTAAAGGTTGGTTGTCTTCATATTTTGGTATGCGCAAAGATCCCTTTAATGGAAAACCTGCTATGCATAAAGGAATTGATTTTGCAGGCAAAGAAGATGGCAATATAATAGCAACAGCATCAGGTGTGGTTAGTTGGGCAGATAATAGATACGGTTATGGTCAGTTAATAGAAATCAATCATGGTGATGGTTTGAAAACGCGTTATGGTCACAACAAAAAGTTATTGGTAAGTGTTGGTGATGTGGTAACTAAAGGGCAAGTAATAGCGCTAATGGGCAGCACGGGTCGCTCAACTGGACCACATGTTCATTATGAAATTTTACATAACAATAAACAAATTAATCCACTTAAGTTTGTTTATCGTAAAGCCAAGTAGTAATAAACGCTTTCGATCCTTAGACAAGCTCAAGGCAGGCGGTTTAGAGTAAATTCAAGGCACACGGGTAATGACTTGCTTAGTCAAGAAGTTAAAATAATATTCATACATAATGCAAAATGACTTTGTATTATAAATTTCACAAAATGGTTAAATAAGATGTTTGTAAAGTTGTTAACAAAAATGTTCGGTAGTCGTAACGATAGATTACTTAAAGAAATGGGCAAAGAAGTAAAAAAAATAAATGCGTTAGAGCCAATTCTTGAAGCACTAAGTGATGAAGAGTTAAAAGCTAAAACAACGGAATTTAAAGAACGTTTAGCCAACGAAGAAACCTTAGATCAAATTCTACCTGAAGCCTTTGCTGTTGTACGTGAAGCCAGTAAACGTGTATTTAGTATGCGTCATTTTGACGTGCAAATGATCGGTGGTATGGTCTTAAATGACGGTAAAATCGCTGAAATGCGTACTGGTGAAGGTAAAACACTAACGGCAACCTTGCCCTCTTATTTAAACGGTTTAACCGGTAACGGTGTTCATGTTATTACCGTAAATGACTATTTAGCAACGCGCGATGCCGACTGGAGTCGTCCGTTATTTGAGTTTTTAGGATTAACGGTTGGTTGTAATATTGCTGGTTTATCGCCAGAAGATAAACAAGCGGCATATCACGCTGATATAACCTATGGCACCAATAACGAATTTGGTTTCGATTATTTACGTGACAATATGGTGTTTTCACCTGATGAACGTTCACAGAAAAAATTAAGTTTTGCCATTATTGATGAAGTCGATTCTATTTTAATTGATGAGGCACGTACGCCATTAATTATTTCAGGACAAGCAGAAGACAGTTCTGAACTATATAAAGCCATAAACACTATGGTGCCAAATCTTGAAGTACAAAGTGAAGAAGATAAAGACGAAGAAACTGGGCAATCAGAAGATTTTGTTGAAGGCGATTTCACCATTGATGAAAAAGCAAAACAAATTTATTTAACTGAACGCGGCCAGATCCACATTGAAGAAATTATGCAAGAAAAAGGCTTGTTGCAAGAGGGCGACACTTTATTCTCAGCATCAAATATAACTTTGTTACACCATGTAATGGCCGCATTGCGTTCTCATAAATTGTTCATAAAAGATGTTGATTATATAGTTAAAGATGGCGAAATAGTTATTGTTGATGAACATACTGGTCGTACAATGGAAGGACGTCGTTGGTCTGAAGGCTTACATCAAGCCATAGAAGCTAAAGAAGGCGTTAATATTCAAAATGAAAACCAAACATTAGCGTCTATTACATTCCAAAATTTCTTTAGAATCTATGAGAAATTGTCAGGTATGACAGGTACAGCAGATACTGAAGCATTTGAATTTCAACATATTTATGGATTGGAAACTGTAATTATTCCAACCAATCAGCCAATGATTCGTGATGACATGGCTGACTTAATTTATTTAACAGCAGATGAAAAGTTTGAGGCAATTTTAGAAGATATTAAAGATTGTGTTAAACGCGGTCAGCCAGTATTAGTTGGTACTATTTCTATTGAAACATCGGAATTTTTATCTGACTTTTTAAAGAAAGCTAAAATTAAACATAAAGTGCTAAATGCTAAGTTTCATGCTCAAGAAGCTGAGATAGTTGCCGATGCAGGTAAAGAATTTGCGGTCACTATTGCCACAAATATGGCCGGTCGTGGTACTGATATTGTACTTGGGGGTAATCTTGATGCCGCTATTGCTGATTTATCTAAAGGAAATAAGCAGCCAACAGAAGAACAAATTGAAAAAATAAAAGCACAGTGGAAAATTGATCATAGCCGCGTGCTTGAGTTAGGTGGCTTGAAAATTGTTGCCACTGAACGCCACGAATCTCGCCGTATAGATAACCAGTTACGTGGTCGTTCTGGTCGTCAAGGAGATGCAGGCGCCACTCGTTTTTACCTTTCAATGGAAGATTCATTGATGCGTATTTTCGCCTCTGAACGCATTTCGAATATGATGCGTAAACTAGGTATGGAGCATGGTGAAGCTATTGAGCATCCATGGGTAACTCGCAGTATAGAAAATGCACAACGTAAAGTTGAAGGTCGTAACTTTGACATGCGTAAGCAGCTATTAGAATACGATGATGTTGCTAACGATCAACGTGGCGTAATTTACGAGCAACGAAATGAACTGCTTGATGAAGCCGAAATCGGTGAAGTTGTCCAAGCTATTCGTGGTGATGTTATTAATGGTGTTATTGACGGTCATATTCCGCCGAAATCTTTGGATGAAATGTGGGACGTAGGCGGTCTTGAGGAACAGCTTAAGGGTGAATTTAATACTAATTTACCTGTTTCAAAATGGTTAGACGAAGATAAGCAACTTCATGAAGAAAGCTTGCGAGAAAAAATTGTTTCAGAATTTGAGCAGGTTTATAAAAATAAAGAAGAAATGGTTGGCGCAGATGTACTTCGCCAGTTTGAAAAGGCAGTAATGCTGCAAAGTTTAGATTCACATTGGAAAGAGCATTTAGCCGCCATGGATCATTTGCGTCAAGGCATTGGTCTGCGTGCTCATGCTCAGAAAAACCCTAAGCAAGAGTTCAAGCGTGAATCTTTTGAATTGTTTGCTGAAATGTTAGATAACTTGAAATATGATGTAGTTGGTATTTTATCGAAAGTTCAAATTCAAGCTGAATCTGATGTAGAAGCAGTTGAAGAGCAGCATAGAAAATCTGAAACACCAGCAGAATTTCAACACCAAAGCGCTGAAGGAATTGAAGAAAAACCGCAAATGCCTAGAGTTGGTCGAAATGAACCTTGTCCTTGTGGTTCAGGCAAAAAATATAAACAGTGTCATGGAAAGTTAAGCTAGAAAAATTTCGAGTTAAGCAGTTAAGCAGTTACACAGTTACGAAGTTCAAGCCTATTGGCTAGATC